>NZ_CP025116.1:746250-1492500 GCF_002831625.1 Nonlabens sp. MB-3u-79 | reverse complement strand
TGCCGTAACATTATTGGTTTGGGCTATTCCGCGTTCGCTCGCCACTACTAGCGGAATCACTATTGTTTTCTCTTCCTCTGGCTACTTAGATGTTTCAGTTCACCAGGTTTGCTTCCTTGCGGATGATATATCTTCAATATACCGGGTTGCCCCATTCGGAAATTTGCGGATCAATTCACATGTGCTGATCCCCGCAACTTATCGCAGCTTATCACGTCCTTCATCGCCTCTGAGAGCCAAGGCATTCCCCATACGCCCTTAATTTGCTTATGATATTCAATTTTACCCCACAACGATATGGAGTAAAAACCTATTTTATTTTACTTTTATAATGTAGAAATTAATCTACGTTACTCGTTTAATCTTTTCAATATGTCAATGAACGTTTGTGTATAAATACACTCGTGGAGAATATCGGAGTCGAACCGATGACCTCCTGCGTGCAAGGCAGGCGCTCTAGCCAGCTGAGCTAATCCCCCATTTCAGAAATTTAGAAAATTAATTCAAAATTATGAATATGGAATATAATCCTCAACATCTAAAGTTTCCTAATTATTTTAAATGAACAAATGTGGCAAAACCACAAAAAAAAGTAGTCCCAGGCAGACTCGAACTGCCGACCTCTACATTATCAGTGTAGCGCTCTAACCAGCTGAGCTATGAGACTCTAAATCATTGAACAAAACCTCGCGGCTTCTCTTAATTGACAATTCTTAATATAAAAATAAATAAACACACTAACTAAGTAACTCTGCATTACATCACTCTTGTAGTTTCATTATTTCAGAAACTCCAGAAAGGAGGTGTTCCAGCCGCACCTTCCGGTACGGCTACCTTGTTACGACTTAGCCCCAGTTACCGGTTTTACCCTAGGCAGCTCCTTGCGGTCACCGACTTCAGGCACCCCCAGCTTCCATGGCTTGACGGGCGGTGTGTACAAGGCCCGGGAACGTATTCACCGCATCATGGCTGATATGCGATTACTAGCGATTCCAGCTTCACGTAGTCGAGTTGCAGACTACGATCCGAACTGAGATAGGGTTTGTAGATTCGCTCCTTCTCACGAAGTGGCTGCTCTCTGTCCCTACCATTGTAGCACGTGTGTGGCCCAGGACGTAAGGGCCGTGATGATTTGACGTCATCCCCACCTTCCTCACGGTTTGCACCGGCAGTCTCACTAGAGTCCCCGACATGACTCGCTGGCAACTAGCAACAGGGGTTGCGCTCGTTATAGGACTTAACCTGACACCTCACGGCACGAGCTGACGACAACCATGCAGCACCTTGCAAATTGTCCGAAGAAAAATCTATTTCTAGACCTGTCAAAATGCATTTAAGCCCTGGTAAGGTTCCTCGCGTATCATCGAATTAAACCACATGCTCCACCGCTTGTGCGGGCCCCCGTCAATTCCTTTGAGTTTCATTCTTGCGAACGTACTCCCCAGGTGGGTTACTTATCACTTTCGCTTGGCCACTCAGTACTCAATCGTACCGAACAGCTAGTAACCATCGTTTACGGCGTGGACTACCAGGGTATCTAATCCTGTTCGCTACCCACGCTTTCGTCCATCAGCGTCAATATATTGTTAGTGATCTGCCTTCGCAATTGGTATTCTATGTAATATCTAAGCATTTCACCGCTACACTACATATTCTAACCACTTCACAATAATTCAAGACTAACAGTATCAATGGCAGTGCCGGAGTTAAGCCCCTGCATTTCACCACTGACTTATTAGCCCGCCTACGGACCCTTTAAACCCAATGATTCCGGATAACGCTTGCACCCTCCGTATTACCGCGGCTGCTGGCACGGAGTTAGCCGGTGCTTATTCTTACGGTACCGTCAACTCTCTACACGTAGAGAGATTTCTTCCCGTACAAAAGTAGTTTACAACCCATAGGGCCGTCTTCCTACACGCGGCATGGCTGGATCAGGCTTGCGCCCATTGTCCAATATTCCTCACTGCTGCCTCCCGTAGGAGTCTGGTCCGTGTCTCAGTACCAGTGTGGGGGATCTCCCTCTCAGGACCCCTACCTATCGTAGCCATGGTGAGCCTTTACCTCACCATCTAGCTAATAGGACGCATACTCATCTATTACCGTAACCTTTAATTATTAAATCATGCGACTTAATAATACTATGAGGTGTTAATCCAAATTTCTTCGGGCTATACCTCAGTAATAGGTAGATTGTATACGCGTTACGCACCCGTGCGCCGGTCGCCATCATCTAGCAAGCTAGATATGCTGCCCCTCGACTTGCATGTGTTAAGCCTGCCGCTAGCGTTCATCCTGAGCCAGGATCAAACTCTTCATCGTCGAATCTTTTTAAAGATCATTTAATATATGATGCTTTTTAGAAACTACTTAATTAGCATTGTGCTTATCTATATTTATTATATAACTATTGTTATCACTCTAAAGTGATAACTTTAATTTGTTCTGTCAATCAATATCTCAATGAACATCTTCAAAATCTAAAACTAAAATCTTACAGCAAATCTTCACGATTTCATTGTTGATTTTTTAGCCTTTTTGAAGAACATTTGCCTTGTTAAACATATACCTGTTTTCCTTAGCGGGTGCAAATATACAGACACTATCTGTTACCAACCAAACTTTTTAATGAGAAAAAATGAAAATAAATTGAAGTGAAAAACAATAAGCTCATTTACAGCTATTTAATGTTGAAAATTATTTTGTGCCCTAATCAAATAATCCTCCAAACCCTACCTACGCCGCCTTCGCCTCGGCAACAACATTATAACTGCTCCATAAATACCTGTACCCTCAAACATTAAAATAGCCGAAAACAATTGCTAAAACCAGGTATGAAGCGTCTTTTTATTAAATGGTACTACAGCTAGAAGGTGAAAAAATTACCTCGGCCACACATAGCTACTCATTACAAAGGCCATTTATACTCTTCTACATTTTTCTTAACGATGCATCCACACCAACTAACAAGGTAGGTAGCTTCCTTAACTCTATTAAACAATTGAAAAGATGCTGGCTTGGAAATCAGACGGTATTACTACCTCTTAAAAAAGGAAACGGCTACAGGAATAAAAGGACCTGTATAGAAACTCTCTTGGCGTGTCAGAAAACCTTTGGTTATTCTAAATACTTGGAAAATAAAAACGATCCCTCTATCTAAAAGTCTGATAACTGGTCTTCTCGTTTTTTAAACTTATAAGGGTGTCTTAAGTACGCTTTCGCGAAAGCGTAACCCTGAGCATAATTCATCCTAAAATATTCTACTGCGATATGAGCTAGCAGCGCGCCACCTGAAAGCATAGCAAACAAAGGAAATAAAGAAACCGTTACAAATCGAGACACATACCAACTGGCAATCGAACCAAAAATCATGCTTACCGCACCTACAAAGGCACTCGCACTACCAGCGCGCTTGGTAAACGGATTCAAAGCAAGAGCAGTAACATTTGGGTTTTGAAAACCTATACACATCATCATCGTAAATAAAGTAGGATACACCACCCAAAATACGGGAGTAAAATTCCAAACGTAGATAAAACCAAAACCAGTAATCAAGACCAGTAACAAACTGACCACATAAGTTATTTGAAATGTAGTGAATCGAGTAAGGGCAAGTCTATTCAACTGGCTACCGGCTATAAGTCCGGCTGCATTACTACCAAAGATATAAGCAAAGTTTTCTTGACTCATATCAAAGTAATCCATAAAGATAAATGGCGCGGCAGCTACATAACCCAATAACAACCCTATCACAAAACCGCGAGCTGTGGCAAATACAAAAAAATCTCTGTGTTTATAAATAGCTATATATTCCCGCAATACAGGAATAGGGTGTAAACTGGTCGCTCGATTTGGTTTAGAGCTTTCTGGGAGTACAAAAATGACATTGAGCAACATCAAGGTAGCAAAGCCTGCTAATCCATAAAAAATCATTTCCCAATGATAATACTCGATCACAAAACCACCAATGGTAGGGGCTATAATAGGAGCAATTCCCATGATTAGCATTAAAGTAGAGAGCACATCTGCCACCTTTTCTTCATCAAATAAATCCCTAACTATAGCCTTACTAGCGACCATTCCCGCACAAGCCCCAAGTGCAGTAAAAAACCTCAAAATTGCCAAAGAGGTCACATCCCAAGCATAAGCACTCAAAAGACTAGTGACTATATATAGGACCAATCCAAACATCAAAGGCTTTCTTCTACCGAATCGATCCATTAATGGGCCATAAGCTAACTGTCCTAAACCTATACCTATAAAATAAGTAGTAAGCGTAATCCCTATAGCACTAGTGTCTACTTTAAATTCACCAGCAATTTGTTTAAAGGCGGGCAAATAGGCATCTATAGAAAATGGTCCTACCGCGATCAAAGTACCGAGAACGAGAATAATACTCACCCTACGCCCTTTACTCATTTTATTTTTTTCCACCCACTTTACTCTCATATCGCAAAACTACGTTTTAGCATAATCTTTATTTAGATTATTCACAAAGCTTTACCATTTAGTAACCCCTTATAATTTGTATTTTTAAACAAATTAATTTTCAATGAAAAATACCTTTTTAATTCTTTGTGTTATTGCCATCATAAGCAGTTGTAAAAAGGAAACTCCTACAGGTACTGATAAAGAAACAACAACACTTTCTACCGCTCAACGTCTTGCAAATACAGCCGGTCTGAAAAGCTGGAATGAGGTAGAAGAAATCAAATTTAGCTTTAACGTAGGTAAATCAGGTAAAACGGTATTGACCAGAAACTGGACTTGGAACCCTAAGACTAACAACGTGCAGTTGATCGCATTAGGAGACACCATTAATTACAAGCGCCATTCAAAATTAGACAGCCTTCAAATCAGTTCAGATCGCGCATTTATCAATGATGTGTATTGGTTGATTCCTGAATTTAAACTAGTATGGGATCAAGGAACAACGATTACTGAAAAGAAATCTCAAATGGCACCTATCTCTAAAGATACGCTGGATATGATTAGCATACTTTATAATAAGGAAGGCGGCTACACTCCTGGCGATGCTTATGACATATATTATGACGCAAACCACAAATTTAAAGAATGGGCCTACCGTAGAGGAAATGACAGCACGCCTTCTATGATCACTACCTTTGAAAAGTTTGAGACTATCGCAGGCTTTACTTTTGCCACAGATCACCGGTCCCCAGATGGTGCTACGAGCATTAATTTTACCGATATAGAAATTACTAAAACCAAGTAATGATTTTTAAAACAGACCGCAATTTTGCTTTAGAGTTAGATCGAGAAGATTCCTTGTCTCGCTTTCGCGAAAGCTTCTTCATTCCAAAACATACAGACGGAACAGAGTCCATCTATTTATGTGGCAATTCGTTAGGACTACAACCGCGTCAGACGAAAGCTTATCTCAATCAAGAACTGGATGACTGGGCACGACTGGGTGTAGAAGGACATTTTCATGCCGCAAATCCGTGGATGCCTTATCATGAAATTTTAACCGAAACTACCGCTCAAGTGGTAGGTGCAAAAGCTCACGAAGTAGTTATCATGAATACCTTGACGACTAACCTGCATTTAATGATGGTTAGCTTTTATCAACCTAAGGGCAAACGCACTAAAATCATTATCGAGGCCGATGCCTTTCCTAGTGACCGCTATGCGGTAGCTTCTCAGGTGCAATTTCATGGTTATGATGACAAGGAAAACATTATAGAGTGGGCACCGAGAGCTGGAGAGCACACTCCAAGAATAGAAGACCTGGAAAAGCTGTTAAAAGAACAAGGCGATAGTATTGCTTTGATCATGGTAGGTGCTGTAAATTATTATACAGGACAGTTTTTTGATCTTAAAAAAATCACCTCTTTAGGGCATGCAGCCGGAGCCATGGTAGGTTTTGACTGTGCGCACGGAGCTGGAAATGTAGATTTAGAGCTACACGAGTCAGGAGCAGACTTTGCCGTATGGTGTACTTATAAATATATGAACTCTGGACCAGGTAGTTTAGGGGGTTGTTTTGTACATGAGCGTCATGCTAACAATACAGACTTACCGCGATTTACTGGTTGGTGGGGTCATAATAAAGACACCCGTTTTAAAATGCGGGACGACTTTGAACCTATGCACGGTGCTGAAGGCTGGCAACTATCCAATCCTCCTATATTAAGTATGGTAGCGATAAGGGCCAGTTTAGACTTATTTGCACAAGCAGGTTTCGAACACCTTCGTGAAAAATCCATACAGCTTACTGGTTATTTGGAATACCTTTTAAAAGAACTCAAAGACGACCGTATTTCGATTATTACCCCTAGTACTCCTAAAGATAGAGGTTGCCAGTTATCACTAGCGGTTAAAAATGCAGATAAATCACTTTATGACGCCATAACTGCAAAAGGTGTCATTGCCGACTGGCGAGAACCAGATGTTATTAGAGTAGCACCGGTTCCTTTATATAATAACTATGAAGATTGCTGGAGATTTGTAGAAGTTTTGAAAAGCGAGTTGTAAGAGACTCCTTTTAAAACGTCCTAATACCTAATACTAATTTCTTAGTAATTACAAAATGAAAACAACTAATAAAAAAACTAAAGTACTCATCACAGGAGCTGGACTATGCGGCTCACTTTTAGGGTTGCGACTAGCGCAAAAAGGATATCAGGTAGATATACTAGAAAAACGTCCCGATATGCGCAAAGCAACTGTAGATGGTGGTCGTTCTATCAACCTGGCCCTTTCTGATCGTGGTCTGGCTGGATTAAAATTAGTGGGCCTTGAAGAAAAAGTACGCGAGTTATGTATCCCTATGAACGGAAGATTAGTTCACGATATAGAGGGCAATACATTTGCCTCTAACTACAGTGGCCGTGAAGGAGAATATATCAATTCGATCTCCCGAGAAGAGCTCAACAAACTTCTGCTGGACGAAGCTGATCAATACGATGATGTACAAATAGACTTTGATGATAAAGTAACTTCCGTAGATTTAAAAAATGCCTCTGTCACTTATCAAGATTCAGAAACAGAAACAGAGAAAGAATGGAAAGCTGATATTCTTCTAGGAACTGACGGAGCTGGATCTGTGGTGCGCAAGGAGATGATGAAACAACGCGACTTTTTGTTTTCTCACAGCATGAATTGGTTGCCTCATGGCTATAAAGAACTCAGTATCCCGGCTACTGAAGATGGAAAATGGCGTATAGAAAAAAACTTCTTGCACATCTGGCCACGTGGTGGTTTTATGTTGATCGCTCTGCCCAACCTCGACGGTAGTTTTACACTGACATTATTCATGCAATATGAAGGGGATGGACCTGCTTTTAATAGTATTACAACAGACTTAGAAATAAAAGACTTCTTCAACACCTACTTTAAAGATGTGGTAGAACACATTCCAGATTTAGTAGAGCAATACCATACTAATCCAGCACCACCACTAGGAACTGTGCGATGCTCCCCATGGACGGCTTATGGAACCAGTTTGATTATAGGTGATTCGGCACATGCCATTGTACCCTTTTACGGTCAAGGAATGAATGCTAGTTTTGAAGACGTAGTGGTTTTTGACCAGATGCTCGACCAAAACGAATCTTGGGCCGATGCCTTTACCGCTTTCTCCAAAAAGAGAAAACCAGATGCTGATGCTATAGCAGATCTTGCTCTAGACAATTTTGTAGAGATGAGAGATAGTGTAGCTAATCCTAACTTCCAGTTGAAGCGTCAGATTGAAATGCGATTAGAGTCCGCTTTCGCGAAAGCGGAATACCAATCTAAATACTCCTTAGTTACCTTCCCACAAGAAGGAATCAGCTACCGAGATGCAATGCTTAAGGGCCGTGCGCAAGACAAAGCTATATTATGGTTGTTAGAAAATGGCGCGATTCAAGTAGAAGATGATTTAAACGAATTGTTAAAGAAGATTAGATCGAAAACGGAGGAAGTTATCTGGTTGCGAGGATAATTAATCGTAGGATAAAGACCCAAAGGTTTGCGAAACCTTTGCGGTCTGCTGAAACTAATAAAGTAAAAATTGGAAAAATACGACCTTTTAGAACCTGATCAATTTTATCATATTTACAACCAAGGTAATAATGGTATCAACTTGTTCTTAAACGCAGGAAACTATTTATTCTTTTTACAACGATTTGAAAAGTATATTGTTCCAGTAGCTCATATTTATGCTTATGCATTAATGCCTAATCATTTTCATTTTCTAGTTCAAATAAAATCGAATTGTAATGAAAAGATAGCTTCTCAAGCGTTTGGAAATTTATTTAATAGTTACGCGAAAGCTTTTAATAAGCAACAAAAACGAAGTGGTAGCTTATTCAGAAGAAAATTTAGAAGAAAGAAAATTGAAAATCAACAATATTTAAACAACACGCTAATATACATTCATAATAATCCAGTAAATCATGGTTATTGCGATGACTCTATAGAATACTCATGGACTTCTTATCATGACTATTTATCTAACGAATCAACTTTTATTAACAAGGAAGTTGCTTTGAAGTGGTTTGATGGAGTTGAAGAGTTTAAGGAGGCTCATTGCTAATTAAATTTTAAAAACCTTTGGGGATGTTAACTTTAGGGTATTAAAACGCAAGCCGAATTAAAAATTATAAACTATTTTCATCGAGAAAAGATTTAGAATGAAATAAACCGCCAAACCCTAAAGGTTTTGGAAACCTTTGGGGTTGGCTAGTTAAAAGATAAAATAACAACAATGGCAGTATTAAAAGATAAAGCAAGACCTAGAGGTAAATACCCGCATATCAAACGTGTAGGCGATTTTTTATTTGTTTCAGGAACGAGTAGTCGTAGAGCAGACAATACTTTCGCGGGTGTGGAAGTGGACGAAATGGGAACCACCAGTCTAGATATCAAAGCACAAACCGCAGCGGTTCTGGAAAATATAGATGGGATTTTACAAACTGAAGGCGCCTCCTTAAAAGATGTTGTTGATGTGACTACCTTCTTAGTAAACATGAATGATTTTGGTGGTTACAATACTACCTACGGTGAGTTTTTTGACTATGATGGACCTACCAGAACTACTGTTGCTGTGCACCAATTACCACATCCTCATTTATTGATTGAAATTAAAGCGATGGCTTTTAAGCCTCTTTAATATTCCTTTTATAGAGTTTCGAGTTTTTAATTGCTAAAATCGTATTTTTCAAGCTCGTGAACAGACGTAATTTCATAATTAAAAGTACTAAAGCTGGTGTTGCCCTTTCCTTAGGAGCGACATTACTAGCTTGTGTAGACAAATCTCCTTCTACTATGACCTATAAAAAACAACCCATTGCCATATGCACTTGGGCGTTTACAAAAGCTAATGACGCTGCTGGAAAAGCCTTAGATAAAGGTGTTTCTGCTCTAGACGCTGCCATAATAGGTGTTGCTGTTGAAGAAGAAAACATTAAAAATACTACGGTAGGCAAAGGCGGTGCACCAGATCGAGAAGGTAATGTTACTCTAGACGCCTGTGTAATGGATGCTAATGGTGATTGCGGCGCTGTGGTTTGTGTAGAGAACATCACTAATGTTGCAGCACTTGCAAAAATCGTGATGGAAGAAACACCACACGTCATGCTCGCTTCCCAAGGTGCCGAAGAACTGGCCTATAAATACGGTTTTCAAAAAGAACAATTACTTACAGAGTCTTCAGAAAAAGCGTATCGAGCATGGCTCAAAGACAGCGAGTACAAACCTATCATCAATATCGAAAACCACGATACCATAGGCATGTTGTGTATGGATCAAAATGGCGATATTGCCGGTGCTTGTACCACATCTGGTCTTTCTTATAAAATGAAGGGTCGTGTAGGCGACTCTCCTATTATAGGAGCTGGATTGTTTATAGATAATGAAATAGGCGGTGCAGCAGCTACGGGTATGGGTGAAGAGATCATGAAAAATGTGGGTAGCTTTTTAATTGTCGAGCTTATGCGACAAGGTAAAAGTCCTCAAGAAGCTTGTGAAGAGGCTTTGAACAGAATCGTTTCTAAAAACGATCAAATAGACCACTTTCAAGTAGCCTACATTGCGATGAATAAAGCTGGTGAAACAGGTAGTTATTGCATACATCCAGGGTTTGCTCGAATGGAATATAAAAACTCTGTAAATACTAGAATAGAATCAAAGGCTTATTTAAAGTCATAAAGTCATTAATTGCAACCTATTTATATGAGTCATAAAAAAGATTATACGTCAGCCTTTGCCTTCTTAACCACCCTTTTCTTTATGTGGGGATTTATAACGGTATTAGTAGATGCGCTAGTACCGAGGTTAAAAGATGTGTTTGAATTAAGTTATGGGCAGTCTATAATGGTTCAGTTTGCGTTTTTTGGTGCATTTTTTTGCTTTGCTATTCCGTCTAGTTTTTTATTGGAGAAAATAGGCTATCAAAAAGGTATTGTTACCGGCCTAATCGTCATGGGAGTTGCTTGTTGCTTATTCTATCCCGCAGCAAGCTACCGACAGTTTTGGATTTTTATAACCGCCTTCTTCACATTAGCTGCTGGAATCACATTGCTGCAAGTTGCTGCAAATCCCTATGTAACGCTCTTGGGTGATGAAAAAACGGCTTCTAGCAGGTTGAACCTATCACAGGCATTTAATAGCTTTGGAACTCTACTCGCTCCTATAGCTGGAGCATTATTCTTACTGAGTGATAGCGTGATGTCAAGTGAAGGCATTTTAAAATTGTCAGATACCGATAAAATTACTTATTACGCTGGAGAGGCCTTAACAGTTCAGGAACCATTTCTTATCATTGCCGGTGTCCTCTTCACACTTGCCGCCATATTTGGCTTTACAAAACTACCTTCTCTCTTACAAAAAGCTCCTAAAGGAGGCTATTCTAAATTGCTATCTAACAAAAGATTTTTACTAGGCGTCTTAGGTATTTTTATGTATGTAGGAGCAGAAGTCTCTATAGGTAGCTTCCTAGTTAACTATTTTCAAGAATTAAACGTGATAACGACGATAGAAAATAGCGGCTTTTTAAGTAGCTTATCTTCTTTCCTTCTTATAGGGAAAGACATCAGCGAGGTAGATGCTAACGCTATTCTAGGTTCTTTTGTAACTCTTTATTGGGGTGGAGCAATGATAGGAAGATTTGTCGGAGCCTTTTTAATGAGGTTTATAAGCAGTGGTAAACTGTTGACGGTTTTTGGTATACTTGCTATCGCAATGATTTTGATTTCTATAGGCAGCACTGGCACTACAGCCATGTTTACTATACTGGCAGTAGGTTTATTTAATTCTATAATGTTTCCAACTATATTTAGCCTTGCTTTAGATGGCTTAGACAACTTAAAAGCTCAAGCTTCAGGTCTTCTTGTGATGGGAATAGTAGGTGGTGCGTTTATTCCAAAGTTAGTCGGTACTATAGCAGATGCTTTTGGTGCAGACGTTAATGGAAATGCTACTGGCACAGGTCTAAGTATTGCCTTTCTTGTTCTTTTATTGTGCTACGCATACATTGCTTATTACGGCTCAAGTAAAAGAAATGTGTAACTTAAAATTTAGCTAATAATTTAAAGCCATTGCAATTGTGATGGCTTTTTTTTTGCCGGTTGCCCAAGTAGCTGGTTAAAGTATGTAAGCCAAGGACACTGCATATAGGCAGCCTGATTAAGTAGCGTCCCTATAAGTTAATGATGATGATGTGGCTGCAGTTGGATAGTTGTTTCGCTTTCGCGAAAGCGGAACAATTAAAAAACCTTAACCATTTTCATGATTAAGGTTTACATAACAGCGTAAGCTTCTAATTTCCCAATAAGTTACTTCACTAATAATTTCTCTACATATTTCTGACCGTCCAAAACTACATTCACTATATAAGTCCCAGCAGCTAATTGGCTCGTATTAATAGTCAGCTTAGACAGGCCTTTAGTCTCTTGCGTACTTACAAGTTGCCCTAAAACATTATAAACACTTACCTGTGCATCAGAAGATTTAAGACCTAAATCTAAAGTCACAAAGTCCCCAGTTGCCGGGTTAGGATAGATTTTAATTGCTGTAGTATCCGTGATCACATCATCAACACCTAAAGTCGTGTTTTCAAATACAATTTTAAAGCGATCTGAGGCAATGCTTTGAGAATTAGCACCATCTACTGTAAAACTGTAGCTCGTGGACTGACCGTCGTTTAAAATAGTTCTAGTATTGTTTAAATTATCCACAAGAACCCCTTGAACTTGGCCTAAGCTAGTTGAAGCTACTTCAATAATGTAGTTGGTATTTCTATAGTTATTGTTAAATAATTGAAGTTCTTCTCCGTCAAACGGAAGCGCTCTGTTCTCTATACTCAATAAGGAACCACTAGAATGTTGTCTAGCCATGTTCTCATCGATATTGCTAAATTTAATTGCATCGCTATTATCAACACCATTATTAGAACCGTTTTCAAATCTAATCATCAATCCATCTATAGAGGATGTGGCAGATGCAGCACTTGTATTGTCAAATAAGGAAATCATTAAAGAGGCATTAGAATTAATTTGGTTTCTAAGACCAGATGGTAATGGAGTACTATTTGAGGTTCTGTTAAGAGTCACATTCCCGTTTGCGGTTCCAGAAGCAGCGATAAAAAAGGACTGCCCTGGTGTTATAGTGCCGGGAATCATCCTTGTATTAGGCACCTGTGCTCCTACAAAAGTGTTAGTAGCAAGGTCATAGGTTCTATAAACTCCCTTTTCATTTCCTAAGGGGTCCCATACATAGTAAAAATTAGGATCTACCGCAGTAAGGTTGTTGGAGTTATTATTTAAAAGCTCTCTTAACTGTGAAGCCAAATCTAAATTAGACTGATAAGGATTTCCTATCATCATATATTCTCCTGAGTTTAGCGCTATATCATTTACTGTTTTACTGCTGTTTTCTAAAGTCCCATTTGCTCTTAAAACGGTTTGTGAAGAAGCACTTGAATTGGAACTTAAATCGGTTTGCCTATCTCCTCTTACCAATACTCGGTAAGGCTTTCCAGCAGTAAGAACATCTTGTTGTTGATTGGTAGATGTTTGAGCTAACCAACTTTGATTAAGATTATTATACCCAAACATAGAAGCATTATTAGTAGATGTGGTATCAAAACCATTTGCAGCTCCACCTGCACCTGTAATATGAATACCTAATCCTACAATAAGGTTGTCTCCATTTTCTTGCCAGTTTTGATATATAGAACTGGTAGAGGTTACTGATGAAGATAAGAATCGGAATGATCTGCGGTTTTCAATAAAATTTTCTACATTAACACTTCCAGTAATATCTATAAAAGCACCGTCTATAACAGCTGTTTTATTGGCAGTCGATCTAAAAATCACAACAGCATTAGTTGCGTCAACAGTAGATGCTGAAATCGCATCATCATTAAACAACTTATTATTGATGATATAATTACCTTGTATTGTGAGGTTGGAGTTTTCAACTTCCAGAACTTCAAAGGATGCTTTATTAGAAAACCAAGCTATTGTATTTATGACTTCAGCAGCTTTGAAACTTGCTGTGCTATTCATGTTACCTTGATTATTTAACTTATTGTAAACAGATACATCATTAGTAAAGGAAACAGACACCGCCGGTGCTATTTTTATATTTTTCACGACAAGCTCGTTAGCATATACAATATCTTCCATTATTTGAATGCTGTGATTTCTTGTAGAGGGATTAGTTAAGTCACTTGGATCGTTAGGAGTCCATATTCCATTATCGTAAATAAAGTCCTTTTCTATTTTAATATCCACTGTTTCTACACCACTACAATTGCCGTTAGTAGTATAAGTTACTTGATAGGTTCCAAAAGGAGAGGCTACCACATCAACAACCCCTGTTAACCGATCTATCACAAGACCATTTGTTGCTGTAAAAAATCCATTTGAAACAGTAGTTGCACCTAACTGAGGTACTGCAGTTGTATCTTCTGGATAAAAAGACATTCTCTCATAACTAAATTCTGCCACATCTCCAGCAGTCATAGTCACCACAATTTCATTGGAGTAAGTTGCATTACCACAGGTATCACTTACTTTCTTGCGGAAAGTAGTTGTTGCAGATAATGGACTATCGAAGTCCAAAGTCTCATTATTTTCATTTACTAGGTCTACCCAGACTCCTGCAACATTTTGCTGCCATTGTTGAGTTAAACCATTATATAAGGTATTGGTATAATTTACAGTACCAAGAGCGTTAGGTAATTGACCTACACAAAACGATTGTGCACCATCTATAGAACCGGCATAAATTTGCTCGTTGCTATTAAAACTAATATCATCTACAAATCCTCTATCTAAATACTCAGAAACGTAGGCATCTTTAGCATATTCCCATTTGATGGTGTTCGTCCCTCGATCCAAAGGCAAAGTAACAGTGGCCCAATCGGTCTCCCCAGAAATTTGTCTTTCTAGGCTCCCATTTACATATACCTTTAAAAAGTCATAAGTAGCTTGAGAAGAGACTTTCCAATTAAAACTTACTTCTGTCATACAAGTAACTGTGGTACTGAAAGAAGAGGTTTCATCATCGTCTATAGATCCACTAGCAGCAGTATTCTGATTGGAATTACCCCAAGACCCTTGTGCTCCCCAAAAAGGAAGGTTACCCTCAGTTGTAAAAGTTCCGTTATAGCCAGTAGCATTTTCTAAAGAAGTTGTTGCGTATTGATAGGAGTAAGAAACGCTCATATTCATGTTGTCAGTACCACATCTCCGAGTTTGCGATTGAGACTCATGCTCTACAGCATCTGTAACTATGAAATAACTTATTTCTTGAACTCGACAGTCATCAACACCACTATCATAATTGCATAGATCACCCGTACTACCGCCGTTTCCGTTTCCGTTCCCGTTTCCGTTCCCGTTTCCGTTGCCATTTCCGTTCCCATAGCCATTTCCATTTCCGTTTCCGTTCCCATTTCCGTTTCCGTTCCCGTTCCCATTTCCGTTCCCGTTCCCATTTCCGTTCCCGTAACCGTTGGCATTTCCATTTCCATTTCCAATGTCGGTACTGTCGTCTTCCCAACCGTCAAATCTTGTGATAATTTGGGTAGTGGCTATATTGGTACGACTTCTTGTAAGAAAAATTCCAGCATGAGTCGTTACACCGTTAGATTCCTGAGTTATACAACCTGTTGCATCTTCAGTGGTATCAAAATCATCAGAAAGCCATCCGTTCCATGTATACTCTTCATTACCATTTGCATCTGGGCAGTCCCCATAAAAACTGGTTACATTACTCGTATAATCAATGTTTTGACTTATTACAGGCAACATTGAAAATAAAATTACTAATTGTAGAAATTTTCTCATAAACTGTTTATTTAACAAATATTCAATGTCATAAGAGTGCTGAATTGCTAACAAATTCTTCAAACAATCCTCTATACAATTATAAAGGGATTGTGCTTATCTAACACTATACACAAAACGTCGTTGAACGAGTAAACCTCCGTTTTAAACGAAAATATATGAGTTATCCAAAATAATAATGCTTATTTGTGATGTATGCATAGTAAAAATATAATATTAAAATGCGTTTTTTATATACATACAGAACTTAACCCTCCTACGAACAGCACTTTATATCGATAACTTTAAAAGTTCAATCGATAAAAAACAAATATTCAAGTTAAAATAAAACAGAAATACTATCGATGAAGTGTAAATATTATTAGTATTAATGTGCTAGCGGGGTATTTTAGGCGCTTTTTATGAGTAATCCAACAAATTTACCAGCAAGTTTAACAACAACCCCTTGATCATTTCAAGTTGGGACACTACTATCAAATGAACTAAAAAACTACACTTTTCAGTTTCTAAAACTCAGTTATTGATGTGATTGCATCTTATTTTATGCAAAGTCAAGAAGTACGTGTCACTACCCATTTGCTACCTATAAGCGCTTCAAAGACTAATAATAGAACTAGATAAATTAAGGGTATATGTGTACGCTATATTTTAAAAATTCTTAAAATCAGCTATATCACGAGCATAAAAAAAAGCCTGGTCTTGGACCAGGCTTTTAATTTATAATGTAGTGATGAGGCTATTTCTAACCTCCAAAGTCATCAAAACGTATATTCTCAGGGTCTACACCAAAGTCCTCTGCCATTTTACCTACAGCATTGTTCATCAATGGTGGCCCACAGAAATACACTTCTAAGTCTTCAGGAGAATCGTGTTTGTTTAAATATTGATCAATAACAACCTGGTGAATGAATCCGACAAATCCATCTCCTTCAGCATCCAGGTCTTCTTTTACTTTCCAATTATCTTTTTCTGCTGGTTCTGAAAGAGCTAAGTAGAATTTAAAGTTAGGAAATTCACGTTCTAAAGAACGAAAATGCTCAATGTAAAATAATTCTGCCTTGGAACGACCACCATACCAATACGTCACCTTGCGATTAGTTTTCAATGTTCTAAAAAGCTCATATAAGTGAGAACGCATTGGCGCCATTCCTGCACCACCGCCTACATAAAGCATTTCAGATTCTGAATGATTGATAAAAAACTCTCCATAGGGTCCAGAGACCACTACTTTATCTCCCTGTTTTTGATTGAAGATATAAGAACTTGCAATACCTGGATTAACATCCATCCATCCATTCTTTGCTCTATCCCATGGTGGAGTAGCAATACGCACATTCAACATGATCTCGCGACCCTCTGCAGGGAAAGAAGCCATAGAGTAGGCTCTTTCCACAGTTTCCGGATTTTTCATCACAAGTGGCCATAAATTAAATTTTTCCCACTCTGCTTTAAATTTATCTGGGGTATCGTGCTCTTCTGGGTGAGCTGTGATATCTATATCTTCAAATTTCACTTCACACTTAGGAATTTCGATCTGAATATATCCACCAGCTTCATAATGCATGTCTTCTGGAAGACGTACTACAAACTCTTTAATAAAGGAAGCAACGTTGTAATTACGAACTACTTCAGCTTCCCATTTTTTAATACCAAAAACTTCTTCTGGAATTTCGATCTTCATGTCCTGCTTTACTTTAACTTGACAACCAAGTCTCCATCCAGCAGCGATTTCCTTTCTTGTAAAGTGAGGTACTTCAGTAGGTAAAATAGAACCCCCACCTTCGGTAACGATACATTTGCATTGAACACATGTACCACCACCACCACAAGCAGATGGTAAGAATAATTTGTTATCTCCTAAAGTTCCTAGAAGCGTACTTCCAGAACCTGTAGTAATATCTTTTTCTCCGTTAACATTAATAGTAACCGGTCCAGAAGGAAGCAATTTAGATTTTGCTCCTAATAGAAGAGATACTAATAATAAAATAAGTGTCAAGAAAATTGCAACACTTGCTAAAACTGTAATCATGTTAGAATCCATAACGATGTTTTCTTTTTAAATTTCTATTCCCATAAAACTCATAAAACCTAAAGCCATAAGTCCTGTGATGATGAATGTTATTCCTAGTCCACGAAGTGGCGCTGGTACATTAGAGTAAGTAATCTTCTCACGTATTGCTGCAATAGCTAAGATCGCAAGAAAGAAACCTATACCACTTCCTATACCATAAGTCGCAGCTTCTGAGATTCCTGAAAAATCTTTTTGTTGCATGAATAACGACCCCCCTAAAATAGCGCAGTTTACAGCGATAAGTGGCAAGAAAATACCCAAGGCACCATATAAAGCTGGAGCAAAACGCTCTACTACCATCTCTACGAGCTGTACCATACTAGCGATTACTGCTATAAACATGATAAAACTAAGGAAGGATAAATCTATACTAGCATACTCAGCATCCAACCATACTAAAGCTCCTGGCTTTAATAAATAGGTGTCTAACAACCAGTTAATAGGCACGGTAATACCTAATACAAATACCACTGCAGCTCCAAGGCCTACAGCTGTCTTAACCGACTTTGAAACGGCTAAGTAAGAACACATACCTAAGAAATAGGCGAAAACCATGTTCTCTATAAAAATACTTTTTACAAAAATGTTGATTAAATCCATTTGATTCTATTTCTTAAAATTAATTTTGTTCAATTAATGTTCTGCTACGACTGCGTTGCACCCATATAATAAGACCAACTGTTATCAAAGCCATAGGAGATAACAACATTAAACCGTTGTTAGAATAACCAGCTTCATACCAAGCGTCTGGGATAATTTGGTAACCTAATAATTTACCAAATCCTAAAAGCTCTCTAAAGAAGGCCACTAGAATAAGTATAAAAGCATATCCAGCTGCATTACCTATTCCATCAAGGAATGATTTATAAACTCCATTACCTAATGCAAAAGCTTCTAAACGTCCCATTACAATACAGTTTGTAATAATCAATCCCACAAAGACCGATAGCTGTTTGGACACATCGTATGCGTAAGCTCTCAATACTTGATCCACAAGAATTACTAAAGCTGCCACTATTACTAGTTGCACGATGATTCTAATACGAGATGGAATCGAATTACGCAACATAGAAATAATCATGTTACTAAAAGCCATTACTGCCATCACCGCTAAGGACATTACAATTGCAGGTTCTAATTTAACAGTAATTGCCAATGCACTACAAATACCCAACACTTGTACCGTAATAGGGTTATTGTCTGTAAGTGGATCAGAAAGCAATTTTCTGTTTTTCTTACCTAGAAGGCCTTCTCTCTCATCAGTATCTGATAGAAAAAGAATCAAATCTTCTTTTTTGGTTAATTTTTTATTTTCAGCCATAATGGTTGTTTTTATATCGCTTTCGCGAAAGCGGAACTATAAACTAGTTAGACACCACTTTAACGTTAGTGTTATTTTCAAAATAAGGAAGGTAATTCTTAAGACGTTCTGTAATCATTTTGGTAACGCCGTCACCAGTAATTGTTGCTCCAGAAATAGCGTCTACTGCATTGTCATCTTTATTATCCCCTCCTTGATATCCTTTTTCAACAGAAACTCCAGTAAAGTCTCCAGAACTATCAAATATTTTTTCGTCATCAAAACTTTTCTTGAACCACATTTGAGTAATCTCAGCACCTAATCCAGGAGTTTCTCCTTTATGATCAAATACGGCACCTTTAATAGTATTCACGTCATCTTTAAGAGCTACATAACCCCATATAGCATCCCAAAGACCTTTACCTCTAAGTGGAACAATATAGTATTTAGAACCTTCCACATCGGCAACATAAAGTGGGAACGCTTGTTCAGCAAGAGGCTTCTTCAGTTCTTTTTTAAGTTCTATGTCAAAAGCATTTACGTCAGTTCTCTCATTACCTTTATTATCTAAAGCAATGCGTTGCACAATATATTTTTCAAAAGGCAAGGAAGCACTGTCTCTTGCCACCTCAATACCAACTGTACCGAGTATATTTTGCATTTTTTCGTTCTTTACATTCTCTGCTTGTGCCGGTTGTAATGAAGTAGCTGTTATAGCTAAAGCACTTGCAACTACCGCAATAAGCACTATCACAAATAAGAATGTATAAGCATTTGAATTTCTATCCATTTCTAAGCTGTTTGAAGTTGAGCCTTTGCTTTTGCTAGGCGTTTTTTACGTTTAGACACATTTCCTTGAATCACATAATGGTCAATGGTCGGAGCAAATACATTCATCAATAATATCGCAAGCATAATTCCTTCTGGATAGGCGGGATTAAATACACGTATCATGACACCGAAGAATCCACAAAGGAACCCATAAATCCATTTTCCTTTCATGGTCTGAGCAGCACTAACTGGATCAGTCGCCATGAATACAAGACCAAAGGCTAATCCACCTACAACTAAGTGCATGTACCAATCAAATTGCATTAAGGCATTAAGACCAAAAGCATTGAAAATTAATCCCATCACTGCCGCACCTGCAAAACCACTTAAAATGATTCTCCAGCTACCGACTTTAGTAAGTATCAATATTGCTGCACCAAGAAGCACTGCGATAGTTGATGTCTCCGATACAGATCCAGGTATAAAACCAGCAGCTGCATCAAAGAAACTATAAGCTACCGATTTGCCTTGTGCCAGTGTACCTAATATTGTTTCTCCTGAAATGCTATCAGTCGCTCCTTGGTGAACCCAAATAGCGTTACCTGACATATATAAAGGATATGCAAAAAAAGCAAAAGCTCGAGCAGTAAGTGCTGGGTTCAAAATATTCATCCCAGTACCACCAAAAGCTTCTTTACCTATCAAAACTGCAAAAGCCACAGAGATAGCCAGCATCCATAGCGGGATATCCACTGGAAAAATCATAGGAATTAACAATCCGGTTACTAAATAACCTTCATTCACCTCATGACCTCTGTAGATCGCAAAAATAAACTCAATGGTTAATCCTACTACATAACTCACAATAATTAACGGAGTCACTAGAATCGCACCTTCTATAAAAGCGTCCCAAAACGGTACATCTGTAACGTTTGCTAAGCCTAAATCTTGATACAGGTATTGAGCACCTGTATTCCACATACCAAAAAGAAGTGCCGGTATTAAAGCAAATACAACAGTAATCATCGTACGCTTTAAATCCACCACATCGCGTATGTGCGCTCCTTTTTTAGTGGTGTGATTAGGAGTGTATAAAAAAGTATCAAAAGCATTGATCGCTGGAGCAAATTTTTCAAATTTTTGCCCAGGTTCAAACGGCTTTCTTGCTTGGTCTAATTTGTTTCTAACCCATTTCATAATTTATCCTACTTCTGTTATCATTAAATCTAATCCTAGACGAATCACTTCTTGAGCCTCTAGTTTAGACGTATTTGTAAAATCAATTAACGCAAAATCTTCTGGGGCTACTTCGTAGATCCCTAAATTTTCCATTTGTTCAATATTTCCAGCCATACAAGCTTTAATAAGCTGCAATGGATATATATCCATTGGCAACATTTCTTCCATTTCTCCGGTCACAACTAGTGCGCGTTCTTCCCCGTTAAGATTGGTATCCACAGTGCGCTTTCCTCCTAATAATTTAGAAAAAGAGGTTCCTGCATTAGAGGGTACATTGTTACGTGTAAATGGCATCCAACCTAAGAAAGCGTATTCATTACCTTCTGGGATCAGAGTGAGCGTATTGTGATAGTAGTTTAAAAACTGATCATTGCTCAATTTATCTCCAGTTAACACATCACCTGAAATGATACGTGTGTGAGCTGTATCTACTGTTCCAGCTATCGTATTTGCTTGCGCACCTACTAAAGTTCTATAATATTTACGATCTGATTCTTTTGCATCAGTACCTACTAAGGCGACAGTTCTTTCTGGTTTAAATTCTCCAGTAAGAAAAAGATGACCTATTGTAGCTACATCTTCTGGACCTACCGTCCAAACGCGTTCTCCCATATTAATAGGATCAATCTTATGAATTTGCACACCAACGTTACCTGCAGGATGAAGTCCTTTCACGGTATGCACCTCAACATCTTCCACACCTTTAAGAGTAGAATCTTTGCCTACACAAAGATGTACCTTCCCACTGGTCAATTTGCTTAAAGCAGTAATACCAGCTTGAAAATCACCCATCTTATCTGCAAGATATACTTCTGGATCTCCAGCAAGTGGAGCCGTCGCGTATGCCGATATAAAAATAGATTTAGGGGTGTCTTCAGAGTTTGCTATGATGCTATATGGACGCTGTATAATAAATGGCCAGCACCCACTTTCTAACAATAGGTTTCGCACTTGATCTGCACTAGCAGTAGAAAGGTCGGTATTACCATGATGTATAGCCTCATTACTCGCGTTTGCAGTAATTTTTACTTCTAGAAGGCGTCTTTTTGCACCACGTAGGATTTCGGTGATAGTTCCACTCACAGGAGCAGCAAACTTTACCTTCTCATCATGCTTGGAATAAAAAATAGGTTCACCAGCTTTAACTGTTGCTCCTTCCTTAAGAATTAACTTAGGAACAACTGCATGAAAATCAGCAGGTTTTATCGCATAAATGGAAGACTGTGGAGCCGGGACAATATTCTTGTCAGCCTCACCTTTGAGCTTCAAATCAAGCCCTTTTTTTACTCTAATGTCCTTTGACATAGGATGTTATATTTAATCTTTTTTAAAAGTCTGCAAATTTACGCAATAAAGACTTGATAATATACTCATAATATTATTTAGATATGTTCTAAATAGATCTTTTTATTTGCTTTGGCATCGCTTTCGCGAAAGCGTAACTATTAAGAGCAATTCCACTATATTTATACCTAACTATCGCCTAGCTATGAAGTCGTACATTTTATTCTTTATTACAGTTTTATTCATCTTTTTCAATGTCAACTCTCAGACCGAAAAAGAACTGATTAATGATCCTGATTACATCAAATCAGTGACCTTTAATAAACCCCCAGAAAACATGCTGCCTGTATTCAAATTAGGCGATGCATTTGAAATGAGTTTTGATGATGTTATAGGAGATGAAGCTGATTATTATTATCAGTTTGAGCATTATGATTACGACTGGAAACCTAGCCAACTCTTTAAAAATGAGTTTCTCTTAGGAATCGATGACATGCGCATTTTTAATTACCGCAATTCATTTACCACTATCCAGCCTTATTCTCATTATGATTTAAGAATACCCAATCAGTTTACACAAGGATTTAAAGTGAGTGGTAATTACATGATCCATATTTATAATTCTGATCAAGAACTTGTTTTCTCTAGAAAATTTATGGTCTTGGATCAAAAATCTGTCGTAGGAGTAGAAATAAAACGCGCCCGTGATTTGAACTATGTGTTGACCCAACAACGTATTCAATTCTTTATAGATTCTAAAGAGATCAATTTTATAAACCCTAATGACCAACTTAAAATTGCTATTATCCAAAACAGCGACTTGAATACAAGCATCACCGATATAAAACCTCAATTCAATTTAGGAAACAAACAAGTTTACAGATATGACGAACAAACCTCTTTCTGGGCAGGGAATGAATTTCTCAACTTTGAGAATAGAGATTTTAGATCACCTAATATGAACATAGATTTTGTACGTAAAGAGGAATTGTACAACGCTTATCTATTTGTCGATGGCCCTCGTAAGAACCTAGAATACACCTTTAATCCAGACATTAATGGCAACTACCTGGTAACTACCCTTGATAATGAAGATAACGCCGTACAAGCAGAGTATGTCAATATTCATTTTGCCTTGGACACACAAGGCATACAATTGCCGCCTGATGCTAAAATCTATATCATGGGTAATTACAACGCCTTCCAACTCCAACCAGAAAACGAAGCTGTTTATAATTCCAAAACAGGAAAATACGAAGCGGTTATTTTATTAAAGCAAGGATTCTACAATTATCGCTATACGGTTGTTTACGACAACAGTTCTCAAGATCCAGGCTTTATAAGTGGCAATAAATGGCAAACAGAAAATCAGTATTCCGTGCTAGCTTATTACAGAGAGTTAGGTGGTAGGTACGATCAACTAATAGGTATAGGTGAGGCCAATTCTCAAAACATTACGAATTAACTACCTTTACCAGAGACCAACCATTATTCATGAAACCTACAACAAGATCGCTTATTGAATACAGAGGGGAGGAATGCCTCAACTGCTCTACACCACTTGATGTAGAAGATAAATACTGTCATCAGTGTGGACAACTCAATTCTAAGAAGCAACTGGCACTCCAAGATTTCTTTGGCGAGTTCTTTTCCAACATATTTTCTTATGACAGTCGCATCTGGCGCACGATCAAGCACCTTCTGTTCAAACCTGGTTACGTAAGCAGGCAATTTATAAGTGGTAAAAGATTGAGTTATACAAATCCCTTTCGCTTCTTTTTGAGTGTATGTATTGTTTTCTTTTTAATGCTACAATTAGAGAATTTTGTGAATATTTTTACCGAAGATCAAATAGAAAAAGCAGTCGCAGATGTCAAAAATGACGATGCTGATATCAATTTCGGTAACGGCTTAGTTTTAGTTGATCAGGATGATAAAAAAAATAACGGACAACTTACTCAGGAAGAGCTTCAAGAAATTGAGGAAAAACCTATTGTGGGCAATTATATAGCAAAACAAATACGCAAAGGGCAAGCAGCAGCTATGGCAGCAGATAGCCTTGCGGTAGAACAATCAAAAAAAGAAAAAGACCTCTCTAAAAACGAGCTTACACAAAAAGACATGGACAGTCTAGGTACTCTAAACTCCTTTTTTAAACAAATAAAGTTTTATCGTGACTTTTACGAGGAACATAAAATCGCAGATCCAGCAACAGCGCTGGCACAAATGAAACACAATAATACTTTGTACAATAAATCCATTTATGAAAAGGTGCTATTGATACAAAATATAAGCTCTGACCCTCATATTTTAGTCGATATTATCTTACCTAAACTACCTGTGTTTCTATTTCTATTTACACCTGTCTTAACTTTATTTCTTTGGTTGCTCTATGCTCGCAGGAAATTCACTTATATGGAACATTTGATTTTTGCGTTTAACACCTTTACGTTTACATTTCTATGTATGATTCTTATGATGCTGATAAAATGGTGCAGTTTGGGTTATGTCAACCTCACTCAATTCTTTTTCTTGTTTATAGGTCCGTTTTACCTGTATAAATCTCTGCGTAATTTTTATGGACAAAGACGGTTTAAAACCATCATTAAATTTCTTTTAGTAAGCTTTATATTTGTCGTGGGACTATTGTTAGGAGTTAGTTTATTACTTTTGATAGGAATTGTACTTTATTAAATTATGATACAACAGGTTACAAGAGGTATTAAAATCTCGGTACAAACGAGTTTTGAAGGTACATTTTATAAAAATTATAAGATGCGCTTTGCCTTTACCTATGTCATCACTATAGAAAATCAGAGCAAGGATTACGTCCAACTCAACACCAGACACTGGCGTATCAAAGACAGCTTAAGTCGCACAGAGCACGTTGATGGAGAAGGCATCATAGGTAAAAAGCCGGTTCTTAAACCTGGGCAGTCGCATAGCTACCAAAGTGGTTGCTTACTTAGCTCTCCATTTGGCAACATGAGTGGTTTTTACAATATGGTTAACTTCACTACTTCTAATCAATTCAGTGTTATTATCCCTGCTTTTAAACTCAGCGCTCCTTTTGCGCTGAATTAGATTTCAAGAATCTGTATTTATATTTTATTAAAAAATAGTAGTTGATTATCAACCTGCTTCCCTTTAAAAGTGCCGCTTTCTTTTCACCTACTCTTCTAGATTAAGATTACTTTACCAAAATAGAATTCAAAGTAATGCTAGATTATTTGTAATTTCACCCACGAATTAAAAATACAAATTAGATCATGGGAAAAGGATTTTTCAACGTCCCAGTTGCTGTAAACGAGCCTATTAAAACATATGCTCCAGGAACTGTAGAAAGAGACCAAGTGCTAGCAGCTTACAAAGAATTGTGGAATACAAATACGGAGGTGCCCTTGTACATCAATGGAAAAGAGATAAAAACTGGCGATACGGCACCTATAAGACCCCCACATGACCACCAACATATAGTAGGAAAATACCACCGAGGTGGAAAAAAAGAAGTTCAAGATGCTATTGCTTCCTCCTTAGAAGCACGTAAAAAGTGGTCTCAAATGCCCTGGGAACAAAGAGCTGGCATTTTCTTAAAAGCTGCAGAACTAGTTGCTGGTCCTTACAGAGCGCGTATTAACGCCGCAACCATGATCAATCAGTCTAAAACCATTTACCAAGCAGAAATTGACGCCGCTTGTGAGCTGGTAGATTTCTTGAGGTTCAATGTACAATACATGACAGAGATTTATGCAGAGCAACCTGAATCCACTTCTGGTGCATGGAATAGATTAGAATACAGACCTTTGGAAGGTTTTGTATACTGTATTTCTCCGTTTAACTTTACCGCTATTGCGGGTAATCTTCCTTCCAGCGCTGCCTTAATGGGTAATGTATGCATATGGAAGCCTAGTGACCATCAAATGTTGAGCGCACAAGTAATTGTAGAAGTATTTAGAGAAGCTGGGGTACCTGATGGCGTTATCAATATGGTAAATGCAGATCCTGTTATGATGACTAACGAGGTAATGACGCATGCAGATTTTGCTGGTGTTCACTTCACCGGTTCTACAGCGGTATTTAAAAGCCTATGGACTAAAATAGGTGAAAACATCAATACCTATAAGACGTACCCTAGAATAGTAGGTGAAACAGGTGGTAAAGACTTTATCGTTGCACATAAAAGTGCTGTCCCTGCACAAGTTGCTACAGCTATAGTGAGAGGTGCTTTTGAATTCCAAGGTCAGAAATGTAGTGCCGCTTCCCGTGCTTATGTCCCTAAGAGTATGTGGTCAGAAGTGGAAAAATACATTCGTAGAGATGTAGATAGTTTTAAAATAGGGTCTCCAGAAGACATGAGTAATTTTATTACCGCTGTGATTCATGAAGGTTCGTTTGATAAGCTAGCAACCTATATAGATGGAGCTAAAAAAGACTCTAACGCTGATGTGATCATAGGAGGAAACTACGACAAGTCTAAAGGATGGTTTGTGGACCCAACGGTTATTTTAACCACGGACCCTAAATATATAACCATGGAGACGGAGCTATTCGGCCCAGTAATTACTATCTACGTGTATGAAGATGATGAGTATGCAGAGATGTTGAAACTAGTTGATGAAACCAGTGAATACGCTCTTACTGGCGCTATACTAGGACAAGACCGCTACGCTGTTACACAAGCCACTCAAGCCCTTGAGAATTGTGCAGGTAACTTCTATATTAATGATAAATGTACAGGAGCAGTAGTTGGACAACAACCATTTGGCGGAGCTCGTTCTTCTGGAACAAATGATAAAGCAGGTTCTAAATTGAACTTACTCAGATGGGTTTCTGCGCGCATGATTAAAGAAACATTTGTAACACCTACCGATTACAGATATCCTTTCATGGGAGAATAAACATTCTTGAGACTTTAACAAAAAAGCCACATCAATTGATGTGGCTTTTTTTATTATAGACGTCAGGCTTTTTCCTTAATTAACTCAAGCTTTAAATTGAAAACATTATAAAAAATGATGTGATCAAAACTCTTAAGGACTACTATAGATGACAAACATAAATTAGAAACGGAGGCTAAATTAAAATGCCCGTTCCTTTCAACTAATTAAAAAGAATAAAAAAAACCATAAAAAAAGCGCTCTTAAAAGAGCGCTTTTCGTTTAAAAATTAAATGTTTATGACTATTGATTAATCAAAATCTTGATTAACACCTACTGCAGCCTTTTGAACATTCACTACTTTTCCTGAATCATCAACAACAAATGCTACAACATCCATGTCTGCTGTATTAGTTCCAGAAGGAACGCTTGCAGACAAAGTAACTGAATATTCAGAACCTCCTATTTGCTCAGCGGCTGGTATTACATTACCAAAAACGTCAGTAAATGCTGCTCTTAAGATATCATTGTGTTCAAAATCTGAAATGGTACTTGCTCCACCCCAGTTATTTGTATAATTAGTTTGAGGAAGAATTTTACCGTTTTCTACTAACACGGCTACTAGCTTCATGCCTGTTGTATCAAAATCAAAACCTACTTTGATAGTAGCTGAAACTGAAGAACCGCTTAATGAAGAATTGATTGCAAGACCTACAGATTTAGTTGTATTCAACAATGCCATAGGCTGGGTAATGTCCATAGAACTTCCTGAAACTGCTGACCAGTCAGCGTCTCTATTAAGTATTCCAGTAGGAAAACCACTTACACCAAATCGAGATCTCATTTGTGCTTCTAATGGGAAAGCCATTGAATCTCCGTTATGTACCGCTACAGCAATTACGTTTTCACCGTTTGTCGAGTTGTGAACATCTATAATCCCTTGAGAAATACGAGGACACCATCCACACCAAGCGCCTGTATAATCTTCTATTAATGCTTTGGTTGTAAAACTAGGTTCAATAACAACAACGTCCAGGGAGTTTGTATTGTCCGTTCCAACGACTGCTGTTATATTTTTTGTTCCTAGACCAGTCATCGTAGAAGTATTACCTGAAATAGGTGTCCCGTCCACAGAGATGACAGCACTAGAAGTTACATCACTATTCCCGTCATTAACAGTAAAAGTCACCGATGTAAAGTTATATACTCTGGTTTTACTTGCTGTTAACACAAGGCCGTTTGCACCATCATTTCCTCCACCCTCGTCGGTAGATTCAGTTGTACAAGAAGTTATTCCTATAGCTAAGAATAATGTAAAGATTTTTAAAAAGTTTGCTGTTTTCATGAATAAATTTTTTTAACAATTAATTATGGATCGTCAAATATAGACTTCTTGTGAAATTATCATAACTATTTCGTGATTATTTGTAAAAATGACGGATTTCAGTGGTTTGGTATGATTAGTCCTTTGAAATAATTATAATTGCATTCCTAAACAATTTTATTCTATTATGAAAAAATTAATATTTCTAGCCGCTATTTTATGTTTCGCTTTCGCGAAAGCGCAAACAGAACTACCACAGTTATCCCTAAAAAACATCAAAGGGAAAAAAATCAATATTCAAGACCTATCTAAAGATAAACCAGTTGTTTTATCATTCTGGGCAACCTGGTGCACTCCTTGTATGCGCGAATTAGACGCAATCAAAGAACATTATGCTGACAAGCAGGAACAGTTTGGTTTTGAAGTGGTCGCAATAGCTACCGATGATGCTAGAACTAAGCAACGAGTGAAGACAGAATCTATGGGTAGAAACTGGCCCTATGAAATTTTATTAGATACAAAAAATGAAATCATAAGATCTCTAGGTAATCCTCAAATTCCTTTAACCTTAATCGTTAAGAATAATAAAATCGTTTACCGTCACTCTAGTTTTACTCCTGGAGCAGAATTAGAATTATTTGAAGAGTTCAAAAAACACCTCAACTAAACCACTCCAGAAACTAACCTTACTTTTATGAAAAAAATACTGATCACCGCAATAGCGGTTTGCAGCCTTAGTATAACTGCAGCACAAGATGGAAGTTTCTCTGGCGGATTTGAATCTAATACACAATGGTATCAAGATGATAACGGACTAGATGAAGATGGCGATGGGATAGGAACCCTAGCACCACAAGATCAATTAAGATCCAATAACTATTTTAAATTAAATTATTCCAACGGTAAATTTACTGCAGGTGCACAATATGAAATGTACCAACCATCTCCTCTTTTAGGATATTTTCCAGAATATGCAGATAATGGTATAGCAACCTATTTTGCTAACTTTAGACATAAAGGACTAGATATTACGGCAGGTAACTTTTACGATCAATTCGGTAGTGGATTGATTTACAGATCATGGGAAGACCACACCTTAGGTGTAGATAACTCCATAAGAGGAATACGTGTCAACTATCAATTTACTGATTATCTAGAAGCAACAGGTTTTGCTGGTAATCAGCGAGCAGCTTTTGAACTTTCTGAAGGAACTATTCAAGGTTTCAATACAGAACTCGATTTAGGTACTGTACTTGATTTGGAAACTTCAATCAATGTAGGAGCAAGTTATGTAGGTCGCTATCAGCAGTCCACCAGTCCAGATCCTAACTTTCCTGCAACCGTAAATGCATATAGTGTTAGATCTGATGTGTATATGAACGCATTGAACTTTGGGTTAGAATATATATATAAAGATCCTGATGCATTTATTTTAGGAGGAAGTGCCTTAAACGGTAATTACAGTGATGGTAGAGCCTTTTTATTTACTGCTGGTTATGCGGTTCCTGGATTAGGGATCAATGCTGTTTTTAGGTCCTTAGAAAATATGGGCTTCTATTCTGATCGTGAAGCGCAGGGAAATGCCTTTCAACAACAGACCATCAATTTTATACCTGGTTATACTAAACAAAGCAGTTATGCTGTAAACAATATATATGTATACGCCCCACAGGCGCTTTTATCACCAGCTGAAGGAAAAGCTGGAGAAATAGGTGGACAAATAGATGTGGTTTATACCGCTAAAAAAGGAAGTCTTCTAGGCGGTAAAAAAGGAACAACCTTCTCCTTTAATTATGCAAACTGGGGTGGCTTAGATGCTACTTTTGATGTTCCTAACAATACTTATGAAGCCTCTCTTTTTTCCAGAGGCGACCGTTATTTTGAAGAATACAGCTTGCAAGTTTATAAAAAATTAACTGATGATTTCTCAGCAAAAGTAACAGGCACACAAACTTACTATGATGGGAGAGTCATTGAAGGTGGAACATTTGTTTTGAATGGAACAGCTATAGTTGCTGATTTCCTTTATGAATTAGACAAAGGTCAAAGCCTGCGCCTGGACTTGCAACACTTGAGTGCCGATGCTGATCGTGGCAATTGGGCCGCAGCAACTTTAGAATATGCTTTCAACTCTTCATTATCTATATATGCCACTGACTTGTATAATTATGACATCACTGAAATCCATTATTATTCTGCTGGTGGAAGTTACACAAAAGGACGCAGTAGGATAGCCGTCAACTATGGACGCCAACGTGGTGGACTTATTTGTGTAGGTGGAGTTTGTAGATTTGTGCCAGAGAATACTGGTTTTACTTTAAATTTAAGCACTAATTTCTAGTATACAACTTTAAATCAAAAACAAAAAGGAGCTTCTATCGAAGCTCCTTTTTTTATTTTATTGGAAGATGCACTACTTTCTTTGTTTCAAAAAACGGGTCTTCAAAAACTTCTTCTAACTCGTATATACGAGCTTTAGGAAAGGGTTTTAATTCTTCGGTAAGATCACCTCCTTTTAAATAAAGAATTCCGTTTTTCACGTTATGAAAACTGTCTTTTCTGACTTTATTCTTCACCCAGGTTACAAAATCAGGCATGTTAGTAACTGCTCTGGAGACTATAAAATCAAAACGACCTTTCACTGTTTCTGCTCTTCCGTGCTCTGTAGTGACATTCTCTAATCCCAAAGCCTCCACAACAGCATCGACTACTTTGATTTTTTTACCTATTGCATCGATAAGGTGGAAACTTGTTTTAGGAAACATGATGGCAAGAGGAATTCCAGGAAAGCCCCCACCTGTTCCTACATCCAGCACTCTGGTTCCACCTGGTTTATTAGGCAAGCTTTCGCGAAAGCGAACTATAGAAACAATCCCAAGAGAGTGTAACACATGTCGTGTATATAATTGATCGATGTCTTTTCTAGAAATCACATTGATCTGAGCGTTCCATTCTTTATATAAATCTCCTAGTTTAGAAAACTGCTCTAACTGATGATCTGTAATATGCGGAAAGTATTCTTTTATAATTTGATGCACTATTTATAATTTGTGCAAAAATAAAATATTAATTGTCGTCATAAGCGATTGTTAATTCAAGTGTTGTGATATTTTTGTATTATAATTAAAACTATTATGAACTCTCAACTATCTGATCGCATTAACAATTTACCTGTAAGTGAAACACTAGCAATGGCAGCAAAGGCTCGCGAATTAAAAGAACAAGGTAAAGACATCATAGGTTTAAGCCTAGGCGAGCCTGATTTTAATACTCCAGATTTTGTCAAAGATGCCGCTATCAGAGCCATCAACGAGAATTACAATAGCTATTCTCCTGTAGACGGCTATACCGAGCTCAAAGATGCGATCATACTCAAGTTTAAAAGGGATAACCACCTTACTTACGACCGCAGTCAGATAGTCGTATCTACTGGAGCAAAGCAATCTATTGCAAATGTCGCTATGGTGTTGCTCAATAAAGGAGATGAGTGTATTCTTCCTGCTCCATACTGGGTAAGTTATGCTGCCATAGTGGAACTTGCCGAAGGTACTCCTGTAGAAGTAAGAGCTGGAGTAGAACAAAACTTTAAAATTACCGCAGCGCAATTGAGAGCCGCAATTACTCCTAAAACTAAAATGATGTTGTTTTCTTCTCCTAACAACCCAAGTGGTAGTTTGTATACGGAAGAAGAACTTCAATCATTTGCAGATGTACTTGTTGATTATCCTAATATCATCATAGTAAGTGATGAAATCTATGAACATATTAACTACACTGGAAAGCATGCAAGCATAGCGGCTATTCCAAGCATGTACGATCGTACCGTCACCATTAACGGTGTAAGTAAAGCCTTTGCAATGACTGGATGGAGAGTAGGTTATATAGGCGCTCCAACATGGATTGCAAGAGCTTGTAATAAGATGCAAGGTCAGATTACCAGTGGAACCAATTGTATAGCACAACGCGCTGTAATCACCGCACTAGAAGCACCGGTTTCAAAAATTAAGTACATGATCGATGCATTTGCAGAACGTCGTGACTTGATTTTAAACCTGCTTTCTGAGCTTGAAGGTTTTACGACAGACGTTCCTGATGGTGCTTTTTATGTGTTTCCAGATATTTCAGCATGGCTTGGAAAAACAGTTAAAGGACATCAGATTAAAACCTCAACAGACTTCTCTTTAATGCTACTTGAAGAGGCAAATGTAGCTACCGTTTCTGGAGATGCTTTCGGTGCTCCTAATTGTATTCGTATTTCTTACGCGGCTAGTTCAGAGCAAATAACAGAAGCTATTAGAAGGATTAAAGAGGTGCTTTCTTAATGATGAGTTGACCTGATAAGAATATTTCAAACAGGCTATAACCGTTCTAGCCTTCCCTCTATGTAGGAAGCTTAAAAGATTGAAAATATTAGACAGTCCATAAACTCAAAGCGCAAGCATGGGTTTATGGACTGTCTATTTTACCGCTGTAGCGATTTGGATTGTGAATTGGTAATTGGTAATTGGTAATTGAAAGCTACCTATTCCTCCAGAAAAAAGGCGTCAACAGTATCAACACAGTAAACAACTCCAGTCTACCTATCAACATTAAGAAACAACACCACCATTTTCCTAACTTCGGTAATCCAGAAAAATTATCTACAGGAGATAGATCTCCAAAAGCTGGTCCCACGTTCCCGAGACTACTCAAAGCTCCACCTATGGCTGTTTCAAAATCTAGACCTAGCGCTGCTAGTACAGTTGCTCCTACAATAAAAGAAAGCATGTAAAGAATAAAGAAACCCAGTACATTGAAAACAATACCACTTTGTAAAGCTCTACCATTATATCGTATGGGTAAAATAGCATTTGGATGCAGTGTTCTTTTAAATTCCATAATACCGTTACGTATTAAAATGATGTGACGCATCACTTTAATTCCTCCAGCAGTAGAACCTGCGCTACCACCTAAAAAGAACAAGCCAAAAAACATGATGGTCAAAAAAGGCGTCCACATGGTATAGTCTGCAGAAACAAATCCAGTTGTTGTGATGACCGCTAGCACTTGAAAAGTACTATGCCTAAAAGCACTTTCTACTTCACCTAAAACCATAGGATGAGCAATGGAGGAGGTCAGTGGATCTGCTTGAAAATAAATCAAAACACCTCCTAAAATAGAAAAACCCAATACAAAAACGCTGTACCATTTGAACTCCGTATCATTTAAAATTTTACTAAACCTTCCCTTAATAGCAAAGTAGCTTAAAACAAAGTTGGCTCCAGCAATAAACATAAACACAATAATGATCCATTGTATAGCAGGGTTGTCATTCCAGAAGGCTATACTGGCATTTTTTGTTGAAAAACCACCAGTAGAAAGCGTGCTTAACGCGTGATTCACCGCGTCAAACCAACCCATTCCAGCAATCCTAAGCAGCAAGGTTTCTACCGCAGTAAAACCTACATAGATCAACCAGAGTCTTTTTGCAGTATCTGTGATGCGGGGATGCAATTTATCTGCACTAGGCCCAGGAGCTTCTGCAGCAAAGAGTTGCATACCTCCAATTCCTAATAATGGTAGAATGGCGACAGCGAGAACAATAATACCCATACCCCCTATCCAGTGCGTAAGACTGCGCCAGAATAGAATTCCTTTGGGCATGACCTCTATATCGTTAATGATACTTGCACCAGTAGTTGTAAAACCACTCATGGTTTCAAAAAAGGCATCGGTATAATTAGTGATCGCACCTGTAAACATATAGGGCATAGTACCGGCAAAAGCCATGATCAACCAGCCTAAAGTTACAATGAGATAACCATCTTTTTTATTGAGTACTTTTATATGATTACGGGTCAGGAACATGACTAATCCTCCTGCAGCGACAGCCACACCCGCAGCTGCAAGAATATCTAGACCTTCACTCTCTGCATAAATAGCGCTGACTAATGCAGAAAACAACATGAACCCGCCATTAAAGACTAAAAGCAGTCCCATGATAAAAACAATGATCTTATAATTAAGTTTTGTCATTATAAGAATAGTTTTTCCACCTTTGAAATGGAGCGTGGCAAACAACAGACTACTACTCTATCTCCAGCCTCGATAACAAAACTTCCCAAAACTATATTACCTATTCCTTCTCTTATCACACCACCTATGATAGCGCTTCTAGGCACGCCGGCATTTGCTATGGTTTTACCACACACAGCACTTTCTGGTTGCACAATAAACTCTAGCAGCTCTGCATTCATGTTGTTGAGTTTTGTCATCGCGACTACTTCCCCTTTGCGTACATATCTAAAGATATTATTTGCTGCAAGTAATTTTTTGTTGATCAGCGTGTCAATTCCTATACTATGAGACAACTGGAAATAATCCATGTTCTCCACAAGAGATATGGTTTTCTTGACACTTTTACTTTTTGCCATCAAACAGGAGATAATATTGGTCTCACTATTTCCTGTAACCGCTATAAAAGCGTCCATTTCATGAATGTTTTCTTCTTGAAGCAATTCCACATTGCGACCATCGCCGTTGAGAACCAGTACTTCTGGTAATGCATCAGCAAGGTCAAAAGCTTTTTTTGCATCCCTTTCGATCAACTTTACGTTGACACCGGCTTTGGACAGTTGCATTGCGCTTTGTTTACCTATGTTACTACCACCTAGTATCATGACATTACGCATAGCGTGTTTTGTTTTACCAGTAAGTTTATAAAGCTCCTCCACTCCACCAGTTGTGGTTATAAAATACACTTGGTCTCCTTCTTTAAACTGTGTATCTCCTCTAGGAATCAATGTATATTGAGTGCCAAAACGCTGTATAGCGATAGGCATAAAATGAATTTCAGGAAAAATCTCTCCAGCCTGTTGTACTGTTTTACCGACAAACTGTGCCGTGCGCTGAAGGTTGACTCCTACCATTGTAAGTGCCCCTTCCTCAAACTCATAACTGTCATTAAAAGCACTCTGATTGAGAAGTAGTTCTATTTCCTTACTTGCCAAAGCTTCAGGAGAGATCAACTCATCAATCCCAAAACCAGCAAAACCTATAGAATCTTGATGTTCCAGAAATTCTGTATTGGTTATACGTGCGATGGTTCGTTTTGCGCCCAGTTGTTTTGCAAGTACACAAATGGTAATATTTGTAGTCTCGCTACTGGTCACAGCTATAACTAGATCTGCTTGATCTATTCGTGCATCTTGAAGAATTTTTATCGAGGTAGAATCACCACGCATTACTCGTATATCTAAATGAGTATCAGCGTAATGTAAACTTTCTTGAACAGGATCAATAAGTGTAATGTCTTGTGACTCGTAGGACAGCAATTTTGCTAGGTGAAAACCTACCTCACCAGCTCCTGCAATAATGATTTTCATAGAATCGTATCTGTAGTAGATCAAAGATACTAGAATGTGACCTAAAATGTAAAAAAAGCGCTGCTTTTAACGGTAAAATGGATGATTATCTCGCTTTCGCCCTGAGCTATCCCAGAATAAACTTCCATTCTAGAAATAGAATAGAAAGCAGCATAGCAATAACCTCAACACTCTGCATTATCTTTGCCCGTCTAAATTAAAGATTGTGTCAGAAGAAGTTAAGCCTTACAAAGAAGAAGATTCTGGAAAAAAAGAACAAGTTACTAAGATGTTTGACACCATCAGTAGTGAATACGATGGTCTCAACCGAATGATCTCCCTTGGTCTCGACCAAAAATGGCGTGATAACGTAGTGAAAATAGTTGCTGCACAACATCCTGAAGTCATCATGGACATCGCTACTGGAACTGGCGACCTGGTTATTAAAATGGCACAGCAAACTGACGCAAAAAAACTAATAGGTCTCGATATTTCTAGCGGTATGCTGGAGGTAGGAAAAGTGAAAGTAAAAGAAGAGCATCTAGATGACCGTATTGAAATGGTATTGGGAGATTCTGAAAATTTACAATTTGAAGATGCTTCTATAGACGCCATAACCGTTTCTTATGGAGTGCGTAATTTTGAAGATCTTGAAAAAGGATTGGCTGAAATTTTAAGAGTTTTAAAACCCGGAGGAATTTTAGTGATTTTAGAAACCAGTGTACCGACAAAGTTTCCTTTCAAACAAGGATATTATTTTTATTCTGGTGTGATCGTACCTACACTAGGGAGGTTGTTTTCAAAGGATAAAATCGCCTATCGTTACCTATCTAATAGTGCCTCTAAATTTCCTTATGGAGAGAAGTTCAACAATATTTTAAAGAAAGTAGGGTTTAAAGAAGTACAAAACGAATTACAATTTCATGGTGCATCCACCATTTATAAAGCAGTAAAAGCATAATATGAGACACCTTATGGTCATCATAGTTGTAGCAATAGGTTTTCAAACCGCAAGTGCTCAATTATTTTCAAAAGAAAAAATTAAAAATTTAGAGAACTTTGATCAGAAGACCATGTCTTGGGGTTATTATTTAGGTTTCAATTCTTATGATTACAAGTTTGATTATAATGAAATCACCGAAGATATCATTACAGAGTCCAGTGCTGGTTTTAATGTAGGTCTTATAGGCGATTTACGTCTTAACGATTACTTCAATTTAAGGCTAGAGCCAGGAATAGTTTTTGCCACTAGAAACTTAACTTTTCCAGATCCTTCTCTTACCACAGTTGCTCAAATGGAACGTGAAGTGACTTCTACTTACATTCATGTTCCTCTGTTAGTGAAATTCTCCACAAAGAGATCTAACAACTGGAAACCTTTTATTGTAGCTGGGGCTTCTTGGTCTAATAACTTGAGCAGTAATCAAGATAATCCAGACGACAATAGCACAGGGCAATTCAGACAAACTTCCAGTGTTTTTAATTACGAATTAGGAATAGGTATAGATCTTTACTTGTTTTACTTCAAGTTTTCTCCTTCTATAAGAGGTGTATTTGCTATGGGAGACGAACTCGTGCGTGACATAGACTCCAGCAGTCCATGGACTGGTAACATTACAAGTATGCAGTCCCGAGGTCTTTTTATCAACTTCACATTTCAGTAACATCTATTTAATGCAAATATCCTGTTCTTACTTTGGAGCATTTTGAGATACGTGCGCTAAGACTGTTGTTGTTTCGCTTTCGCGAAAGCGGTAATGGACAATAGAATTTATGCCTCGTTTAAGTCATGGCACTCTCTAATATGATCTATATAGATGAAGAGCGCAACCATTCTCCCAAGATTACAGATGTTGCCATAGCCACATTAAGACTTTCTGTGTTTTGTAGCTTTCCATATGGAGGTATACTTATGGGAGTCCCTATCGCTAATAACTCTTCACTTATTCCATGAGATTCATTTCCCATGATAATGATCCCTTGTTCAGGCAATTTTTCCTTATAAATACTTGTTCCTCCCATAGCAGTAGGAAAAATAGGAAGCAAGGAATTACTGAGGTACTCTTTAAGATGAGTATAGTGAACTTGAACTCTTGCTAGCGATGCCATACTGGCCTGGACAGATTTTGAATTATAAACATCAACTGTTTCATTACTACAAACGATATGTTCTATACCGAACCAGTCTGCCAGTCTTATAATAGTTCCTAAATTACCAGGGTCTTTTACATCATCCAGTGCTATTATTTTACCTGTCTTAGGAAGCTCTTGCTTTTGATTCATCTTAAAAACAGCCAGGTAACCAGGTGCCGTTTTAAGGTTGGAAAGAATATTCATATCCTTTGCACTTATTATTTCAGATTCTAGATCATCTAATTGATGATTCCCAGAAACAATAAGAATATCTTCTGCAATAAGCCCAGAATTAAGGAGTTCTCTAATAGATTTGTATCCTTCTACGATAAAAAGCTGGTGCTCTTCCCTTATTTTTTTCCTATTAAGAGATTTGATAAGCTTTAACTTGCTTTTGGTAATCATTTATAATCGTATTTTTGAATATCGTACTATGGAAAAAACAGGACTTCATGCAAAAATAGGCTTAATTATATTGCTTATTACCTTATTAGTTTCCTGTAACGCTATCAAACGCGTTCCTGAAGCAAAAAAACTACTTACAAAAAGCACCATTCTAATTGATAGTGCCGCACCTAAAGACCCGAGAGTAAATACCCTTCCTATATCACAGCCTAATCAAAAAGTGCTGGGTATACCAATTGGCCTCCATATTTACAACCTTGCAAGACCTCATCGCGACTCTATTTATTTAAAATGGATGCAAGACCATCCCAAAGGTTTAAAAAGACGTAATGCCTTACTGTCTGAAAAGCAAACTATGGGATTAGGACAAAGTTTTGTCGATTTTAATAATTGGTTAAAAAGAACCGGAGAAGCCCCTGCACTAATTGATGAAGTGGCCATTGAAAAGTCTAAAGAAAGACTAAAAGCATGGTACTGGAATCAAGGATGGTTCAACACAGTGGTCGATCACAAAGTCATTGACGGTAAAAACAAAAAAAGAGCCCGCATAGAATATTATGTTACCAAGAACCAAGCCTATAAAATAGATAGTATTACCACTCAAATAGCTACTCCAGTTATCGATTCTTTATATCAAATCGTTGAATTAGAAAGTATTATAAAAAAAGGAGAGCAATATTTCACCCCAGACATCAATGCAGAAAGAGACCGACTTAACTCTTACTTTCGTGACCACGGTGCTTTTCACATGGAAAAGGAAAACATAAGATTTGAAGGAGATACCGTCAATACCAAGCAAAAAGCAAACATCACTTTAATTATAAAAAACCGTGAAGTACAAAATGGTGACTCTACTATTAGCGTTCCCTATAGGGTACATAAGATTAGTGAAGTAAATATCATTCCTGACTATCAAAATGCCACAAGCGATAAGGTGGCAGACACCTCAGGATATGAAGATTACAATATCCTGCGCTTTGGAAAACGCAAATACAGAAAATCTACACTTACTGATGCTATCTTTTTTCATAAAGGAGATATTTATAGAGATATAGATCGTGACAGGACTTACAAAAGAATTACCGAGCTTCAGAGCTTCTTATATCCTACTATCAGGTACGATGCAGATCCTCGAGATTCTACTGGCACAGATCTTATTGCAAATGTATTGTTGACTTCTAAAAAGAAACTTGAATTCACCTATGGAGTTGAGGCTACACATAGCAACATACAAGCGATAGGAGTAGGTCTCAATACTTCCTTGTTGATAAGAAATCTTTTTAGAGGCAGCGAGCTGCTGGACATCTCTTTTAGAGGTAATATAGGCGCTAGTACTAATGCAGCAAATGGAGATTCTAGATTTTTTGACCTACAAGAATTAGGTGCAGATGCACGTTTGAGTTTCCCACGTCTCTTCCTGCCATTTAGTCTCGATAGCCTCATTCCTAAATACATGTCTCCATCGACAAATTTTTCACTTGGTTTTTTTAGCCAGACAAATATAGGACTCGATAAACAAAGTCTTAATGGAGCACTTACTTACAATTGGCGACAAACGGCTATAAAAAGCACACGACTAGACTTAGTCAACGCTCAATATGTCCGTAATCTAGACCCAGGTAATTTCTTTAATGTCTATCAAAGTAGTTATGGCAGCATTAATGATCTCGCAAACAATCTGAACATTAACGATCCTACATATGTGAACGATAGCGGCAACTTAACTATTCCAGAAGGTACTACAGCATTTATAAACGATGCGATAGCAGGGAGTTTAGGTGCAGACGAAGATCAAAGAGAAATCATAAGAAATGTAAGAGAACGCCGGGATCGATTATCGCAAAACAACCTGATTATATCCTCTAGTTACAGCTGGACACGCAACAATAGAGTAGGTATTTATGACGATGATTTTTCTAAATTCAATCTGAGAATAGAAGCTGCTGGAAATGTGCTTTCAGGGATATCAAGCCTTGCCGGCATTGATAAAAATGACAATAACAGAAGACGTGTTTTTGGGGTAGAATACAGCCAATACGTAAAAACAGAAATAGACTATATCAAACACTGGCGATATGTCAATAATCACGTGCTTGCCATAAGGGCCTTTGGTGGTATCGCGATTCCATATAGCAACTCAGATAACATTCCATTTATAAGATCTTTTTTTGCCGGCGGACCTAATGATAACAGAGCCTGGCAAGCCTATGAATTAGGACCTGGAAAGACTGGCGGCCTTAACGACTTTAACATAGCAAACATGAAACTGGCCTTTAATGTAGAGTACAGATTCCCTATTGCAGGAGCTTTTAAAGGTGCTGTTTTTGCAGATGTAGGCAATATTTATAACGTACTTGATAGTGAAGAAGACCCAGATGCTATTTTTAATAACCTGACTGATCTAGAATACCTAGCCTTAGGAACAGGGGCTGGCTTGCGTTATGATTTTGGCTTTTTCGTTTTAAGATTTGATATGGGCTTTAAAACTTACAACCCCGCTCTAGAAGAAAATAGAAGGTGGCTCAAAGAATTTAAAATTTCTAGATCGGTACTTAACGTCGGTATTAACTATCCTTTCTAGCAAGATTAAAATAGACGTTTATTTTTGCTTATTTTTGCTACTCAATACATCATAAACATGAGTCATAAAATTAAACCAGGAGTTGCCACTGGCGATCAAGTTCAAGAAATATTCAATCACGCAAAAGCAAACGGCTATGCACTACCTGCAGTAAACGTCGTAGGTTCTAATACCGTGAACGCTGTTATGGAAACTGCTGCAGAGTTAAACTCTCCAGTAATTATCCAATACTCCAATGGAGGATCTGTTTTCAATGCTGGAAAAGGATTGAACAATGATCATCAAAGAGCTGCCATTTTAGGAGGTATCGCCGGTGCAGAGCATGTACACAGACTTGCTGAGGCATATGGTGCAAGCGTAATATTACATACCGATCACTGTGCAAAAAAATTATTGCCATGGATTGACGGCTTATTAGATGCTAGTGAAGCACGCTTTCGCGAAACCGGGAAAAGTTTATACTCTTCCCACATGATCGACCTCAGTGAGGAACCATTAGAAGAAAATATAGAAATTTGTAAACGATACCTAGAAAGAATGTCTAAAATGGACATGACTCTAGAAATAGAGTTAGGTATAACAGGTGGTGAAGAAGATGGTGTAGATAATAGCGACGTAGATGAATCTAAGCTATACACTCAACCAGAAGAAGTAGCCTATGCCTATGAAGAGCTTAAAAAGGTGAGTGATAAATTCACTATTGCAGCTGCATTCGGTAACGTTCACGGTGTTTATAAGCCAGGTAATGTAAAACTAACTCCTAAAATTCTTAAAAACTCTCAAGAATACATCTCTAAAAAATACAACGTAGAGCATAATCACATCGATTTTGTATTCCACGGTGGTTCTGGTTCTACACTAGAAGAAATAAGAGAAGCTATAGGTTACGGAGTTATAAAAATGAACATCGATACAGACTTGCAATGGGCATTTGCAGATGGTATTAAGAAGTATATGGACAGTAACGATGACTTTCTACGTTCCCAAATAGGAAATTCGTCTGGTGCAGACGCTCCTAATAAGAAATATTACGACCCTCGTAAATGGTTGCGTGAAGGAGAAGAGTCTTTTAAAGCTCGATTAAAGCAAGCTTTTGAAGATCTAAATAACATCAATACGTTATAAATAAACCCTATCATTTCAATCCTTGCGGATTTTAATGTTTTTTATTGAAGAAGATATGGCTTGGTTTAAAAGAGACAAAAAAGGAATAACTACACCTACAGAGGCAAAAAAAGACACTCCTAAGGGATTGTGGTACAAATCGCCCACTGGAAAGATAGTAGATACAGATCAACTTAAAAATAATTTTTATGTGAGCCCAGAAGATGGATACCACGTAAGAATAGGAAGTAATGAGTACTTTGAAATATTGTTTGACGACAACAAATACAAAGAACTCAATCCTAATATTGTTTCTAAAGATCCATTAAATTTTGAAGACACTAAGAAGTACACAGACCGTATAGAAGCAGCTCAAAAGAAAACAGGACTTAAGGATGCCGTGCGCACAGCAGTAGGTAAATCTGAAGGTAATGATCTTGTAGTGGCATGTATGGACTTTGCATTTATTGGTGGCTCTATGGGTAGTGTTGTAGGAGAGAAAATTGCTCGGGCAGCAGACTATTCCCTGAAGAACAACATTCCATTTATGATCATTTCTAAGTCTGGCGGTGCTCGTATGATGGAAGCGGCATTATCATTAATGCAACTAGCAAAAACAAGTGCAAAACTTGCTCAATTGAGCGAAGCAGGAATACCTTATATATCTTTATGTACAGACCCTACTACAGGTGGGACTACAGCCTCATTTGCTATGCTAGGAGATATCAATGTAGGAGAACCTGGGGCTTTAATTGCCTTTGCAGGACCTCGTGTAGTTAGAGATACCACAGGAAAAGAACTTCCAGAAGGATTCCAAACGGCAGAGTTCCTTCTCGAAAAAGGCTTCTTAGATTTTATATGTCCTAGAAATCAACTTAAAAAGAAAGTAAATCTATACCTCAACCTTATTCTTAACAGAAAAGCAAAGGTAGCTTAAGCTTAAAAAAATAGTTTCAAATCGTCTTATGGAAGTCAGTTGATCTCCATAAGACGATTTTTTTTGTGCTTTAAATAAGGGCAATCACTAATGAAGCAACAGCTTGTCTACATCGTAAATTGATTATTTATCAAGTACTTCCCAATAACTGGAGCATCTTACTTTTAAGACAATCCAAGAATGGAAGTCTACCTCTACTTACTCTTTTTAACCAGAGCAACCACTTTAGAGTTGTCCTTATAGGCTTTGGCGGAACCCTTAAAGAAGAAAGAAAAGATTACTTTGAACCTCAAAAGCTTTTTAGCATTATTGACAGAATGCCCATGATAAAAGCAGGGTTAAGACGTAAAAAATAATCTTTTCTTAAGATCATTTCTGCCCTGGATAAGTACCTTTGAATGCTATGGAAAATGAAAAACCAGTTGATGTCATCATTATAGGTGCTGGACCTATAGGTATTAATTGCGCTCTAGAAGCAAAGAAAAATAACCTATCCTACCTGATTATTGAAAAGGGACCTCTAGTGAACTCGCTTTACAACTACCCCTCTAACATGCAATTTTTCTCTACCAGTGAGAAATTAGAACTGAATGGTATTCCGTTTATATCTAAAGACGCAAAACCCAGCAAACAAGAAGCTTTAGAATACTACAGGCGTATAGCAAGTTCCAATGACTTACATATAAAGCTTTTTGAAAAAGTAATTGCCGTAGATAAAATTAAAAACTTTAAAGTCACTACTGATAGAGGTCATTACAAAGCAAAGAACATTATAGTCGCTACAGGTTTCTATGACATTCCTAATAAAATGGAGGTTACAGGGGAAGAACTTTCTAAAGTGACTCATTATTACAACGACCCACATTTATATGCGTTTCAGAAAGTAGCTGTTGTTGGCGCTAGTAATAGTGCGGTGGACGCCGCATTAGAAATTTACCGCAAAGGCGGTGCGGTTTCTATGATCATACGTGATGAAGGTATAGGAGATCGTGTCAAGTATTGGGTAAAGCCAGATATTGAAAATCGTATTAAAGAAGGATCCATAAAGGCTTACTATAACAGTGAGATTAAAGAAATATCAGAAGACAAAATAGTCATCAAGCAAGCAGGTAAAGATATTTCTATACCTAATGACTTTGTGGTAGCCTTAACTGGTTACCTACCTAATTTTACATTTTTAAAAGCAATGGGAATAGAGCTCGTGGGCGAAAAACAGATTCCGTCCTACAATGAAAACTCTATGGAAACCAACGTAAAAGGGATATTTCTAGCCGGGGTTATTTGTGGTGGTGAAGAAACCCATAAATGGTTTATAGAAAATAGTCGTGTGCATGCCCCTCAAATAATTAATACCATTGCTGGCAGACAAAAGAAAACCACATTCTAAATGAATTAATGATAAAGTTCTTTGTTGGTTCTTATACTTTCAGAAAGTACTATTTTCAGTTTTTCTTCATTTATATCACTCCACTTCTTGTTGTAAATACAAGATTTCCCCAATTTCACTTTACCTAAATCGGCCTTTTTATTGTCCAGTTCTGAGTTGTAAGCTGTCGTATAGATCCTAATGTTTTTAGACCTAGTCGCAAAATCTATAATAAAGAAATCCCCTTCTCTTACTGTGTCGTATTTAGAATGTTAGGTCCCTACTCCTATTGTATTCACCCAAAGCTTGGCTTTCTCTCCTACCACGCTTTCCATCAAATGAAGAAGTTGAAAAAAATCCTCTCTTTTTTAAAAAGGTTCAACAGCATTCAAATAGTTTTCTACAGATTCCTTACCAGGTTGAGTTTTGTTTACCATTTCTCTTTACTTAGATCCATACCTATTCTTAGGAGCCTCGCCATTAGCTTAAAACAATGTTTACGTCTCGCTTTCGCGAAAGCGGAACACTTATTCTATTTATTCTTATTCAACAACTCCATCAAGTCCACATCATTTCCTAACAATACTTCTGTAGGATTGATACGACCAGATTCTGGACCGTTCTCCAGCTTCAATACTCCTCTCGGGCATACCGCACTACAAATACCACATCCTACACAGCTGGACCTAACGATGTTTTCTCCCTTTTGAGCATAAGCTCTTACATCTATTCCTTGCTCACAATAAGTAGAACAATTACCACAAGAAATACACTGACCACCGTTAGTGGTAATCCTAAATCGAGATTTAAAACGCTGCACAAATCCTAAATAAGCCGCCAGCGGGCAACCAAAACGGCACCACACACGATTACCAAAAATAGGATAGAATCCAGTACCTATCACTCCGGCAAAAATAGCCCCTATTAAAAAGCTGTAGACATTCATAATACTTTGCACATCAATGCCAAGAACTACGCTAGCCTCGGTAAAAAAGCCATACAGAGTAAAACCAGTCATTACTAAGGCAAAGACGAGTACGCCATGAATCAACCAGCGTTCTACTTTCCAAGAGAAAAGCGATTTACTGGAATGCTGACGGTAAGGATCCCCCAAAGTTTCGGCCAGTCCACCACAACCACAAACCCATGAGCAATACCATCTTTTTCCAAAGAAATAAACCATTACTGGAACAATCACCACGGTCAATAGAATTCCCCATACGAGAATAAACAAACCTAATCCACCGCTAGAAACCAACTCTTTCAAGTTCCAGCTAAAAAAGAAATCATAATCTAATGGGAATGCATTCTTAAAGTCATAACCTTTTGAATACGATAATTGTAGACGCACCATGATTTCAGGAATCAAAAAAGCAAAGACAATTTGAAAGAACAATACGGAGGTTGTTCGCAAGACTTGGTATTTATTATGACGGTATTTGACATACATCCTAACAGCCATAACTGTCATTACTGTACAATACATAAAACCATATACAAACCAGTGCCCTGCAGGATTACCGTTCAAACTTTTACTTATAGGGTCTACTAAATACGTCCAGTTTACGGCATATTCTGATTGAAAATAGAGCACTAAGTAAAAACTAACTAAAAAGACAAATACGAGCCACGCGATCCAGCCTCTATTTGTAGAGCTTTGGTGATAAATACCATTGTTTTTAATTCCTTTTCTACCTAAAGTAACTACTTGTGGTATGATAAACATCAGAGCACCTAAAATCCCAAGTCCAAAGGTGAGGAACCACATTAAACCTTTGTTTTCTGTAATAAAGCCGTAACCAGATTCCTTTTTTATGGAGGTTGCTAGATCATCATCACTGGCATACACTTTTTTATCCCATTCCTTATTCTTGGTATGAATGGTATTTGCATTTTCAGTAGCTTTTGCTACTATAGAGGATAAAGGTGTGATACCAGAAAAATCTTTGTCGACTATTTTGGCTTGTAGGTCTTGTATAAAAACCTCACTTTTTATCCCTTGGTTGTCCATCAGCTCGTCAAAGCCTTTTTGATCGAGTTTAAAGTTGCCTAAAAAAGGAAGGCTGATAAAGATTCCAAAACCCACTAAAAAAATGGCTATGCCTATATGTTGTATTGCTTTCATAAAGCGTAATTGTCAGGATTGGTTTAAGCAAAAATGCGTTTCCAGCTTTTCTTTACTGGCTTGATTTGTTTTTCTCTTTGTTGATTGTAGTGCTTTACAATAGCACTCTCATGCTGTTTATAAAATTCTGGATCAAAGTTAGCATCCTTTAGATACATGATGACCTCATCTACCTTACGACCTTCACTGAGCCAGCGATCAAAAATCTCGTGACGCATTCGGATTCCAAAAGTATTGATACCTAAAAACACATCGGTATCTTTATGATACGCTATGGTCACGCAAATCATCTCTTTAGGATGCCTCCAGTGAAATTGCTCTTCAAAATCTGGCTGTCGCGCTCCACTTACCCATCCATAAGTCTGGTATTCTACGTCCATGAATTTGGCACTATTGAACCAGTGACCAGGATTGTATTCCATGGGGTTGCCACAAATAGTTTGAGCGATAGCCTCTCCCATCATACGCCCTGTATACCATACAGCTTCTATAGGTCTTCTCCTGCCTATTGCTTCTCGCTGTTCAGCGCAATCACCTATCGCATAAATATCTTTTACACTAGTTTCTAGAAGTCTATTTACTAGAACCCCACGACCTAATTCTATATCGGAGTCTTTTAAAAAACTCACATTAGGAGATACTCCAGCAGTAAGCCCTACCACATCGCAGGCTATAATTTCTCCTGTTTCTTTTATTTTAATTGCTTTGCACTTTCCATTACCATTATCGATGATTTCTTCCAGGTTAGTCCCTAAGCGCAAATCAATGCCATTTGCTATAATTTCTTCATTGACCAGCGCACTTTCTCCAGCTGGTAATACCCCATTCCAAAAGCTATCTTCTCTTACCAAAAAAGTAACTGGAATGTGACGGGAATGCAGCATCTCTGCCATTTCAATTCCTATAAGACCGCCACCTACGATAACAGCACGTTTACACACCTTATTATCAGGTGCATTTTTTTCTAGTTTTTCCAGGTCTTGTTTGTGGTATAAGCCTTGAACCCCATCGAGATCTTGACCTTTCCATCCAAATTTATTAGGAACACTACCCGTAGCTATAATCAACTTGTCAAAACTCATGCTTTCTCCTGTCGTGAATAGAATGGTTTTATCAGCACCAGAGACCTTTTCTACCCAAGCAGTTTTTAATTCTATTCGGTTTTTTTTCCAAAACCAATTTTCGTAAGCTTGAGTGTGTTCAAATTTCATATGCCCCATATAGACATACATAAGCGCCGTACGAGAGAAAAAGTAATCGCTCTCACCAGAAATAATAGTGATGCGATGATCAGAACTTTTCCTAATGTGACGTGCGGCGGTAACTCCAGCGATACCATTTCCTATAATGACTATGTGGTCCATGAGTAGGTGAGTTATTAGATAACAAATCAACTGAATTATTAGAGATATAAACAGGTAGAAACTTCCCTTGAGGTGACTCTTTGTTCCCTAAATATAATTTTCAGCTCTTTGAAAAGTGTAAGTTATACATTTATGAGTAATCGAGATCACATTTTTATAAGGATAAGATTTATTTAAATTCCTTTTTCAAGAAAGAAAAAGAAAATGGTGACACACTTGGTAGGATGCGAAAGTGGTGCCAATAAAAAAAAACAGCCTATCATCTATCACAAGCTTGCAAGAATAATGGATTCCAAATAGTATACTAAGAAATAGAATTAAAATCGTTCAAATTTGATTAATTTTATGAAGCGGCATTAAAACAGCATACTATTTAATTATTGATAAGCTTTAGCCTCTTACTTAAATTCTGATTCCTAAATTTTAATGAAAAAAATACTTTACCTACTTTTAGCAGTAAGCATAATTTCCTGTAACTCTCCAAACGAGAAGGGTGCACAGACTCAAATAGACAGTAAGATTAAAACTCTTTCTAAAATCAACGGTATCTCATTTGTTGCTACACGAGATTCTATTGACCATACTGCAATTACTCCGGTAAAAAACTACAATGCTAACTATGCTGCTATAATTCCTTATGCATGGATGAAAAGTCTGGAACAACCTCAAGTTAATTATGAGGAGAATCGCGGTTGGTGGGGCGAGAAACCTCATGGGGTGGCATCAACTGCAAATCATATGAAAGATCAAGGCATTGAGGTGCTTTTAAAACCACAAATATGGATAGGCCGTGGTGACTATACGGGAAACATCAAACTGGAATCTGAAGAAGCTTGGAAGGTTTTAGAAGACAGCTATACCGATTACATTATGAGGTTTGTCCATATTGCAGCAAAAGAAAAAGTAGGCATGTTTTGTATAGGTACAGAGTTAGATTCCTTTGTAAAAGAGCGACCCGCTTACTGGCTGCAGCTTATCAAAAACATACGTAATGTATACTCAGGCAAACTGACCTATGCTGCCAACTGGGATAACTATAAGCACGTGACTTTTTGGAATGATCTGGACTATGTAGGAGTGGATGCTTATTTCCCATTAAGCGACGAGAAAACCCCAAATGCTGCCACTCTTCAACAAAATTGGAAAAAGTGGAAAGACGAAATGAAAGGAGTTTCTAAAAAATACGGTAAGAAAATACTCTTTTCAGAATACGGCTATATCAGTGCTGATTATGCTGGTAAAGAACCTTGGAAAAATGCAGGAGAAGATCGAGCAGTAAATGAAGAAGCGCAACAGGTGTTGCTTCAAGGTCTCTATGATAATGTTTGGCAGGAAGAATGGATGGCTGGTGGCTTTATCTGGAAACATCACGCCGAAAAAAGCAGACGTCGCGGCTATGAAAAGCTTTTTACCCCTCAAGGAAAAAAAGCACAAGTAACGGTTACTGAGGCGTATCGATTGAGTTTATGAGGTATGAGGTATGAGGTATGAGGTATGAGGTATGAGGTATGAGGTATGAGGTATGAGGTATGAGGTATGAGGTATGAGGTATGAGGTATGAGGTATGAGGTATGAGGTATGAGGTATGAGGTATGAGGTATGAGGTATGAGGTATGAGGTATGAGGTATGAGGTATGAGGTATGAGGTAAAATAAAAATTATAGTTCGCAAAACAAAGAAAAAACCGAATTCATTCGGTAAATAAAAAAACGCCAAAGGCGACAACATAAATTCTAAGCGGCGGACTTCAGTCTGCTGGCGAGAATGTAAATGAACAAAGAAAAAAACCGAATTCATTCGGTAAATAAAAGGAACGCCGAAGGCGACAACATAAATTCCAAGCGGCGGACTTCAGTCCGCTGGTGGAAATGAGAATGAACAAAGAAAAAAACCGAATTCATTCGGTAAATAAAAAAAACGCCAAAGGCGACAACATAAATTCCCAGCGGCGGACTTCAGTCCGATGGTGAGAATGAGAATGAACAAAGAAAAACCGAATTCATTCGGTAAATAAAAAAACGCCAAAGGCGACAACATAAATTCCAAGCGGCGGCTTTCAGTCCGCTGGTGAGAATGAGAATGAAGAAAAAAAACCGAATTCATTCGATACATAAAAAAAACGCCGAAGGCGACAACATAAATTCCAAGGGGCAGAATTCATTCTGCCCTGATGAGAATGTTAATGAAGAAAATAAATGATGAGAAAGAAGAGATTACATATTATAATAGCGTCACTGATCCTTTTAGGGACAAGCCAGTTAACAACAGCTCAGTTACTCACCAATAAAAAGCAATTTAGCAGGCAAGATTCTTTACGCGGTTCTATCACCCCGGAGCGCGCTTGGTGGGATTTGAAGTATTATGATTTAGAGGTAACAGTTAAACCAGAAGATAAATTCATAAGCGGATCGAATACCATTACTTATGAGGTCTTAGAACCCTATCAAGTCATGCAAATCGATCTTCAAGAACCTATGGAAATCACCATGGCAACCCAAAATGGGAAAGAACTTGAAGTAAAACATGAGGGAGATGCTCATTTTATTATATTGGAAGAAAAGCAAAGCCTTGGAACCATCAATACTGTAAAAGTAACTTTTGAAGGCCAGCCTCGTGAGGCGAGAAATGCTCCTTGGGATGGTGGTTTTTCTTGGAAAAAAGACTCCAATGGAAAACATTTTATTGCCACTTCTAATCAAGGCCTAGGAGCTAGTGTATGGTGGCCTAACAAAGACCACATGTATCAAGAAGTAGATGGAATGACCATGTCTATAAACGTGCCTGCAGGCTTAATGAACATTTCTAACGGTCGTTTGATTGATACAGAAATACAAGCAGATGGCAGCTCGACATATACTTGGGAAGTTAAAAACCCAATCAACAATTATGGAGTTAATATCAATATAGGTGATTATGTGAATTTCTCTGAAGTCTACGAAGGAGAAAAAGGTCTGCTAGATATGAATTATTACGTATTGAGAGACAACCTAGAAAAAGCCAAAACACATTTTAAAGATGCGCCTAAAATGATGAAGGCTTTTGAGCACTGGTTTGGGCCTTATCCGTTTTATGAAGACAGTTATAAATTAGTAGAAGTTCCCTATTTAGGTATGGAACATCAAAGCTCTGTTACTTATGGCAATCAATATGGGAATGGTTATTTAGGTCGCGATCTTTCTGGAAGCGGTTGGGGAATGAAATTTGACTTTATCATCATACATGAATCAGGACATGAGTGGTTTGCCAACAACATTACCGATAAAGACATTGCAGACATGTGGATACATGAGAGTTTCACTGCTTATTCAGAAAGTCTTTTTCTAGATTATTACTACGGTAAAAAAGCCAGTTCGGAATATGTGATAGGAACAAGACGAAGTATCAAAAACGACCGACCTATTATAGGGGATTATGATGTGAATCATGAAGGGTCAGGAGATATGTATTACAAAGGAGCTAACCTCTTGCACACGCTAAGACAAATCACAAATGATGATGAAAAATGGAGGCAAATTCTACGTGGCCTCAATTCAGAGTTTTATCATCAAACGGTCACTACTGCTCAAATCGAAAACTATATTTCTGATCAAATGGGACTAGATCTCGATCCAGTATTTGATCAATATTTGCGGGATATTCGCATTCCTAAATTAGAGTACTCCATTAGCAAGAACAGAATGCACTACCGCTGGACCAATGTGGTAGATGGCTTTAAGATGCCCCTCCAAATTTTAATAGACGGAGAAAAAACATGGATCACACCATCTACTCAGATTCAAAAACTGAAATTGCCGTCTAAAACTTCTGAATTTGATATTGTTGAAGATTTTTATGTGAATTATAAGAAGAAAGAGAAATTAGACTAAATCCTTCCAACACTCCTCAATAGTTTCAAATTAAAATTGAAAACCAGCATAAGCAATATTGAAACGATCGATTATGTTTGTTATAATTTCGCTTTCGCGAAAGCGAAACACAAGAAAGCAAAACAACAAAAAGCACAGTACCTTTACCGCATGACCCAACAACAAATCATAGATCAAACCGTACAATTTGTAAAAACACAATTACAAAATGCCGAAGGTGGACACGACTGGTTCCATATAGAACGCGTTTGGAAAAATGCAAAACTGATCGCGCAAGACGAAAAATGTGATCGAGGAATTGTAGAATTAGGTGCTCTTTTACACGACATAGCCGACTCTAAATTCCACGACGGCGATGAAACTCTTGGACCACAAGTAGCTAGAGACTTTCTTGAATCGCTTGAAGTCCCAAAAGATGTCATGGAACATGTAGCAAACATTATCAAATACATTTCCTACAAAGGTGGTCATCAAAGTAAAGATTTTACCAGTATAGAACTGGACATCGTTCAAGATGCTGATAGACTGGATGCCATAGGCGCGATAGGTGTTGCACGCACTTTTAATTATGGTGGTTTTAAGAATAGAGCAATTTATGATCCTAACATCCCTGCAGATTTAGACATGACCGCAGCGCAATACAAAAAGAGTACCGCTCCTACGATCAATCACTTTTATGAAAAGTTGTTGCTTTTAAAAGACCTCATGAATACCAAAACTGGAAAGAAAATCGCACAACAACGTCATGATTATATGCAAGGTTTTCTAGATCAGTTCTATGCAGAGTGGAACGGTGGGAAATAAAAGCCCTTTTTACTTTGTATTTTTACCTCTTAATTTGATTTATGAATCCAGGACCCTTTGCTCAAAACAACCGACAGTTTTTTCTGATCAAAATGCAGTACCTAGGGTTTAGGTTTCACGGCTGGCAAAAACAACCTAATAACATACCAACTGTAGAACGCATGGTCTTAAGAACCTTGAAGTATGTATTTGACCATTCTAACTTTAAAGTACTTGCTGCCGGTAGAACAGATGCTAAGGTTTCTGTGAACGAGACTTGGATCGAACTCTTTCTAGATGATTCTGAAGAATTAGATATAGCCCCCTTCTTGATAGACTTCAATCAAAATCTACCCAGTGACATTAGAGCTTTAGAAATCGAGACAACCGACAAGGATTTTAACGTGATTCAAGCTCCTAAAATCAAGGAGTACATCTATCTATTTTCTCATGGAGCGAAGTTCCATCCTTTTTGCGCCTCTATGATGGTTTATATGAAGAGTGAACTCGATATAGAAATCATGAAAACAGCTGCACAACTCTTCGAGGGGACACATGATTTTTGGTCCTACACCTATAAACCTTCTGACACTACAGAAACTACCTCCAGCATAGAAAGTTGTTTGATTGAAAAGAATGAGCTCTTTACAGCAAGCTTCTTTCCAGAACAAAGTTTTGTTTTTAGAGTAAAAGGAGCAGGTTTTAAACGCCATCAAGTGCGTCTGATGATGGGCATGTTATTTGACTTAGGAATGCACAAGTTCACTCTAGATGAATTTAAAGAAACCCTAGATGGAAATCTTAAAATTCATCTTTCACACATTGCTCCACCTAGTGGGTTGATGTTGTATACCACTCAATTCCAGTAGACCTCAACTCTTATAGATTTGTTAAAGTGACCCATTACTGATAGGATGTCTTTATTTTTAAACCCTTATCAAAAAACACAATCATGAAAAAATATATTTTATTACTAGCAGTAGTTCTATCTACCTCATCCCTTTTTGCTCAAGATTTTGTCAAAACAGACAATAGCCCAATGGATGCTTCTTTCTTTCCAGCCGATGCAGCAAAACGCGCGTTTAGAGAAGGTGTGAGTGCACCTAAAATTAGAGTTCTTTACAGTCGCCCTTCTTTAAAAGGTCGCAACATTTTCACAACAGAAGACAAAAAGAAAGAAGGCATTACCGTTTATGGTACATCTTGGAGACTTGGTGCTAATGAAAGCACAGAACTTCTTTTAATGCAAGACGCCATGATAGGTGGGAAATTGATCAAAGCTGGACGTTATTCTATAGTAGTAACCCCTACTGTCAACGAATGGACCTTTCACATCAACTCAGAAAATGATGGCTGGGGAAATTATTCTCATAAACCTGAAATGGACGTAGTAACTGTAAGCGTTCCTGTTACTATGGGTGAAGAAAATCTTGAAAACTTAAGTATCACACTCTACTCTCCTAATAACGACAACACCGTTCATTTAAAAACTGGATGGGGAACTTACAGAACAGAGCTTCCTATCGTATTAAAGTAATTATTCAGGATAATCAACCTGCCTGGCTATGTTTCTTGAACATTCACGCTTGTAGGACGTTCCTTTAAAACAAAAAATCACCGCAACCAGGAATGGTTCAGGTGATTTTTTGTTTTACATTCCTATTCCAAGCCGCAGTTCCCGATGAAAAATCTGTGCGTTCTGGATCACAAAAATCACTAGCGATTAATCCTCTGGAGCAAGTTGAACAATTAAACCTTCGAGATCTTCGGTAATGGGAACTTGGCAACCTAAACGAGAGTTGTCTTTTACATTTTCAGCTTCCCAAAGCATCGCTTGTTCGTCATCATTGCGTTCTCCTAAGTCGTGATCACTTATAATATAGCACTGACATGTAGCACACATAGCCATACCTCCACAAACTGCTTGCACAGGCAGCTCGTAAGCTTTACACACCTCCATCAGGTTCATATTCATGTCGGTAGGAGCGAGCACTTGATGCGCTGCTCCTACTCTATCAATGATAGTAATGTTTACGTCAGACATTAATGATTTCCTATTTTCTTTATGACCGATTTTTCTGCCTCTTTACGAGAACCGTCAAAACCGTCTATACCGCCTACAGTCGTATATTTCATCACATACCGCTTATCTGGAAAAATACGCTGGTAGGCGCTTTGGCACATCAATGTCGCTTCATGAAAACCGCAAAGAATCAATTTTAATTTACCTGGATACGTATTGACATCTCCTATCGCATAAACTCCAGGAATATTAGTTTGATAATCCAATGTATTATCAACTTTGATCGCATTTTTTTCTATTTCTAGACCCCATTTTCCAATGGGACCTAACTTAGGTGCAAGTCCGAATAAAGGTATAAACGCATCACACTCTATAACTTCCATACGCTTAGCTTCATCATTATGTTGTAGTAAAACAGATTCTACTTTATCTTCTCCTTTGATATCTAGAATTTCAGCGGGAGTGATCAACCTTATTTTATTTTGGTCCACTAGGTTTTGTACTTTCTCCACACTATCCAGAGCTCCACGGAATTCTTCCCTTCTGTGCACCAGTGTTACCTCAGATGCCACATCAGCCAGAAATATCGACCAATCTAGTGCAGAGTCACCTCCACCAGCAATGATTACTTTTTGATCCCTGTAAACTTCTGGGTCCTTGATCATATAGGCAAGACCTTTGCCTTCATACTTCGCGATTCCCTCTATAGCGGGCTTACGAGGTTCAAAAGACCCCAAGCCGCCGGCAATAGCAACAACTTTTGCATGATGCTTGGTTCCTTTACTCGTGGTAACTATAAAAGTGCCGTCTTCTAGTTTATCAATAGTTTCTGCTCTCTCCCCTAATGTAAAACCAGGCTGAAAAGGCTCAATTTGTTTCATCAAATTGGTCACTAAATCACCTGCAAGAACTTCTGGAAAACCCGGGATATCGTAAATAGGCTTTTTAGGATACAATTCTGAACACTGTCCCCCTGGTTGCTCTAGAGCATCAATTAAATGACATCTGAGCTTTAATAATCCAGCTTCAAAAACGGCAAACAGACCTGTAGGTCCAGCACCTATTATTAATATATCTGTGGTAATCATATCTTGTTCCATAGCTACTTTAAGGCCAATAAATTGCCTTTGCAAAGGTCGTCATCATTCCCTAGTTAAGCAAATGATTAACGGAATTCTATGATTGTGGAAAGAAGTTGAAATGAGATTCTTTTTGAAAAAGCTTTAGAAACAAAAAATCCATCATAAAAGATGGAGATGGGATTTTTTGAACGGTCAACCACGAGATGTTAAAATAAGAAAACAGCCCATCTTAATATCGTAAGCAACTCGTGGTATTTGACCTATCCAAAACAATTTGTTAAAACTTAACACTGCAAATATACAGCTTTATTTAAACCCTACAAGTCAGATAGGATAATATCGTATTATTATTCTTAAAGCTTCTTTTTAAAGATAATTTAATAGAGACAGTTGTATTTTACAAAATCATTATTTTACCGTAAAAACAAACTTATAGATTCTGTGAAAATTATGAAATAGTAGTGATTGAGAAACAGTTGGATAGCTGTTCTGCTTTTTCAAGAGCGAAGCATTAAAATAAGCTGATGACGCACATGTTTGCGATCCATTGATATGCACAGAGTTGAACCGCGCAGAATACTCCGATCAAATGAATATAAATTCATCTAAGTGTCCAAGTAATGCGAAAGAGGTATCGTTAAAAGTAAAAAATACAGCAGTATTTAAAATTAAATCAAATCCTGTAAAGTTTGATTTTCTAAAATAGCAAGGGTATTATCCCTTACTTGAACCATAAGTCTGTTTACCGAGCAGCCGTCTTCATCCACACAGTCCTCACATTTTTCATAAAAATTAAGACTTACACAAGGAAGCATAGCAATAGGGCCTTCTAAAATACGGTGAACGGTAGACATTCTTATTTTTTCTGGGCTTTGCATTAAATAATAGCCACCACCTTTTCCTTTGCGACTACCCAAAATGCTATTCTTACGCAATTCTAGAAGAATGGCTTCTAGAAATTTATGAGGGATATTCTCAGCGTCTGCAATAGTAGCAATTGCCGTAGGGGACCGACTTTCTAATTTTGCAAGATAAGCGAGTGCCTTAATACCGTATTTAGTTTTTCTTGAGAGCATGGCCAAATCTAATACTTTCTACTCTTCCCTACTATGTCTGGAATACTATTCTTAACTTTCCATTGACATCTTAACCACATTGCACAACATAAGTCAGGCAAATACAATCGTGACAGCCAAAAGGGCCATGGAATAGGTCTTTGTATCGTAAAAACTAGTCCTTAAGTGAGATGGAGAAATTACTGTAACATCTGAGCTAGGCTCCTATAGAACCTTCACTTTAAGTATTGCGCAATAATGTATGAGGATAGTTCCGCTTTCGCGAAAGCGGAACTATCCTCACTCCCTTGACCCATTTAAATTATCTAAACACTAAAACTTCCTGAGTCGCTTTACTCACCTTGATAATATCAGATAACAAACCTCGAGCAGTCACCGCCTTTCCAGCGCCAGCACCTTTGATCACTAAAGGGTTTGCCGCATAACTTTCTGAATAAATTTCAAAAAAGCCATCGCTGCCTTTTAACTGACCAGCAGGACTTTCTTCTTTTACTGCCTTAAGCGATACCTTAAGTTTTTTATTAAGAACGTCCAATTCGCCTAAATGCCTGAGTACTTCCCCGCCTTTTAAAGACTCCTTCTTTTCTTGCAAAACGGAGTCTAGTTGTTTTAGCTCATCTAAAAACTGATGTAAGGAGGATGTTCTCAGTGATGGAATGACCAAGTTTTCTACCTCTATATCATCAAACTCCAGCTTTAATCCTGCTTCACGAGCTAGAACCAATAACTTTCTTGCTACATCATTCCCAGAGAGATCTTCTCTAGGGTCTGGCTCTGTATAACCGCCCTTTAAGGCATCGATAACGATCTCAGAAAATGGTCTTTGTTCTTTACTAAAACGATTAAAGATGTAGCTCAAAGAACCAGAAAAAACACCATTTACGGCAAATAATTGCTCCCCGCTACTGTACAAATCATGAACTGATTGAACTATCGGTAATCCTGCACCCACGTTAGTTTCATATTCAAAGCACAAGTTCTTTTTGATTAATAATGACCGTATCAAATCGTAGAATTCTTGTGACAAGGTATTGGCAATTTTATTAGCCGTTACGATATTGAAATCATTTTCTAAAAGCTCTGGATAGAACTGAGAAACCTCTTTACTTGCCGTTGCATCTACAGCGATTTTAGTGGTGTCATAAAGATTGGAAACCTTATAAAAACTATCTGCTTCTCGAGCTTCAGATAAATTGCCAAAGTCTTCTTTCCAGTTCTTAGAAATTCCTTCTATATCCAATAAAACTCGTTTGGAATTGGCAAGCCCTACGATTCTCAAGTCTATACCGTGTTGCTGTTTAAAAAAGGAATGCGACTGGAGTACTTGATCAATCAAGGTACTTCCCACGTTCCCGATTCCAAATATATATAAGTGTATTTTTTTCAAATTATTCAGTTTTAGATAGCTCACTAAATACGTTGTAGTGTGCTGATATTATTACATATGGTTTTTGAAGTTTTAGACAGTCGGTTTTGTATGACCTCAAAAAGAATCTTCTTTACTTGATCGTGTTCGATCAGGAAGGCATCGTGGCCATGTAGGGAAGAAATTTCATGATAATTAATATCTCTTTCTTCTTTCAATAAGCCATAAGTCATGCGATCTTCATCAGCGACAAAAAACCCGTCCGTATCTATAGCAACTAACTCGATGGCTGTTTGAGAAGCAGCGATAGTTGCGACTATATTTTCATCCCTATCAATAGCGGCATTGGCACTAGATAATAATTGGTTTAACAATCTATAGGCAGGTAATGAAAATCGCTTTTTTAATTCGACACCATGGAAACCCAACCATTCTTGGACCTTAAAAGCGGTATTTTCCTTACTCCTTTTAAATTTATAGCGCAATCCTTGTGGTGACCTATAAAAAGTCATCGCATGTTGTCTAGCCACTTCTACAGGTTTGCTTGATGTAGTAAGAATAGATTCTTGAATATGACAACAAGCTATAATCCAGTCGGTTGCTTTCCAGTCTGCAGCGATAGGTACGATAGTCCCAAATAATTCAGGTTGTTGCGCTAGCATTTCCCATAATAAGGCACCTCCTATGCTTCCCCCAATTGCTAGATCTATAAATGAGATTTTTAATAATTGTAGCGCTTTCGCGAAAGCGGAACCCACATCAAACAAGGTCCAATCTTGATAATTAAAGATCAAATGATCTATAACTCCATCAAAACCATTCCCAGGTATATCAAAAGCCACTATTGTGAAATGGGTCGTATCAATCACTTTTCCCTCACCTATTAAGTCGCTCCACCATTCTGTCACAGAAGAATTCCCTGTGAGCGCATGGTTGACCAGAATAATGGGCGCCGTATGCAACGCACGCCCAAAAATCTGATAGGAAACACTAATATCTTGTGCTTTTCCCGACTTTAATTTAAAATCAGGAAGCTCGATATATTTTAACCTACGAGTCATCTACGCCAGAATTTTTTTATCAATAACCGCAAATGCTTGTTCTAAATCTGCAGTGAGATCCGTTAGATCCTCCAGACCTACAGAAAGCCTGATCAAGTCTTTAGTCACCCCAGTACTTAATTGATCTTCCTCTTTTAATTGCTGGTGTGTAGTACTCGCCGGATGGATGATCAATGATTTGCTGTCTCCTATGTTAGCCAGTAAGGAAAACACTTTGGTGCTGTCCACGACTTGTTTTGCAATTTCATAGCCTCCTTTTACGCCAAAAGTGACAATACCGCTTTGCCCTTTAGGCAAATACTCTTTTGCTAGGCCGTAGTAGTCACTAGTTTCTAACCCTGGATAATTGACCCATTCTACTTCTTCTTTAGATTGTAACCATTGAGCTAGTTCCAGTGCGCTTTTAGAATGTTTATCCATTCTTAAAGACAAAGTTTCTAGGCCTTGAATAATTTGCCAAGCATTAAAAGGTGATATCGCTCCACCCAGGTCACGTAATCCTTCAATACGTACTTTGGCAATAAAAGCTGCCGCTTCCAGTGCTTCACTGTAGATTAATCCGTGATATCCAGCACTAGGTTCCGTAAATTCTGGAAATTTGCCATTGGTCCAGTCAAAGGTTCCTGCATCTATAATAATACCACCCAATGCTGTTCCATTACCATTGATGTATTTAGTAAGTGAATGGATTACAATATTTGCTCCATACTCAATTGGATTTAACAAGTAAGGAGTTGCAACGGTATTATCTACTATAAGAGGAACACGGGCTGTTTTTGCTTGTGCACTGATTTTCTTAAGATCGAGCACGTCTAGTTTTGGATTTCCAAGAGACTCCACAAAAATGGCACGGGTATTTTCTTGTATGGCGCTTGTAAAAGCATCCTCATCATTGGGATTCACAAAGGTGGTTGTAATTCCTAAACGAGGTAAGGTCACTGACAGCAAGTTGAAGGTGCCGCCATAAAGGGAATTACTCGCAACGATATGATCACCAGCACGCAAAAGCGTTAACAAAGTGGTAGAAATGGCACTGGTTCCAGAAGCGGTTGCCACTGCAGCTATTCCTCCTTCCAGTGCTGCAAGACGTTGCTCGAGCACATCTACCGTAGGATTATTAATTCTTGTGTAAATGTATCCAGGCTCAACCAGTGCAAAAAGATTTGCTGCGTGGTCACTGTTCTTGAACACATAACTAGTGGATTGATACAATGGAACCGCTCTGGTGCCACCGTTGTTTTTTACATCATGACCTGCATGAAGTGCATTTGTTGAAAATTTTTGAGACATAATAAGTTTCTTTTAAAAATTAAAATCTAAATCATATCATTTTAACAATGGGATGGTGTGGAGAAAACGATCTTGCTTTTTTGTCTTATAAAGCGGTCAACAAGTTAAATAGCCGTGGCTATGGAAATTGAGAACTGTAAATAAGACGAGAAATGAGAAAATTTAAACGCGTCATACCGTCATTAAACTGATATAAAGCTCAAAACAATCTAGAAATACAGATTTAGTTCCCGAGCAATGGCTCAGAAATAAAAATCAAAAAAGAAACTTGTGGTCGTATGAACCTACTATTGTTTGCATCATCTAGTCTCACAAAAGCTGTGAGCAGAAATTAGCACCTTCTTCATTTATTGTTGAGATAAATAAAGGGTTGCTAAGGAGTCGATGGGTCTGATCCCTCGTCCTTTCTTGATAATTTCAGTAAGGTTATGAACGTTGATGTAAAGATTCAGAAAACTATTTGTTCTTTCCAAATTTTTAAGAGTTTTTTATCCTATTTATTTTATAGGGTATTGGATTATTAGAGTCTAATCCATTGATTTATAAACTACTTACAGTATCATATTTAATTATTCCTTTGCTCTAAAATCAACATTCATAGTCCTAAAGAGTTGAAGCTTCAGCCTTATTGCTCTGCTTAGATGCTGTAAAATAAAAAATAACAAGTGGGTGTTCAGGACATCGGCCGAAGCCTCAGATTCCTGAATAATGTAATGATTTTAATTAACTGCGGCTCTCGTAAAGAGCGCGTCTGATTCCATACTACATCATTTAAAGTGACGTATATCAACTCTGGTTATAAGATCTTATTATGGTAGATGTTAATAATCCTATACCATTGGTATTAATAAAGGATTACATTTATTACATTTGTACTTCATTAAAGAGGAAAGATTTGGCTGCTTGCGACCTCGTCCCGAAATTAGATTCGAGACATAAAACGCTAAAACAGTGTACTGCGCAAAACAATACAGCCACGTTTATCTTCTTTTATTATTAATCACGCGAGGTTTTACGATTCAAGCGAGTTTTAAAAAGATGGTCCTATATTGAATAGATGGTTCATCTTAAAAAATTAGTTTGTTTTTGTTTCGCTTTCGCGAAAGCGCAACTATAAAATGCCCTACTTATTTACATCAGAGTCCGTTAGTGAAGGACATCCAGACAAAGTTGCTGACCAGATCAGTGATGCTTTATTAGATAATTTTTTAGCTTTTGACCCAGAATCAAAGGTTGCTTGTGAAACCCTTGTAACTACTGGACAGGTAGTGCTTGCCGGTGAAGTAAAATCCAATACCTATGTGGACGCAGCTCAAATTGCTCGAGATGTGATCAATAAAATAGGTTACACCAAAGGAGCTTATCAGTTTTCTGGTGATTCCTGTGGGGTCATTTCTTTGATTCACGAGCAATCACCAGACATCAACCAAGGCGTAGATCGTGCAACTAAGGAAGAGCAAGGTGCCGGAGACCAAGGCATGATGTTCGGTTATGCAACCCACGAGACAGAGAATTACATGCCACTTGCATTAGATATTTCTCACAAGATCCTTATCGAGTTAGCGGCATTAAGACGTGAAATGAAGGACATTACCTATTTGCGCCCAGATGCAAAATCACAAGTAACCATTGAATACAGTGATGATAATATCCCCCAGCGTATCGAGGCCATTGTTATTTCCACACAACACGATGATTTTAATGATGATGACCACGCGATGCTGGCACAAATCAAAAAAGATCTTCTTGAGATCCTGATCCCTCGTGTCAAAGAATTGCTTCCTGCTTATGCGCAGAAATTGTTTAATGATGACATTACCTACCATATCAATCCTACCGGTAAATTTGTTATCGGTGGCCCACATGGTGATACCGGACTTACAGGTCGTAAGATCATTGTAGACACTTATGGTGGTAAAGGTGCTCACGGTGGTGGTGCTTTTTCTGGAAAAGACCCTTCAAAAGTAGATAGAAGTGCTGCCTATGCTTCTCGTCATGTTGCAAAAAACTTAGTAGCTGCAGGACTTGCGACAGAAGTATTGGTCCAGGTTTCTTATGCGATAGGTGTGGTAGAGCCTACTTCTATCAACGTTTTTACTTATGGAACTTCAACAGTAAATCTTACCGACGGAGAGATTTCAAAAAAAGTTGCTGAAATATTTGACATGCGTCCCGCAGCTATAGAGTCTCGATTGAAATTAAGAAATCCTATCTATTCTGAAACAGCCGCTTATGGTCATATGGGGAGAACCCCACGTATAGAAAAATTAGTGTTTGAATCTCCCTATAATGGAAGAGTAGAACGTGAAGTAGAGTTATTTACTTGGGAAAAATTGGATTATGTAGATCAAGTAAAAAAAGCATTTGCCATAGCTGATTAAATATTTAAGTCTCAAATAAGATTTAAAACTCTATTGGAATCCAAGGTTTTCGATAGAGTTTTTTTTATGTTTAATTTTCAAAGCTTAAATTAATTTCATCAGTTCCAACACTTTTTGCCTGGTGGTATTGTGCCTTCCTCTGGTCGCACTTGTCAGATGCAAAAAATGGAACGCCTATATTTCTAATATGGGAAAGCATCATTTAAAAAACTGAATATACTCTATGAATTTAACCATAAAAAAAACCCATTGCGACTTGATCACAATGGGTTTTTAATTTTAAAAGGTAGTTGGTCTATTTGAAGCCACTCACTTCCTTATCAATTCTTGCAATTTGTGCATCTACCTCAGCTTTAGTGCCACTTAAGTTATGAGTTTTTCTCACTGTTGCACCGTTTACTTTAGTTTTTATAGTAACATTCGCCGTCACGATTCCAGTTGCTTCATCTGTAGTTTTTTGAATATCTACATCTTGAATGGTATTATTTGTATTACTATTTACTACTACTTCTTGTACTACCGGAGTAGGGGTTGATAATACCGCTTGTCCTTTTTCTCCATGACCTCCTAAAATAGGAGCTATAACAAGACCAATTAAACAAGTTAATTTAATCAATATATTCATAGATGGTCCAGAAGTATCTTTAAAAGGATCACCGACTGTATCTCCAGTCACTGCTGCTTTATGAGCGTCAGAGCCTTTATAGGTCATTTCTCCATTGATTTCTACACCAGCTTCAAAAGATTTTTTGGCGTTATCCCAAGCGCCACCAGCGTTGTTTTGAAAGATTGCCCAAAGCACACCACTTACGGTAACTCCGGCCATATAACCACCAAGCATCTCTGCAATAGCAAGGTTATCCATACCAAAAATCATAGGTACAAAGGCAATGACCAATGGAAAACCAATGGTCAATAAACCTGGCAACATCATTTCTTTCAAAGAAGCCTTTGTAGAAATTGCCACACACTTATCGTATTCAGGTTTACCAGTACCTTCCATGATTCCAGGAATCTCTCTAAACTGACGTCGTACTTCTTCTACCATTTCCATGGCTGCTTTTCCTACCGCATTCATAGCAAGCGCACTAAATACTACAGGAACCATTGCTCCTACAAATAACATCGCAAGAACTGGTGCTTTAAAAATATTAATTCCTTCTATTCCTGTAAAGGTTACGTAGGCTGCAAATAAAGCAAGCGAAGTCAATGCTGCCGAAGCAATTGCAAATCCTTTACCGGTAGCTGCTGTTGTATTTCCTACAGCGTCTAAAATATCAGTACGCTCTCGCACGATAGGGTCTTGTTCACTCATCTCTGCAATACCGCCAGCATTATCTGCTATAGGACCGAATGCGTCAATAGCTAGCTGCATTGCTGTAGTGGCCATCATGGCACTTGCTGCCAGCGCCACTCCGTAGAAACCTGCAAAAGCATAAGACGACCAGATGGCAGCTGCAAAGAGTAAAACGGATGGAAAAGTTGAAATCATACCGGTTGCAAGACCAGCAATAATATTTGTTCCTGCACCAGTAGAAGATTGTTGTACAATTTTAAGAGTAGGCTTTTTACCTAGTCCCGTATAATATTCTGTCACAGAGGATATCACTGCTCCTACTACGAGTCCAACTAAAGTGGCATAAAATACATTCATTCTAGAAACCAGCATGGGTATTTCATTGCCATTTGCATCTAAATTTTCTCCAAAAAACTTCATCTGCATGGTTTCTGGAAGCATCCACATGCAAAGTCCATAACAAGCCAGCGCTACTAAACCTATGGCCGTCCAGTTACCAATATTTAAAGCACCCATTACTTGGGCTTCTTTTGCATCCTTGTTTTTTAATCGCACCAACATCATTCCTATCATAGAAATAATGATACCTACACCAGCAATAGACATTGGCAATAAGATAGGACCTATACCGCCAAAGCCTTCGTTAACGATATTGCCACCCATGTCTTTTATTACGTAATTTCCAAGAACCATAGCTGCTAGAATTGTCGCTACATAAGAACCAAATAAATCTGCTCCCATTCCTGCAACATCACCTACATTATCACCTACATTATCTGCAATAGTTGCTGGATTACGTGGATCGTCTTCCGGGATTCCTGCTTCTACTTTACCTACAAGATCAGCACCTACGTCAGCTGCTTTGGTATAAATACCGCCACCTACACGAGCAAAAAGTGCAATAGACTCTGCTCCAAGAGAGAATCCGGCAAGTGTTTCAAGCACAACGGTCATGGCATCATTATCAGTCCATTCTCCACCCATAAAGAAATGATAGAACAATAAAAAGAATCCTGTTAAACCTAAAACGGCAAGACCAGCAACGCCTAGTCCCATTACCATGCCTCCACCGAAAGAAACATCTAAGGCTTTAGGCAAACTTGTACGAGCTGCTTGTGTGGTTCTCACGTTTGTTTTGGTGGCTATTTTCATTCCTATATTTCCCGCGTAAGCTGAGAATATGGCTCCACAAATAAATGCGATAACAATCATCCAGTGGGTAGAAGGAACAAAAAGAGATACTATAAATAACAGAACACTTACCACGAACACAAAAATGGCCAGTAATTTATATTCTGCTTTTAGAAAGGCCAATGCACCTTCATAAATGTGATCTGAAATTTCTTTCATTTTACCGTCGCCGGCATCCTGCTTCATTACCCAGGATTTTTTAATGAGCATGTAAACTAGCCCCAAAACTGCCAAAAGAATTGGCAAATAAATCATATACGATTCCATAAAATAGTTGGTATTTGGTTTTTAAATCTCGCTAAAGTAATAAAATAATGTTAAGAAAACGATCGCTATATTTCGAATCGAATAAATATTCACTAACAGCAGTATTAATCATACAGATATGATAACAATAAACTACGATTTGAATAATTATAAGTCTGGTTAAAAATTGATGTGATTCCGCTTTCGCGAAAGCGGAAACCAAAAAACCCATCTACATAAAGTAAATGGGTTTTTGAGATAATTTCCAGCCGATACCGCTCTACAGCGGTATGACCTATCAATGTAAAGATGCTGTTTGAATACGTTTCTAAAAATAAAAACCAAAACTACCAGTCACTGCAATTTGTCTGGCATCTGGCAAGTAATTGTAGCCCCCTCTAAAGTTGACGTCTAATCGCAATACTTTAAATATATTACCAACTCCTACACTGTATTCCCAAAAAATATCTTCTGGTGCGAGGTAATTGAGACCGCTTGCATTTAATGCTATATTCTCATCACTGATGCGACCGTAGGCAGCTTTCACACCTACCAATTCTCTTAAATTTAAATCTCTTAAGCCTGGTATACGTGAAAAAAGACGTCCATTAAAATTATGATTTAAGTTCACCATAAGGTACTCATCGGTTACAAACTCGTAAAAATTCATGGTATTAAAGGAACCGGGAATATTGAAATAGGTCTGGTTTCCTGGAATGACATCTAGCAACGCCAGTGGCACTTCTCCAAAAGTTTTCCCTGCTTCAAGACGGGCTGTTAATCTACCAAAAACCCCTATCTGAAATGGATGACTGTAATAGAACTGTGCCTTATCATAATCAAAATTACTACTAAAAAGATCTTTAAAACCTCGGGCATAATTTAAGAAAAGTATTGGGTAAGCACCATCATTAATGATGGTTCGGTCCACACCATAGTTGGTCGTTTTACGACCTGGCTTATAGGTAATAGAGAAGTCCACCTCCGCTTGATTGGTTTCAGAACCTATTCCTCCTGGAGCATCTGTATCAAAGTAATCTAAACTAAAAAAGCCTGGGTTTGCAGTTTCAATTTTTCTATAACTGGCTCCTAATCTAAATTCTAGATTGTACAGCGGTTCAAAACTTACCGCTGCCACTCCTAATTTAATTTTAGAAAGCCTGCCATTGTTTCCTGCACTGATTAAGGCGCTTGATGCAAGACTGCGCCCTAAAACATCATTTGTTCTGGTAAGACTGGCAGCGAGTTGTTCTACATCGTCTCTATAACCAACGCTTACGATCAATCTGCTTTGTTTATCTAATAGGTATTTTCCCCCTATTCCAAATTTGAATTTTTGATCGGTAAAACCATAGGCCCCGTAACCTTCTATTCTCCATGGATCATTTGCTGTAAAGAAAGTTCTTCCTCCAGCACGCAAACGCACCCCTTCTACATCATTAAATCCGAAAGTGGAAAAAATAGGACCAAAGTCAAAGCCATCGAACTCATAATATCCAGATGCGAGAACTGTACCTATATTATAAAGACGCTTGAATTTCTTATTCTTTTTAAGCGTGTCCAGCATGGTGTACACCTGCTTCTCATCCTTATTGAGTTTTTCTAATCTGTTTTTGTCCCAGTACGCTTCATCTCTATCATAGATTTCTGGGTTGTAATCATTTACTCTACGCCTGTAAAAATCTGGATCTTTTGCAATGTCAAATTGATAATTATCAAATAAGGTGGTGCGTTTTCCATAAATACCTTTTGATTTTTCCTTTTTATTCAAAGCAAAATCACTCAAAAAGTAATCGCGGGTTATTAAAAACAAACTGTCGTTTAAGACATCATATTCTTGTTCAATATAGATTTCTTTGACCCAGTTAATGTTGGCACTTTTTGTTGCCTGCATGTTGATCTCTTTGATCGCATAGGAATCTGTAGCTACCCAAAAATCTCCTTTAAAAGTAAGCTCTCCTTTACGACGCGGATAATAAACAATGTTGTACGCCTCTACTCCATCGACAATCGCAGTATCCCTCAATACATAGTTATAGGTATCAATACCGCTTTTTCCTACTGGACTGGTAAAGCTCTTATCAAAGAATTTTAAATAACGATCGTACACATCAATATCGTTGTACAAGTCCTTTACAAAGGCAATCAATGTCTGGTTGTTGGAAAAACCAGAGTTTTTATTTGCTTTTACATCGTCTATTTCATTATTGATTTCATTATCTCCATAAACCGTAGAAAGGGATTCATTAATAAAAATAGGCAAATAGGTTTTACCTGTAATACGACTGGTATCAGCATAATTAAAAACAAACTCCATCCCCTTAAACAACTTGGATTTGATCATGGAACTGTCTATGGTATTCATGTCAAATTCCAGCTTCTCATATTTATCGTACTGATACTGCTCAAATTGAGAAAGTCCATTTTTACGTCTATTTTCCCATACTTTACGTAGAATATCGATGGCAGGATTGTTCTTTTTAGAAGTTTTTCCAGCATAGACCATTACAGCATCTAATTCTGCCGTATCAGTTTGTAATATTATTTTTAGGTCCAGATTAATCTTGACATCCAATTTTAATATTTGTGTTTTATATCCTACAAAAGAGAATTCCACCTCCTGATAGGTGTTCTCAGATTGCAAATAAAACCTTCCATTATCATTAGAGATGGTTCCTTCGCTGGAACCTGGGAAGACTACGTTTGCAAATGGTACGCCATCTCCAAATTCGTCATAGATCACTCCGCCTACTTTAGTCTGAGCGATACCTATTAGAGTAAAAAAAAGAATCCCTATAAATAGGACTTGTTTGGATATCGCTTTCGCGAAAGCGTAATTATTTACATCATTTTTCATAAGTAGGTAAAAATCAAAAGTAAAAATACTATCGTTAAGTGGAGGTGTTTAATGTATAAAAGTGCTGTTGATCTTTTAAAACTAAAAAAACCCATTTCATAAGAAATGGGTTTTACATATTTATGGATAAAAAAACTAGTTCTTATACATCACTTTCTTTACTCCTTCCACCACATCTTTGTAGTTAGGCAACCATTCTGCAAATAAAACTGGAGAATAAGGTGCTGGAGTATCTTGTGTATTGATTTTATAAATAGGAGCATCGAGGTAATCAAATGCCTCTGCTTGTACCATGTGAGAAATCTCAGTGGATACGTTACCAAATGGCCATGCTTCTTCAAGGATTATCAATCGGTTGGTTTTCTTAACCGACTTCAAGATCGCTTCCTTATCATAAGGACGTATGGTTCTTAAATCGATGATTTCACAAGAAATCCCCTCTTTTTCCAACTCTTCTGCCGCTTTGTAGGCTTCTTTAATAATTTTACCAAAAGAAACGATGGTCACATCAGTTCCTTCTCTCTTTATCTCTGCAACACCAATAGGTAGTACATACTCCCCTTCAGGCACTTCTCCTTTATCACCATACATTTGCTCAGACTCCATAAAAATAACTGGATCGTCATCGCGTATAGCAGCTTTGAGAAGCCCTTTAGCATCATAAGGATTTGATGGTACAATTACTTTAAGACCTGGCGTGTTGGCAAACCAGTTTTCAAAAGCTTGCGAGTGCGTTGCTGCAAGTTGCCCTGCACTTGCTGTAGGACCACGGAAAACGATAGGACACTTGAACTGTCCACCAGACATCTGGCGTATTTTTGCGGCGTTGTTAATGATCTGGTCGATACCGACTAGTGAAAAGTTAAAAGTCATGTATTCTACGATAGGACGGTTACCTGTCATCGTAGAACCAATAGCTATACCAGCAAAACCAAGCTCAGCTATAGGAGTATCAATAACTCGCTTTGCACCGAACTCGTCTAACATTCCTTTAGAAGCTTTATAGGCTCCATTGTATTCTGCCACTTCTTCACCCATCAGGTAGATAGTCTCGTCGCGTCTCATTTCTTCACTCATCGCTTCGCATATTGCCTCGCGGAATTGTATTGTCTTCATATATATAGGATATGGATGTGATCAAATTTCAAGAAAACAAAAATAACTTACATAAGCTTAGTATTAGAGAATTTTAGGCTAAAAAATACCCTAATTACTTACTATTAACATTGAAATTTGAAACTATTTACCTAAAACCTATATAAGACAACACTTACGCTGCTTTTGAAAATTATGTAAAATCAATAGGCGATAAATATTTAAACAAAGTTTTATTATGCGTGCATAATTTATTATTTGTTTTTTCTGTATTTTCGCAAACGATTGAAAAGATTTAAAAGACTATAAAATATGAAGATATTAGTATGTATCAGCCACGTGCCCGATACCACTTCCAAAATCAATTTTACAGATAATGATACACAATTTGACACAAGCGGTGTTCAATTTGTGATCAATCCAAATGATGAATTTGGTCTGACTCGCGCCATGTGGTTCAAAGAAAAACAAGGAGCAAGTGTAGATGTTGTTACTGTAGGTGGAGCTGAAGTAGAACCAACATTGAGAAAAGCACTCGCTATAGGTGCAGATACGGCTATTAGAGTGGATACGCCAGCCACAGACGGTTATCAAGTAGCAAAGCAATTAAGTGCTGTTGTAAAAGATGGTGGTTATGACCTTATCATCGCTGGTCGTGAATCAATCGATTATAACGGTGGAATGGTTCCAGGCATGATCGCTGCAATGACCGGAGCTAGCTTTGTTAATACGTGTATTTCTCTTGAAGTAGATGGCTCTAACGCCACTGCTGTACGTGAAATCGATGGGGGTAAAGAAACTGTAACGGCAAGCCTTCCACTGGTAATAGGTGGTCAAAAAGGTCTTGTTGAAGAAAGTGACTTGAGAATTCCTAATATGAGGGGAATTATGATGGCACGTAAAAAGTCATTAACTGTAATTCCAGCAACAGATACTACTACAGAAACGAATAGTATTTCCTTTACAAAACCAGAGCCTAAAGGCCAGGTAACTCTTGTAGATGCTGGAGATCTGGACAGATTAATCGATTTACTTCACAACGAAGCAAAAGCGATTTAATAGCTAAGGATTAAAATACAGAATGATTAAATTCTGTATTTTAATATGTGACGTATTTCGCTTTCGCGAAAGCGAAATTAAAAAAGGCTTGTACCGCAATTGATACGGTAAAAAAGCCAAACCATAACAAAACAAGTAACCGTCCATTAGATATGGATGTTACAATAAAAATCAAAATATATGTCAGTACTCGTATATACAGAATCAGAAAACGGTAGTTTTAAAAAGACTGCTTATGAAGTAGCCAGTTATGCAAAAGGTGTGGCAGATATGATGGGAACAGATGTTGCCGCTATATCTTTTCATGCTAATGACGCTGGAGATTTAGGAACTTACGGTGTGAGTAGGTTGCACAATGTAAGCGATTCCAAATTAGATAAATTTAATGCTGCGGCCTATGCTAACGCTATTGCACAAGCCGCAAAAGCTGAAAATGCAAAAGTGGTAGTAATCAGTTCTAGTGCAGATTCTAAGTATTTAGGATCCCTAGTAAGTGTGCATTTAGAAGCGGGTTATGTTTCTAATGTAACCGAAATGCCTTCTTCCACAGAACCTTTTACCGTAAAAAGAACTGTTTTTACAAACAAAGCCTTTTCTAATACAGCAATTACTACCGACATAAAGTTAGTTGGAATATCTAAAAACGCTTATGGTCTTAAAGAAAATGCAACTGATTGTGCCGTTCAAGCATTTACTCCATCATTAAGTGATGCAGACTTTACTGTTCATGTTCAGTCCGTAGATAAAGCTACTGATAAAGTAACTATAGCAGATGCTGAAGTCGTGGTAAGTGCAGGTCGTGGTATGAAAGGACCAGAAAACTGGGGAATGATTGAAGAGCTTGCAGACGTTTTAGGAGCAGCAACAGCTTGTTCAAAGCCAGTAAGTGACTTGGGATGGAGACCACATGGAGAACATGTAGGACAGACAGGAAAGCCAGTTGCTTCTAACTTATACATCGCTATAGGTATTTCTGGAGCTATACAGCACCTTGCTGGAATCAACTCTTCTAAGATTAAAGTAGTCATCAATACAGACCCAGAAGCTCCTTTCTTTAAGGCAGCAGACTATGGTGTGGTAGGTGACGCTTTTGAAGTCGTTCCTGCTCTCATTGAAAAATTAAAAGCCTTTAAAGCGGAAAACGCTTAAGATTCTTTATAAGTTCATTAAGAATTTCTTACTTTTAGAGCTGTGCAATAGGAGAAAATCCCCATTTTTGCACAGCTTTTTTTATGAACTCATTTAGATGTTTTAGGTCTAAATAAAAACAGAATTTTTAAAGTTAAATCAATGCTTTTTGAACTGCTCCGTATAACCCTAAGCAGCGTAAAGGCAAAAGTTTAATTTGAAAAGAACAATTTTTAAGTACATAGAAAAAGCCTAATGATTTCTATTTCTAGCAATTAACTAAGCATGAGTCTAAAACGACTTAAAATACGAGGCATATCTTACAGCCAAACTCAGAACGGTGCTTATGCATTAGTGCTCAAAGAAGTTGATGGCTCTAGGCAACTACCCATCGTCATAGGAGCATTTGAAGCACAAAGCATCGCCATCGCTTTAGAAAAAGAGCTGAGTCCGCCGCGACCTCTTACCCATGATTTATTTAAAAGTTTTGCACAACGATTTTCTATTACTGTAAAACAAGTGATCATTCACAAGTTAGTAGATGGTGTTTTCTACAGCAGCCTTATTTGTGAAAGAGATAAAATTGAAGAAATAATTGATGCCCGAACCAGCGATGCAATCGCACTGGCGGTAAGATTCAAAGCACCTGTTTTCACTTATGAAAATATTCTAGAAGAAGCAGGAATCCAACAACACATTAAACCAGACAAAGAACTGGAAGTTGTAGAATTAGATGGTGAAGAAATGATTGATGAGCTCATCAATACAGCAACCGAAGAAGCAAACGATTATAGTAAATTCTCCTTAACTGAACTTAAAAAGATGTTGGGTGAAGCTGTTGCTAACGAAAACTATGAACTGGCCGCGCAAATCAGAGATGAAATATCTAAACGATAACCCTTTCCGCAAAAATATGATTTCTTTTCTGTCCAGATTTTTTACTGCTTTAACTTTTATCTGTTTTTCATTTATAGCAAATGCTCAAGATAATACCCCTATAGAAGGAACATGGGCACTCCACTCGGCAACGGCAGATGATCTTTCCCAAGCAACACCATTACAGCTAGACAGCATTTCCTTCCATAAACAGAATTACAAGTACTACACTGGAATAGATAGTCTCAATTCTAGTGGTAGGTTTATTTTACAGGGGGACTTTATCGCTCTTTATCCAAATGAACCACTAATAGAACTTAAACAGTTTGATCTAGAAAAGGTAAATGGCGATAGCTTGCTATTAAAAAACAAGAGCGTTACTTATACTTTTTTAATCAAAAAAAAAATCGCTTCTTCTAATGTTCAAATATCTAATGAGTTAGGCTTTAACCTTGAAAGCTTTTATCGAGGAATACTAGGGATCCTGTTTATATTAGGACTTTGCTTTGTATTAAGTAAGAATAAAAGAAAGATAGACTGGCGTTTGGTGATAGTGGGTATTACCTTACAAATTGTTTTTGCTATTTCTGTTCTTAAATTTGAGAGTGTAGCCTATATTTTCGACGCTATTTCAACTGGTGTTGTCAGATTTCTTGCTGTCAGTGAAGCTGGAGCAGAGTTTGTTTTTGGTAATTTTATAGACACTAGTGGTAATTGGGGTTATGTATTTGCCTTTAAGGTCCTCCCGACTATTGTTTTCTTTTCGGCATTTACATCGCTTTTATATTACTTAGGAATCCTTCAAAAAGTAGTTTATGTACTCGCTTGGATCATGAGTAAAACAATGCGATTAAGTGGTGCAGAGTCCCTTGCAGCTGCAGCAAATATTTTTATTGGACAGACAGAAGCACCTCTGGTAGTCAAGCCTTATCTAGAGAAAATGACCAAATCAGAAATGCTATGTCTTATGGTAGGTGGCATGGCCACTATTGCCGGTGGCGTCCTTGCTGCTTTTATAGGATTTCTAGGTGGCGAAAGTGAAGCTCAACAAATATTATTTACCAAGCACTTGCTCACCGCATCAATAATGAGTGCACCTGCGGCAATCGTAATCGCTAAAATGCTGTATCCAGAAGAAGACAAAACTAAAATTGACAGATCCCTTAACGTTTCTAAAGATAAAATAGGTAGTAACATATTAGATGCCATTTCGCGTGGTACCACAGATGGATTAAAACTAGCTGTAAATGTCGGTGCCATGCTTCTTGTTTTCACGGCGTTAATCGCCGTAGTGAATTTTGGACTAAAGGACTTAATAGGAGAATACACTGGTTTAAACTCCATCATAGAATCTTCTAGTAACGGTAGGTACGACGGCTTTTCCATGCAATACATTTTAGGGAACCTCTTTGCACCTATTGCATGGGTTATAGGTGTTCATACAGACGATATTGTTTTAGTAGGTCAACTTCTGGGAGAGAAAACCATCCTTAATGAATTCATAGCGTATGGATCTTTGAAAGACCTTAAGGAGGCGGGTAAAATAATGCATCCTAAATCGATTATTATAGCCACTTATGCTCTTTGTGGATTTGCAAACTTTGCGTCTATTGGAATACAAATAGGAGGAATAGGTGTTCTTGCTCCTGGGCAACGTAAAACCTTAGCCGCTTTTGGTATTAAGGCACTTATAGGAGGAACTTGCGCGGCACTGCTTACAGCAACCATAGCAGGAATGTTATTTGGATAAATTTGTAAAACCCAAGCTTTTGTTAAAGAAAGGTTTATTTTTGCCAAAGTTCATATTTAAAAAAAACATCCCCTCTTGAAAATCATCCCTTACAAGCACAAGTTTGATTACACCTTTGGTTCCATGTCTTGCTATGACCACTACGTTATAGGCCTGTTACATTCTGGGGTAATTGTGAACAATGAAATTGCCATGCGCATGCTCACTGATATCAACGATTATTACGGCAAAGAAAAAATAGTGTTTATCTCTAATCGTGAATTTGGCCATGATGTAGACGCTAAAGTATACCAACTTGTGAATGCAAAGACTATGATAGGAATTGCTGTAGTTGGAACTACTTTAGAACAAAAAATTCAAGCGGCTACAGAGCAATCTTTATATTCTGGCTCCTTTGGCTTTTTCAATAATATGGAAAGTGCGGTCGCTTGGGCAGATTCATTTACTGATAATGAAGACGAGCGTCACGCTGGTTAATAAAAGCTTATATCTTCGATAACATTTATTCGTTTTTAATTATAGATTTCAAGTAATTTGTAATGTCTGGCTTTAACAAGTGTCAACAAAGCAACTTTATTGATTATGAAACAATACCAAGATTTACTTCAAGATATTTTAGAAAACGGAACCGACAAAGGTGATCGCACTGGAACTGGAACCCGCAGCCTTTTCGGCTATCAAATGCGTTTTAATCTTCAAAAAGGCTTTCCCTTAGTAACAACAAAAAAGGTACACTTAAAATCCATTATTCACGAACTGCTGTGGTTGCTATCTGGAGACACTAACATTCAGTACCTCAAAGATCATAACGTAAGAATATGGAATGAATGGGCTGATGAGAATGGCGATCTTGGCCCTGTTTATGGACACCAGTGGCGCAATTGGAATGATGAAGGAATAGATCAAATCAAAGACGTCATACACACCTTAAAGACCAACCCTAACAGTCGCCGTATGATGGTAAGCGCATGGAATCCGAGCGTGCTTCCTGATACTGGTAAAAGTTTTTCAGAAAATGTAGAAAATGGTAAAGCTGCTTTACCACCTTGCCACGCATTTTTCCAATTCTATGTGGCTGACAATAAGTTGAGCTGTCAACTCTATCAGAGAAGCGCTGATGTGTTTCTAGGCGTTCCTTTTAACATTGCAAGCTATGCTTTGTTAACCATGATGGTCGCGCAGGTATGCGATTTGGAATGTGGCGATTTTATCCACAGCTTTGGTGATGTACATATTTACAACAACTTAAGAGAGCAGGTAGAACTGCAACTGACTAGAGAACCGAGAGCATTACCACAAATGAAACTGAATCCCGAAATCAAAAATATATTTGATTTTAAGTATGAAGATTTCAGTTTAGAAAATTACGATCCACATCCTGCGATTAAAGGCATAGTTGCTGTTTAAGCTAGTCTTATCAAATTCCTATCAACCTCCAGGAGGCTAAAACTAGGAATTATAAACTTATTCCCCCAGAAACTTATTACAAAGCCCTAGAAAAAAAAAGAATTAAAGACGGGAAAAGCAGCTAAGAGTTCAGGAGAAAGAGCAGGTGCAAAGACTACAACGAGCTTTGATGAAAGACGCTATACCCAAAGCTTTTGTATTGATTGTGATCGTTTTGGTTGCAGCAGTAATTATTGTTTTTGGAATTAGGCTCGTCAGGTATCATACCAAACACAAAGAGCCGCTCCCACCCAGACATTACAACTATAATAACAGATGGGACGAGACCATTTTATTTGTTCCAGCTATCTTTATTTTTGAATTAGTACAACAATATTTAAGGAAAGAATGTATCTTCAAAATCAATTTAACTGGAGGTTAAAGCTTTCGCGAAAGCGTAATACGCAAAAACACCCTAACTTTGAGTAAATGATTTCTACCAAGCAACTTCTTCAACTTTTTATCGAAACACGAACCGCTACAGAACGTATATGTCAACCATTAGAAACAGAAGATTATGTGGTACAGCCTATCGTAGATGTGTCGCCCCCCAAGTGGCATCTAGGCCATACGACTTGGTTTTTTGAAGAATTTTTACTGGATGCACACCTCCCTAATTACAAGAGGTATCACAAAAGCTACGCCTTTGTTTTCAATAGCTATTATGAAAGTATAGGGAAACGAGTGGTACGAACTGATCGCGGTAATCTTTCAAGACCTAGTGTAAAAGAGATTTACCTGTACCGAGCCTATGTAACTTCTCACATGCAACAGTTGATAGAAAATCACCTGACAGAAGAGCTAATTCCAGTCTTAGAAATAGGCATTCATCATGAAAAACAACATCAAGAATTACTACTTACCGACATCAAGTATATTTTAGGAAACAATCCTTTACAACCAGAATACGGCAGCGTTTCCAATGAAGAACTCCTTGAAAACACCCCTTGTGATTTTACAGAAATAAAAGAAGGTGTTTATGCCATAGGCCACGATTCTAAGGAATTTTGTTACGATAATGAACTGCCGAGACATCGGGTGTTTTTAGAACCTTATGCTATCTGTAATTCATTAGTTACTAACGGAGAATGGATAGCGTTCATAAATGACGGTGGTTATTCTAACGCGATGATATGGCATACTGAAGGATGGGATTGGGTACATAAAAACGCCATTGTTGCACCTATGTATTGGCATCATGAAAACGGCAAGTGGGCTCAGTATTTATTAAGCGGTTCAAAGGAAATTAATCCGGCTGCAGCCGTTACTCATATTTCATATTATGAAGCATTTGCTTTTGCACAGTGGAAAGGGATGCGTTTGCCTACCGAGTTTGAATGGGAAGTTGCTCAGTCCAACTTCAACCATGGAAACCGATGGGAATGGACAGAAAGTGCCTACCTTCCCTATCCTAACTATCAAAAACCAGAGGGTGCTCTAGGCGAGTACAACGGTAAATTTATGGTCAACCAAAAAGTACTGCGAGGCAGCTCTATCGCAACACCCGCAAATCATATGCGACCTACTTATAGAAACTTTTTTCACGCGCCACTTAGATGGCAATTTACCAGCTTGCGACTTGCCCAATCATTATGACAAAAAAAGAATCGTTCCAACAAGAATTTGAACAACATGTAAAAGAGGGATTGAGCAACTTTCCTAAATTTTTGAGCTCTAAATATATTTATGACGATCGTGGTGATAAGCTGTTCCAGCAAATCATGGCCTTGCCAGAATATTACCTAACTACGGCAGAATTCAATATCATCCAGCGATATAAAAGTGATTTGCGCGCTCTTTTTGAGAATGATAAAGGATTTGATCTTATAGAATTAGGCGCTGGCGATGGAAAGAAAACTAAAGTACTTCTTGAAGAACTTGATCGTCATAAATCTAACTTCACCTACATACCCATAGATATAAGCCAACATGCTATAGAGGAGCTGTCTTCATCCATTGAAAGAGTATGGCCTGAAATGGACGTTCAAGGAGAGCAAGGTACCTATTTTAAAGTCTTAAAAAATCTGGCCAAATACAACCAAAGACCCAAAGTGATTATGGTATTAGGTTCCAATATTGGAAATCTATCCCATATAGAAGCCATCAATTTTTTGAAACAAATCCAAGAGATCATGTCTTCAGAAGACCAATTATTTATGGGGTTTGATCAGAAAAAAGACCCACTGACCATTCAAACTGCCTATGCAGATGCTACAGGTGTGACCCAAGAATTTAATCGCAATTTATTACATAGAGTAAATCGGGAAATGCATGCTGATTTTAAAGTGAATAGCTTTGAGCACTGGGAAGCTTATGATCCAGAAAGCGGAACTGCAAAAAGCTACCTGCTAGCAACAGAAAAATGCGAGGTACACATTAAAAAATTAGACCTGAAAGTAAGTTTCAATAAATGGGAAACCATCCACACTGAAATATCACAAAAATACGACGACTTGATAGTAGAATGGCTCGCCAAGGAATCTGGGCTTCAAATCTCTCAGGTTTTTGAAGATCAAAAGAAGCTCTTCAAAGATTACTTATTTAAAAAAAAAGAATAAAAAAAGCCATCCTAAAACATAGGATGGCTTTGTAAAATAGGATTCTAAAAATCTAATTGTTCAAGGAAGCTCTAACTCCACCTGATGCAAACAAAGACCTCATTCTCGCTTTTTGCCCAGTGCTGAACATGTACATACAGCTATCATCTACATAATCCATATAGTTCATAGTCATATCAGTAGACCTACAGTTGGTAGTAGGGTAAGAAGGACAACCGTAATTTGCTCTATCTGAGGTAGGGGTATCAGAAACAAAATCGTCTCGATTACATCTTCCATCACCCCAAATATGACGTAAATTAAGGTAGTGACCTACCTCATGGGTTGCTGTTCTACCCTCATCAAATGGAGCACTTAAATATCCCGTAGCCCCAAAATATTGAGGACCTACAACGATTCCATCAGTACTAGCGCTTCCTCCTGGAAACTGCGCGTAACCTAAGATTCCACCACCTATATTACAAACCCAAATGTTCATTGCGGTTGCAGGATCTACGACATCCACTCCACCATTAGCAGCACTTTTCATAGCATCATTTGTTCCCCATGACGTACGAGTAGAAGATTTTCTAGTAACACCTACAAGGTTGAATTGGATTTCAGTATCTGATGCTAAACCAGCAAATTCAGATGGAACCTGAGCAGCATCGCTATTGGACTTTCTAAAATCAGCATTAAGCACGCTAATTTGAGAATTGATCTGAGCATCGCTTATATTTTCATTAGCATTACTATATATAACATGTACATAGACAGGTATATTAATTACTCCAATATTATCAGCTGGAGGAGTAGTGTCGTCACCGCCGCCGCCATTACCACCGCCAACTCCAGCAGGTTTCTTTTTCGATAGAAACTCATTAGTAAATCGCTGTGTTTGCTCCTCGATCTCTAACACTTTTTGTTGAAATGCAGGATTGAGCAACATTTTTTCGTAGTTTTCATTAGCGTGACATTTTCTAGCTGCTGCTAGTTGAAGGCCATCATTATTAATGGCATCTAATGATTCTTCGTTAGAATCATTGCTACAAGACACCACTGCAAAAGCAACTAAAACTGATAATAATAATTTTTTCATTTTATGAAATTTAAAATTAGATCTTAAATATATAGGATCTTCAACAGGTATTAACATTTTTGTAACAATTAAGCAACATAAATCGTTGAACGGAATTTTTAACATAGATTTCTATAGAACCAAAACTTATTTATGGAATTTTAATGAATAAAATAAAATCTTATGAAAGCCACGTGGAATAATAAAATAATTGCCGAAAGCAATACCACCAAAGTAATAGAGAACAACCACTATTTCCCAGCCACTAGTATCAAGAAAGAATACTTCAAAGTCAGTAGTACAAAATCGAGCTGTCCATGGAAAGGCACGGCTAGTTACTATTCCCTTGAAATAGATGGTGCAAAAAATATAGATGCAGCCTGGTATTATGCAGAAACGAAACATGCTGCTAAAGAAATAGAGGGATATGTGGCGTTTTGGAAAGGCGTGAAGATTGAACAATAATAAACACCCTTAATAGGTGTTAAAGAAAGGCGCTATTCCAACTACAGTTAAATGGCGCCCTTTTAATTTTATATAGCATATACGCTGTATGTAAAAACTAAATTTTAGTATAAATAGCGTCTAGAGAAGTAATAGTTGCTGCAGGAGTTCCAGTACGACCACCTACATATTGATTAAGATCTTGTCCAGTAATTGCAAATTCAAAGGTAGTTGGTGTAAAAGTTACTGCCTTATTTTCCGTAATCGTACCCCCATTTACATTTGCAACAATCGTTAAAACACTGTTTGCATCTAACGAGTATGTTCCATTTTGGGAACTTATAAGACAAGAAAGGTTATTATTAATGTCAAAATCAGGCTCAGCAACACTAGCGACAAAAGCTCCATTTAGCATGAAGTCCACATCCATACTAGAGAAACAAGTCGCCTCGATGAGCAGCTCTGTATGACTCACTCCGTCCTGATTAAAGTCCACTGGAGTGTTTGCAATAAGAGATGTGAGAACGTAATTACCTGCTATATTGACATTGGCAGTGTTTCTACTAGCAGATTCAGATTCACAACCTATAATGGCCAGAAAAATAATTATTAATCCCATAAGTTTTTTCATCTTTCTAATTTTCGATAAATATAAGAAATTCTAGCAGTACACTATTAATCAACAGGTTCCTATTTCAAATAGGGCGTTTTAAAGAGGCTCTATACAGGTTATGCTATCAAGGCTTGCCCCATGCCTATTAAAGGAAGATCAAAATGACTAAAACAAAACAGTTAAAAAGGCTGCATAAGGAAAACAAAGAGCTAATATTGCACAAAATATTTCTACTCTGGCAATTAATAAATAAAATTAAAAAAAGCCGCTTGTGATTCTAAATTAAAAGAGTACATTTGCAGCCCGATTTTAGTTAGTAAAATCAGACAAAGAATTAAAACTATTTCAAGGTGAATACTTTAAGTTACAAAACAGTTTCAGCAAACAGCGCTACAGTAAACAAAGAATGGGTACTGATAGATGCTGCTGAACAGCCACTAGGTCGTATGTCTTCAATAGCTGCAAAGTTTTTGAGAGGCAAATACAAGACAAATTTTACTCCACACGTAGACTGTGGTGATAATGTCATCATTATAAACGCTGATAAGATCACTCTAAGTGGTAACAAATGGAGCGAGAAAACATACATCAGACACACTGGTTATCCAGGTGGACAGCGTAGCCTTACTGCAAATGAATTATTTGCAAAAGACCCTACTCGTGTTGTAGAACGTGCTATAAAAGGTATGCTACCTAAAAATAAATTAGGAAGCGCTATTTATCGCAACCTAAAAGTGTATTCTGGTGCTGAGCACGGTCATGAAGCACAACAACCTAAAACCATTAATCTTAACGAGGTAAAGTAACATGGAAACATTACACAAAATAGGTAGAAGAAAAACTGCCGTTGCTCGTGTTTACCTTACAGAAGGTAAAGGTGACGTAACAATTAACAAGAAAGATCTTACCGACTATTTTACAACAGGAATGTTGCAATACAAAGTAAAGCAAGCTTTCACACTTACCAATACTACTGACCTTTACGACGTAAAAGCAAGTGTTCACGGTGGTGGAATCACTGGACAAGCTGAGGCTATACGTCTTGCAATCGCTAGAGCTCTTGTAGAAATTGACGAAGAAAACCGCATCGCTTTAAAGCCAGAAGGTCTTATGACTCGTGATCCAAGAATGGTAGAACGTAAGAAATTCGGTCAAAAGAAAGCGAGAAAGAAATTCCAATTCTCGAAACGTTAATACAACAATATTATTACTCCCGTCCCGCTTTGTTGCGGGACGGGATTTGTTCTTTTTTTATTTATATTAATTTGCTGTCACGCCTGGTTGCCGCCAGAGCTCAGTTTAGCATCTAAATAATGAAGGCAATTAAGCTCCGGCTTATGACCACTTCATTATTGCTATCGACAGAACGTAAACTATTTAATTATGGCAAATAACTCAGATGTCAAGTCTTTACTTGACGCAGGTGTCCATTTCGGTCACCTTACTCGTAAGTGGAACCCTAACATGGCTCCTTATATCTACATGGAACGTAACGGGATCCATATCATCAATCTTTATAAAACATCTGCAAAGCTTGCGGAGGCTACTGAAGCACTTCGTAACATCGCTGCATCTGGACGTAAGGTTCTTTTTGTTGCTACTAAGAAGCAAGCAAAAGACATTGTTGCACAACACGCAAGTGATGCTAACATGCCTTACATCACAGAAAGATGGCCTGGTGGAATGCTTACCAACTTTGTAACCATCCGTAAAGCTGTTAAGAAAATGGCTACTGTGGATCGTATGAAAAAAGATGGTCGTTATGAAACTCTTTCTAAGAAAGAACGTCTTCAAGTAGACCGTATGCGTGCAAAATTAGAAAAGAACTTAGGTTCTATTACTGAAATGACACGTATGCCTGCAGCACTTTTTATCGTTGATACGGTACGTGAACACATCGCAGTAAAAGAAGCTTTAAAATTAGGTATTCCTATTTTTGCAATGGTTGATACCAATGCTAATCCACGCGATATCGATTATGTAATCCCTTCTAACGATGATGCATCTAAGTCTATAGACATTATAGTAAAAGAAGCTACTGACGCTATCCAAGCAGGTCTTGAAGATCGCAAGTCTGAGAAGAACGCAGAAGATCAAGCAAAAGAAGAGAAAGAAGCAAAAGTAGCAAAAGAAGAGAAAGAAGCGAAAGAAGCCGCTAAAGCTGATAAGAAAGCAGCTAAAGAGGAAAAAGCTACCGCTGAAACTACTGCAAAAGACGAAGAAGAATAAACCTATAACGCTAGTTAACTAGTACAAAACTTATTAAAATGGCTAAAATATCTGCTGCTGAAGTAGGAAAATTAAGAAAGACGACTGGAGCTGGAATGATGGACTGTAAAAATGCCCTTGTTGAAGCTGATGGTGATTTTGATAAAGCGATAGAAATCCTTAGAAAAAAAGGTCAGAAAGTAGCTGCAAAGCGTGCTGATCGTGATTCTTCAGAAGGAGTTGTTGTTTCAAATATCAATGATGCTAACACGAGAGGTATTCTTTTATCCCTTAACTGTGAAACTGACTTTGTTGCAAAAAACGATACCTATGTAGAGTTAGCAAATAAGATTGCTACTATAGCTCAACACTGTAACTCAAAAGAAGAAGTACTTGCTTCTGCATTTGATGACAGCATGACTGTAGAAGAAAAACTTATTGAGCAAACTGGTGTTATTGGTGAGAAACTTGAAATTGGTGACTTTGAAGCTTTTGAAGCTCCTTTCGTAGGTGGTTATGTACACGGTAATAAGATCGGTGCATTAACTGGTCTTTCTACCAATAGTGATCACGCTGAAGAAGTTGCAAAATCAGTATCTATGCAAGTAGCTTCTATGGGAGCCACTACACTATCTTATAAAGATTTTGACGCTGCATTTGTGCAATCTGAAACAGAATCAAGAATCGCTGCTACTGAAAAAGATAACATCGAGCGTGGACGTTTAGGTAAAAACCTTTTGAACATACCTCTTTTTATCTCTAGATCTCAGTTAACTGATGAGGCTCTTGCTACTGCAAAAGCAACTTATGAAGCTGAACTTAAAGCGGAAGGGAAACCAGAAGCTATCTGGGAAAGAATTATACCTGGTAAAATGGAGCGCTTTATTGCTGACAATACTTCTCTTGATAAAGAGCAAGCATTATTAGACCAAGACTATATCATGGATGACAAGCAAACTGTTGCTAAGTTTGTATCCTCTAAAGATGCAGAAGTTGTAGGATTCAAAAGAGTTTCTATCGCTTAATAAAGCTTATTTAAAAATTTAAAAATCCGACTCTTTTAAAGGAGTCGGATTTTTTGTTTCTACTCCTTCCTTGATCCGGAGTACCCCCTATATAATATCCCACAAAATACTATATAATTCCACCTTCTTTTGCGAACTTTATCCCATGCAAAAATTAGCTTTTCTTAGCCTATTATTTCTAGGCTTTACATCTTGTAAAACGCCCTCAAAAACCCTGTCTACAGTTTCTATAAAGAACACGATAGAGTTCCAGCTTATTAAAGACCTCGATGCTGACCTGACCGAAACCTCTGGACTCGAATATTACAATGACCTTATCATCACTCATAACGATAGTGGCGATCAACCTACTTTATACTTTTTAGATCAAAAAGGAAACCTGCTCTATAGCAAGACTTATAAGAATATGAATGCCGTAGACTGGGAGGACATCACAAAAGACGATACCTACCTCTATATAGCAGATACCGGTAATAATTACGGGAACCGTAAAGACCTTAGCATTTATAAAATTGCCCTAAAAGAGCTTGATAATGAAGATGCCGTAGTCGAAGAGTTACACATCTCCTATCCAGATCAAAAGAACTTTACAAAAGGGAATCAAGACCATCCCTATGATGCCGAATCTATTGTCGCGATAGAGAATGATCTCTACCTCTTTTCTAAAGATTGGAAAGATCAAACCACCGTGGTCTACAAAATCAATAAAAATAAAAAGGATCAAGCAGTGCAAAAAGTAAGCTCCTATAATATCAAAGGTCTTGTTACAGGGGCCACCTTTAATGGAAAAAATACGGTACTCCTTTGTGGTTACAACAGCAGCCTTACTCCTTTTGTTTTCAAAGTACATTATAAAAATGGCACTTTTGAGTTCCTTGAAAAACAAGAAATAGGGATCTATGGTGGCGCTCAAGTAGAAGCGATTTCTTATTTGACCACAAAGAATAATAAGGAAGTCTATTACTTCTCTTGTGAAGCAGCAAATATTAGACTGGGAGAAGATGAAGCGCTTTCCCAAGCAAAACTCTATGAATTAAAATGGTAAGCTTCTCTGTTTTTTTTTAACCAAGCTGCTTGCAAAAGTTTTAAACTCTGATCGCAACCTAGGCATCTGTTTACTATTAGGTGCGTAATAAGTACTCCAATTTAGAAAAGAATCTCTAGGATAACACAAGAGTTCAAGGCTTTAACACATGTCTTTGTTTATCATTAGTGTCCGATAAAGTTTTTCCAATACCGCTAAACATGATGCCATTGAAGAGTTTCAAAAGAAACATTTATAGAACCACCATGCTTTTGTCGTTCTTCATTATTTATGAAATGAATGCGCTTAGAATAGGAATAAATCAAATGACGATTACTGTTTTTCAGTTAGTTATAGTGTAGTCTATATGCTATGATCTTAGAGCGCAGCGATCTGTGATCTTTTCTCGGACATTAGTGTTTGTTAATAGACTTTTTTTCCGGTCTTCAGGTATTTGGCCCATTTTTTACTATATACATGAACTTTTTCAGTAGGTTGATTGTTTTGATCAACTACCTGGTAACCGGCATCCTTCCAAGAAAAGATACTCCCATAAAGATTATACACTTTTGAAAAACCATCTTCCACCATCTCCTCACCGTAATCTTCTGATCGTATTCCAACACTGCAGTACACGACGATTTTAGTGTCTTTGTCTATATTTGACAACTTATCTATATCATAGCGCTCTCCTACCCATATTGCACCTGGTAGATGACTTACATCAAACTCTTCTTTCTTACGAGTATCTAGAATGACGTAATCCTTATATTCCATTTGAAGCATCTGCACACTCAAGTAAGGAACGCTCCTATGATTATAGTCCTTCAACAAACTAGGAATATCATTTTGTGGAGCCTCTTTTTTTTGTGACAAAAGCCAGAAGGGGATACCTATAAGAAGCAAGAATAATATCAAAAAGCTACTTCTTTTCATAAGCTACTTTTTGATTCGTTTTTCATTTTGCTTAACAAAAGCTTCCCATCCCGTATAGCTTTTACCAACTTCTATTCTACCGCTATTATAAAAATGGCATACGGCAGCAGCAAGTCCATCAGTCATGTCTAGATTTTTAGGCAACTCTTTTAATCCCAAAAGACTTTGCAACATCTTTGCCACTTGTTCTTTACTGGCACTTCCTTTTCCGGTAATGGACTGTTTTATTTTTAGTGGTGCGTATTCAAAAACAGGAATGTCTCGAGAAAGCCCTGCTGCCATAGCCACTCCTTGTGCTCGGCCTAATTTGAGCATGGACTGAACATTTTTACCAAAAAACGGTGCTTCTAATGCCATTTCATCTGGATGATAGGTATCTATCAATTCTATAGTACGCTCAAAAATGCGGCGCAATTTTACGTAAGGGTCTTTTAATTTTCGCATGTCCAGCTCATTCATTTGTACAAAACTCATGGATTTACCCTGTACTTTTATAATCCCAAAACCCATGATTGCCGTACCAGGATCTATCCCAAGAATGATTTTTTCTGTTGCCAATTGTTGTATTTTTCGCACATGTCTATCGCGCTTCACAAATCTAAGCAATTCCTAGCTCCGTTGATAAAAATCATTGTTATCTTGATTTGCGCATACGTACTTTATATGCAGTGGATGGAGCGGCCTTTGCAACTTAATGAGCTATGGATCGCTCTTCAAAAACTACCTGGACTCACTTTGGTCGCTATGATCGCCATAAGCCTCGCGAGCTGGCTGGTGGAAAGTAAAAAATGGCAGTATTTACTAGATGATTTTTATAAATTAAGCTTTCGCGAAAGCGTCCTACAAAACCTCACCGCACAGGCAGCAAGTTTTATAACCCCATGGAGAGCTGGAGAATTTGCTATGAAATCGCTGTTTTTCAAAAAAACCTTACGTAAAAAAGTCCTGAGCAGAATTCTTGCTGGTACTATTTCCCAAATGCTGGTCACTATCTTGCTAGGGGTTATCGGAGTTTTATTTTATGTAAAAGAAAGTCTTGACTTGGACACCGCATTTTATCTGATTGGTATGGGAATCTTATTGCTTCTACTCATGGCAAGTATTTCTTTATGGCTGATCAAAAAATGGAAGTCTGGTAGCTTGACCACAAAAAAATGGCGCCGTACTATTTTATTTTCACTACTGAGGTATCTGATATTTGCAAGCAACTGGCTGCTCCTATTATGGCTGCTCGATTATGAATCCTCTATGCTTATCACTATAAGAAATGTAAGCGTATTTTATCTGGTCGTTTCTATTATCCCCGTATTTCAAGTCTTTGATATAGCTGTAAAATGGACAGCTGCCACTTATATTTTTGAAGGTGGTTTTTTCCACCCCGAACTTATTATCGTTGCGACAACCATTATCTGGTTGACCAATTCAATACTCCCTACTTTATTAGGCTGCGCATTACTTCCTTTTCAACAACTTAAAACTTTAGAAGAATGAGTGGGCTATTTTTTATCATTGTCTTTGGTTATGCGCTGGTGATTCTTCTATTATCTAAGGAACTACTGACCTATCCTGCAACAAAAATAGACCCAACCCTAAAGCAGCTTCCCTTTAGCATCATCATCAACTATAGAAATGAAGAAAACCGCCTGCCTGCCTTATTAGATTCGGTAAAGAAACAAGAGTACAGCTTTGAAAAAACCCAGTGGATTTTTGTAAACGATAAGACAACAGATCATAGCCTTGAGATCCTTCAATCCTTTACAGCACAACATCCAGAAATTCCAATAGTGCTCTTGGACAGAATACCAAAATCTGCCAGCGGTAAAAAAGACGGTATTACACAAGCCTTAGGATCGAGTAAATACCCTCACATACTTACTACAGATGCCGACTGTATATTACCAGCAGAATGGATAGCCTCCTATAACGCTATTTACCACAAGCATACAGACGCTCATTTTATTGCAGCTCCAGTGGTCATCCAACAAGAAAACACCTTGCTCACTGCTTTACAACAGCAAGAAATGATGGCTTTGCAATTGATCACCGCTGGTAGCTTTTCATACCGCCAGCCTTTTATGTGTAATGGAGCAAACATGAGTTTTACTAAAGAAGCTTTCTACGAGGTAAATGGATACGAGGGCAACCAGCATATTTCCAGTGGCGATGATATTTTCTTACTAGAGAAACTCGCTGCAGAAGATGTAATGAAATGCCATTACCTCAAATCTTCCGCTGCGATAGTCACCACCTTTCCAAAACTCGATGTGAAAAGCATGATTGACCAACGGGCTCGATGGGCACAAAAAGGAAGTGAAACTAAAAGCATGCTCAACAAACTGCTCAGTTTTCAGGTGTTACTAATGAGCATCTTGTTTATATCGAGTCCTTTATTATGGTACTTTTCACTCATCAGCAGTCAGATGTTTATAGGAGTGCTCGCAGTCAAAGCCTTTACCGACATGATCGTGCTGGTGATAGGAGATCAATTTTTTGCAGATGTAAAATGGAAGTTTGCCGTTGTAAACTTTTTGATCTATCCCTTTCTGGTAGTTATGATAGCCTTCAGTAGTTTGTCAAAACCACAATGGCAGGGAAGAGCTGTTAATGCTCCAACGAGTCCACAGGATTAAAAACAACAGGTAATCTATAGCTCGTAGCCACGGGTATAGATTTTTTTTGAGCACTTTTAATAACAGGGAAGTTATTCAATCTCTTTTTGAGCAATTCGTGCATATAGTCTTTATCAATGCTGGGAGCAGATTTAAATAGACTATCGTATGTAATGCGACCTTCTTTACTTACTGTAATGGATAAGTATAGACTATCCTTCTTAGCTAAATGTATAGGTAGGTCTCCTGCACTTAATTTTTGCTGGACTAAGGCGTGAAGTTCTTCATAAAAACAGTCTGCTGTAGTCAGCATCTCGTCACAATTATCAAATAATGGATAGCGATCTATAGAAGTCATATTCAGGTGCTCCAGCTTTTTTATCGCCTGCTCATCTGCCTGTACTTTTTTTTGCTTGTCCGATAGGCAAGAAAAACAGAGCGCTACGAGCAGTATCATTAAAACAACAGATCCTTTATTCATAGGGCTAATGTACAACCTTTCTATTTTTTTGCAGCTAGAAAGAGTTCCTTGCGTAGATCTTCTGCTCGAGCAGTGGCAATTTCTTGATAAGGACTCTCAGGATAGGCTCCTATAAAATCCTCATAGAACTCCAGCTTTTTGCTTTTATCTGCATAATATTGATCTGCTGCAAGCGCATATTGATATCCGATCACATCGTCCTCTGGCTTTTCTTTTTTTGCTCTTTTGGTGGCATAAAAAGCATTTTTATAATCGCCTTGTCTCACATAGACTGTGGCCAGCTGTAAGAATTCCTGATCCAACTCTGGAGTCTTAATAGCTATGGCGCGTTCTATATAATCTTGTGCCAATTCCAATTCCCCCAGTTTTAAATAGGCTTGGGACATGATAAAGTGAACCAGTGAATCTGCTTTTTCATAATCACTATTGTAACGCTCGTAATTATCTATAGCAAGCTGCCATTGCCGATCGTTAAAATAGGACCATGCCAAACTTTTACGATTGAACTCGGTATCATTTCCAAGACTAAAAAGCAGTTCAAAACGCTCTATCGCCTTATCGTATCTCTTTGCTCCAAGATAGGACTGCGCGATTAAACTATTCATTTTTATGTCGTTGGGATACCATTCTAATGCGGGTTTTGCCTGGAGAATTGCCTCTCGAAACCTTCGCTTTTTAATCAATAATTTTACCCACTCGATTCTAGCTGCTCGGTAGGATGTATTTAAGGATACCGCTTTCGCGAAAGCGGAAATAGCAGCATCATCATTGCTCAATTCCTCATGAGTCTTACCCATATAATACTGGTAAGTGGCATTATCTGGTTCTTCAACACTAAGGGACAAAAAGCTGTTAAATGCGGTTACAGGATCGTTATTACTCAATGCCAGGCGTGCATATTCAAATCGTGGTTGTAGACTAAGGCTATCTCTCTTAAAACCTTGCTGATAAGAATCTAGGGCCTCATAAATAGCTCCCATTTGAGCATATACCCGAGCTAATTTGAATTCGCTTTTTGGCTCGGTCTTATAGATTTCCATCGCCTCTTGATAGTTTCCTAACTGTACGAGACTGTCAGCTACCGCAAGTTGTGCCATCAATTTAAAAGAGCAGATAAAAAGCGCGAATACAAAATATTTTTTCATTTTATAAATTTAGGCACACTTATTGAAAAAAGAAAGTCTAAACTACTAATTATGAAATATAGTATACTCCTTTTTGTTCTCGCTATCACCTTAACCGCTTGTGAAGGACCACAAGGACCTCCAGGATTTGATGGCTTTGATGGTGTAAACATCACTGCAACATCCATTGAAAGAACTGTAGATTTCTTTGCTCCAGACTATGAGGTATTAATTGATTACCCACCAACCGTAACTGTTTTTCCTAATGACATGACCTTAGTGTATCTCCTATGGGATGTAGTTCCAGGTAATAATGGAGGTACCGTAGATGTATGGAGGTTACTACCACAAACTATTTATACCAACTTTGGCGAATTTCAATACAATTTTGATGCAACTAATGGGGACGCGAGAATTTTTATAGACGCTCCAGCAACTACAGACCTGAGCCAACTTGCTCCTGCTGATATTTCTAATCAAACCTTTAGAATTGTTATTCTACCCGTAGATCTTTTAAACTCTGGTGTGGATGTGAACAATTACAATGAGGTAATGAGCGCAGCAGGTTTAACAACTGATGATATCATCGTTATTGAATAATAACTGAAAACTTTTTTGAAGAAGGCGGTTCCTCAAGGGGACTGCCTTTTTTTATGCGTTTTTTTGGGCGTTTTGTTCCAGCCATAAAGCGACTCCGTCTTCTTTATGATGACCGGTTATAAATCTAGCGGCCTTCTTAACCACTTCTCGAGCGTTTTCTACAGCTACCCCATAACCTACGGCAGCCAGCATATCGGTATCGTTGTAATTATCTCCAAAAGCTACTACATTCTTCATACCCACTTCTGGATACCTCAATTCTAATAGTTTTCTAAGTGCTACTTCTTTAGAGGTTCCACTAGGAGTAATCTCCGTATAGGTATTTTTTGATCTGTACAAATGGACCTTGGGACCTAATAGTTGTTCCGCTTTCGCGAAAGCGGCATCCATATCTACCTCATCACCCATAAACATGATCTTGTGAGCGCCACCTTGATCTTGGGTCTGTTTAAAATAATTTAAGGTAACCGAAGTCTCTTCTACGCTAGGCGTAACTCTCGTATTGTGCTCCTCCCGTTTTGCCCACTGATCCATAGCTGGAACAAACCACTCTTGGTTGCGGTATAGTGCCACATGCAGGCCGTATTCCTGACCTATTTCGGTTAACTTTTCAATCTCTTCATACGGAATGCTCAATTCGTATAACACATCAGAACCGTGCAGTACCAATGCGCCGTTATAACAAATCAAAGGAGCGTTTATAATATCAAGTGCTTCCTGTAAATAATACATGGCTTGCGGCATTCTGGCAGATATTAGAATTTTAGGTACGAGAAGTTTTCCTAATTCCAAGCGGGTACGATCAGATAAAAATCTGTTGGTATCTAATAAAGTCCCGTCTATGTCTGTAGCAAAAAGTTGTATCATATTTCAAAGATAAATACTAAGCCCATGGCATGTAAGATTACCACCAAGTATTATCAACAGCTTCAAAATTTAAACAGCACAAAAACCAATAAAAAAAGTTTAATCACTGATTTTTAGAAGCTAGGTGATTTATAAGTTTTGTAATGAAAAACGATTTGTTTTTTTTCAAAAAAAAAAGATAAAAAAGACTTGTCTATTCATAAATGAAAAGTATATTTGCAACCGCTAACGCAGAAATGTGGGAGCAACGTTCTATAAGAACACGGTCTGGTAGTTCAGCTGGTTAGAATACATGCCTGTCACGCATGGGGTCGCGGGTTCGAATCCCGTCCAGACCGCAATCTCCCGATAGCTATCGGGATAGCAATTCAAGTTGTGTGTCCTCAGAAATACTTGAGGATTTTGAGGGTGTCATCAGACACTTTTTGAGAAGCTTTTCCAAACGGAGAGGCTTTTTTGTTTTATAGAAGTTTACTTTTTGAAGACTCCATAGTAGCCATATTTTTATTTTAGGAAGGTTTCTATTGTTTTAAATAAACCTTAGTTTTACGCCAACTCAACAACCTTGAAAACTGACCGACTTTTCTTTATAGATGCCGTACGTGCTTTTGCTATCATTATGATGATGCAAGGCCACTTTGTAGACACCCTACTCGCGCCAGAATACAGAGACATGGACAGCTCCATTTTTCAGGTTTGGAGTTATTTTAGAGGAATAACAGCGCCTACGTTTTTTACTATTTCTGGAATCGTCTTTACCTATCTTTTAATGAAGTCCAAGAAAAAAGGACTGGCACCGGTGCGCATACGCAAAGGCTTGATGAGAGGTTTATTGCTCATTGCTATAGGTTATGGACTTAGAGCTCCTATTTGGGACTGGCTGACGGGTACGTTTAACAATTCCTTTTTAATTGTTGATGTATTGCATTGTATAGGGCTTTCCATCATAATCACTGTAGGTATTTATTACCTGACTTTTAAGAAATCCTTGATTTTCTCTATACTCATGCTCGTATTAGGTGTTTCCATATTTATGATGGAACCTTGGTATAGAGAATTAGACACCAGCGGCATACCCTTGGTATTTGCCAATTATTTAACCAAATCAAACGGTTCTATTTTTACCATTATACCTTGGTTAGGATATATGTCTATAGGAGCTTTTATAGCTTCTCTATTTTATCGTTATTTCGGAAGAGAGAAGTTCAAGCCTATTATTGTTTCTGCCTTCATCGTTTTGGGAACTGTATTGATTTACAATTCCTCTTACCTGTTGATGAAGCTCTATTACTGGAGCGATGTACTACTTTTCAAGCAAGTAGCTTATTATAATTACTTGTTTACGAGATTGGGTAATGTATTTGTTTTACTAGGGTTGTTTTATGCTTTAGAAAGGTTTTTGAAAAACCAAATGATTTTTAAAATTGGCCAAAAGACACTTTCCATTTATATAGTTCACTTTATAGTTATTTACGGCAGTCTTACTGGATTTGGCTTGTCCATTCTCTTAAGCAAATCGCTCAACCCTTACCAGGCGGCTATAGGCGCGGTTATTTTTGTGATTGTGGTTTGTTTGATCTCCTTATACGGCATCAAAACCAATGCTTTTATTTACAAAAAACTCAGAGGCTTATTTAAGAGGTCCTAAGGAACTACTGGGAGCATGGGCTGCTAGATCTTAAGCTAACAGACTTAAGCCTTCCTGACCCATAAATTTCCAGTTCATTACATGCTCCTGCTCTATCGGATTACGAATGCTGGTGTTGATTGGACGCGGGGCAAATGGGTGCGATGATGAAGAACGTTCCATGATCTTTAAAATGATTGATTTTTTTCTTACTAAAAAAAAAGGAAAGCTATTTCTAAGGTTCCTTTTTCTTTCTTGACTCTTATTGTGTAGATCACGAGCGGGATGCTCGCGCCAGCTTGGGAAAATCCTAATTTTCTTAATTGACAATACTATCTAATGCAGGTTTTACAAACACATCCAATTCGTCAATAACTACCCATGTTTTCTTCTTGTCAAAATTTAAATCTTTGGTTGGATCATTACCGTAAAACTCCATAACCATGAACCTAAGTTTATTATATCCAGTTTCTTTAAAAACTTTTCCTATATAGGCTGAGTACTGTTTTTCATAATGTTTCGGTGCCTTGTTTATAGTATCAACCGTAAAATTATAAAACCCTGCTACCGGCAGCTCGTAAAGCTGTTTGAAATTTTTTTCTAGTTTGTAAAGTACAGAGTCTTCTGATTCGATAAAAACTATTATTTGAGATTGCTTGTCATCAAATTTAGGGTCAAGTAAGGAGACTAAAGCCTTAGCGTTTTCTCCTACTCTAATCGTATCTTTTAGTAAAGTAGAAAACAGTTTTTCTTTATTAATAATTTTACTTGGTTCCATATATTTTTCAATATCTAAGTTGTTCTTATTCTTAGATTGATCACACGAAATAAAAATACCAATTAATAGAGTTAATAAAATAATCTTATTAATCATTTTCATAAGTTATTGATTTAATAGATGGAAGCCCTCTTTAACCTCCTTTGTATTTCCCCTGCTAGCGCTAGTTTGTAACTAGTGCCGTCCCGAGTGAATAAAAATAATCATTTCTTATCATATTCTTCGAGACATGCTGTAGATTTAAGGTTTAATATTTAGCACACTGTATTTACAAAATGAGTAGAAAGTATAAATTTCATAATAAGAGTGGAGCATATTTTGTAAGTTTTGCAACAGTAAACTGGATAGATGTTTTTACAAGAGATGTTTATTTAAATATCCTTGCAGACAGTATAGACTATTGTAGAAAAAATAAATCTATGGAACTATATGCCTATTGTTTCATGCCTAGTCACGTTCATTTTATTTTTAGATCCTCGATAGACCAACCTTCAGAATTATTAAGAGACTTTAAAAAACATACGGCAAAAAAAGTTCTAAATGCTATAATAGAAAACCCTCAAGAAAGCAGAAAAGAATGGCTTTTATGGATGTTTGAGCGTGCTGGAAAGAAAAATAGCAACACGTCAAAATATCAATTTTGGCAACATCATAACAAGCCTATTGAGTTGTGGAGTCCTGACGTACTTAAACAGAAACTAGACTACATTCATAATAACCCAGTTGTATCAGGTTTTGTTATCGACCAAGTAGATTGGAAGTACTCCAGTGCCAGAAACTTTCAAGAAGATCACACCGTACTGGAAATTGATGATATAGGTTTTATGGGGTAATTTATTATAGAACTATAGCCCTAGAACAGTTGTTCTTGTCGCGGTTGACTCATGCTGGGTACCAGTTTCAAACTGGCACTAGCGGCGATTTTTTCTTACTAAAAAAAAGGAAGACTATTTCTAACTTTCCTTTTTTCTTTCTTGACTCTTATTGTGTAGATCACGAGCGGGACGCTCGCGCCAGCTGGGGAGACCTATGCTGCCAACATTATCATCACAATCTGCAATACAATCAAAAAAATTAAGAGACTTATTTTTAGCAAATTCAAAGACACAAAATAAGTCTATAGCGCTTTCGACTTTACCTTTTGATATAAAAATTAATGGTCGTGACTCATAAGTTTCAATGTCTTCAACTAGTTTTGAAACGTCAAGAGAACTTCCTCTTTTTAAATTATAATATCGCGTAACGTGGTGCAGTGTTGAGTTTATGCTAATCAACTATTCTGACCATTACCTAATTTGGGAGAATGCCTTTTCTTACATATACATCAAGCTCAATGTAATCAAACCAAATACTATCAAGGTCAAACTTTAGATCCAAAATAGGATCCTTTCCAATAAATTCAATAACTAAAACTCTAGATTTATTGTAACCTTCTTTATACATCTTTCTCCCTGCCACTATGATATCATACCTGCTTGGCTCCTTGAATAAACGCCTATTTGAAGTATCGATACTAACATTATGAAAACCGTATAAATCCAATTCATATAGATTAGATAATTTTTCATCAAGTTGTAGTAATGCTGAATCTTGTGATTCCGAAAATGCTACTATTTGGGATTTTGAGTTTTTAAAAGCTGGACTAAGCATTGAAACAATCACTTTTGGAGACTCTCCAATATTAATGGAATCCTTTAATAAGGATGCAAATAGTTTTATATCCTTATTTCCTAGGTTATTCATATTTAAATTGTCTTCAAGGAGTATCGGTTTATTTTTATCCAACTTACAAGAACCTAAAAGTATTAATGCGATGAATAACATAATAATTCTCATAATTTATTCCTTTTTAAAAGTTTCTGTCTCAACAGTTCCTACCTGAGTAGAATCATTTAATCCATAACGATATAGTTAGCAGCGTAAAAACTGATAAGAGTTGTTGCTTTAAATCTTTCTGAGATTACCACAAGTTACTAAATATAGGTTTTGTGTTACAAATGCTAAGTTAACATGAAAGGGTTGCCCCTGCTAGCGCGACGTGGGAGGAGTTTATCTATCATTTTATTACCATCAACTAATCTGACCCATTACCCTTTTTATCTATGACGTCACAAAAACTACTACTCCTATAAAAATTTGTAGGAGAGATGGGATCAAATCTATATAAAATACTATAATCAGGGGTAAGAATAGTCGAAGTATGAGGATCATTAGTTACGTTACCGTGTTCATCCGTTTCAATAGTCCACAAATCGTCTTCATAAAAGTAATTAACGTAACCAAGATCATCCATCTCTTTAATTAATTTTTCTTTATTATAGGAATAGTCAGAAAAATAAGTAGGCTCATATAGTACTAAATCATAAATCATAAAATAATGATTGCCTCTTTTAATAATACCATCTGGCTGAGTGTTTAAAATTGTCATTTCTCCTTTTTGAACCCAGACATCTAATTTATTAATAGGTGCATTAATTGAGAACTCTAAACTATCACCTGAATTCGTTATTAATATTTCATGATAATTATATAGGGCATTATTTTTTGAACACTTGTCAAATTCATTTAAAATAATTTCTAATTCAGGAGGATAATTATTTTTTTGTAGTGACGAACATGATTGTAGGATTAAAATCTGCAATACTAACAATAACTTTAATAAGTCTTTCATTCTTCATATTTTTTATCAGAAATATTAATAAACCTTTTGAATCTTCCCTGCTAGCGCTAGTTTGTAACTAGTGCAGTCCCGAGTGAATAAAAATAATCATTTCTTATCGCCATCTGTAACTTCCCTGCTAGCGCTAGTTTGTAACTAGTGCCGTCCCGAGTGAATAAAAATAATCATTTCTTATCATATTCTTCGAGACATGCTGTAGATTTAAGGTTTGATATTACGCACACTGTATTTACAAAATGAGTAGAAAGTATAAATTTCATAATAAGAGTGGAGCATATTTTGTAAGTTTTGCAACAGTAAACTGGATAGATGTTTTTACAAGAGATGTTTATTTAAATATCCTTGCAGACAGTATAGACTATTGTAGAAAAAATAAATCTATGGAACTATATGCCTATTGTTTCATGCCTAGTCACGTTCATTTTATTTTTAGATCCTCGATAGACCAACCTTCAGAATTATTAAGAGACTTTAAAAAACATACGGCAAAAAAAGTTCTAAATGCTATAATAGAAAACCCTCAAGAAAGCAGAAAAGAATGGCTTTTATGGATGTTTGAGCGTGCTGGAAAGAAAAATAGCAACACGTCAAAATATCAATTTTGGCAACATCATAACAAGCCTATTGAGTTGTGGAGTCCTGACGTACTTAAACAGAAACTAGACTACATTCATAATAACCCAGTTGTATCAGGTTTTGTTATCGACCAAGTAGATTGGAAGTACTCCAGTGCCAGAAACTTTCAAGAAGATCACACCGTACTGGAAATTGATGATATAGGTTTTATGGGGTAATTTATTATAGAACTATAGTCCTAGAACAGTTGTTCTTGTCGCGGTTGACTCATGCTGGGTACCAGTTTCAAACTGGCACTAGCGGCGATTTTTTCTTACTAAAAAAAAGGAAAGACATTTCTAACTTTTCTTTTTTCTTTCTTGAATCTTATTGTGTAGATCACGAGCGGGACGCTCGCGCCAGCTGGGTCTTTAAAATGATTGATTCTTTTCTTACTAAAAAGAAGGAAAGACATTTCTAACTTTTCTTTTTTTCTTTCTTGACTCTTATTGTGTAGATCACGAGCGGGACGCTCGCGCCAGCTTGGGTAATAATGAACAAGTCATAAAATTTCAATACCTTTGATCCTATTATCAGATAAATTTTTAGCTTATTGATTTGACAAAATGAATGCCTAAATTTGCTAAAAATCGATCTCTTTTACTAGTGAAGTCTAGTTAATTATGAATCGAATTCCGATTTATAAAAAAATAAAAGTTCCTCAAAAAAAATGAAAAGTTCTTTAATATTACTAATTGTCATCTTTAATATAAGTCCGATGTTTTCTCAAGTTGGTATAGGAACTGTTGCTCCTGATGCTTCAACTGTTTTAGATATTCAGTCCACTAATTCTGGTGTTCTTTTTCCTAGATTAACAAGTGTACAGCGAGACGCGATTACTAATCCAGCTTCAGGATTATTAATTTACAATTCTAACACCAATTCTTTCCAATACAACTTCGGGGATGGTTCACATCCAAATTGGGTGTCCCTAGAAGCAAACAAGGCCCAGTCCAGCACCTATAATGTAGGAAGTACTACTACAGGATGGAATTATTATAATGTTACTTTTACATCTGTTTTTACAAGTATTCCCTCTATTAATTTAACTTATAGGGAAGGAGTAGGTATTGACAATCATATTTCTCACAGTGTTACTCATTTTAAAGTCGCAAATGCTTCCACAACGGGGTTTACTATTGGCATTTATGATAAAGAAGCTACTAGTGATGTGTTTATTGATTGGGTAGCAACTCCAAAAACTCAATGATTTTAAAAGTTTAGAAATCAAGATATAATTTAAACTACTTTTTGAGTTGAACACATACAATAGTGGGATTCAAGGTTTGAATAAAAAAATAGTCTTTACCGTCTAACCATGCTGCTTAAATAGGTTTTTATCTTACTTGATTTTTTTTTAAAACTGCGTTTTGTTGCGGGTGGTTGATGATTTAATTGCCAAAATAACAATAATTTTATTCCTTAATCTCAGAACTGTCTGCAGAGGCGATATTGTTCATATCCTGACACGACAGTCGTACATGCCTTCCTCTCGCTGCACTGCGTGGCACTCGTCGGAGGCAAGAGCGGTCCTTGTATTGATACTCTCTCTCTATTTCGAAATGCTCTCTTAGGTTGCAGTGCGATGATTAAAAAATCTAGATTAAAGAATATAGCTGCTCTTTAAAATAAAAAAGGAAAGCCGTATTGACTTTATCCTCTTTTTAAATGAACTAGTTTTCGCGAAAGCGGAGAATTAAAAAGCTGTTTAAATTTGGAGAGGTTTTTTGTTGTACTACATCCTGTAGGTTATTTTAAAATCGATAATTGCGTAATGAATGTGATCTTACTCGTCCAATGTGGAGATACCTACATAGATAAAATAAAGAAGTGAATGAGTAAGTTAGCATTGCCTATAACAGATGTCGAAAATTTTATCTATTGCCTAGAGGTAGTTCCTGATGCCGATACATCAGAAACAACAGAAGTAGTAAAAATCCTTGAAGACATTGCTATAAACCAAAACATAACCAGCATCTACAAAGCATGTGATACTATAGAAGGTCTAGAAGAAAGCCTGAGTTATTTACTTCACGACGACCATAATTTTAAAGATTATGAGATCATATATCTCGTTTTGTCAGGAGACGCAAATAATGTCCTCATCAATAATTATTACTATAGTATGGAAGAGATCGCTGAGCTTTTTGAAGGTAAGTTAGATGGTAAAGTCATCCATTTTGCTAATAAAAAGATTTTAGATCTGTCTGATGAAGAGTCTCAATACTTTATTGATGTTACAGGAGCTCGAGCCATTTCTGGATATGGATATCCTTCAGAAAGTGTGTCCAGTGCCTTTACCATAGATCGCTTGTTTTTTAGTCAGTTTTATAAAAATGATGACCTTAAAGAAGTCGTCGAGCGCATGTACGATAAACACAGTAAATTATGTACGTTGCTAGGTTTTAGATTGTACTATTAGCGATGATCGAATATTTGTAGGTGAAATTAATTATTGTCAAACTGTACAAGCTTGTAAACAAAAAAGCCCTTCATTTCTGAAGAGCTTTTAAGAATATGTGCGGATGACAGGAACCTGCCTGCCAGAGGCACGACAGACAGGTCGAACCTGCAGCCGTGAAATATTAATCTAATTCATCTCTTAGAATCCTAAGTTTTAACCCTGATTATTTTTAAGTTTTAAAGTACTCATTTATAGCAGTTTAATTTTTTAAAACCTAATGATTTTGAATTAAATGATACTCGCGTTGATACTCGCCAAATGAACCTTATAACTCCCAAAAACTCTTATCTTAATTTTTAGGCATCCACCATCCTATAGCAAGATGGAAAGCGGATAACATGAGATTTCTTTAAACACTTTGGAAAAGATTGCTAATTTCTTTAATGTAACTCTTGATGAACTGGTCTATATGAATGGAGAGCTGCCACAAGAGGTAGAGATGGAAAATAAGACCACTATGGACCAACTTCAACTCATTCAAGAGCTGGACGAAGAAGAGCCCTCTGTGCTCTTTAAAATCATAGATACTATGATCACAAAAAGAAGTTCAAAGACTTCTTTAATAAATAGGTCGCGTCGCTTTAATGCTAGCGCATAAAAAAAGGAAAACCATTGCTAGCTTTCTTTTTTTCTTTCTTGACTCTTATTGTGTAGATCACGAGCGGGACGCTCGCGCCAGCTGGGGGAAGTGTTTTTTTTTATATTAGGTCTTATTTCCTTTTAGACAACTATTCTTTCAATGTGTAAAGACTTTGTAGAATTAATTAATAAAATGGGCTGTTTAGTTCAATTGTAGGTTCACAATTTTACCGTGAACTCTATCTCTAATCCAACTAGAAAAGTTGAATAGAAATTCTTACCTTTTAAATGCGCGCCTGATAGGTAAACAAATTGTAATACCTACCTTCACTAGAAATCAATTCGTCATGCGTTCCCTGTTCGGCAATGCGGCCATTTTCTATCACTAAAATCTGATCTGCTTTTCTAATAGTACTTAATCGGTGTGCGATGACAAAGGTGGTTCTTCCTTTAGTCAATTCTGCCAGACTTTTTTGAATTAATGCTTCACTTTCTGTATCTAGATTAGAGGTAGCTTCATCTAAAATTAAAACTTTTGGATTTGCTAGTACAGCTCTTGCAATGGCAATACGTTGACGTTGACCGCCTGACAGTTTTACTCCACGTTCGCCTATTAATGTATCTAGGCCTTCGTCAAATCGGTCGGTAAACTCGTTTACATAGGCAGCTTTTACAGCTGCTTTTAGTTCTTCTTCTGTGGCATTAGGTCTAGGGAAAAGGATATTTTGCCTTATCGTACCTTCAAAAAGGAACTCATCTTGTAAAACGACTCCTAGATGTTTTCTAAAACTATTGAGATTGATCGTTGCTATATCTTGCCTATCGACAGTTATGGTGCCCGACTGAGGATTTAAAAAGGTTGCCGCAAGTCCTGCAATCGTACTTTTTCCAGAACCTGAACTACCTACCAGAGCAATGACCTCACCTGGTTTTGCTTCAAAATTGATGTTATGCAATACTTCTTTGTTTTCTTCGTACGCAAAAGAGACGTTGTTAAATACAATATGACCCTCAAAGTTCTCTAAATATTCCGTTCGATTCTCTTCGTCAGATTCAGGCGTCATATTCATTAATTCTTCAGTTCGGTCTAGACCTGCTAGAGCTTCTGTCAGTTGACTACCTATATTGCTCATTTGCACGATCGGTGCAATCATCAATCCTAATAAAAAAGTAAAGGTTAAAAAATCTCCTATAGTTAACTCTTCCATCATGATTTTATAACCCCCTATTCCCATGATTCCTGTTGTAGCTAGACCCAATAAAAAGGTCGAAGAACTGGTGATAATAGCTGTCGCCGTTAAACTTTTTTTCACATTTTGAAATAGTCGTTCTACACCTTCTTCAAATATTTTGTTTTCTTGCTCTTCGGCATTAAAACCTTTTATGACTCTTACACCACCTAATGTTTCTGTTAACCTACCTGTGACCTCAGCGTTAATGACACCTCTATTTCTAAAAATTGGTCGTATGATTTTAAATGCCTTTAATGCAATTAGAGCAAAAATCGCCAATGGGATTAGGGTAAATAAGGTCATCGTCCAGCTAATGCGTAATAGCAAGACTAATGATACCAAGGCGGTTATGGAGCCCCCTACTAATTGTACCAGTCCAGTTCCTATTAAATTACGAACCCCTTCTACATCGTTCATAATTCTTGATACCAGAGCACCAGACTTGGTATTGTCAAAAAATCGAATAGGTAATGACAGTACCTTTTTTTGAACTTGCGCTCTCAGTTCAGAAATCATATACTGCGCTTGTACACTTAATATTTTAGTGAGAAGAAAGGAAGTAATCGCTTGGACTAAAATGGCTAAGGCTACCGCTGCAACTAAGCCTTTGAGAAACTCCACATTTTTATTAGGAATGATATCATCCATTAAATATTTAAGAGATAAGGGTGCCACAAAGCTAGCTGCTTTACTTATTACAATTAAAAATAATCCTATAAAAACGAGTTTCCTTCTGGGCCAAATAATGGTTTTGAAGGCACTTAAAATAGTTACTTTTTTTTCTGACATGTTTTGGGCCTTTTAATAAAATAATGAAACTTCCATTTAAACAACTCTGTTTTTTCATGTCAGACAGCATAAAACGGTTTGACTCAACATTCGAAACATAAGTTAGATGAACTTACTACTTCATTATTAATAATCCAATATTATGGTTTTGCTTTCACTTTCTGAAACAATTGAGGGCCTTAAATTACATGGCTGTAGTAAACGATCATTCGAATTATAAATTTTATAATCGAGCCTTGTAAACAAGAGATAAAACATATAGATATCTTATGATTCGTTTTTTTAGACTTTCGTGAAAGCGAGAACTAAAAAAAAGCCCTTCATTTCTGAAGAGCTTTTAAGAATATGTGCGGATGACAGGAACCTGCCTGCCAGAGGCACGACAGGCAGGTCGAACCTGCACGCCGTGAAATATTAATCTAATTCATCTCTTAGAATTCTAAGTTTTCTTTTACCTGTTCCACTTTTCCAATACTTTTCTCTAAATCGTGCTTCCTCTCTTGATGTTCCTACTACTTCTGAGTAAATTAATCGGAAAGGGGCATATGAAGCCGTAGTTTTATTGAGACCTTTATTATGCCTATTTAATCTTACTTCGAGTTCAGTAGAAAAACCCACATATATATAGTTTTTAGTAAGACTAGAAATTGCATAAACTTTATATATCATAACCAAATATAAAAAAAGCCCTTCATTTCTGAAGAGCTTTTAAGAATATGTGCGGATGACAGGAATCGAACCTGCACGCCGTGAAGCACTAGATCCTAAGTCTAGCATGTCTACCAGTTCCATCACATCCGCTTACTGATAACCCCTATTTGGGACGGCAAATATACATACTTTTCACATATTACAAATTCTTTATCAAATAAAAATTACTCCTTTCTTATCTTTACCTCAAATACAATTACAATGAATACCAAACCTTATGTTGATCAGCACAAAGATCGATTCATAAATGAACTCATAGACTTACTTAAGATCCCATCTGTTAGCGCAGATCCTGCCCATAAAAACGATGTGATTAGAGCCAGTGAAGTGATTAAAGAATCCCTAAAAAAAGCCGGCTGTGACCACGTAGAAATATGTGAAACACCAGGCTACCCTATTGTTTACGGTGAAAAAATAATAGATAAAAACCTGCCTACAGTATTGGTTTATGGTCATTACGATGTACAACCACCAGATCCTATAAATTTATGGGACAGCCCACCTTTTGAGCCGGTGATTAAAAAAACAGCCCTTCATCCAGACGGAGCCATATTTGCTCGTGGTGCTTGTGATGACAAAGGACAAATGTATATGCACGTAAAAGCTATGGAATACATGACGGCAAATAACGAGCTGCCATGTAATGTTAAGTTCATGATTGAAGGGGAAGAAGAAGTGGGAAGCGAGTCTTTAGGATGGTTTCTAGAACGCAATAGAGAAAAACTAGCTAACGACGTGATCTTGATTTCTGATACGGGCATGATCTCTAAAGACGTCCCTAGCATCACCACAGGACTGCGTGGTTTGAGCTATGTAGAAGTTGAAGTAACCGGACCTAATCGCGACTTGCACTCCGGACTTTATGGTGGTGCCGTAGCAAATCCTATCAATGTATTGTGCGACATGATCGCCCAACTCCACGATGATAACCATCACATCACCATTCCAGGGTTCTATGATAAAGTAGAAGAGCTCAGTAAAGAAGAACGTGCCGAAATGGCCAAAGCGCCATTCTCTCAAAAAGCCTACAACAAAGCACTAGACATCGCTGAAGAACATGGTGAAAAAGGGTATACCACTAACGAACGCAATAGCATTAGGCCTACCTTAGACGTGAATGGGATTTGGGGCGGCTACACCGGCGAAGGCGCCAAAACCGTAATCGCCAGTAAAGCCTATGCAAAAATATCCATGCGACTGGTTCCCGACCAAAACTGGCATGAAATCACCGAATTGTTTCAGAAACACTTTGAAAGCATCGCTCCAGCAAGCGTAACCGTAAAAGTAACACCACATCATGGTGGAACGGCTTATGTGACGCCTATTGATAGTCTGGGCTATAAAGCAGCAAGTGCCGCTTATGAAGATACCTTTGGCAAGACGCCTATCCCACAGCGCAGTGGTGGCTCGATTCCTATAGTTGCATTATTTGAAAAAGAACTGGATTCTAAGTCTATCCTTATGGGATTTGGACTGGACAGTGATGCCATCCACTCTCCTAACGAGCATTTCGGAATCTGGAATTACCTAAAAGGAATTGAAACGATTCCGCATTTTTATAAGCATTTTACGGAGATGAGTAAGTAATACCAATTTATCTTTGAGCTATTAAATTTAAATTTACAAAAGTCCCATTCATAATCGAGTGGGACTTTTTTTTGGGCAGTTCACTAGAAAATTCATTTCGCTACCGCTCCTAGAATTATCCAGTGACCGTGCTTTCCGCTATATCTTTTATTATACCATTTTACCTGATCGCTTTCGCGAAAGCGAAAACAGCCCTAAACATATCGTATTCAGTATTTTAAAACCTTATATAATAGCAGTTCTTATACTTCTTTTTATTTTTATTTTTTACTTTTTAATGCTCTACACTTGTAGAATTAAAATATTGTTCTACATTTGTAGAGTTAGTTCTTATGCCAATTTAATTTTGTGCTGTTGTAAAATTAAATTGGAACGTTTTTTTATTTATCAAGACAAAAAATTAAAGCATAGCAGTAGCTACGGTTTTATTTTTTAACGAAGAAAAATAGAAAAACGAACGATTTAATACAACAGAGTAAAGTTAAATAGGCATAAAACATAGAAATGAAATTGTCAAAAACTGAAGAAGATCTTATGAGTCATTTATGGAAGCTAGAAAAAGCTTTTATGAAAGACCTCCTTGAAGCATACCCTGATCCCAAACCTGCTACCACTACCATTGCAACCCTGTTAAAACGCATGACAGATAAAGGTTTTGTAGGTTATGAACTGTTCGGTAAAAGCCGACAGTACAAGCCACTTGTTAAAAAAAGCGACTACTTCTCCAAGCATGTCAATGGCCTGATTAAAAATTTCTTTAATGACAGCTCTGCACAATTTGCTTCTTTCTTTACTAAAGAAACCGATTTAAGTAAAAAAGAACTGGAAGAATTAAGGAAGATCATAGACCGTCAAATTGAAAATAAGTAATCATGGAACATTTCTTAATCAACTCCTCTGTTTGTCTTTTTGTTCTCTGGCTCGCTTATAAGTTATTGCTAGAAAATACGTCCTGGCATGCCTTTAAAAGGTGGTATTTACTTGGTGCCTTGATGGTTTCCTTATGTATTCCATTTATAGTGGTAGAAACTATTGTGATTCCTATTCAAGAAACGCCTTTTGCGGCTTATGAATTGAATATGGCAGAGAGTGCGTCGCAAGAACCAGCTTTGGAAGTGAATTGGTTGTATGTAATGCTAGCCGTTTATACCATAGGTCTTGCGATTATGATATGGAGGTTTGGTAAAAACTTGAATTCCTTTAGAATCCAACAAGAAGACGAGATCAGTTCCTACAAAACCTACCAGCTTATACTGCGCCATCAACTTACCATACCTCATTCATTTCTCAAACGCATTTTTGTCTCTAAAAAAGATCATGAATCTAACAAAATTCCTACCGTAGTTTTGGAGCATGAAAAAGCACATTTAGATCAAAAGCACTCGCTGGACATCTTGTTTATTGAACTGCTTATGGTTTTGCTTTGGTTCAATCCGCTGCTATATCTTATTAGGTATTCTATGAAATTGAATCATGAATTCCTTGCAGATCGATCTGTATTAAATCAAGGTATTTCTACCACAGCCTACCAACAAATATTGTTAGATCACGCCACGACCAGTTACCAACAAGCCATGGCAAACACCTTTACGTTTCCCATCATTAAAAAAAGATTTCATATTATGAAAATACGTACGTCACCTATAAGCCTCCTCTTAAGAAGTCTAGCGCTTATTCCTGTTCTTGCTTTACTCGTTATGAGTTGTGGTAAGGAGGAAACCGAATTTCAAGAAGTAGAAGAAATCATTGAAATAGTAGAACAACCAGAAGTAATCGAAGTCATTGAAGTTCTAGAAAATCTGACCTCAAAAGACATAAAAGAGTATAATTTTCTAGCTAAGAGACATCAAGAATTTATAAAGGAAAATGGTCATGTCGTACTTTTTAATGAAGACACAAAACGCATGCAAATCATTTTTAATTCTATGAATGAAAAACAACGCGCTGAAAATGAACCATGGCCTTATTTAAATTGGGAAAATGATATTAGAGCAGGTCAAATTCCACCACCACCACCGCCGGCAGCACCGTCTAAAGATTTTGGATATATAAAAGTGGATGGAAAGATCTATTATTATACTTTGAAAGAAGGTGACCAAGCTTTTTACGATCGTTGGGGAAATAAAATAGACGTTAAAGGCAAGACTGTAGAATATATTAAAGAAGAAGACCTTCCGCCACCACCGCCACCAGCGAGTCCTTTAGATTATATTGAAAATGCTGGTGATAACATCCACTACTACATTGATGATAAAAAGGTAACTGCAGAAAAAGCAAAAGCATTTATCAAAAAGAACGGAAACAATGGCGTGCAAATCATGCCGGTCAACGGAGTGAATTCGTTGAAAATGTACACCAAGTCCAATGATAACAGTGTTGGAATAAACGATAGCAATTGGGAAGCTGTTGAAACTATCTTGGAAAAAAGCACTGCTAGTTCAAAGAAATCGGTTGTTGACAATTCGAACATTTATTTAAACGGCAAACAGATCACCGAAGAAGAGTATGAGAATATTAAAGACGGTAAGTCGATAACTTCTTTAGAAGTAAAAAAGATCAAAGGTGAAAATTACACCTATATCACCACTAATTCATTAGAATCGCGACCTGCTGCAACGTCAAAAAAAGAACCTACTGACCTTTCCATCAGAAAAGCTTTTTTAATGGCGGCGTTACGTCAAGAAAAGCCAGTAAAGTTTGAAATCAATCGGAAGCAGGTAACTCTTGCGGAGGTAGAAACTTTAATCAAAAACAATAACGAAATTCCGTTTGACCTTATCACTCAAAATGGAAATGAACACACCTTAGCATTCTTCAACGACAGTTCCCTAAAAATGTCAAAAGAAACTTTAAGTCGGATGTACTCCAAATTTTTTCAAACAATTGATCCTGAGAAAAACACTTCAAGCTTTATCATCAGTAAATCTAACAAGAAAGTAGGATCGATTATAACGCCACAAAAGAAACTAAGAATGATAGGTGACCCTATCGATGTCATCAACATCAACAAAGAAAAATATGTGTATTACGTAGATGGACATATTTTGAATTATCGAGAAGCCTTATTAATAGTAGCAAAAAATGAACACTGGAATGTCTATTTGGACAACATAGATAACAAAGCTGCTATGATGATCAACACCTATGATGTGATCGTAGGTCCAGAAGAAATTAAAAAACGTGGTTGTTAATTCCAATGCATCCCAAAGACTAAAAACACCTCATCCTTTATCATTTTTAAACAAAAGCCATTGAACTATGGCTTTTGTTTGTTCCAACCCTATCGACCAGCTCCTAGAATGAATTAAGCCGATGCTGCTATGCAGCGGAATGAACGTATGAATCTGAACTCGAACTCGAACTTAAGTTGAAGTTTCAGTTCAAAACTGTAACAATTCTATGCATTTGACGTTTATTAAGTTACAATCCCTTTCTAAACCATTCTTATGCAGTCTTTTTTCATCTTTTGTAGCGGTGCTGATGCTCCATTGCTTGACGAGTGCCATGCTGGCGAGCGTAATAAGTATGCTGGTATAGGCGCCACCGTATTCTTTACCGCATTGATGGCATTTTTTGCTGCGAGTTATGCCTTATATACCGTTTTTGACAGCTACTGGATGGCTATTGCTTTAGGTCTTGTATGGGGATTATTGATCTTTAATCTGGATCGCTACATTGTTTCCACACTGAAAAAAAGCGATCGCAAAATCAACGAATTTTGGCAGGCTCTCCCACGTATTGTTTTGGCAATTATTATTGCTATGGTGATTTCAAAACCTTTGGAATTAAAGATTTTTGAAAAAGAGATCGATCAGGTATTACTGGAAGAGAAAAACGCAATGACCCTAGAAAATCAAGAGCAAGTAGGGGCGTTATTTGCTGTTGAGGAGTCCGCTTTCGCGAAAGCGATACAAGAATTAAAATCTGAAATCAGCACAAAAAAAGCAGAAGTAGACGCCCTTTACACCACCTATATTACAGAAGCTGAAGGAACATCGGGAACCAATAAATTAGGAAAAGGGCCTGTCTATAAAGAAAAACGAGAAAAACACGACGCCGCACAGGCAGATTTTAAAGAATTAACAAGCATTAATACGGAGAAAATAGCAGCCATAGAACTCCAGCTAGCCGACTTAAAGACTCGTGAGACCGCACAGCTTGCAGCATCCCAACCCATCATCGAAAACTTTGACGGATTGATGGCGCGTATTGAGGCGTTGAACAAATTGCCTTTTATCACCTCATTCTTTATCTTCTTGCTCTTTCTAGCCATAGAGACCTCGCCTATAATTGCAAAATTAATCGCACCACGAGGAGCATATGATTACAAATTTGCAGAACGCGAGGACCTGATTCTTTCCTGGGTCATCCAGCAAAAACAACAGCAAAGCATACTCGTGCAAACCGACAAAGAGCTCAACAACCGAGTCTATAAGGACATCGCAAATGAGGACGAACTTTATGAGTATAAGAAAAAAATAGCCAGAGAACTCTTGCAAAAACAAGCCGATGCTTTTTACAACAAGCAAAAAGGTGTTTTGGGGTAAAGCTTTCAGATTCGAGTTCGAGTCCTCTGGCCTATCCTAAATCCTTTCCAAAGGAAAGGACCGCTATTTCCTTTATAATGGCTTTTGAGAATACATTCAATTTCATTTTACCGCTTCTTTCCACTGCCCTAAAGGGTGGAAGCTACTTTTATTCAATTGTCATTCCGCTGTAGAGCGGAATCGGATGTTACTATCTCTATCTCATCAACACAGCAACACCCATCCCAACCTTCCCTCGAAGGAAGGAGTTTTACTCCTTTTTTCAAGTTCGAATTCGAGTTCGTGTTCAGATTCAAGTTCGAGTTCTCTGGCCTATCCTAAATCCTTTCCAAAGGAAAGGACCGCTATTTCCTTTATAATGACTTTTGAGAATACACTCGAGGGAAGGAGTTTTCAAGTTCGAGTTCGATTTCATTTTACCGCTTCTTTCCCGAGCCCTAATGGGTGGAAGCTTGAGTTTTAATTGTCATTCCGCACTTGATGCGGAATCTATTTATACTTTATCGATCTAACAAACACAGCAACACCCATCCCAACCTTCCCTCGAGGGAAGGAATTTTACTCCTTTTTTCAAGTTCAAGTTCGAGTTCGAGTTCTCTGGCCTATCCTAAATCCTTTCCAAAGGAAAGGACCGCTATTTCCTTTATAATGGCTTTTAGAGTGGATTCAAGTTCGAGTTCGAGTTCAAGTTCGAGTTCAATTTACCGCTTCTTTCCCCTGCCCTAAAGGGTGGAAGCTACACTTTTATTCAATTGCCTATCCGCACTTGATGCAGAATCTATTTGTGTCTTGTCATTCCGCACTTGATGCGGAATCTGTTTATACTTCCTCCACCTTATTATTACCGCAACACCCATCCCAACCTTCCCTCAAGGGAAGGGGTTTTACTCCTTTTTTCAAGTTCAAGTTCGAGTTCAGATTCGAGTTCAGATTCGAGTTCGAGTCCTCTGGCCTATCCTAAATCCTTTCCAAAGGAAAGGACCATTATTTTCTTTATAATGGCTTTTTAGAGTGGATTCAAGTTCAAGTTCGAGTTCGAGTTCGAGTTCAATTTACCGCTTCTTTCCCCTGCCCTAAAGGGTGGAAGCTACTTTTATTCAATTGTCATTCCGCTGTCGAGCGGAATCGGATGTTACTATCTCCATCTGATCTACATCCCAACACCCATCCCAACCTTCCCTCAAGGGAAGGAGTTTTACTCCTTTTTTCAAGTTCAAGTTCGAGTTCAGATTCGAGTTCGAGTTCTCTGGCCTATCCTAAATCCTTTCCAAAGGAAAGGACCGTTATTTTCTTTATAATGGCTTTTTAGAGTGGATTCAAGTTCGAGTTCGAGTTCGAGTTCAAATTCGAGTTCATTTTCATTTTACCGCTTCTTTCCCCTGCCCTAAAGGGTGGAAGCTACACTTTTCTTCAATTGCCTATCCGCACTTGATGCAGAATCTATTTGTGTCTTGTCATTCCGCACTTGATGCGGAATCTGTTTATACTTCCTCCACCTTATTATTACCGCAACACCCATCCCAACCTTCCCTCAAGGGAAGGAGTTTTACTCCTTTTTTCAAGTTCAAGTTCGAGTTCAGATTCGAGTTCGAGTTCAATTTCATTTTCTTTAAACTATCCAACCATTTGCTCTGGCATGCGTAACGCCTTCTGTGGACTCTTTAATAAGCAACATGGGACAAATAGTAAAAGAGTCTGCGATAAATTTTACTCGCTTCATTTTCTTTTTATGGTCTACAGACCTCAAATAAATAGCCATAATGCGCTCTGGAAATTGCTCTGCCACATATTTGTAATAATCTACATCGTGCTCACCACTGTCTCCTATAAGTATAAACCTCATTTGTGGGTAATGCTTGAGGATATTGATGAGCTCATTCTCCTTATGTGGTATTTTTAGTTTAGGCGTTCGATCCCAGGGAGTAGGAAAATCTCGGAGCAAAATAGGGCCTTTTGGAAAACCGTGAAAGTCTAAGAATTTCTCTAAATACTTATATAAATTCCAAGGACTATTGCTTAAATAGAACATGGGATTTTGACCTTTAGAAGAAGGGCCACAATGCAACAACTGATAAAAGTTGGCTGCACCATTTAAAGGCAATCTGCGATCGTAATTTTTAAAAAAAGTATTGAAAGCCACTCGCATTTTTAGAAAACTGGTCACACCTGTATGCATGATGGTGTCGTCTATATCGCTTATAACACCATAAGCCACATCTTCTGAGGGCACTAAAGTCTCTCCAGTAAACCTGTTTACTTTCAGACGTTTTTGTTGTTTCGCTTTGGCAAAAGCAGCATTATCTTCATCAAAACTTACTTTAATGGACAAATAGCCTTCCTTATCAGTGAGCTCGTGCAAATCAAAATCAGTCTTGAGATCAAAGAGAAAATAGCCTTCGTGATCTGCCTTTACCTCAAAGAATTTTCCGTTAGAGAGGCTGAGTTTTACATGAGCGTTTCTAATCTCGTCTGTGGCAAAAGTACGCCAGGTGTTGCGCAGGGTTTGGTAAAGTGTTTGCTGCTCATAATGCTTTAAGGGCTGGTCTTCTAAGGCACGACCTCGTATGTATAAGTGATTTCCACCACTATACGTGCGATAAATATCAAGAATCCAAGGATCGCGTTTAAAGATTGCCATAACGTGAAAATAATGGATTTTAACGAACTGTTTTCAGGAATCCATGTTAATAAATTTCTAGGAGATTAATCTTTAGATCGCAATTGCCTTAACGCATACCAAATGGCCATTAAAAACAAAAAGCCAAGCCATATAAAACTGCGGTCCTGCTCCCCATCGGCTATTTTATAACCTATGATGCAAAGACTGATAACGCACATAACAATCAGAAATTTATAAAACCATTTTGGGATCATGTGATTAGGTGATTAGGTGATTAGGTGATTAGGTGATTAGGTGATTAGGTGATTAGGTGATTAGGTGATTAGGTGATTAGGTGAAAATTAAAAAAATGATCATAATTAAGCTATTTACATTTTTAAATTATTGATCTAAAAATTCTTTAGCATTTTTTTGTAACCAGCCTTTTCTCCCATCTGGAAGTTCAAAACGAGCAAAAGAACCTTGAAATTCTTCTAAGGTTTTATATTTAGGTTTCTTATTGATTCCTAAATAGCCTTTTAAGTTGTTTTTTACAACTATTGTTGTTTGATCATCCTTATTGTAAATGAAAGAATCATATTCCACTTGTTGATCATATTGAATGGTCAATTCGTGATTTACTTCTTCTAAATCATCCGTTAATTCAGATTCAAAAATAAATGGAGTGAAAATAAATTTATCCTTTTTATTATTTGAGATAAGGAAATTATTAGTGTAACCAGAACCATAATAATAATTAAAATTAGTTAATTGATATCTACGTTCATTTAAAAAACCAAATTCCTCTGTTATTAATTTCGAATCGATTTCAACTTTCAAGTAAATGGTTTTATAATCTTCGAAAGGATCTTCTGGTATTAGATCCGTTATATATGTTAAGGAATAAAGCTCTTCATTTTTTTCAATTTCTGTATCAAAATATCTCATTCCACAAATAAAAAACTCTGTAGCTATTGGAAGTCTAAATGTCTCACCAGAATTACTTAGATATTTAACTTCGTTCCCTATCAATACTTGAAGACATTTTTCATTCAATCGAGAAATTGAACGTAAATTTTGAGGTGTTATATCATTCAAGAAAACATCATAAACAAAAATTTCTTTATCCTTAAAACCAATGATGTGATTGTAATAATCACCATCAATGGAATCGTGTTTTCTTTCTATTAACTTCTCTTTTTTTGTATAATCATAGATATAATTATCTTCAATATCGTACATATAGCTAGGATCAGATTCCTCTCTCCATTGCACATTCCATTTAGCTACCAACTCTTTATCATGGACTTCTGTACTTTCAAAATCACCAGATAAGCAATACCTTTTATTAAAAGGAATTAAATATTTGTACAGGGTTTCATTTTTTAATCCAACAAACTGATACAGTATTTTACTCTTATTAATTCTTATGGGCACAATTCTGTAATAGTCATAAATATAAAGATCATTTTTAATCTCCCCATAACCAAATAATCCATTATCTAGGTTTTTTAAAATTTCCAAATCCTTGTACGGACGGTAATAAAAACTTTTTTCTTTCCATTCCTTTTGTAGTGATGATAAACTTAAACTCCTTATTTCATCAACCGAAATTAAGGTCCCGACATGGACTAATGAATCAACTTGTTTAGAATCTTTGATCCAGTTTTTTTTAACTATCGTAAGTTCTTGATAGCCATCAAAACCATAATAACTTACTTGAAATGAATTATCATCTATTCTTGTATAATATCTTAACTGATCTGGATCTAGTTCCACATAATCTGCTTGAATATCTACAATCTCTTGTCCAGCAATTGGAACAACTGAAAAAATAATAAAAACTGATATCAATACATATCTCATCATCAGATAAAGGTATTAAATAGGAATCAGTTCCAAGTTTTTACCTCTTAGCAATTGTTCCTCTTCTGGAAGAATTTCCATATTATCCCAGATACCGGTTTCTAAAGTCTGTGCATATTCTTGTGGAAGATGGTGCTTCTTCATCTCCTCTATAGCAGTAAGGTAATCGTAAGACAATGGAATGTGCTCGTATTCAAAACCATTTGCATCGTCTAGAATCATGGCCCAAGTCTCCCTATTTCCATCATTTGCTGGCATGCCTATCACGCCTGGATTGAGCCAGATTTGATCCTTTTGTTGATCTATAAATGGCAAACCACAATGTCCTGCGATGATTACCTCAGCTTGTAAAGCAGCTAGACTGGCTTGTTTTTCCTGCCAGTCGGTAGATTTAAATACAAATTGAGAAACCTGATTGTAACTACCGTGAACAATACCTATTTTTTTTCCAGCGTACTCCAATGTGATATGATCTGGTAGGGACTTGAAAAAGTCTCTGGTGTTGGTGTGCAAGTTCGCTTTCGCGAAAGCGTACCAAATCTCACTAAATCCATCACAACGAGAGCCTGTAGTAAAATCACAACCACAGTCGTCTTCATCATCTCGCAACTGGATCTCTACATTCCCTAAAATACTGTGTGCACCCCAATTTTTAAACGTATCCAACGTCTCTTGCGGCTGTCCGCAATAACCGATGATATCCCCCGTACAAATACAATTTTCTGGTGGAACACCCTTTTCTTGCGCAATTTGTATCAGACTGGAAAGCGCCTGTAAATTGCTATAAACGCCTCCAAAAAGGAGTATTTTGCCTGATTTTTTACCTAAATCTATAATTTTTTTATCCATGCGGGTATTAAGTATAATAGGAAACTTGTAAGTATTCCGTAAACGTTGATCCATAAAAGTGACGCATATTTTCCTGTGGTTAATAGCAAACTTTGCGGGAAGTATTCAAAAATGAGCAATCCGCCAAAAATCAACCCGCAAAATACGGACAAAAAATAACTGATTTGTGGGGCTTTCATTTTCCATAATATAAATACTGGGGTGAGTCCTATCACCATGGTACCGCTTATAGTGGTGGCGCTTAAGATCTCGGCATTTAAGAATACAGGGATGGTACCTAAAACAGCAATAAAAACCATCATGAGTCTACCAAAAGTAAGGGTTTTACCCCATCTTAAATCAAGGGTTAGTAATTTTGAAAAACTAGAAAAGGTACTGTCTAGTGTACTTGCCGCACTGGTAATCATTATAAAGTTGATGATCAGTAATAAAACGACACCTAGTTTTTTAGCTACCTCAACAGCTGCTTGTCCTTTTAATCCTGCTTGTTGCGCGTATACCCCTACCAAACTAAAAAGAACGATACAAACACCTCCTAAAACAGCAGCCCATAAAAAACTTTTACGAGTCACTTTAGGACTTGTAATAAATCCTCTGTCGGTCAATACTGGATCGTGAAAAGGGTAACTAAAACTTTGTAAAATAGCCGCAAAAAACAAGTTCAACCCCAGTTCCATAGACCAAGTTCCAGAGCTGATCATTTCGGCAGCATGTACTTCAGGCTCTGCAAAGATCACAGCTAGAATGATGATCAGTAACACAGAGAACAACACCATTTGAATTAGATCTGTAAAAATAGAACTGCTTAAACCTCCTTTTAACGCATAAGCAAGAGTCATCAATGTAAAGACTACAATAGCTGCATAATAAGCCGTACTTCCCATCTCGCCAAAATAGGTTCCGATCACCATCGTATTGGACCAGACTTCATTGAACAATCTAAAACTGATTAAAATAGAGAACAAACCAACAGCTCTTCTACCGTATTTATCGGTTAAAAAATGATGTATGCTTGTATAACCACCTTGAGTACGCAGCTGATAAATAATAACTCCTGCAACCGCAAAGGACAAATAATAACCTGCATAAGCCACACCGCCTACAAGACCAAACTCCAATCCTAGATTTGCCGCATTGGTAATGCTTTTGGCAAATATCCAAGAGATGATCAAGCTTCCAGTAAGCATGACCATAGAAGGCTGCTTTCCCCGATGCTGTGCCTTAAAAAAAGTAGCTACATCTTTAGCATACGGAGACAGTATGAAAAAGATCACACTGCTAGCAATGATGAGCAACCATTGTAAAGTTGCTATTTGGGTTAGAAATTCTAACATTCGGTTCGTTTAATTCTTGTCATTCTGCTCTTAATGCGCAATCTATTTGTTTCTTGTCGTTCCGAACTTTATGCGGAATCTGTTTGTGTCATTCCGCACTTGATGCGGAATCTGTTTATAGCTTTCTCCATCTCATCAACACCGCAACACACATCCCAACCTTCCCTCGAGGGAAGGAGTTTTCAAATTCGAGTTCTCTAGCCTATCCTAAATCCTTTCCAAAGGAAAGGACCGCTATTTCCTTTATAATGGCTTTTGAGAATACACTCGAGTTCAAGTTCGAGTTCAAGTTCAAGTTCAAGTTCAAGTTCGATTTGGTTTTGATTTTGATTTTAGTTTTAGTTTTATTTACCGCTTCTTTCCCCAACCCTAAAGGGTGGAAGCTATTCTTTTAATTGTCATTCCGCACTTAATGCAGAATCTGTTTGTTTCCTGTCATTCCGCACTTGATGCGGAATCTGTTTATAGCTTTCTCCATTTCATAAAAACCGCAACACCCATCCCAACCTTCCCTCAAGGGAAGGAATTTTACTCCTTTTTTCAAGTTCGAGTTCTCTGGCCTATCCTAAATCCTTTCCAAAGGAAAGGACCACTATTTTCTTTATAATGGCTTTTGAGAATACACTCGAGTTTCTTTTCATTATTCATTATTCCTTGATCGATATTCAATATTCAAAAATTTCCATCTGAGTAAACAAATCTGATATCGATCCTCTTTCTCGTTGGATAACTGTTTTCGACTATCGCTCCAACTGACATTTTTTTTCAAGTTCGATTTCATTTTCAAGTTCGAATTCAATTTCGAGTTCATCTATTCATCCCACCATACCGGCACATTAATATCGTTGTCATTAGTAGCGGCTGCAGCGACATTATAATTTTCGGCATTTAGAGATGCTTCCTCAGCAGGATAAGGCATTCTTACAGGAATCAGGTCGTTATTAAAACTAGCTGATATGGTTTTTAATGCTGGAAAACCGGTACGGCGGTACTCGATCCATCCTTCATAACCATTGATCACACTAGCAATCCATTTTTGAGTAATGATTTGCTCAATAGGATCGTTAGCATTTGCTGCATAAGCAGCATCAGTGGTTAAATAGTTTGCTGGCAGAGCCGTGTTCCAGTATTCATAGGCTTGCGTTACTCCTGTTTCATAAAGCGTTTGTGCCGAAGCTGTGATCAGTCCTCTTTCGGCAGCTTCAGCGAGAAGAAAGTTGGTTTCCCATGCCGTCATATAATTGGCGTCTAAAGCCCCAGTATTTTCTCTAAAAATAGTTCCTGCAAGAGAATAGTCGGCTAAAGTTACTGAAGTAGAGGAAGCATCGATCCCGTTTAATAGACCATTGAAGTCTTCCCCATTTCCATTGTTTCCTCTAGCTCTAAATAGCACCTCAACTCGTTGGTCGTTTAATCCTTCTAGTACTTCTTCCATGGTTTCACTCATGACAAAGTTGTTAAAATCTCCTGCTCTCAATCGTGCCATACGAAAGTTATTAGGCTCTGAATCTGAGAAATTAAATACCGCATTTTGACTGTTTGAACTGATGTAATTCTGGTCGTCATACAACGCCTGCAAACCTGCGCTCACATTCTCTTTTGAAGAGATGCGCATCAAGGCTTTGATCTTTAAACTATTTGCAAATCGAACCCAAGCATCGAGATCTCCTTGAAATAAAACATCTCCTTGGAGAGCAATAGAACTGCTGTAATTCTCAATGGCAGCGATTCCTTGATCTAGGTTATCTAGAATTCCGCCTGGTTGCAAATAGATATCTTCTTGAAGGTCGTATGCAGGCTCTACAATTCCTTCTAGTCCTCTGAAGGCCTCAGAATAAGGTACATCCCCAAAAATATCTGTCAATCCAGCAGTCATATAGGCTTTAAAGATCAAGGCAGGACCTTCATAAACGGCAAAAGCAGGTGTTGCTCTGGATTGATTGATGATGATCTGATTATCTCTTAAATTTCTATAGAAAATAGGCCAAGGATTACCTCCCAATTGTGGGCTTTTCAGAGCATGTCTATCAAATAAGTTAAAGTCTAATGCGGTCATGTGCTGGCTTAATAGGCCACCTGCGACAAAACCTTCATAGGACATCTCTTCTCCGTAATTATAGATCACCTGTCGCAACAGAAGACTAGGCTGTACGCTAACCGGGGCATTAGGGTTGGTGTTGAGTTCTTCAAAATCCTTGGTACAGGAACTAATTCCTATGGCTAATAAAAGAGATAGTATGGTAAATTTTATTATTGTTTTCATTTTGTAATTTTTATTTTCCGCACTTGATGCGGAATCTATTTGTTTCTTGTCATTCCGCACTTGATGCGGAATCTATTATTAGCTTTCTCGATCTAACAAACACCGCAACACCCATCCCCACCTTCCCTCGAGGGAAGGAGTTTTATTCCATTTTTCAAGTTCAAGTTCTCTGGCCTATCCTAAATCCTTTCCAAAGGAAAGGACCACTATTTTCTTTATAATGGCTTTTGAGAATACCCTCGAGTTCAAGTTCGAGTTCATTTTCAATATTCATTATTCCTTGATCGATATTCAATATTCGAAAATTTTCATCTGAGTAATCAAATCAGATATCGTTCCTCTTTCTCGTTACATAATCGTTTTCGACTATCGCTCAAACTGACATTTTTTTTCAAATTGGAGTTCGAGTTCAAGTTCGAGTTCATTTTACCGCTTCTTTCCCCAACCCTAAAGGGTGGAAGCTATTCTTTTAATTGTCATTCCGCACTTAATGCAGAATCTGTTTGTTTCCTGTCATTCCGCACTTGATGCGGAATCTGTTTATAGATTTGTCCATTTCACAAACACCGCAACACCCATCCCAACCTTCCCTCAAGGGAAGGAGTTTTACTCCTGTTTTGGAATTCGATTTCAAGTTCAAGTTCGAATTCAAGTTCGAATTCAATTTCATTTTACCGCTTCTTTCCCCAACCCTAAAGGGTGGAAGCTATTCTTTTAATTGTCATTCCGCACTTAATGCGGAATCTGTTTGTGCAATTCCGCACTCGATGCGGAATCTGCTTATACTTTCTCGGTTTTCATCTCATCAACACCGCGACACCCATCCCAACCTTCCCTCAAGGGAAGGAGTTTTATTCCATTTTTCAAGTTCGAGTTCTCTGGCCTATCCTAAATCCTTTCCAAAGGAAAGGACCACTATTTTCTTTATAATGGCTTTTGAGAATACCCTCGAGTTCAAGTTCGAGTTCATTTTCAATATTCATTATTCCTTGATCGATATTCAATATTCGAAAATTTTCATCTGAGTAATCAAATCAGATATCGTTCCTCTTTCTCGTTACATAATCGTTTTCGACTATCGCTCCAACTGACATTTTTTTTCAAATTGGAGTTCGAGTTCAAGTTCGAGTTCATTTTACCGCTTCTTTCCCCAACCCTAAAGGGTGGAAGCTATTCTTTTAATTGTCATTCCGCACTTGATGCGGAATCTGTTTGTGCAATTCCGCACTCGATGCGGAATCTGCTTATACTTTCTCGGTTTTCATCTCATCAACACCGCAACACACATCCCAACCTTCCCTCAAGGGAAGTAGTTTTATTCCTTTTTTCAAGTTCGAGTTCGAGTTCAAATTCAAGTTCTTAAAACTGTATCCCAGCTTTAATACCTATACTTCTTGTTGAGGCATAAGACATATCTTCCACTCCATTAATAAATCCTTGTCCTTGCACAGCCAGCTGCTCTGGGTCAAAGTGCGGAATCTTACTAAAAGCAAACAGATTTCTACCTATCAACGAAACTCTCATTTGCGCTCCATCATCAAACAGTCCCAACGCCCCTTTATTCAGATCAAAACTATAACCTACGGAAAACTGACGCAATTTTAAATAACTCGCATCATACACATTATTCTCCTCGTGGTTGCGGTCGTAAAACTGGCGGTAATAACTCTCTGCACTAACTGCTGTAGTATTTTGAACATAAGTAGGGTTTGTTGAGCTTCCCGTATTGATCACACCGTTTGCAACGATCCCTCCATCGGGTCTGTTAGCTGTTTCTGCAAGCTGTCCACCTACTGCTCCTAAGGCTAGCGTTCTGGAAACGATAATCCCCCCTTGTCTCCAGTCCAATAAGAAAGAAGCATCCCAATTTTTATATGTAAATGAATTATTGAAACCCATGGTGAAATCGGCATTGTAGTTTCCTAATTTTCTCAATTCGGGATCGGCAATAAAACGTCCTTCAGGTGTGAGTACAAAATCTCCATTTTCATTTCGCAAATAACCAGTTCCATAAAGATCTCCTATTCGGCCACCTTCTTCTACTTGATGCCATACGGTTTGATTCTGACTGTCATAAACTCTGGAATAAGCTAGTGTTAATCGTCCCTCTTCTTGGGGCAAGTCTTCTACTATGGCACGGTTGCTAGCAAAGTTGACGGTTGCACTCCACTCAAAATCAGTTGTTCTTATAGGAATGGCATTGAAGACCACTTCAAAACCTTTGTTTCTTACCGCACCTGCATTGACAACTTGCTGACTAAAGCCTGAAGCTATGCCTATAGGCAAGGAAAGAATCTGATCCTTAGTTAAGGCGTTGTAATAGGTGAAATCTAGATTGAGGCGTTGTTTCAAAAACCTTATATCAAATCCCAATTCCACACTTGATGTAAGCTCTGGCCTTAAATTTTGATTAGGAATAAAGTCTTGATTGCTAAAAGTAGGTTGGGAGTTCACATTTGTTTGAGATATAAAAGTTCCTTGAGTTTGGTAAGGGTTGGTATCGTTTCCCACTTGTGCATAACTGGCTCTGATTTTCGCAAAGTCAATGGCACTGGGCAAATCCACTACATTGCTCAAAATAAAACTTGTAGAAACTGACGGATAGAAAAAAGAGGTGTTAGCGGCACTAAAAGGTGTCGCTAGTGCGCTGGACCAATCGTTACGAGCGGTTGCCTCTAGATAAAGGAAGTTTTTATAACCTGCTTTTGCAAAGGCATAAAAGCTATTGATGCGTTTCTCACTTCTAAATCCAAAACTCTCTATAGGACTGGCCGCATTATTCAAAGAAAAAATACCAGGTTGCGCCAGACTGGTTGTTTGCACTTGTGTTGTGGACGCCGTTTGTGATAATCGATTACCTCCTACACTTGCGTCAAAATTGATCACACCCATCTGCTTTTTATAGTTCAATAAGAAATCAGTATTGATCTCTCTATAAAACACATCGTGCTCTGCATAGGCTCCGCTTCTAAACCTATTGGTAGAAAAATTACGAATGAATCGGCGTTTTTCATTGCTGTAATCCATTCCTGTTCGTACCGTTGCCGTGAGCTCTGGCGTAAGCTTTCGCGAAAGCGAGACATTTCCAAACAATCGATCACGACCAAAACTATTGCGGTTTTCCTGCAGTATAAAATACGGGTTATCAAAAAAGGTGTAATTAAAAGAATACTGCTGCACGCCTTCCAACCCTGGCTGCCAGTAATTTCTCAAATTGTCAATATTTAAAGAACGCGGTCCCCAAGCGACCAGTGAATAATTTACATTTTCACTTCCATATCCATTTGATGGACGGTTTCCAGAAGCACTATTGACATAGTTGACACTAGCCCGGATTTTAGTTTTATCATTTGGTGTAAAGTTCAATTTTGCAGCAACTGTCTGTCGATCCAGATCCACACCAGGAATGATGCTCTCACTGCGCAAATCTGTAAAGCTCAAACGGTAATTTCCATTTTCAAAACCATCTGTAATCGCTATATTATTAATCGCTGTATAACCCGTATTGTAAAAATTCTTAAGGTTATCAGGATTGCTGGTAAAAGGGGTTGCTGTAATGGGCAAACCGCTGTATACCGACGTATCTCCACCACGTACCGTCGATCCATCGGGTAAGGTCACCGGACTATCAAATTGGGGAATCAAAAGTCCTTGATCCAGTCGTGGACCCCAAGAATAGCTAATGTTATCGTTGACGCCGCCGCCTAGACCATCTACATATTCAAACTGACCGCTGTTTCCTTGACCGTATTCGTTTTGAAATTCTGGTAATTTAAAAGCACTGTCCACAAAGAAACTTGTGTTGTAGGAAATGCCCAATCCTTTGTTTTTACCTCCATTTTTAGTTTCTATAATGATGGCACCATTTGCTGCGCGAGTTCCATAAAGGGCCGCAGCGGCAGGACCTTTAAGAACAGAAACACTTTCAATATCGTCTTGATTCACTTCTCCTGCACCATTTCCAAAATCGACTTCTTGAAAACCAGCTGCTGCCTCATTAGAAAAGTTGAAAACAGTATTGTTATTTATAGGGGTCCCGTCTACAATAAACAGCGGATTGTTATTAGAAAAACTCGCTTCACCTCTTATGGTAATTTTTGAAGAAGCTCCCACACCTGTTGCCCCAGGAGTTACTGTAATTCCTGCAATTTTACCTTGTAAGTTATCGACCAGATTGACTGATTTTACTTCTTGAATTTGCTCAGAATCTAGCGTTTGAACTGCATATCCTAATTCTCGCTCGTTACGTTTGACCCCGAGTGCGGTAACAACTACAGTTTCTAGTTGATCTCCTTCTTCAAGAGTCAGGTTCATAATCACCTCATCTCCAACAGGAATTATTGCCGTTTGATACCCTATATAGGAACATACGAGTATGCCATCATTTGCAACTGTTAAGCTATAAAAACCATTAACATCTGTAGTAGTACCGTTTGAAGTACCACGCTCCGTGACATTTGCAAAAGCAATAGGATCGCCTGCAGTATCGCTAATTATTCCCGTAATAGAAATTTGAGCTGCTCCTATAAAACCACATAGAAGTAGCATGAATAGAGTAATTCCCTTCATGTAAAAGTTTAAAAAAATGATTGAAATGCCCGTAAAGGCTTTAGCTATAGATCAAGCTGCCAGTGGCGATCCTTTATTTAAAGGCGTTGAAAAAAGAATATAAGATAGGGGTTCTTTCAGGTGTTTATAATTGTTCCGCTTTCGCGAAAGCGCCATTAAAAGCATTCTTATGATGGCATCACGGGCATCTTTCCCTGTGAGAAAATCTTCCAGATCTTGCTCCGTATCTATATCAGCTAGAGCTTCTAAAACGAGTAGTCTTTGGTTTTGAGAAGCGATGTATTTGTGAAAAGCAACAGCCAAAGCTGACGATTGCCATGGCAATGCTTGGAAAGAGGTGTGGTCAAACAAATTTTTATGCAAACCAATCAAATACACCCCTCCATCAAGTGACTTTCCTTTTACAACTTTACCGGTTTCCAGTGCTGCTGCCGCATCTTGAATAAGGGAAATGGTCAACAAGGGGGTGTCATTACCCAGACAGATCACCGACTCATATCCTTTATCAAAAACCTCTTGTATAGAGTTAGCAAGTCGTTCTCCAAAATTTAAACCGTACTGCTCCTTTTCTGTAAAATGAAAATAATCGAGACCAGTAGATTCTACGGTTCGCATAACCTTTGAATTCAACACGTCCATTACGGCACTATTATGAGCCAGTTTTTTATGCAGTGCATCGGCCTTTGCTGTTTGTGCAAAGAGAAGAATGGCGGTATTTGAAACGTGTTTTTTGATAGTTATATATTAAGCAACAACTCCTTGACAACTGCTTCCTGCTCCAGCGGTACAGCCGTAACAGTGTTGCGAAATTTGAATGGTACGATCGTTTAATAAATCTTCGTTATAATCTTTAATGTGCTGGATCTTGTTATCTACTTTAAGGTCCAACATCTGATTGAAATCACAATCGTACAGCCAGCCGTCCCATGAAATAGAAATAGTATTTTTACACATGACGTTTTCTACTGCTGCTGGATTATAAGCTTCTACGAGAGCATGCATATAATCTTCATAATTCTCACTTGCCACTAGGTAATCTAAGAAACGTGCGATCGGCAGATTGGTAATTGCAAAAAGGCTGTGAAATTGGATATCAAAATCGGCTAACAAGGCCGTTTTCATTTCCTTTTCCATGCTTGCTTGATCCCCTGGTAAATAAGCACCATTAGGATTGTAAACTAAGTCGAGCTTTAAATCACTGCCTGGCATTCCATAGCCGCGTTCATTGAGTTCTTGTAATGCTTTTATGGACTTATCAAAAACACCATCGCCACGTTGTTTGTCTGTTTTTCCTTTTGTCCAATGCGGCATGGAAGACACCACGTGAATGTTATGCTTTTTAAAGAAATCTGGTAAGTCGTGGTATTTAGGGTTTGCTCTTATAATCGTTAAATTAGAACGAACGATAAAATCTTTGATTCCTGCCTCTGACGCTTGTTCAACAAACCATCTGAAATCTGGATTCATCTCTGGAGCTCCTCCAGTAAGATCTAAGGTATGGGCTCCTGTGGTATTTACAACATCTAAAATCAACCTCATCGTGTCTCTAGTCATGATCTCTTGACGATCTGGACCTGCATCCACATGGCAATGAGCACAAACTTGATTACACATATAACCCACATTTACCTGAAGAATTTCTAATGTATTAGGTCGTAAAGGCAACTGGCCTATTTCTTTGATTTTTTTTGCAAAATACGGCAACTCTCCGTTTGAAAATGGCTCACCATTAAGGACCTCCATTTGCTTATTGATGTTTGCTAAATCGCTTTCTCTCTTTTTTAAAGAGGTTTTGGTATTTACAGCCATGAATTATGGTGTCTTTTATTTAATTATTATGGTACTCGTTTTATTATGGTTTTACATAAGTAGTCAGAATTTATTACAAAACTGTCATTATTCCATTTTTCCCGCAATTGTAAAGGGAACATATATAGGATTATGGGAAAAATTTATAAGTCGACAGGTGATTTTGAATGGAAACAAGGTCATTCTGTAACTCAAGTTCCAGATCCCAGATAAATCAATAGCTGGATTTTCTGAGATAGCAACTTCTAGAGTTTTGCAAAGCGAAAATAATTTCTCAACAGACTTAGATCCCGGTGAGTCTGCTTTCGCAGATTTTCGGGATAAGCGATACGTAAATCTTGGCTATCGCAGGGTTAACGTCCTGCTTACATCTCCAGTTTGTTGACTTTATTCATCATTTGCACCCCGTGAACCAAAGTAGACCCTCCTTTAATAGCTCCAGCTACATGAACGGCTTCCATCATCTCTTCTTTAGTAATACCTCTTTTTAATGCATCGCTGGTATAGGCATCTATGCAATAAGGACAATGTACCGCATGAGAAACCGCCAGTGCCATGAGTGACTTTTCTCTTGCGCTTAATGCACCTTCCTCAAACACCTTCCCATAATAGTCAAAGAACTTAGTTCCTAACTCTTCACTCCACTCTGTGATTTTACCAAATTTTTTAAGGTCTTTAGGATCGTAATAGGTCTTTTCCATGTTGTTTTATTTAGAAAATCGAAAGTAATACTTCTCTATCGGAATTATTAATCTAACAGGTTCATTTGAAAAGAAATTTTCTATAGATGTTATGTAGATGCGACCCTACCTCAACCAAAAAAAGCCCTCCAGACGGAGGGCTTTTTACTCTTAAGATATAGAATTTTTACTTTTCTAAAGTAAAAATACGATAGCCATAAGGAGGAAGATCAAGGCTGGTCCCTTCTGTAAAATCGACAGAACCACCTCTTAACGCATCTGTGATCTTTCCTTTTAATCCTTGAACTGCAGTCGATAGTCTTTCGTTCGAAAGGTTAGCCACATAGAAAATTGTCGCTCCATCCTTTTCTCTTTTAATAGCATATACACTACTGTCATCGCTGGTTTTTAGTCTTTTGTAACTGGCAGCATCTTTACCACCATTTAAAGCAGGGTTATTGACTTTAAGAGCTCCTAGTTTTTTCATGAGTTCCCAAGTCTTTCCTTTGGTTTTAGGAATGGTATCTTTTTCAAAAAACTTTAAGCGATAATCCATGTCGTATTCCTGACCAGAATAAATCAATGGCATACCTGGAATCATATAGGATAAGGCTAACATGGTTTCTGCCGTTGCCCCCATTCTTTCTTTTACAGATCCATTCCACGAGTTTTCATCATGGTTGGTAATGAAATTCATAAGAATATCATCTTTTTCATAGTTTTTAGAATTGCGATCCATATAAGCATCCCATTTTTCAACAGAAGTTTTCCCTTGAGCCAACTCATTCATGATGTGATGACCTTCCCAGTTGTAACCCATATCAAATGCTTGGGTAAAAAGATCTTTCTTCTCACTTTCTGCCAACATAAATAGTGGCTTTTGATCTTGTAATTGTGCCGTAGCATAGTGCCAAAATTCTGTAGGCACTTCATGAGCTACATCGCATCTAAAACCATCCACATTGTATTCTGTAACCCAAAAAGACATCGCATAGGTCATGGCATCCCATAAATCGCGATTTTCGTAATTAAGATCGGCAGTATCGGTCCAGTCGGTTCCAGCTGGATGCATCATCTCGCCATTTCCATCTTTGGTATAGAAGTCAGGAGATTCCTTAATCCATGTATGATCCCATCCGGTGTGATTAGCAACCCAATCCAAGATCACATACATACCATTTTCATGAGCTGTTTCTACTAATCTTGTAAGATCTGCTGAAGTTCCTAAGTCTGGATTTATCTTCTTATAGTCTGCAACAGCATAGTAACTACCTAAATATTTTTCTCTCTTTTTAAGATCCTTGATATCTTCAACGAGCAGATCCCCTTCTGCCTTTCTATTCTTTTCTGAAATAGGAAAAACAGGCATCAACCAGATAACCTTTACTCCTAGTTCTTTAAGCTGAGGAATATCTTTAGTAAACTCATTAAAAGTTCCTTCTGGAGAATACTGCCTGATGTTTGCCTCATAAATAATAGCGTTTTCGAGATCTTGGTCTTGAATAGGACTGTATTCTTTTGTAATTGCTACTTCAACTACTTCCTTTTCTTCATTTTTACAAGCAAAAACAGCTGTTAAAGCAAGTAATCCTAAAATGTATTTTTTCATTCTTCTATTTTTTTGTTTGGTCTATAGTTGTTTCTCCTCTAAAAGTCAGATTCAAATGTACTCGTTAATTAATTTGGCGTGTTGCTTTTTTACTTTTGATCTGTAAAATCATAAAGTTACCAGGTTTTATCTGGAGATTTTTATCTGTTTCTATGGCGTTTATTGCGGTTCCGCTTTCGCGAAAGCGTGCATCATTTCCAGCTATATTCATACTAATAGCATTTTCATTAAAGAAAATGGTCGTTTCTTCTCCAAAATAGCTGCGTTTGATCACCAACAACCCGTTATTCTCTGCCATCACTTGTGTAGTTCCATAAAGTAAAGACATAGAATTACGTCTTAATTGCACCAACTCTTGCACCAGTTGTCGCAGGTTCTTCTCCCGGTCTGAAAGTCCATTAAACTTCATCATCTTGCGATTATCAGGGTCGTTTGCCCCTATGGATCCATACTCATCGCCATAATAAATAACCGGCACTCCAGGCATGGTCATATTAAAAGCTTGCAACATTCCCAATCGATCAAAAGCGGTAGAGTCGCTCATCACTATTTCACGAGTCCATCCCGCTTTTTTAGCATCTTCATCAAACTTTACATCACCACTCGCATAGCTTATAAACCTCGCTCGGTCTTGATTTCCAGAAATATTCCCCATTAAATGATGGTGGCCGTAATATTCCAATCCTTTTTGAAGCGTCTCCGTAAGATTTGCATAGTTTCCATCTTTTGTAGCAAAAGCACTCACTGCAGCATCGTACTGATTGAAGTCAAATTGGGCATCCAGCATTCCTGTGCTTACATAGCCTCTTATCAAATCGTAAGAGCCGTAGGTTTCCCCTATTTGATAAATAGGCCGGTCGGTATTGTTACGTATTTTTTGAGTAAGTGTTCTCCAATAAGTTTCAGGAACATGTTTGGTCGCATCATGACGGAAACCGTCTAATTTATATTTGGTTACCCAATATAAAGCCGAGTCGGTCATTTTTTCTACGACTTCTGGTTGGGAGAAGTCTAGGGTAGGCATAAACGTATCAAACCAAGTCGTCAATCGATGGTCGTCCCAACGCTCTGTGTTTAAGCTTCCGTCCTCTAGGTATAAATTAGTCGCCCATTCTGGATGTTCTTTATATAAAGGATGTTCTTCATGCACATGATTTGCCACATAATCTAAAATGACATTCATATCGCGTTTGTGCGCTTCTTCAATGATTTCTTTCAGGAGTTGTTCATCACCAAACCTGTAATCAATCTTGGTATTCGAAATAGGCCAGTAGCCGTGATAACCGCTAAACTTTGTGCGTGGCTCTGTCCACAATCCATATGCGCCTTCTGGATTTTGAGTAATAGGGGATAACCAAACCGTATTGATTCCCAGGTCCTCAAAATAACCATCTTTGATCTTTGCCAAAACACCAGCTAGATCACCACCCATATAGTTGGCTTTGGGCAAAACCTCTGGATCTGGCACTGGCTTAGTATTGGATTTATCTGCGTCAAGGAAACGATCTACCATCATAAAATAAAGTACTTGCGTATGGAAATCATTACGGGCTAATTGAGTAGGGTCTTCTACTACTTGTGCATTTTGAACTGGAATCAATAAGTCGTTAGTACGTCCATTGGCATCGCTGGCATAAACCCGTACCAGTTGTGTTTTTGAAATGCGCTTGGAGAAATCTTTTTTAGGCAAGTGGACCGTATAATTGTTTTCGTTAGTAGTCTTCACCGCTTCTATAAGCTGGTTTTCATAAAGAACAACTACCTGATCTAGTGCTCCAGAAGCTTGAAAAGTAAAAGCTTGATCTAAGATTTCTCCATAGAAAAGTTGAGCAGGATCTGTCAGGCGACTATTGTCCAACAACCTATTAAAACCACCCATTCCATTACTAATGACACCAAGTTCATTTCCTGTTAGCGTTTCTTCTTTTCCATCTTCTAAGAAAAGATATTGGAACTTGCCTTGTGGCACAGTCGCTTTGTAAACCAATTGTTCTCCGTTATCCTGCAATTCTTTACTAGCCCAATTGGTAAACGCTCCTTTTATACTGACGTTCTTAAAATTCCCATCATATGGGATTTCAATAATCCTACTGTTGCTTTTAAAAACGGGAATATCGTTCCTGATCCCTTCTGTCCATAAAGTGATATAGGAAAGAAACGGAGCGTCCTCTTGCATTTCAAAAGTATAAAGGCTGTCCATAGGCATGGACTCCCGCTCTGTAATTCCGTTACCTACACTGACACTATCTGCCTTTCTTGTTCCTAAATAATCGGCGTATAGAACAGCGGTGTTTCCTTGAGAAGATTCATATATAGGAGTTGTCATCACCTCGATTACACTAGCTCTATTATCGAGTGTATTTTCTTCTTTTGTACCACAGCTTATGAGGAGCAAAGCTGTACATAGGACAATTAGTTTTTTCATTTAATAATTTATTTCTTAGTTGTATTATTTCTAAAAGCTATAATCTACGACCATGCTTGTTTTACCGGCAACTTTTAAATCACCAGTCAATTGCACTTTTTTATCAGTCAAGATATTGGTTCCTTCTTTTGCGGTATAAATCCCTTCTTGGAATCTAGAAAGGTCTAAAGTTACTTCTTCTGGATTATTATTGATGATCACCATCACGCTATCTACCCCATTTTCTCTAAAGTAAACATAACAATTGTTTTCAGGCACGTATTGAAGGACCTTTCCATTGTGAATCACTTCTTTATTTTTTCGGTAATTCAAGAGTTTCTTAGTAAATTCTTGAAAGGCTTTTTGCTCTAGAGTTGGATTTTTAAAAGCATTCACCTCATCACCTTTCCATCCACCAGGAAAATCTCTTCTTATGTCACCGTCGCCATCCTTATCTCGGTTACCACCCATTCCTATCTCATCACCATAATACAATTGTGGAATTCCTCTAGTGGTTAAAACTAAAGTCATAGCCAGTTTGTATTTGGCTAGGTCACCATTGTATAATCCGTTACCGTTGATACGATTGGTGTCATGGTTTCCTGCAAAAACTAAAATATTATCAATATCTGGATATAAGAAATCATTGACAAAATTCTCATAGACTTTTATCATTCCTTTATCCCATTGCTGATCATTTTCATCGAACGCACTTATGATCGCATCGTGTAAAGTAAAATCCATCACACTAGGGAGGTGTGTATTGTAATCCTGAATGGCGGCTATTTTAGAATCTTTTTGCCAGTAGGCAATTTGCGCTTGATCGTGTAACCAGGTCTCCCCTACTATATTAAAATTAGGGTACTCCTCCATGATAGCTTTGGTCCATTTTGCAATGCCTTCCTTCTCGTTATAGGAATAGGTATCTACTCGCAATCCATCCAATCCCGCATATTCTATCCACCAAATCGTATTTTGAATCAAATAATTCAATACCACAGGTTCACTTTGATTGATATCTGGCATGCTGCTTACAAACCAGCCTTTCTCTGCATAAATAGCATCTCTTTTACTGACATGAGGATCCATTTGTGTGGTCTGTCTGTAAGAGGAGTTGGCATAGCCTGCAACAGGAAAATCCTTTCCCTTATTATCGTCAAATTGATGTATCCAATTTGGCATAGGTAAATCTTGCATCATCCAGTGGGTAGCACCCCAATGGTTGGTCACATAATCCATGATCAATTTCATGTCTCTTTTATGCAGTTCGTCACCCAGTTGTTTATAATCGGCGTTAGTACCATATCGTGGATCGATGCGATACAAGTCACTTTGTGCATAGGTATGGTAGGAATAACGCTCGTCATTATCTTCTAATAAAGGCGTATTCCAGATGGCCGTTGCTCCCAAATCATCTATATAATCCAGATGATCTATAATCCCTTGAATATCGCCTCCATGACGCCCACCTTTAAGGTCTCTGTTTGCTTTTTCTGCCATTCCATCTACGCTATCGTTTGATGGGTCCCCGTTTGCAAATCGGTCGGGCATGATTAAATATATCGCATCGCTAGAATCAAATCCTTTTCTTGAACTGCTTTCTGGCTCCCGTTCTAGAATATCGTAAGCAATGGAAATCACATCGCCTTCTTCACAGTCGCCATTGCATAATTCGATCTGATAGGTATGAGGCTCCAGGGTCATATCAAAAGTTACCATTAGATAATTCGGATTCTCAGTTTTTCTTATGTTGAGAATACTAAAGTCACTGCGTACGACGTCATATTTTGAGATATTTTCCCCATGAAACAGGACTTCTACTTCGTTGTGCTCCATTCCGCTCCACCAGAATCTAGGTTCTATGTGTTCTAGAGGTCCCTCTAGCTCGGTAATTTGTGCTGTTACCGCTTTCGCGAAAGCGAAATAAAAAACAACACTTAAAAGAAAAATCAGCTTATTCATCGTTTAGGCATTTATAAATTGTGGCTCCAAAGTGATGTGTTCACCGTTGAGAATGATATCCTGAGGCTGCTTTCCTTCTAGACTTACTTTAGTTCCAGAGGTGGTTACCTGCACTTCTATAATCTGATGTCTAAAGTTGATTTTAAAACTGAAACCAGTCCATTGTTGGGGAAGTTTGGTCGTAAAACTAGGTTTGTCATCAATAATTTGAAGACCTCCAAAACCTTCTACAATACTCATCCATGTTCCCGCCATACTGGTAATATGACAACCTTCTTCCACTTCTTTATTATAGTCATCAAGATCGAGACGAGAGGTTCTTAAATAGAACTCATAAGCCTGATCCATACGGTCTAACTTTGCTGCTTGTATACTGTGAACACAAGGAGAAAGCGAACTTTCATGAACGGTTAAAGGTTCATAAAAGTCAAAGTGCTTGGACAGTTGTTCTTTGGTAAAATGGTCTTCAAAGAAGTAAAAGCATTGCAGCACATCAGCTTGTTTGATGTAACAACTTCTCAAAATACGATCCCAAGACCATTTCTGGTTGATAGGTCTGTGTTCTTTAGAAAGCTCGTTTACAGGAATGATTTCTTTATCTAAAAAGCCGTCTTGTTGCAAGTAGACTCCTAACTCTTCATCAAAAGGCATGTACATATTTTCTGCCACATCCATCCATGAGGAGATCTCGCGATCTGTCAGTTGGGTTTTGGCCATGATGCGATCGTAATCAGATGGGTAGGTCTCTTTTACTTTATGAATATTTTCTACGGCATACTCCATACACCATTTTGCTAAGTAATTGGTATACCAGTTGTTGTTGACATTGTTCTCATACTCATTAGGTCCAGTAACGCCTAGAATCATGTACTTCTTAGCTGGCTGTGAATAAGTCGCCCGTTGGTGCCAGAATTTTGCGATAGCAATCATTACCTCCAATCCCATTTCTGGAACATAACTATAATCTCCGGTATATCTAATGTAATTGTAAATAGCAAAAACCATCGCCCCGTTGCGGTGTATTTCTTCAAAGGTAATTTCCCACTCATTGTGAGATTCTTCCCCATTCATAGTAACCATTGGATATAGAGCAGCTCCAGAAGAAAACCCTAATTTCTTAGCATTTTCAACGGCCTTGTCTAGCTGCTCATATCTATATCTCAATAAATTACGTGCTACCTGTTGATCTTTGGTAGCCATGTAGAAAGGGATACAATAAGCCTCTGTATCCCAATAGGTAGAACCTCCATATTTCTCTCCAGTAAATCCTTTAGGACCTATGTTAAGACGAGAATCCTTACCTGAATAAGTTTGATTCAGTTGGAAGATATTAAAACGAATCCCTTGCTGTGCTTTGAGATCACCGTCTATACTTATATCTGCCATGGCCCAAATTTGCGCCCATGAATCTGCCTGCAATTTAAGCAAACTTTCATAACCTAATGCAGTCGCTTTATGTAAAACAGCTTTTGCAGCAGTAAACAATTCTAAATGTTCATGATTTATACTAGAAACATAACCGGCATACTTGATAAGGGTGACGCTTTCGCCTGGAGCTATATGGCAACCAACTTTATGTCTGATCACGGCATCATTCTGATCAAAATGCTCAGCATATTGCACGTGCTCACCATTTTTAATCAACTCCGATTGCATATAAGTTGCTACATAGAAGTTGGTTTTATTCGTTCGGCTGCGTACCAGCCCTTGATGGTCCTCAGAAACCAGTTTTTCTACTTCCCAAAACTTATCATCCCAGTTGGTATCTTCATTAGTAATTCCTGCATCGATATACGGCTGAAAAGAAATTCTTAAATCTCCTTTTACAGCTGTGACTTCGTAGTTCATTACTGCAAGCTCATCTATTTCTAGACTCATAAACCTGCGCGCAACGACTTTAATCGCTTTATCATCTGAAAAATGAGCTACAAAAGAACGCTCGTACCAGCCTTCTTTCATATTCAGCTCGCGACGGTAATCGCTCACTTCTTGAACGGTCGCAAGATCCAACTCTTCTCCATCTACAAAAACATCTATTCCTATAAAGTTAGGTGCGTTTAACACTTTTGCAAAGTATTCTGGATACCCATTTTTCCACCATCCTACTCTGGTTTTATCTGGATAATAAACACCTGCTACGTAACTTCCTTGAAAGCTATCTCCTGAATATTTTTCTTCAAAATTTGCTCGTTGCCCCATAGCACCGTTACCGATGGAAAAAAGGCTTTCGCTAGATTCTACTTGAGAAGGCTTCCACCCTTCTTCGATGATAGACCACGCGTTTGGTATTATATATTCTTGATTCATTTCTTATAACTTAGTAATGTGTTGATATAATCCTGAGGCATATCTGTAAAGTGAGTAAAAATCTCATCTGCCTCATGCAATATGTTTTCTTCTCCCAATCCTATGGAGATCATTCCAGCTCTATTTGCAGCTTGCACTCCTGCGACACTGTCTTCAAAAACGATACTTTCTTGAGCTGTATAATTTAATTGCTGGCAAGCCTTAAGGAATACTTCTGGATCTGGTTTTGCTTTAGTAACGTCCGTTCCATCTACAATAACTTCAAAGAGGTCTCGTATTCCTAGCTTTTGTAAAATAGGTCGCGCATTTTTACTTGCACTTCCTAAAGCAATAGGTTGCTCTTGCTTTTTTAAATTTAAAAGGAAGTCATGCACACCGGGCATGATGTCTTTTGTACTTAGGCTTTTTATAAGATCGAGATACTCTTCGTTCTTTTGATCCATTTTTTGTTGAAAAACTTCTGGAGAGATTTCTTTATTTCCCCATTCTAAGATTTTCTTGAGTGAATTCACCCTAGAAACTCCTTTGAGTTGTTCGTTTTCTTCTTTTGTGAAATTGATACCTAAAGACGCCGCTAATCGTTGCCAAGCTATAAAATGGAACTTTGCTGTATCCACGATAACGCCATCTAAATCAAATATGAATGCTTTTTTAACCATTTATTCGTTTGTAATAGCAGGCTGATAAGTAATCGCCTTTTTATTTGTAATTAGTAGATTAGAGAATGCGGCAATAACCAAGAATAATCCAGCAATAGTCATCGCGTGAATGGATTCTTCTCCAATTATATTGTGCAGTAAAACGACCCCTCCTATAGCGGCTATAATTTGTGGAATGACAATAAACATATTGAAAACCCCCATCATTAATCCCATTTTAGAGGATTCTACAGAGCTGGAAAGCATCGCGTAAGGCATGGACAAAATACTCCCCCAAGCAATACCGATGAGCCCAAATGATATGTAGAGGTTATCTGGTGCCCCCGGACTGTGAAACATGTACAAGAAACCGAGGGCCCCTGCGAGCAAACTTCCCATGTGAATGTATTTTCTATTGATGGACTTGTAAGCCGTATAGAAAGTAAGAAGTAATGCAAAAATCATGGAGGTTAATCCGTAGATACCCATTTTAGAACCCACATCATCACTAGCTTCATTGTAAGCTTTATCTAAGTTTTTGTATGTTGCTTTTGAGGTTTCACTTAAAAACACTATTTCATTTTCTAGAGACCTAACCGCTTCTTCTTCCCCATCCTCATTAGTTGTCAATTGAGCAAACTCCATAACGTCTGGTTTAGAGGCGTTATATACATGGCTGGTAAGTGCTGGATTTGCGAGTGTCCACATCGCAAAAAATGCAAACCAAGAGAAGAATTGTACCACTCCTAATTTTTTCATTATTAAAGGCATTAAAGCATAGGTCGCTAAAATGGTAGCTAGCATTCCTTTTTTCTCTTCTGGCTTCCCGGCATCGTCAAATGCAGCCATTTCTTCAGGAGTATATTCCTTTGTAGTTAATATGGTTACGAGAATGGAGGTGATAAAAACAAAAGCACCCACCCCAAAAGCTACTTTAACAGAATCTGGAACAACTCCAGGAGCAGCTTCATTTGAAATTTCTAATGTATTGTTGACCCATTTAGGTAAGTTACTGGCTACCCATGTCCCTATACCTATAATTAAGGTTTGTACAACAAATCCGTAACTGCGTTGTGATTCTGGTAACTTATCTGCAACAAGCGCTCTAAAGGGCTCCATAGAGATATTAATAGAGGCATCTAACACGAGTAGTAAGCCCGCAGCCATCCATACTTCTGAAGAATAAGGCATAAATAGCAAGGCGATAGAACTCAAAATAGCCCCTATAAGAAAGAAAGGACGACGACGTCCTAATCTTTTGTGCCAAGTATTGTCACTGAGATAACCTATAATGGGTTGTACAATAAGACCCGCAAGAGGCGCTGCGATCCATAATAATGGAATTTCAGACTCCTCTGCTCCTAATGTTTCAAAAATACGTGACATGGTAGAGCCTTGAAGGGCAAAACCAAACTGAATACCGAGAAATCCGAAACTCATGTTCCAAATATCCCAGAAACCTAACTTAGGTTTTTGCATATCGTTATTGATTTAATGACGATAAGCCTTATGACTTATCAAAACTTATGGTGTGTGTGAAGAAGATAAGTTTTGATTGATCAAATTGATGGAAACAGTAAAAGTTCCAACCAATTTCTCGCTAAAGATATAACTTTAATCGGAAGTGTAAAATTATTAGTTTATGGTGTAGATTCTCTCTCTATTAGGGTAGTTTTTACGATAACGGTTTCGTAAGTTTCATTATCGTGATCTTTGGACTCCAACTTTTCAATGAGTTTTGCAGCAGCGATCCCTCCCATTTCTTCGCCTTTTTGTCCTATAGTGGTTAAGGTAGGGCTTGCAAATTTAGAAAGCATTCCATCTGTAAACGCAACAATAGCAACATCTTCTGGTATTTTCTTACCCGCCTTTTGCAAGGCTTTACTCGCTATAACTGCAAACAACTCGTTCACTGCTACTACCGCATCAAAATTGTTGTTGACTACAAAGTTTTCGATATCGCTTTCACAATTGTCAATGTCTTCTATTTTGAGAAATTGGCGGTCTTCTACTTCAAAACCCCGTTGTTGCAATGCTTGTTTAAAGCCTTGAGAGCGCAATCTGCCCACGCTTACATAGTCTACGGTACTGATGATTCCCAGTTTGTTTTTACCTTTTCTCAACAAGAACTCCGTCGCTTCATGACCTGCGGCAACATCATCAATAATCACTTTATCGCAAGGTATGTCGTTAGCTACACGATCAAACATAACTATAGGCATTCCTTGATTAGTCACCTCTCTTAAATGGTGAAAGTCTTGTTTCTCCATGGTTTCTTTTGAAAGACTCATAATAAAGCCGTCTATACTCCCATTTGCTAGCATTTCCATGTTGACGACTTCTTTATCAAAACTCTCTCCAGACAAGGTGATAATAACCTGATAACCTTTTTCATTTGCTACTCGTTCCACCCCCGAAATAACTGTCGCAAAAAAATGGTGAACTATTTCGGGAATGATGATCCCTATCTTTTTTGTCTTCTGATTCTTAAGACTCAGCGCTATACTATTGGGCTTGTAATTGAACTCCTTTGCATACTCTTTGATCTTGTCACGAGTCTCTACACTTATTTCATGTGAATCTCTCAATGCCTTAGAAACGGTTGATATAGAGACTTTTAAATCTTGTGCTATTTTCTTAAGCGTAATCTTTTGAGCCATTATAACTTAGGTTATGAATATTTGTATGTTTCGCTTTCGCGAAAGTGAAGGTAATATAAAATAATACTACCATTTACCGAAAACGTTTTCGTAGAATGTAATAAGAAAAAGGTTTTGTTAACATTTACTTTACATAATTTAGCTGCCGTGTGAGAAGAAGATGATACTAACAACTAATTAAATCAAAGAAATGAATCAAAAATCAAAAGCAGTTTTACTGTTATTTTTACTACCGTTTTTTGCATTTGCTCAAAGTGTAATTACTGGAACAGTATTAGAATCTAATGGCCTACCAGCTTTAGGTGCTACTGTATCGGTAAAAGGAACATCTAACGGTACATCAACAGATTTTGATGGGAAATACAAGTTAAATAATGTTCCGAATGATGCCGTCATCGTATTCTCTTTTATAGGTTATACCACTCAGGAAATTCCTTTTACTGGACAGACCTTGATCAATATTACTTTAGAAGAAAACCCTTCTGAGTTAGATGCGATCGTTCTAATAGGATATGGTAGTATTAAAAAGGCAAATGTAACCTCAGCGCAAACGACTGTTGATGAAGAAGAATTTAACAAAGGAGCCATTGTATCTCCTGGCCAACTACTAGCTGGTAAAGTGGCAGGTGTGCAAGTTACTGCTGCTTCTGGTCGTCCAGGCGACGGGCCGGTCATTAGAGTACGTCCTGGGTCTACTTTAAGTGGAAATGCAGATGCTCTTTATGTAGTAGATGGGGTGCCATTAGATCAACGTAATGCAAGTCTTAATTCTATCAACCCAGCAGACATTGAGTCGTTCACTATTCTTAAAGATGCGAGTGCTACAGCTATATATGGTAACAGAGCTTCTAATGGTGTTGTTTTGATCACCACCAAAAAAGCAAAGTTAAATAGCGACCTTAAATTGGAATACGATGTCCAATTTGCAGTCAACCAGGTTCAAAACTATGCTGATGTGTTAAGTGCAGACGAGTTTAGACAACTCATAACAGATCAAGGTAGAGATCCTTCTGTATTAGGAACTGCCAACACCGACTGGCAAAACGAAATTTACCAAAATGGTACGAGAGTCATACATAACTTAACCGCAGAGAAAGGTTATGAGACTACCTCTATACGTGCCTCACTTGGTTACACTAACGAACATGGTACTTTATTGAGATCAGGTTATGAAAGAGCTACCTTAGGACTTAATGTAAGACAGAATTTCTTAAAAGGTGATTTAAGATTCACCTTTACCTCTCAAATGGCCCAAGAGGAAATCAGAAATGCTGATGCTGGTGCCATAGGAGCTGCTGTAGTTTTTGATCCAACACAACCTATTTTCAATAACAGTGGCGCTTATGGAGGTTATTTTGAATACACCAACACTACAGGGCCTGAACCTAATGCCCCTCGCAATCCATTAGGACTATTGAACAGCTTAGATTCCCAATTGGATAATTCACAAGCCAGATTAAATCTTAATGCTGCTTACAACATCAGACAAGTTCCAGGTTTGAAGTTTACTGGTAATGCAGGTATCGATTACAACGAATTTGATAGTTACTCGATTAGAGATTTTAACTCTGGAGCTGGAGCTCGTGGAAATAACAGAAGTTTTAGTGAAGGCTTTAGAAGAAACCAATTGTTAGATGGTCGCTTTGATTATAAGCGAACTTTAGGGGCTCTAGATACTGATATGGAGCTAACATTAGGTGGAAGTTACCAAGATTTCATGCGCCAAACAGGAGGTCGTTCTTCTGTAAACGGTGGATTACAAGACAATCCATTAGCTGTAGATGAATCTACTCTAATAACTGCCTTTGCAAGAGCTTCCTTTGATATTAAGGATTTAGTTATTCTATCAGCTAGTGCTTCCCGTAATGGTAGTTCTCGTTTTTCTGAAGAAAACAGATGGGCTAACTTCTACGGTATTAGCGGAGCCTTAAAATTAACTAATACTAATTTTGTTCAGAACAGTGGCTTCTTATCTCAACTTAAAATCCGTGGAGGTTTTGGTCAGACAGGACAGCAAAATATCGCTGCATCGTTCCCGTTCATCAGAGTATTCACACCGGGACAACCTCAAGCGGCTGTACAATTTGGAAATCAATTTGTCACTACCATACGTCCAGAAGGAATTACTGACCCTAAATGGGAAACTACTGATCAGTGGAATGCAGGTATCGACTTAGGTTTCTTTGACGATCGTATTACTGGTAGCGTAGATGGTTTTTATAGAGAAACCTTTGATGTTCTACAATACGCTCCGCTTCCAGCAGGTGGATTAGAAAATTTTGGTTTCATAAACGCAGGAGAAACTAAAAGTAGAGGTATAGAGTCTAGTATTTCTATAAAGATGATTCAGTCAGAAAACATCAATTGGACCCTATCTGCAAATGCAACGGTACAAGAAATAGAAATTACTGATCTTGCTGGGGCTGATAATACTCCTGTACCAATAGGAGGAATTTCTGGTGGTGTAGGAAATACGATTCAAGAATGGGCTGTGGGATTTGACCCAACTACCTTCAGTGTGTTCCGTCAAGTATACGATCAAGATGGAAATCCGTTAGATGGTGTCTTTGTAGACACCAATGGTGATAATATCATCAACGATGCCGACCGAGTTCGGTATAAAAAAGCAAATCACGATCTGTATTTTGGGTTCACTTCCAACTTCAATTATAAAAATCTAGATTTAAGTTTTACCTTTAGAGGTGCAGCCGGTGGATACAACTACAATAACGTGGCTTCTAACGCAGCTAACTACGGTAGTATTTTTCCAACCAATACACAGAATCCAATTTATATCAATGCGCCTGTAGATGTTTTAGATACCAACTTCTCTCAACAGAGGTTATTTTCTGACTATTACATTCAGAAAGCCGATTTTATCAAACTGGATAACATCTCCTTAGGTTATAATTTTCCAGGTGAAAAAGTAGATATAAGAGCATCTGTTACAGGAACCAACCTTATAACTATTACAGATTACGACGGGGTGGACCCTGAAGTATTCGGTGGTGTAGACAACAATCTTTTCCCTCGTAACCGAGGACTAATCTTTGGATTAGGGTTTAAATTTTAAAAAGCAAAACTATGAAAATATACAAATCAATTATCTTTTTGTTTCTTGGGATGCTTGTTTTTACTGCGTGTGATGATGCACTTACAGTAGAGCCAAGGGATAACCGGGTTACTGAAGCAGAGTTATTTCAAGATCCTGCCACTTATCGTGGTATCATTGCCAAAGCTTATGCCGGTCTTGCCGTAGGTGGACAAGCTGGTGGTGATGGTGATGCAGACATTTCTGGAATCGATGGTGGTTTCTCCAACTACCTAAGGTTATACTGGAACATGCAAGAACTGACTACAGACGAGGCGATTATCGCTTGGAATGATGGTACCATCAAAGACCTACACGGTCATGTATGGACAGATGGTAATGAATTCATCAATGCCATGTTCTCAAGAGTGAATTATCAAATAGCCGTTTGTAATGAATTCTTAGCGCTAAGTACAGATGCAAAACTAAATGAATACAATATCCCAGCAGATATCAGAGCAGATGTTGCAAAGTATAGAGCTGAAGCTAGATTTTTAAGAGCTTATTCTTATTACCACGGAATGGATCTTTTTGGAAAGATGCCTTTTAGAGATGTCAACTACGATCCAGCCGTTTTACCAGAAGTAAAAAATCGCGCTGAGTTATTTCAATTTATAGAATTAGAATTGCTAGCCATTGAAGATGATATGGTAGCCGCTCGTATGAATGAATATGGACGAGCAGACAAAGCGGCGCTATGGATGCTTTTATCAAAAATCTATCTGAATGCTGAAGTCTACACAGGAACCGAAAGAAACACAGACGCCATTACACAGTTGAATAAAGTGATTTCAGCGGGGTACACGGTGCCTACAGTACCTTATGCTTACAGTTTTCAAGCAGATAACGATCGCAATGGTGCAGAGAGCGAATTTATTTGGACCATTAATTTTGATGGTTTAAATACACAAACTTACGGTGGTACTACTTATTTAACTCACGCACCAGTAGGTGGAAACATGGACCCAACAGAATTCGGCATCAACGGTGGTTGGGGTGGTATTAGAACTACACCAGAATTTGTAGAATTATTCCCAGGAGAAGAAAACTCTGCTGATACCAGAGAGACGTTCTTTACCGATGATCAAACAAAAGAAATTGCAGACGTAGGACAATTTAAAGATGGCTTTGCCATACAGAAATTTAAAAACGTCAACGTAGATGGATCTGCTGGCCTGGATCAAGCAGGTAATTTTGTAGATATTGACTTCCCTGTCTTTCGTTTATCTGATGCTTACTTAATGTATGCTGAAGCTGTCTTAAGAGGTGGCTCTGGTGGAGACCTCAACACTGCTAGAGACTATATCAACATCATACGTGAAAGAGCTTATGGAAACACGAGTGGTAACCTAACTACTGGACAAATAGACTTAGGCTTCCTACTAGATGAAAGAGCCCGTGAATTGCACTGGGAAACACATAGACGTCAAGATTTAGTGCGTTTCGGACAGTTCACTACTTCTAAAGTATGGGCTTGGAAAGGAAATGTACAAAATGGTACCACAACAGCTGCTTACAGAAATGTCTTACCTATTCCGGCACAAGAATTAAATCAAAATCCTAATCTACAACCACAAAACACTGGTTACTAATCTTATAAATCAAATACAAATGAAAAAGTTTTCAATATTAATGCTTTCGTTTTTAGCTATCGCAGCAGTTATCTCTTGTGATGATACCGATAGCGAAGAGTTTTCGTTAGACACGAACAGCTCTGGAGAAATCGTTTTATCTCCCCAAACAAATACCTTTGAGGTAACAGAAACAAATGGTCCAGATCTTGCCGAAAGGTTTTCATGGAACAGAATAACTTTTGAAACTCCTGTTCAAATTGACTACCAACTAGAAATGGATCTTGAATCAGGAGACTTCAGTGCGCCTGCAGTATTGGGGGCAAACAACAGTACCAATACAGCGGTTACTTACAATGCATTAAATGACGCTGCCCTAGGATTAGGCGCAGAGCCAGGTACTGCTAGTAATTTCAAGTTAAGAGTAAAAGCTACTACAGCCTCTACAGCTGTAAATCCAGTATTTTCTAATGAAATTACTGCGATCATTACTCCTTTTGAAGCCTACCCTTTCAAACCTTTATACTTTGTAGGCGCTGCAACAGAGCCAGGATGGAATAATGGTGATGGAAACGGAGAAACGAACCCTGCTCTTTATGTAGATATCAATGATGTGAACAAGCATTATTACACAGGATACTTCAATGCTGATGACTTTAAACTTCTTTCAAACCTAGGAATGTGGCAACCACAATACGGTGAAAGAAATGGTGCTGTAGGTGTCAATGATGGTGCTGGAAATGACCCTAACAGCTTTTCTGCTCCTACCGCTGGATATTATGACTTTAACATAGATGTAACAGGAGTAACTAATACTTCAGAAGGTTCTTCAAGTTTTAGTATGGTTGCAAACACAACTGCTGCCACTGCTCCTGCTTACACGAGTATGGCAATTATAGGAGCTGCAACTCCTAATGGATGGAATGATCCAGATACGGACCTGACACAATCTACTTTTGACCCTCACCAATGGGTAGGACGCGATATGGTATTAATAGCTGGTGAAATGAAAATCAGAGCTGACAACGACTGGACAGATAGCTGGGGCGATAACACCTCTGCTTACGCTGGACAGGGTAACAATAATAACGACCCAAACATCACCGTAAAGGCGGGTACCTACGATATCTTCTTCAATGATTTAGACGGTAGTTTCTTGCTTATTCCACAAGAATAATTCCATAATTTATTTTATTTAAGGGCTGTTCGCAGCCCTTTTTTTGCTTAAAACTCAAGCTATGAAAAACTTTGCTTTATGTTTGATGGCCTTTATTTGTTTCGCTTTCGCGAAAGCTCAAGTAACCACATCACCATCCACACCCACCCCTACCGATCAAGTAACATTAACTTTTGATGCCACTGGAACAGGGTTAGAAAACGCGACAGGAATACTTTATGCCTATACCGGATTGAATATCAATGGGAATAGGTGGCAAAATATTGTGAACAGCAGTTTTAACGATAATACCACTGCTCCCCAATTTGTAAATACAAGTGGTAATATGTACCAACTTACTCTAGGAACAAGTATAGATCAATTTTACAATGTCGCTCCAGGAGATATAGTTTCTGAAATTTGCCTAGTCATAAGAAATGCTACAGCAACTGCTCAGACCAGTCCAGATATTTTTCTCGACGTCTTTCAACCTGGTTTGAACACGGCAATTACCTCTCCACAAGATGGAGACATATTTAGCTTAAACCAAAACATAACTATTTCTGGTGACTGCTCTCAAAATACAGCTCTAGATCTGAGTATAAATAATTCTAGTATAGCTTCTACTACCGCTATGAACATCAGTAGTCCTTATACATTTACCTCTTCTGGTTCTTATGAGATTAGCATCACTGCCACTAATGGTACCGATACTTCCAGTGACACGATCCATGTATTTGTTCCTGGTACTACTCCGAGTATTCCACGCCCTACAGGGTTAAAAAACGGTGTTAATGAAAATGCCGATGGAAGCGTGACTTTCCTTCTTGCTGCACCTCTTAAAAATGATGTGGCCCTGATTGGAAGTTTTACCAACTGGAATCTGGATACCAATTACCAGATGAATAAAGACGGAGACTACTTTTGGATAACTGTTCCTTCTATTGAATTCTCTGCAAATACCGAGTTTATGTATCAATATCTTGTGGACTTTGATATCAAAATAGCCGATCCTTACAGCCAGCTGATATTAGATCCTGGAAGCGATGCCTTTATTCCAGCAGGCAATTACCCTAATCTAGCAACCTATCCATCTAATGAGACTACTGGGGATGTAACTTTGTACACCTATCAGAAAACAGCTTATAACTGGGCCGTGAATAACTTTACAAGGCCCAACAAGGAAAATCTAGTGGTCTATGAATTACTCGTAAGAGATTTTTCAGAGCAAGACAGTTACCAGCAAGTGATCGATCGTATGGATTACTTAGAAACCTTAGGAATCAATGCCCTTCAATTAATGCCTATCAACGAATTTGAAGGCAGCGACAGTTGGGGTTATAATCCTAAACTTCATGGAGCGGTAGACAAAGCATACGGTACTCCAGAAAAATTTAAAGAATTGGTAGATTTATGCCACTCAAAAGGCATTGCGGTTATTATTGATGTTGTGTACAATCACGCTTTCAGTCAAAGCCCTTTGTGTCAAATGTGGTGGGACCAAGCTAACTTTAGGCCAGCGACAAATAACCCGTACATGAACGCTACAGCACGTCATGACTTTAATGTAGGCTATGACATGAATCACGAGAGCCCCTTTACGCGTGACTATGTAAAACAAACCTTGCAATTTTTAATTGATGAGTACCGAGTGGACGGATTCAGATTTGACCTTTCTAAAGGATTTACTCAAAACAATACCTTAGGAAATATAGGGGCATGGAATGCCTATGATGCCTCTAGAGTCGCTATCTTAAATGATTACCGCAATACTATATGGAATGCAAATAGTACAGATATTTACATGATTCTGGAACACCTTGCCGATAATAGTGAAGAAAAAGCGCTTGCAGACGCTGGTTTTATGCTCTGGGGAAAAATGACAGACCAGTACAATGAAAGCTCTATGGGATTCGGTGGTAATGCAAACATCTTTAGGTCCTATTACAACTCGCGTAACTTTAATAATCAACACTTAGTTGCTTATGCAGAAAGTCATGACGAGCAAAGGTTGATGTATAAGAACCTCCAATTCGGCAATAATTCCAACTCTTCTCATAATGTTAGGACATTGCCTGTGGCTTTAGATAGACAAGAGGCCATTGCTGCGATGTTGTATAGCATTCCTGGACCTAAAATGTTATGGCAGTTTGGAGAACTAGGTTATGAATTGGACATTGATTTAAATGGCCGCACAGGACGTAAACCTATTCCATGGACACTAGGTTATGATACAGATGCAGACCGTATGGATTTGTACAACGTGACGGCTACCATGATCAATTTTAAAACCTTGTACCCAGACACCTTTAATAGCAACACCAACAACCTTGATGTAAGTGGGCTCATAAAAAGAATTAACCTTAACGGCTCTCAATTTGATGCGGTTGTTGTAGCTAACTTTGCGGTGACTGCTCAAAATGTCAATCCTAACTTCTCACAAACAGGGACTTGGTTCGATTATTTTAATAATAACTCGGCCATCAACGTTACCAACCCAACGGCCTTGATGAATTTACAACCTGGAGAATATAAATTATATACGACTCAGCAATTACAAGACCCGTTAAGTAATGATGATGTACGTTCTTCATCTTCTTTGATCAAGTTATTTCCCAATCCAGCATCAGACACTTTTAGGCTATCTGAAGAAGTAGAAAGCCTACGTATTTACAATGTATCTGGTCAACTGGTAAAAAGTTTTAAAGGATCACAAAACCATTATGGAATTAGTGATTTAAAACAAGGAATGTATTTTGTAGAATTGATACATAATGATCGAGTACAGGTAGAAAAACTCATAAAGAGCTGATCTTTGTTTGTTCCAAAACTTGATTTCATTCCAAGAAAAAGACCCAAGCATTTTTATGGCAGCAAATAAAAATGCCCGTTCACATCAATAGGATTTAGCCAGTAATTCCTTTATAGCAACTCGTACTTTTATCAATCAACCAGTTGCACTAAGCCTGTCTTCGGATAGGCTTTTTTTATTCTATAAAAACCTGATGTAAGATAAAATCAGGAGGCAGGTTTTAACTATAATATAGTAGCGCCTATTTAAAAAGCTGTCTTTCTAGTAGGAAAGTGGTCATTACCACATCAAAATTTTGCTGAATATCTACCGGCATATACTTGATCTTATTCTGTCCACAACGCACCCGTAATTTTTCAAAATATTCCTTTACCGCCTTCTGGTACTCTTCTCTTACGTTATCTGCATAGAGGTTGATGTATTCTCCTGTTTCCACATCTGTATAACGGGTGGGTCTATTAGAGAATTCAAAATTAACCTCAGTAGCACTATCGTAGGTATGAAAAAGAACCACATCGTGTTTCTTATATTTTAAATGCCTTAAGGCTTCAAACAGTTCATCTTCATGTCTATCACTTTGGAACATGTCAGTGAAAAGAAAGATAAGGGACCTGCGTTTGATGTTCTCTGCTATTTCATGCAGGTATTTATAAGTGTCTGTAGTTTGACCACTTGGTTTGCTACTGCTTATTCTAGAAAGTTGGTCCAACAACATATTGTGATGCCTTTCACTTCCTTTTTCTGGAGCGTAATACTCGTACTCATTAGCATAAATACTCAATCCTACGGCATCGCGTTGTTTCTTTAATAAGTTCATCACACTTGCTGCTGCGAGCGCAGTAAAACCTATTTTATTAAGCGATCCTATTTCTTGCTTTTTAGTAATCGGATAATGCATCGATGGACTATTATCTATAATAAGATGACAACGCAGGTTGGTTTCCTCTTCATATCTTTTGGTATAAAGCTTATCTGTTTTAGCAAATAATTTCCAGTCGATATGACGCGTGCTTTCTCCCTGATTATAAATCTTATGCTCCGCAAACTCAGCACTAAAACCGTGAAAAGGCGATTTGTGCATCCCACTTATATAACCTTCCACCACTTGGCTAGCAAGTAACTGTAAGTTTTTAAAACCAGTGGTTTTGTTGAGTTCTTGTTGTACGTCCATAGGGTGAAGATAATAAAATAAAGCAGGAATCCTTGAGTTGCCTTTTCTGTTTTCTCTTGTATTTTTGAGTTTGTTTTGTTCTCGCTTTCGCGAAAGCAAGTCCTAAATAAGATCCTTTATACCTCCACTAACTAGTAGACTTTAACTAACATTTTACCTTTATTTTTACCATTAAAAAGGTCTATAAATGCCTGAGGTATTTGATTAAATCCTTCCACGACGGTCTCCTCTTGCTTTAACTTTCCTTCAAGCAACCATTGAGAAAGTTGCTGTATGCCTTCAAGGAAATCTTCCTCGTAATTACTCACTATAAAGCCTTGCATCTTGACACTCTGTTTTATTAGGGTGGTTTCTAATCTTGGACCCGTAGGCTGTTCTGTCTCGTTATAAAGGGAGATCGCACCACAATTGATCACGCGACCAAATCTATTGATATTCTTCATTGCGGCATCCAGTGTATTCCCTCCCACATTATCGTAATAAACATCTATACCTTCTGGAGCATGTTCTTTAATGGCACTCGCCATATCCGTAACTTTATTGTAATTGATCGCCGAGTCAAAACCAAATTTATCTTTGAGCATAGCCACTTTTTCATCGGTGCCTGCAATCCCAATTACTTTCAACCCTTTAATTTTTCCAATCTGTCCAACTACAGAGCCCACGGCTCCAGCAGCCCCAGAAACTAGAAGTGTTTCCCCTTTTTTAGGTGCTCCTATTCTATTCAAACCAAAATATGCCGTCAACCCAGTCATTCCTAAAATTCCCAAATAAGCACTAAGTGGAACCAGTCGAGGATCTACTTTGCGTAATTCCTTACCTGAATTCACTTGAAGCTCTTTCCAATCTAACATACCCATTAGAAAGTCTCCTTTTTTAAAATCGTCATGCTTACTTTCCATCACCTCAGCAACTATAGCTGACGCTAAAGGCTTCTCTAGTTGAAATGGTTCTATATAGGACTTTTCGTCCCGCATGCGTCCTCTTAGGTAGGGATCTACAGAAACGTATTTTGTTTTCAACAAGACTTCCCCGTCATTTGGTAGCGGCTGTTCCTCTTCAATAAATTCAAAATCACTAGTCTTTGGAATTCCTTTTGGTCGTTGCTTTAATACTATGGTCTTACTCATGATGTATTGTTTTGATATCAAGATAACACATTAGCCATTTGCACTGTATTAGTATTTTATTAAAGTATGGCTAGCAAATTCCAACTTTCAGCAAAAAAATAAATTAAAACTCGTACAAATCTGAAAAAAGAGCATAAAAAAGCCTGTTCCAGTAGAACAGGCTTTTTTATAGGATATTTTGAAACTATTTCAACAGAGCATCTAGAGCATCTGTGTAAGCGTTTTTAGGAGCAACTCCTACCTGACGACCTACTACTTCGCCATTTTGAAAAACTAGTACTGTAGGAATGTTACGCACGCCGTATTTAGCAGCAAATTCTTGATTTGCATCAACGTCCATTTTACCTACTACAGCTGTATCAGCATATTCTGTAGAAACCTCCTCAATGATAGGTCCTACCATACGACACGGTCCACACCATGCTGCCCAAAAGTCAACCAATACTGGTTTATCACTTTTTAATACTGTTTCTTCAAAGTTTGCATCTGTTATTTCTAATGCCATGATATTTTCCTTTATTATTTTTACAAAGTTAAACAAAACTAAGTCCATACACACAAGAGAAGTATTGTAGTTATTTATATTGATATTTTGGTTTTTAATGCAGTTGTATTCTAATTGTTTCTATCAAGTTGATTTTAAAGAGCAAACTTTTAAGATTTGACCTGCCAACAATTTGAGGTGACTTGGTCTAGATCTGTTCTCGACACTCGTATTTACAGAAAAATGGCTTGTTTCTCAACTGCGAGGAAGAGAGCGGCATATCACTTTTTTGATAGCAGCGACAAATATCAAGAGAACTACTGGGCATGTTACTTTCTAAGAGAGTTTGTTAGCCCGTAAAAATCAATCCTCAATAGCCTCAATCTCTTGCACCAAATCCACAAACATCTGCACGCTGATCTGTTCTGGTCTGAGATTAAAGATCTCTTTTTCTCTCATTTCATCAGGTAAATTCATTGTTTTTAACGAATTCCTCAAGGTCTTACGACGCTGTTGAAAAGCTAGTTTAACCACCTCACGTAATTTTGCATAAGAACAAGGCAAATCATTATAGTCCACCTTTCGAATTAAACGCAATACGCCACTATCGACTCTAGGCGGGGGGTTAAACACTTCGGGGCCTACAGTAAAAAGGTATTCAGCGTGGTAGTAGGCCTGAGCTAAGACAGATAGTATACCATATGTTTTAGAACCGTGAGAAGCGCATATACGCTTAGCCACTTCTTTTTGAAACATCCCACCAAATTCTGGAATCTGATCTCTGTTCTCAATGGTCTTAAAAACAATTTGTGTACTGATGTTATATGGAAAGTTCCCTATGATGGCAAAAGAGCCTTCTCCATAAATATCTCTCAAATCTTTTTTAAGGAAGTCTGCTTCTACGACTTCAAACGTCTTATCGTTGACAATTTTAGAGTGTTCTACGGGAAAGGTTTGCTTCAAATAAGCTACCGATTCTCGATCTAATTCTAGAGCAGTAACTTTAATTTCTTTTCTAATCACGTGCTTGGTAAGCACACCTGTTCCTGGGCCTATTTCCAGAACCTGATCATAGCCTTTGTAACTCAAGCAGTCTGCTATGCGTACGGCTACGGTATCATCTTTTAAAAAGTGCTGCCCTAGGTGTTTCTTTGCAGTAACACCTTTGTCTTGTGAAGTATATTTAGGTTTGTATTTTGCCAAGTTGTTTAGTTATTGGTATATGGGTTATTAATTAAAGCTAACGACTGCCTTCTAATTTCGTTTCACATTATACTCATCAATCAATTCCAGCTCTGTTCTAAAAGACAGCACTCGCTCTCCAAATTTAGTAAGACCTTCTTTCCTTAATGCAGGAGCGTAATCGTCGTAATATTTTTGAAGCGCCTCTTTATCTATCGCTTTGTACTGAATAGAGAAAGTACTGGAGCCATCCTTATCTTCTACAAGAACTCTTGTGAGTCTCGCATCCATAAACAAGCCAGTCCCTAATACTTTAGCAATATGCTCTCTTATCCACGGGATCCATTCGGACTCCAATGAAGCATCCATATTACAAGTCACATTATATATAATCATAATTAAATTGATTTTAATAGGCTTTAAAAAGCCTTTTCATTTTCATCACCACGCAACCTGCGATAGCGCCTCCGCGCATCTACAAAATGAATACTATCGGCATGGTTAAATATTATTTTTTCAAAAAGCTCTTTGGCTTTTTGAGGAGCTGCGAGCTGTTCTTGATACAACAGCCCCAGTCGGTAATAGGCATCATCTGCAAGGATTCCATCTCCATAATTATCGATGATCACCTGATAGTTATCTCTAGCTTTTTCAAAGCTTCCCTCTACTTCATAGAGCTGAGCTTGATTGAGTAAGGCCTCATCTTCGATAGGATCTCCTTTGTGATCTAGCAGTAATTGATCGTATAAAGTGATGGCTTCAGCTGTTTTGTTCTGATATTGTTTTAATTCCGCTTTCGCGAAAGCTTTCAACGCAACAAAAGTAGTGTCTTCTATAGAGTGGTCTGCAATAGTGAGGCTTAACTGCATAGCGTCGTTTGCAATGAGCTTGCTGGCAGCGCTGCGCAACACCTTTAACTGAGTAAGGCTCCAAGGAAAATCGCCTTGAAAATAGCTGGTACGCGCCACTTTAAATTGGGACTCCTGAGAACGCAAATCATTGGGCAAATCATTCTGAATCTGGCTGTAATAAATCAGCGCTCTATGGAACTGCTCCTGCAACACAAGAATATCAGCCAGTAACATTTTTACATCTGCTTTTTGAAATGTACTCAGACTTGTTTTCTCTAAGGCGACAAGTAAATCACTTGCCTCTTGAGGTTGATTTGTTTTAAAGGCTAAAAAGTTAGCGTAATCCAGCTGCAGTCTAAACGTCTCTTTATCTCTACCGTAATAGGTTAAGAGACTTTCATAATCTTGTTTGATCTGTTCATATGCTTCAGCGGTTGCCGCAGCCGCCCTTAATTTAATCTTAAGACTTTGCGCCGTATACTTCACACTTATAGATTGTGTTTCTTCAATCATATAGTCCAGTATCTCTGCTGCTGCTTCCAGGTCCTTCTCATCAATAGCTGTTTCTACCAGATCTTGAATATTGTACATATTGGTTTGATCACGCATATAGATTGCCCTTTCCTGAATAAAGGCTTTTTTAAAATCCTTTTGCTGCACAAAAAGCCATGATAACAGCTGATTGTATATAGGGTCTGGATTTTCACGTAAGCGTAATAACAACACTTTCCTTAAGATCTTATTTCCTTCATTCTCTGCATCATCGGTTACATATTGAGAAAAAAGTGCTTGAGCACGGGAACGATAAACCGCATCTTGCTCTATCATTTTGATGTTGGTATCAAACATCTTTTCTAAATCACCTTTCTCGCCGTATAATCTTGACAGCTGGTAATTGTAATTGAGCTTGTCATTGAGCGCCATTCCTTTTTCATAGGCGGCAATAGCCCTGTCCAGTTCATTGCGCTGTTCAAATCTATAAGCTATTCCATAGGTGAGTTGCGGTAAGGAATCTATCGCTTTTATAGCTTTTTGATAGTACTTGTTAGCCAGGCTATCTTTTCCTTGCAAGGTGGCATTGTAACCTCTTTCAATGGAAAATACCTCATCGCGAGTTGTTGTTTTCTGAACTAGATCAATTAATGAATCTACACTTTCATAACGTTCTAATTGCTGATAAACTTCCACCAACGCAAACACGCTCCTTGGATTGCGCTTGTTGAGTTCATATATTTTTTGATAGATTTTTAAAGCTTTGGTATATTCCCCTTGATCCATATAGTTTTCGGCAAGCTTAGAATCCTGAGCAAAGCCCATGGAACAAGAAAGCACCGCAACAACTAGAAAAAGAGTACGCATAAGGTATAAAAGTTAATCTATAGCATCAAAACCACAATAAGGGATCAATACTTTAGGGATATGAATGGCATTATGGACTTGGAAATTCTCAAGAATACTTGCAAGAATACGGGGTAAGGCTAAGGAGCTGCCATTTAAAGTATGGGCTAGTTCTGTTCCTTTATCTCCGGTTCTGTAACGCAATTTCAAACGATTTGCTTGAAAGGTCTTAAAGTTAGAAACACTACTTACTTCTAACCATTTTTCTTGAGCGGTACTGTAGACTTCAAAGTCATAAGTCAAGGTAGAAGTAAATCCTAAATCGCCCCCACAAAGTCTCAAAATACGATAAGGCAATTCTAATTCTTCAAGAATTCCTTTTACATGCACCACCATAGCATCTAGTGCAGCATCACTTTGATCTGGATGCTCTATACGTAAGATTTCTACTTTATCAAACTGGTGCAAGCGGTTCAATCCTCTTACGTCACTTCCATAACTTCCAGCCTCACGACGGAAACATGGGGTATAACCCGTCATAGCAACAGGAAAGTCTTTCATCTCTAATAAACTGCCACGATATAAATTGGTAATAGGTACTTCAGCTGTTGGGATCAAATACAGGTCATCTATACCTACGTGGTACATTTGCCCCTCTTTATCTGGCAATTGACCTGTGCCATAACCACTAGCTTCGTTGACTAATAGAGGTACTTGCATCTCGTCATAACCAGCAGCAGTATTTTTATCTAGGAAATAATTGATCAACGCTCGTTGCAATCTCGCTCCTTTATTTTTGTATACAGGGAATCCTGCTCCAGTAATTTTATTACCGAGTTCAAAATCTATGATATCGTAATCCTTCACTAGTTCCCAGTGTGGCTTTGCACCTTCGTGCAATACGGGTATCTCTCCATGTTGAGAAACCACCTCATTATCTTCATCACTATTACCGGCAGGAACGCTGTCTTGAGGTATATTGGGAATCGTATATAAAATAGTCTGTAATTCTTCTACAACTGCATTCAATTGTTCCCCCAACTGTTTTGAAGATTCTTTTAGATCAATTGTTTGGGCTTTGAGCTCATTTGCTTGAGCGGCTTTTCCAGACTTGAATAACTCTCCAATCTCTTTAGACAGCTTGTTGCTTTTTGAAAGCGTCTCATCCAGTTGCGCTTGAAGGTTACGGCGATTTTCATCTACAGCGATGGCGCTTTCCAATAAAGGAAGCGCATCCATGTTTCTCTTTTGTAAAGCCTTTGCAAAAGCCTCTTTATTTTCACGTATTTCTGCTATTTGAAGCATGTGATCTGATTTAAAATATAAGAAGTAAAATTAGGGATTATCGGTAACATAACTACTCTTAAGTATGGCTTAGTTTTTTAGCCGCTTATTTTCTTTATAAAGAGAAGAAGCTAAGATCCATTTATGGTGTTTAAAATGACTCCACTCTTCCTGTGTAAGATCTACTGTAGGGTCTGTAAATTGTTTTCTAATTCTTCCGTTTATGGATACTTTTAAGTCTGCATAAACCTCAATTTCTTTACCTTCTTCAGCGTATATTTCTTCCAATTCCTGAGCAAATTGCCAAATAAAATCAGGCTTTGATTGCACAGACCGCTGCTGTTTAAGACTCAAATAATCCTCTAACTGAACAGCTGTTTTCTTACCGGTATCTTTTTCCACGATATAAAACGTCCCTAATCCAACTCTGCTGCGCAGCATCATGCGCCAGCTCAATCGATGACCTTCTTCAGTCCAAAGCACATCATCTTCTATGATCCAATGACGTAAGGGGAGCAGTAGCATCGCCAAAAGAAATATAGTTCCAGAAAATACAATAAGCTTCTTTGTTTTAGGGACGAGAACTTCAGCAGCAACATAATAAGATTTCTTCCAAAGGAATCTTTTATGCAAAACCTCTGTAGAAAAGAAAAAGAGCAAAAAGGACAAAGCGAGGTAAGGAAAAATGCCAATTTGAAAAACCACACTATTAAAAACATGAAAGAATACAGAAGCAATAACAGCTAGCCACCGTGTTTTTTTCCAAAGTAATAATGGCACAATCAAAAGATCAAAAAACAATCCGAAATACAGTATGGCTTGATGCACCCAATCCTGTTGCAGGATATCAAAATCCCGACCTCTAGTGCTCATTAAATATTTAGGAAAACTCCCATCCAGCCAGTCTGGATAAAATTTTGCCACACTAGCATACGCATATATGATTCCTAAAAATGTAATGATGAGGACATAGATCCATCTGGACATGTGCTCTTTTCTGAAAGACGGGTTCCATAGCGCATCCAGAGAAGCAGATCGATTTGCCGGAAACAATAGCATTAGAAAGTTGAGCAGCATTAATAAATAACAATGGTTGTTGTAACTGCTCTTTTGCATTAAATAAACATAGGCCCAACTGATGGCATAGAACAATAGAGCCATACGGTATTTATAACCGACCATGACTAATAAACCTGCAATTCCCATCAGGACATACAACACATACATCCAGTTTCCTGGAAGTGGTTCAAGGAATTCAAATCCTATAAAAGTAAAGGTAAAATCAGGTTCTATAAAAAGTGTGTTCACAGCACCTAATGCAATAGAGCCAAAAGCCTCACAAGCAAGGAGCAACCCGAACAGCATTCTAAAAAGAACCAAGGCGGTGTTATCTACTTGTGTAAAAAGCCATCTATCCCATTTGCTGTACATAAAGCCTGGTATTTTTCTCGTCCAGCTGCATGGCTGCCACTAGATCTGAAAGATGGTGAAATTTCTCTTCACTTCTCAATCGTTTATGAAAGAAGAGTTCCATCTCTTTGCCATAAAGATCTTCTTTAAAGTCTAAATAATAGGTCTCTATAGTCTGTGCCGCATCGCTAGAAACAGTAGGGTTAATGCCTATGTTAGTCATTCCGTAAACAGGCTGGCCATTGATGATGGAGCTTGTGATGTATACTCCTGGTGCAGGTATAATTTTATACGATTCTTTGACCGATAAATTTGCTGTAGGATAGCCTATCGTACGCCCTATTTTCTTCCCAGAAATAATAACTCCGTGAATACTAAAATCGCGATTCAAGTATTTGTTAGTGATTTCAATAGAACCGTTTTCCAGTGTATTCCTTATCTTGGTGCTGCTTACCGCTACTTCTTCTACTTCTTTTTTTGAAATCTCGATGACTTCAAAATCAAACTCGACCGCATATTCTTTTAATTCTTTAATACTTGCAGATCTATTGATTCCAAATCTGTGATCATAACCTATCACCACTACTTTGGCCTGTAAGCGATCCACTAGAATTTCTTTCACGTAGTCTATGGCAGTAGTTCTAGAAAATTCTTTTGAAAAAGGATGAATCACGATATTTTCTATCCCTTGGCTTGCCACAAGTGCGACACGCTCATCGATAGAATTGATCAATTTAAGATCTTGATCTGGTTGTAAAACCATTCTAGGATGCGGAAAAAAAGTAAGTAAAGCACTCGTCAAAGAATCCTTATGAGCTCTCTTTACTACTCGCTCTAGAATTTTTTGATGTCCTTGATGTACTCCGTCAAAGGTACCTATGGTTACCACAGCGCCTTTGGAAGCTTTATATTGATCAATATTAGTATAAGTGTTCAATTCAGGATATTCTTTGAAAGCATGCAAATTATAATAATCTCCTCACATTTGGAGACTTTTAAGAGCCTTTTAATGATTGTAATATTCGTGTGTTGCTTTGTTTTTGTCTCGCTTTCGCGAAAGCGGTAATATCATCCAGCTATTTCCCCTCTAATAACTACTTCCCATTATACTGGTTCATCGTGTTAGCAAGTCCTGCATGTGTAAAAGAGAGTGCCATGTCAGCAGCAGTACTCAAGCGCTCTGGCAAATCTTTCTGTTCGTTCTTATTCCATTCTCCTAGAACATAATCTACCTGACTCCCCTTTGAAAATTCATCAGAAATTCCAAAACGCAATCGAGGATATTTAGGAGTATTTAAAGTGACTTGCGTGTCTTTTAGACCGTTATGACCTCCGTCCGTTCCTTTGGCCTTCATGCGCAGGGCACCAAAGGGCAGGTTCAAATCATCTGTAACGACAAGAATATTTTCTATGTCTATATTTTCTTGTTTCATATAAAACTTAATCGCTTTACCGCTCAAGTTCATGTATGTATTAGGTTTTAGTAAGAGGACGCTTTTACCTTTATGAGTAATACTTGCGACGTCTCCTAACTTTAGAGTTTCAAAAGCAGCTTCCTTTAAACTAGCGATTTCATCCAGTATTTTAAAACCTATATTATGTCTGGTTTGCACATATTTTGCACCTGGATTTCCCAGACCTATAATCATGAATTTTTTCATGGGATCTTCTTCATTTAGAATAGTCGTGATGGTAGATTCACCAACAAATATTTTTTTAAGCCAATTCAACATGGTAGGGTGTAAAAATAAAAAAAGCTGCAAGAAATAAATCTTGCAGCTTCTATATAAAATAAAAAGTATTTATTCAGTTGCTTCCTCATCTTGAGAAGAAGGAACATCTGCTGCTTCAACTTCACCGTCTTCATCTTCAGCGACAGCTGTACGAGAAGTTTTGATCATCACTACTACGACAGAGTCTGGGTGCATGATTTCATACTCATCCACTCTTAAATCACGTACATATCTCTTATTTCCTATTTTCAAAGAAGTAATATCTATAGTGATAGAGTCTGGCAAGTTAGCTGGTAATGCTTTTACTTTTAATTTACGATTGTTACGACGTAAAACACCCCCATTAAGAACACCTTTTGAAACTCCTTCAAGAATTACAGGCACTTCCATAGTTACCATCTTATCATCAAAGATTTGGTAGAAATCTGCATGTAAAAGAAGTTCTCTTACTGGGTGCCATTGCATGTCTTGAGCAATTGTATTGTATTTACCATCTTTACCTAGATCGAGAACAACCGTATGCGCGTCTGGAGTGTAAACCAATTTTTTAAATGCTTTCTCTTCTGCTGAAAAGTGTATAGGCTCGTCTCCTCCGTAAATTACGCAAGGTACCAATCCAGCATTACGTAGGGCTTTAGTTGACTTTTTGCCCACGCTTTCTCTTTTTGATCCTGAGATCGTGATTGATTTCATGTTATATATATTTAGTTAATGAAATTACATTATAAAGTTGTCACTGATCGATTCATTATTTTGCACGTTTTGCATTACTCCTGCAAATAACGATGCACAAGATAGCACTCTAATTTTAGGGCTTTCTTGTTTCAATGGGATCGAATCTGTAACGATTAATTCTAATAATTGAGAGTTATTGATACGCTCATAAGCTTTCCCTGAAAGGATCGCATGTGTACAAATAGCTCTTACACTTTTTGCTCCTCTTTCCATCATCACGTCTGCAGCTTTAGTAAGTGTACCGGCAGTATCTACCATGTCATCCACTAAGACTACATTTTTTCCTGTCACATCACCTATGAGTTCCATATGGGAAATCACATTTGCTTTCTGACGTTGCTTGTAACAGACCACTACATCACTTTCTAAGGTCTTAGCATAGGCATAAGCACGCTTAGAACCACCCATGTCTGGAGAAGCTATAGTAAGGTCAGTTAAATTAAGACTCCTTAAGTAAGGTATAAATAAAGAACTGGCAAAAAGATGGTCTACTGGCTTTTCAAAAAATCCTTGAATCTGGTCTGCGTGTAAATCCATCGTAATAATACGAGTCGCTCCAGCAGATTCTAGAATCTTAGCGATCATTTTTGCTCCTATAGGCACACGAGGTTTGTCTTTACGATCTTGTCTCGCCCAACCAAAGTAAGGAATCACCGCTGTAATATGTCTTGCACTAGCACGCTTTGCAGCATCCATCATCAAAAGCATTTCCATGATGTTATCACTATTGGGTTGTGTGGATCCAATAATAAAAATACGACAACCTCTTATAGATTCCTCAAAAGAGGGTTGAAACTCTCCATCACTAAAGGTTGAAAAATTCACCTTGCCTAAGGAGGCCCCATACTTGTCTGCAATAGCAGAAGCAAGGTCCATACTCTGGCGACAGCCGAATAATTTAGCATCTTGTTGTAAAGCGTAATTCATATTAAAATCTTTTAAGTCTTGATTTTAAGCGTGCAAATGTACTTATAATTTTAGAGAAGACATTCTAAATAACAGGCAATTTGTTCTTAGAAAGTATTTTTATTTATTACTTTTGCCTTCCCAATTACAAAATGCCTCAGTGGTGGAATTGGTAGACACGTTGGATTCAAAATCCAATGCTTCACGGCGTGCCGGTTCGATTCCGGCCTGAGGTACTTTAAGGAGCTCTTTTTTATTAAATAAATAGAGCTCTTTTTATTTTAGGGGATTCTTTTTATTGTTAACAATTAGATAATACAAGCGAGTGAAAAGCCCTAAGCTGCTGAATCCCCATAGTTTTCTTTATAATTAAACCTGTTAAATAGGAACTATATAACCTCTTTCCTTAAATTTTTATGGATACATTAAGAAATGTTATGTTATTTTCGCTCGATAAATTATATATTTACCCCCAATAATCTGAAAATTTAAATTAATTAAATAAGTCAAATGAAACGATCCCTTTCAACTTTATTCACGGCAGCCATGACATTAGGTGTTACTGGTGTAGCTTCAGCTTCAGCATTAGTACAAGATGCTACTGAAACAAAAACGACAGAAACTTTCCACCAAGTATTAAAGAAAAACTTTATTGATGGAGGTCCTGGATTTATGGCAATCGTATTAGTGTGTCTTATATTAGGACTTGCTATTGCCATTGAAAGGATTATCTACTTGAATCTTTCTACAACAAATTCTAAGAAACTTGCTGCAGATGTAGAACAAGCTCTTAAAAGTGGTGGTGTAGAAGCTGCTAAAGATATATGCCGTAACACTAAAGGACCTGTTGCATCTATCTATTATCAAGGACTTGACAGAGCTGACGAAAGCATTGAAGCTGCTGAAAAAGCGGTTGTTGCTTATGGTGGAGTTCAAATGGGCCAATTAGAGAAGAATGTATCTTGGGTATCTTTATTTATCGCTCTTGCTCCAATGCTTGGATTTATGGGTACTGTAATAGGTATGATTGGATCCTTTAACAGTATTGAAGAGGCTGGTACAATGGAACCATCTCTTGTAGCTGGAGGTATTAAAGTAGCACTACTTACAACCGTATTTGGTCTTATCGTAGCGATTATCCTTCAGATTTTTTATAACTACATTGTTTCTAAAATCGATAGTATCGTAAATGATATGGAAGACGCATCTATCACTCTTATCGACATTCTTGTAGATTACAAGAACGGTAAGTAATTAACCATAACAAAAACAAATCATGGTTTTACATAAAGCATTAAAATACCTAGTTCTTCTTTTGAGCCTTATAGCGATGGCATTCTTTTTCTATACGCTAGCATTAGGTGATGAAGCCATAGAACTAAATACAGGTGGCAGCCAGGCTGTTACCGTATCGCCCCTGATAATTCTAGCGTATGTTACGCTTGGACTTACGGTACTCATCGTACTTTTCTTTGTACTAAAAGGTTTATTTACTAATCCCGCAGCTCTTAAAAAGGCAGGGATATCTGTAGGACTTTTGGTTGTTGTAGCTTTAATTTCTTATTACGCCTTAGCTGATGACAGCGTTATCGATATAAATGGCAGGGTAATTGAACTAGAAGATGGAGAATTACTTACAGCAGGAACCTCGCGTTGGATAGGAGCTTCTTTATACATGTTCTACATACTTGGAATAGTAGCCATAGGAACAGTTGTATGGGCTGGAGTAAGCAAACAATTAAAAAGATAAATTATGGCTAGGAGATCTGCACCAGAAGTAAACGCGGGATCGATGGCAGACATCGCATTCCTACTATTGATCTTCTTCCTGGTTACCACCACGATTGAAGTAGATAGCGGTATTGCTAGTAAACTACCGCCACCACTTCCTGAGAACACGCCACCGCCCCCAGTGAAGGAAAAGAATATTTTCCAGGTGATTGTGAATGCTGAGAACCGTCTCCTTGTAGAGGATAAGGATATGGAAATCGGTAAACTAACGGAAGCTACTGTAGCTTTTTTAGATAACGGAGGAGCAACTGAACCAAGAAATGCCTGTACCTATTGTAGGGGCAAGAGAGATCCAGATTCTTCTGATAATCCCAAGAAAGCAATTGTATCTTTAGTAAACGACAGACAAGCGTCATATAAAATGTACTTAGCGGTTACTAATGAACTCGTAAGAGCTTATGCGATCCTCAGAGATCGAGAAGCAAAACGTCTTTATAATGAAACCTATCAGTCTATGTCCAATAGGTCGGACGGTTGGCCAGCAGACGAAAAAGAAAGTCCGGAATTCCTAGAGCTGCAAGACAAAATGGAAAAAGTAAGAGATTTGTTTCCAAGAAACCTATCTGAAGCTGAACCTCAAAATAGAGAATAATTATGTCTAAGTTTAAGAAAAAAAAGAGTGGTGCATTACCAGCTGTAAATACAGCCTCTCTTCCAGATATTGTATTTATGTTATTGTTCTTTTTCATGGTAGCAACCGTAATGAGAGACGATGAACTTCAAATTGAGAATAAGCTTCCAAAAGCAAATCAGGTAGAAAAGCTTGCTGAAAAAAAGAAGATAGTTACTATTTACATAGGTAAACCTAATCCTAATTTTATAAAGCAATTCGGTATTTCTGAGGTGATTCAACTAGGAGATAAAATTTCTCCTGTCAGTGATGTACAGACATTTGTCAACACTAAAAGGAATGGAATGGATGAGGATGATAAAGATTCCATGACCGTTTCTCTAAAAGTAGATCAAAATGCCCAGGTTGGAATCTTAACAGATGTCAAACAAGAGTTGAGGGAAGCTATGGCACTTAAGATTAGTTATACTTCTATTGAAGGGGACCCTTTAAAAAATTTAAAGAAGTAATCCTTTTGTAAATAAAAAAATTAAAATAGCCGTTCTCTTAAGAACGGCTATTTTTATACCTTTACTTTTGAACTATAGATGTACTATATGAGGTTTGTTTTCATGCTTTTATTCTTTTTATTAGGGATCTTCTCTTCTGTTGCTCAAGATAAAAAGCAACAGGAAAACGCTATACCTAATGTCGTGGATTCCCTCTATAGAGAAGACCAGTTCTATATTGGGCTTTCTTTTAACCTTATCAGTAATAAGCCTAGTTCTTTCTCCCAAAACGGATTTTCTGGAGGTCTTCATATGGGTTTTATCAGAGACATGCCTGTCAATAAGCGACGTAATCTAGCAATAGGCGTCGGGCTAGGCATTTCTACTAATACTTACAACTCCAACCTATTTATAGGTGAAGACCCTAGTGGCGAGACTATTTTTAGCATTATTGATGACAGTAATAACGTAGATCGCAATAGACTCAACACCAACCTTATTGAGATGCCCATTCAATTGAGATGGCGTACTTCTACTCCTACTAATAATAGCTTTTGGCGCATTTATGCGGGAGTCAAACTCTCTTATATCTATAGTTATAAAGCAAAATTTAAAAGCGCAGATACGAGCATTATCAAAACTGATATTCCAGAATTGAATCGATTGCGCTATGCAGCAACACTTACCCTTGGAAATGGAAGTTTTAATGCCTTTGTGCAGTATGATTTGATCAACTTATTCAATAAAGATGCTTTAATAGATAACCAGCGTGTTGATCTACAACCCCTCAAATTTGGTGTTGAGTTTTATATTCTTTAAGTAATTCTTCTTTAAGATAAAGAATAACTAAAAGCAAGCACCTGACTTACCAAGCCTACTGCAAACCCAAAAATAAGTTCGTGTCCTTTATGCGCTTTCATACTCAACCTAGAGGTCGCCGTAAGACCAGAAACGATCCCCATCAGGGCCATAGGTAACAAGAGACTTATGCCTTGAATAAAAGAAAGCATGATTAAAAAACCCAAGATACCCCCGGTTGCCATCAAGTGAAGACTTATTTTATATCTCATAGCAGTCATTAAAGTGGCTACCAAGGCTGCGATCAAGATTCCTATAAAAAAGTAATACAATGATAAATGCAGACCGTCTCTAAAGGCACCCCGCAACAATATAACTAACAAGATCATGTAGACCAGTAAAGGAGTGATGCGTTCCTTCGTACTGGAAAGGTGAACGCTATTTACCATCCCTAATATCTTAAGGATCGTATAAACGAGTAACGGAATGGCAGCGGTGAGAATAACAATGAGGTACAATTTTAACTGCACACTCTCTGGGTCGTTATAATAGTTGAAATTAAAGTACCATAGCGATACTAGAGAAGGAATAAATAGCGGGTTGACAATGTAGCTCCACAGCTTTAGAAACCACTTCATAGGGCTCTAAATCTCTTTTCTTAAACGTGCCACCGGAATATCTAATTGCTCTCTGTACTTAGCAACTGTTCTACGAGCGATAGGATAGCCCTTTTCCTTAAGAAGTTCAGCTAGTTTTTGATCTGTAAGCGGCTTTTTCTTGCTTTCATCATTAATAACAGTCTCCAGAATCTTCTTAATCTCTCTAGTGGAAACCTCCTCACCATCGGTATTGGTCATGGATTCTGAAAAGAATTCTTTGATTAATTTAGTTCCATAAGGGGTGTCGACATATTTAGAATTTGCCACACGAGAAACCGTAGAAACATCCATATCAATCTTATCTGCAATATCCTTTAAGATCATAGGTCTTAAATTACGCTCATCTCCAGAATGAAAATAAGCCTGCTGATAATGCATAATGGTAGACATGGTCACAAATAAAGTTTCTTGTCGTTGCTTGATAGCGTCAATAAACCATTTAGCACCATCTAATTTTTGTTTGATAAACATCACCGCATCTTTTTGAGATTTGGTTTTTTCTTTAGCCTCTTTATAACCGCGCAACATATTAGAATAATCTCTAGATACATGCAACTCTGGCGCATTACGGCCGTTGAGTGTGAGTTCCAATTCGCCATCTTTAATTCTAATAGTGAAATCAGGAACTACTTGTTCTACCACACGAGAACTTCCGCCTGCATAAGAACCCCCAGGCTTGGGGTTTAAATGCTCTATATCATCTATCGCATCGCGTAATTCATCTTCGGTAATATCGTATTTGGCCATGATTTTCGCATAATGCTTCTTACTAAATGCATCAAACGAATCTCTTATTAATTTTATGGCGATCTCATTACTTTCTGTTTTCCGCTTTCGCGAAAGCTGTAACAGCAAACACTCTTGCAAATCACGAGCTCCTACCCCGACAGGATCTAATTCATGAACTACCCGAAGTACTTTTTCCACCTCTTCCACTTCTGTATACAAGTTCATGGTAAAAGCAAGGTCATCAGTTATATCTTCCAGCGATCTTCTTATATAACCACTCGCATCAATACTCCCCACAAGAAACTCTGCAATCGCTCGATGATCTTCACTTAATCTACGGGTGTTGAGTTGCTCTAATAAGGTTTGCGTGAAGGACTTTCCAGCAGCATATGGAATGCTTTTCTCATCGTCATCTGCGCTGTAATTATTTGCTTTTGTGCGGTATTCAGGAATGTCGTCATCACTCAGGTAATCATCTACATTAATATCGTCTGTTTCAATAGACTCATTTCCGTCCTCGTAGTCTTCTTCATTAGAAAACTCATCATACTCATCATCAGATTTTTCCTGTCCATCATCTAGGGCTGGGTTTTCTTCCAGTTCTGATTTTACTCGTTGCTCAAAAGCCTGTGTAGGCAATTGTATCAACTTCATCAACTGTATTTGTTGAGGAGATAACTTCTGAGAGAGTTTAAAATTTAGTGACTGTTTAAGCATGTTTGTTTTATAACTAAGTAAAAATACTAAAAGCCCATTTGATTAAAGACAAAGTTGTTAAAATTATAACAAACCTACACCTTTAGCTTCTTAGCAAACAGAAAATCCTGATTTCTGGTTTAGAAATCAGGACTTACATATAGTTGAATTGCTTTTAAAAAGAAGCGTTTCCAGGAGTACGTGGATAAGGGATCACATCTCTTACATTTCCCATTCCAGTTACAAACATAACCAGTCTTTCAAATCCGAGACCGAACCCACTGTGCACCACACTACCGAATTTACGCATTTCTAGATACCATCCTAACTCTTCTAAAGGAATACCCATTGCATCCATTTTTCCTTTCAGGACGTCATAACGTTCTTCCCGTTGTGACCCCCCTACTATTTCACCTATGCCAGGGAATAAAATATCCATAGCTCTTACGGTTTCACGACCTTCACTATCTGCATCATTTAACCTCATATAAAAGGCTTTTATTTTTGCAGGATAATCAAATAAGATGACAGGGCATTCAAAATGCTTTTCTACCAGATAACGCTCGTGCTCTGATTGTAGATCTGCTCCCCATTCATCAATGATGTATTTGAATTTTTTCTTTTTATTAGGCTTAGAGTTTCTTAAGATATCAATTGCTTCTGTATAAGAGACACGCTTAAAGTTGTTCTTTCCTATAAATGCAAGCTTCTCTCTTAATGGCATAGGACTGCGCTCGGCCACCGGCTTACTTTTATCCTCTTCTGTCAACCTGTTTTCAAGAAACTCAATATCATCAGCACAGTTCTTAAGGGCATATTCTACCACATATTTGATAAAATCTTCGGCCAGATCCATGTTGGCATTTAGATCATTAAAAGCTACCTCAGGTTCTATCATCCAGAATTCGGCTAGGTGACGAGACGTATTGGAATTTTCTGCTCTAAAAGTTGGTCCGAAGGTATATACTTGACCTAGTCCCATCGCATAAGTTTCGGCTTCCAGTTGCCCAGAAACAGTAAGGTTAGATTCTTTCTCAAAGAAATCTTGCTTGTAATCAATATTTCCTTCCTCATCCAATGGTGGATTTTTAGGATCTAAAGTGGATATTCTAAACATTTCTCCCGCACCTTCTGCATCACTTCCTGTGATGATAGGTGTGTGGGCTTGATAGAATCCTTCCTTTTGAAAATAGCTGTGTACTGCAAAAGACAGCGCTGCTCTTACCCGCATTACCGCGCCAAAAGTATTGGTACGCACTCTTAAATGCGCTTGTTCTCGTAAAGTCTCGAGCTTGTGTTTTTTAGGAGATAAAATTGTTTTTTTAACTTCTTCGGGGTCTGCTGTGGCAAGAACTTCCACTTTAGTAGCTTGTAATTCTATACGTTGTCCAGAACCTTCACTTTCAACCAGTGTTCCCGTTACAGCAACTGCAGCCGCAACTGTAATCTTATCTAACACATCACGTTCCTGATTTTCTGGCTCTATTACGGCTTGTAAATTATGAATGGTAGAACCATCGTTAAGTGCTATAAATCTATCGTTTCTAAAACTACGTACCCAACCTTTTACGGTAATCTCGACCATACTAGGGTCAGATTGGAGTATTGCTGCTATTCTTTTCATTGGTTTTCTTGATCAATTCAGTATGGCAAATATAATTTTTATGAGCCTATAGAACAATTAATAAGGCTTGTAAATGTGGTGCTGTTTGTGGTGGGTCTCGCTTTCGCCCTGAGCTACCTATACATCAGCTTTCCTTTTCTCCAGAAAAACAAAAGTGGTGTTAAGGCTCTAATCCTCTTCCTCTCCCTGCACTGGCTCAATAAGAGGAATCGCCGGCTTTTTAAACGTGCGCTCGTTGGCAATGCTTCTCTCTAAAGAAAGCAGCATGCTAGGCAACAACAAAAGGTTTGCTGCCATCGCAAAAAGCAAGGTAGCACTGACTAATGCTCCCAAAGCAACAGTACCTCCAAAACTAGAAAATGTGAAGGTCAAGAAGCCAAAAAACAAAACTATAGAAGTATAAAACATGCTCACACCTGTTTCTTTTAAAGCTCCATAAACAGATCTTTTAATACGCCATTTATTTGCCATAAGTTCTTGACGGTATTTGGCAAGGAAGTGAATCGTATCATCCACAGAAATACCAAAGGCTATGGAAAACACCAAAATAGTAGATGGTTTTATAGGGACTCCTAGATAACCCATCAACCCAGCGGTAATGAGTAGCGGCAATAAGTTAGGCACTAGTGATACAAAAATCATGCGTAAGGACCTGAACATCCACGCCATAAAAAGAGCGATAAGCACAATGGCCAGTGATAAAGAAAGTATCAAGTTATTAATGAGGTAATCGGTTCCTTTTTGAAAGACCAAGGCTTTTCCTGTAATAGTAACTTCATAACGATCTTCAGGAAATATGGCTTGAATCTTTTCCCGTAGGTTTTCTTCTACACGCTCCATGCGATCTGTTCCCATATCCTTCATAAACGTAGTGATACGAGCATGTTGCCCGGTACTGTCCACAAAACTTTTCATTAGAGAAATATCCTTTGAACTTTTCTTTACCAGTTGAGACATGGTAACTGCGTCATAAGTAGAAGGTAAATCAAAATATTCTGGATCACCCCCATAAAAAGCCTGCTTACTGAATTTAATTGCAGACACCAGTGACATAGGTCGGGAAAGCTCAGGTGTTTCAATGATATGCTCTTCTAGTTTGTTTAGTTTTTTGAGTGTTTTAAGAGCCGTTACTTTTTCGTTTTTACTATAAACTACTATTTCCAATGGCATAATTCCATCAAAGCTCTCTTCAAAAAACTTGATATCCTTATAAAACTGCATTCCTTTAGGCATGTCTTCTATCAAACTCCCAGAAACTTTGATTTGATAGATCCCTATAAAACTCAAAATAAGGACCACAACACTAGTAATATAAATAGGAATGCGCTGTCTTTTTACCATCCGCTCATTCCAGTTCACAAATTTATTGATCCATGTTTTACCTAAATGCTGTAAATGACGTTCCTTAGGTATAGGTAAATAACTATAGATAATAGGAATAATCATCAAGCTCAATAAAAATATCGCGATAATACATATACTGGCTACTACACCAAATTCTACCAACAACTTACTTTCTGTAAAGATAAAAGTCGCAAAACCGCTGGCGGTAGTAAGGTTAGTCATCAAAGTTGCATTACCTACTTTAGTGATAACACGTTGCAATGACAAGGCTTGATTACCGTGTTTTTTTATTTCTTGTTGGTATTTATTGATCAAGAAAATACAATTGGGAATTCCGATCACAATAATCAAAGGCGGGATTAATGCCGTGAGAACCGTAATTTCATACCCTATCCATCCTAGAATACCAAAAGCCCACATCACTCCTATGACCACGGTGACGATGGAGATAAAAGTCGCTCGCCAAGATCTAAAGAAAAAGAAGAAAATACCAGAGGTAATAGCTAAGGCAGCGATTAAAAACATCCCTATCTCATCAACAATATTCTGAGAATTGAGGGTCCTGATATAAGGCATTCCAGAAGCCCTGACATCCAACTGGTTTGCACTGGAATATTCTTGAACAAGTGGTTGAAATTTATCCATGATAAAATCGGCACGTTCCTTAGTGTTTACGATCTCTTTCTTTAGATAAATAGCGGTACGTATCACGCTATCCTTTTCTGAATAGATCAAGTTTTTATAAAAAGGCAAATCATTGAAGAGCTTCTTTTTAAAAGCTATCAACTCCTTATTATTTTGAAGAGGTTCTTTAAGAACAGGCGCAATAATAAACTGGGTATTGTCTTCTGTCTTTGATAAGTTGGGTAAGTTAGAAGTGGACAGCACTAATTCTACTTCCTTAAAAGTAGCTAGAGTATCTGCTAGCTCATTCCATGCATTAAAGCTTTTAAAGTTACTTACGTTTTTATTCTCTACCCCTAAGATGATAAGGTTTCCTTCTTCGCCAAATTTATCTAGAAACTTATTATACTCCTCATTTACGGGATGATCATCTGGAAGAAGGTTTGCCTCCGAATGCGTGAATTGCATGTACTTCCACTGTGTGGCAAGAGCGATAGTTATGATCACAATAATCCCGAGAATAATCTCTCTATTGCGCAGTATCAGTCTAGCAATACCGTTCCAAAATCTAAAACTAAATAACTTTTGCATGCATCATTTTAAGACGTGCAAATGTACTTTTAAAACGTGTGATTATTTAGCGATTAGTTATTTAATGTGTTGTGCACAGGGTAATACCAATTTAACTTTCAAATGCCGCATAAAATTAGTTTCTTTTTCACCCATTTGTCGTCATAAAATAGAACCGTAGCTAGTGCTATGCTTAGATTTTATTCCTAAACTGGATAAAATACAATTCAAATTTTTAACACGCCATTTAAAAAGCAAATTGGTATAAATTAAGAAACCTTAACACAATGCATTGATTTGGATTTGCTTTTAACAAAGTAAAGGTGCAAATTTCATAAGAGTTCCCATCAGCTTTATGGATATTAAAGCTCTAGATAGAAGGTAAATTTTACAGCAACATTATCTGCAAAATCAGGGAGATGGTAGGCGCCGTAGCGATAACTCGCACTCAATCCAAACCCAAATAGTAATTTATTCAACTCAAAACCACTTTCAAAATAGCCTTTTTCTAAGGTATTGATAGCTACATTTTGGTGCCGCTGTGCATTGTCTAAATCGCCCCAAGCAACCTTGGAAATTAGAACCATCTCTGGCTTTAAAAAAGAGAAAATATTAAAAGGAGCAAAGTGATGTTTTACCTGACCTACCAGGAGCTTATCAGAAAAGAATTCATTGAAATACATCGTTTCAAAACTACGCCTTCCTGCAACCGAGAATCGTTGTAAGATCTCATCTTTATTAGGTGCATTAGGATAAGCGTGGTACAGATGCGTTAAGGGCACTTCTCCTGCACTATAATGACCTTCTAACAGGAGTTCTGTGCTGGATTTATCTGGTCTATTAAAAGCGTACTCCACCTTACCTGACACTTTAAGGTAATTAAAATTACTTTCTGTAAATCCTTTAATACCTTGTGTAATTTGCCCACTTAAAATAGGATAACCTCTAGATATTTCTTGATAGCCTTTTGGCGTGCGCATGAATTCACTTACTGGACTCCACCTTGCTCCTAGAGAAACCTCCGCTAGCACGTAATCTGTAAAAACCTCATTATCTGGAATGAATTGGTAATTTGTTGTTTGAGAAACCCGCTTTCGCGAAAGCGAGACCTCACTAATCACAGAGGGAAATAAACGCTGTTGCAACGACATCCCATATTCTTTATACAAATAGAACGTAGGAATATTGATCAGTCTAGGCTCAAAAAGTGAGTACACTCGTGCGTCTGTCAAAAAACTCTCTGCGGCAAATTCAGTAATATCGTCTTGTTTGTAAATATTAAGCCAAGTGTTTTTTTCCTTACTGATCCGGTAACCTATTCCTATTTTATGTTTTAAAACGTCGTCTTTAGTTCCATAAGCTAGGTAACCATTAATTCTAAAACTTTCGCTCAACTTTTCATTAGTCTGTCCACCTATTCCTAATCTAAAAGCTTCATAATCGTTGTATTTCACCAGGTATTTCAAATCAATATCTACCACACTGACTGGGAAATAGCCCACTTTAAATTTATCCAGTGTTTCTAATTTTCGAGTGATTTTTGTTGCATCTACTATACTGTCTAAATTCATAAACTGAGCCAGCTCTGTCGTAGAGAAGGCATCTGCTCCCCTGTATTTCTCCCAGTAGATTTTTTGTTGATGGATAGCTGAGTCCTGAACTTCTATTTTAAGACCACGTCTTCCATAATCCAGACCTTTATTGGTTTTAAAATTAGAGTTAACAGCTTCAATAATCAAGTAAAGCTCCTCTGCTACTTTTTGGTCTTCATCAGTGCTGTTCTCAATTCCTACTTCCAATCTCGCGCCGAATAATTCCAGCTCTTTTATAGTTTTTTCTTGTCGTACAAATAGCTTTCTTGAACTGTTGAACCACAGCGAAAACACCTCGTCATAAACAAATTCGTGATAAGCGTTGATATAAAGATTTCCTTCCTTTTCAAAAATAGCTTTTGCAACTCCATAAGTTTGCTGGTCGATGTACAGAAGTCCAGAAAACAACTGAGGTTCTTTTTCTTCTCTAGGCGAGAAACGCAATTTAAAAACAGGCCTGCCTGCGATAATGGAGTCCTGTACTATTTGAAAGTTATACAGAGAAATGGACTTCTCATTTAATGGACTGATGTATTCTTGGTCAAAAATGATATACTTTTCATCGTATATATTCTCTGACTGGAAGTCAATATTGTAAATAGGATAAACAGGCTCGTCAAAACCGGGCATGTTTGCCCCTTTAATAACCTCTTTGTATCCTTCTATATGATCGTAAATATGACGGGATGTTTTTTCTGCAAAAAAAACACCTGTTTTCTTAAGGGTTTTACGAAGTTCGGTTTTTTTATAACCTGGTCCTGTTAAGGCTTCTGGATCTCCAGAAACTTTTAAATTCTCGTAAGCATCGTACCTGTAGGAGTTAAGCTTGTGCGTAGGGTCATTTTTCTTTTTAGAAATAAGCACTTTAGCCATTAATAATTCTGCCTCTTGCGCACCTTGGTGTTGTGCCCAAGTAATCGTGCATAAAAACAAAAACAAAATCCTAAAAAATAATTTCATAAAATTAAGACTGGCTTAGAAATGATAAAAATAGAACAAGCATATTCATTTAGTTATTGTTTATAAGAGCATCAAAAAGGCTCTCTAAAAGGCATTCTTTAATTATCAAAAGAAGCATATCGAAGTTGGCAGCATAGGAATATACTGCAGGTTTTCGACAGGCTGGAGATGACACTCAAGTATTGTTGCTTTTTAGAAAGCCTTTATTCTGAGAGAATAGGACCTGATCTATTATACCGTCATGATCTCCTTTTCTTTCACTACCAAATGCTCTTCAATTTTTATAACATACTTGTTGGTTAGGTTTTGCACATCACCTTCAGCATTTTTAAGTAGGTCTTCAGATATATCGAGTTTCTTAAGTTCGTTCATCGCCACCTTACGGTCATTACGCACCCCTATTTTTGCTTCTTCGCCTTCTGATTTTGCTTGTTTGGTAAGATCTTTACGTCGTTCTTCTGTAAGCGCAGGAACACTTATAATGATGCTTTCTCCATTATTCATAGGATTCAAACCTAGGTTTGCATACATGATTCCTTTTTCTATTTCGGTAATCATTCCTTTTTCCCAAGGCTGTATACTTAAGGTACGCGCGTCTGGAGTAGAAATATTAGCTACCTGGGTTAATGGTGTCTGGCTGCCGTAATAATCTACCATAACAGTACTTAACATTGCAGGCATGGCTTTACCGGCACGTATACTCAATAATTGTTTTTCTAAATGTGCGATAGCGTTATCCATGTTTTCTTTGGTGCTATCTAGTATGAAATCGATTTCTTCTGTCATCACTACTGTTTTTATAAGTTGCTGAGCAAATATATTGCCCTTATTACAATTGTACTTTAGTTCCTATCTTCTCTCCATTCAATAGCTTGAGTAAATTCCCATGGGTATTCATATCAAAGACAATAATGGGTAATTCGTTTTCTTGGCTTAATGTAAAAGCAGTGGTATCCATTACTTTCAATCCTTTACGCAATACCTCCTCAAAGGTGATGAAGTCAAATTTAGTCGCTGTAGCGTCCTTTTCAGGGTCTGCGGTATAAATTCCATCTACTCTGGTTCCTTTAAGAATAACATCTGCTTCAATTTCTATGGCTCTAAGAACAGCAGCACTATCAGTTGTGAAATAAGGGTTCCCGGTTCCACCACCAAATATAACTACACGACCCTTCTCCAGGTGTCTCATCGCTTTACGACGTATAAAAGGCTCTGCCACCTCATTTATTTTGATAGCAGTTTGCAATCTAGTAGGCACTCCAGCGTTCTCCAAAGCACTTTGTAGTGCAAGACCGTTAATCACAGTGGCTAGCATTCCCATATGATCACCTTGAACGCGGTCCATTCCGTTACTAGCTCCTGACACGCCTCTAAAAATATTTCCGCCGCCTATCACTACGGCAACTTCAACACCTAGATCGGTTACTTCCTTTATTTCTTCAGCATATGTAGCTAGGCGTTTTGGGTCAATACCGTACTGTCGCTCGCCCATTAAGGATTCTCCAGATAGTTTTAATAAAATTCGGTTATATCTCATAAGGTTGTTGTGTGTCCTGCAAATATAAATGAATTAGAAAACCTACTAAATTTTTTATCTAGAGATTGCTATGTCATTAAAGTGCCTTTATTACTGTAGTTGGTAATGGTTGTGTGAAAGCTTTATTGTTTTAGTTTTATAAGATTCAAATCCAATCACCGCTAAGATCATGGTCCTACAGACAGTTCTCTAGAGTGGAGCAACCAAATCACATACGATAGAAGTTACTTTTAAAGGGGAGATCCTTAGCCATATTCGATTTCAAGTGATACCATCGAGATCAAATAAAAGTTAGACTTGTTTTTGATTTTACATTTATTTTTGATTTTTCAAAGGGTATCTTTGCAGCTAAATACTTTTTATATGTTCCAGTTAGGAAAAACCATCATTTCTGATGATCTTCTTGAAAAAGACTTTGTGTGCAATATTAGCGCCTGTAAGGGGGTTTGTTGTGTCGCTGGAGAAGCTGGCGCACCACTAGAGCAAAAAGAACTCGATATTCTAGATCGCGAGTTTGAAAATATAAAACCTTTTTTACGTCCGGAAGGTATTGCTGCTATTAAAGAGCAAGGGACCTGGGTCGAGCGAGAAAGCGGTGAGCTGGAGACACCACTCGTTAATGGTGCCGAATGTGCTTACGCAACTTTTAAGGAGGATGGAACAGCGCTTTGCGGTATAGAAACGGCTTATCGAGACGGTAAAACGACTTTCTACAAACCCATTTCTTGTCATTTATACCCAGCACGCATTCAAGAATACACAGACTTCAAAGCTGTGAATTACCACAAATGGCAAATTTGTGACGATGCTTGTGAATTAGGGGCCGAATTAGGAGTTCCTGTCTATAAGTTTTTAAAAGAACCTTTGATTAGAAAATTTGGCCAAGAATGGTATGCTGAACTCGAAGAAATTGCAAAGGAGTTTTAATCGAGTTATTTGAAATCTGCGTTTATAACAATTATTTTTAAGCGTTTCGCTTTCGCGAAAGCGTGGATAACTTCTTCCATTTTTTTTTCATTATTTTTTTTAGGAACCACTTCTAAACTGGGCTGAGCCGTGATGAAAACTACGGTTTTAACCTCTTGTTCTACGAATGGGTACAAAAACTCGTTAAAAGTTCAACACTCTGTTTATCAATAGGTTGTGATCCCTATTTTAGATTTTGTTAAGAAATTTCTTATGTTGAAAACTTGTGAAAAACCTAGATGTTAAATTACTCATATCGCCTTAAACATTCTTCATCTTTGTTAACCCGAGTTTCAAAAGTAACAGAGATAAATTAAAGCACACATGCAAACTACACAAGAACCTATATTACAAGACAACCCAAACAGATTTGTCATTTTCCCTATTCAACATGATGATTTATGGGAATGGTATAAGAAACAACAAGCGTGTATTTGGACTGCTGAAGAAATCGATTTACAAGTTGATTTAACTGATTGGCAAAACTCTCTTAATTCTGATGAGCGTTATTTTATCAAACACATTCTTGCGTTTTTTGCAGCGAGTGATGGAATTGTTAATGAAAATCTTGCAGAGAATTTTGTGAATGAAGTGCAGTATTCTGAAGCTAAATTTTTCTACGGCTTCCAGATCATGATGGAAAACATTCATTCAGAGACCTATTCTCTATTGATCGACACCTATGTAAAGGATAATAAGGAAAAAGATCAGCTTTTTAAAGCCATCGAGAATTTTCCTGCCATTAAATTAAAAGCAGACTGGGCAATGAAGTGGATAGACAGCCCCTCTTTTGCTGAGCGTCTGATCGCTTTTGCAGCAGTAGAAGGAATTTTCTTTTCTGGTGCTTTCTGTTCCATTTACTGGTTAAAGAAACGCGGTTTGATGCCTGGACTTACTTTTTCCAACGAGTTGATCTCTCGTGATGAAGGTATGCATTGTGACTTTGCTGTACACCTGCACAACAATCACTTGATCAACAAAGTGCCTAAAGAGCGTATCACAGAAATTATAGTTGATGCTTTGAATATAGAGCGTGAATTCATCACAGAATCGTTACCTGCAAGTTTGATAGGTATGAACGCAAAATTAATGACGCAATACCTAGAGTTTGTGACCGACCGTTTGCTTGTTGAGCTGGAATGTGAGCCCGTATACAATGTGACTAATCCATTTGACTTTATGGATCTTATAGGTATGGAAGGAAAAACCAACTTCTTTGAAAAAAGAGTAGGTGAATACCAGAAAGCTGGAGTCATGAACAGTACTAAAGAAGACAAGAGTACTATGGACTCTTTTGCTTTAGATGCAGACTTCTAAACAGAAGCCCTTTTAAAAACCCCACAGTCAACCGACTGTTTTATATATAGTTTAGAAAATATTTCAAGATATTTTCACAAGTGTTAACCCAATTGTTCGAGACAGGGAGTAGCCTCCTTATCTCTCCACCCAAAAAACGAGTTCAATATGTTTGTAGTAAAAAGAGACGGCCACAAGGAGCCAGTAATGTTCGACAAGATCACAGCAAGAGTGCGTAAATTATGTTATGGACTAAGTGATCATGTAGACCCTGTAAAAGTTGCCATGCGTGTTATCGACGGATTATATGATGGTGTTACTACAAGTGAATTGGATAACCTTGCTGCAGAGACTGCGGCTACCATGACGACTGCACATCCAGATTATGCTAGACTAGCGGCACGCATCTCCGTATCTAACTTACATAAAAATACCAAAAAGACTTTTACTGACGTAGTAACAGACTTGTATGAATATGTGAATCCACGTACAGAGAAAAAAGCACCTATGATTTCTGATGAGGTGTATCAAGTAATTCAAGATAATGCCGACCGCTTGAACTCGGCTATCATCTATAATCGTGATTTTGGGTACGATTACTTTGGGTTTAAAACATTAGAGCGTAGTTATTTATTAAAGATAGACGGTCAGATTGCTGAGCGACCACAGCACATGTTGATGCGTGTGTCTGTAGGTATACATATTGATGATCTGGATGCAGCCATAGAAACCTATGAGTTGATGTCTAAAAAGTTCTTTACTCATGCAACACCTACTTTGTTTAATGCAGGTACGCCAAAACCTCAAATGTCTTCTTGTTTCTTATTAACCATGCAAGATGATAGTATAGAAGGTATTTACGATACCTTAAAACAAACCGCTAAGATTTCTCAAAGTGCTGGCGGAATAGGTTTGTCTATCCACAACATACGTGCAAGAGGTTCTTACATAGGTGGTACAAATGGAACCTCTAATGGAATTGTTCCGATGTTAAAAGTATATAATGATACTGCTCGTTATGTGGATCAAGGTGGAGGAAAACGTAAAGGTTCTTTTGCTATTTATATGGAGCCATGGCACGCAGATATTTTTGACTTCTTAGATCTTAAGAAAAACCACGGTAAAGAAGAGATGCGTGCGCGTGACTTATTCTATGCCATGTGGATGTCAGACCTTTTTATGAAAAGAGTAGAGACCAACAGTACGTGGACCTTAATGTGTCCTCATGAATGTCCTAATCTTTACAACGTTTACGGAGATGAGTTTGAAGCACTTTATACCAAATATGAAGAAGAAGGAAAAGGTCGCAAGACGATTCAAGCTCGCGAACTTTGGGATAAAATATTAGAATCTCAAATTGAAACTGGTACTCCTTACATGCTTTACAAGGATGCTGCAAACAATAAGTCCAATCAAAAAAACTTAGGTACCATCAGGTCTTCTAACCTGTGTACAGAGATCATGGAGTATACTTCTCCAGATGAAGTTGCTGTATGTAACCTTGCCTCTATTGCGCTACCTATGTTTGTAAAAGATGGCGCTTTTGATCACAAAGCTTTATATAAAGTAACTAAAAGAGTTACTCGCAATTTAAACAAAGTAATAGACCGCAACTATTACCCGGTGAAAGAAGCTGAAAACTCTAACATGCGCCACAGACCTATAGGTTTAGGTATTCAAGGTCTTGCAGATGCTTTTATCATGTTGCGACTTCCATTTACCTGTGACGAAGCAAAAAAATTGAACTCTGACATTTTTGAGACTCTTTATTTTGCAGCTTGTGAAGCTTCTGTAGAATTGGCACAAGAAGAAGGTCCTTATTCTACATTTGCTGGCTCTCCAATGTCACAAGGAGAATTCCAGTACAATATGTGGAATGTAAATGATAGCGATTTAAGCGGTCGATGGAATTGGGCCGAATTGAGAAAGCAAGTTATGGAGCACGGAGTGAGAAACTCGCTTCTTGTAGCACCTATGCCTACTGCAAGTACTTCTCAGATTCTTGGAAACAATGAAGCCTTTGAACCTTATACTTCTAACATCTATACGCGTAGAACTCTTTCTGGAGAATTTATTGTAGTGAACAAACACTTATTGAAAGACCTAGTTGATCTGGGACTTTGGGATGACGGCTTGAAGAATGCCATTATGAGAAACAATGGTTCCATTCAAGCAATAGAAGGAATTCCAGAGGATATCAAAGAACTCTACAAAACAGTTTGGGAATTGAAGATGAAAGACATTATCGATATGTCTCGTGAAAGAGGTTACTTTATTGACCAATCACAATCTTTGAACTTGTTTATGGAAAACGTAACCACTTCTAAATTGACTTCAATGCACTTTTATGCATGGAAGAGCGGTTTGAAGACTGGAATGTACTATTTGAGAACTAAAGCAGCAGTAGACGCAATCAAGTTTACCGTTACTAAAGAAAAGAAAGCAGTGCCAGTTGCTGCACCAGTAGAACTTCCTGTAATCAACAATACAGCACCGACACAAGCTGCAAATACGTTGAGAACACAAAAGCAATCACAAGAATCAGCTCCAACACAACCAAAAGCTGTAGAACAAGTGAATCATCCACAAACTTTGTTTGTAGATGATAGTGCTCCTGCGGCTGCAAAAGTGATGAATGAATCCAAGCCGATTGTAGATACTAATGTAGTTACAGAGACCGAAGAAATGAGTGCTGACGAATACAGATTAATTCTTCAACGTGCTAAAGAGGCAGCCAGCAATGGTGACGACTGCGAGATGTGTGGTTCATAAAACTGTCTATTTATTTCAACCTAAAAAAGCCCGATCATATGATCGGGCTTTTTTTAATTATAGGAGTTTTAGCTTGATTTCGGTATCAAAAAAAGAAGAAGGTGTGAAATCTAGAATATAGAAGTTTGGCAACCACTTACTACTGCCATAACGCACTTAACAAGAAACTAATCCTTTCCAGTCTTAACTGACCTATTGAAGAGAGTTAACTATTCCGTCTGGGGTTTCATAAGATAGAGGTGCTCTTTAAGAGATCCATAAAGCCTCTTCTATTTACAAAACCATTATTTTATTAAGTTAAATCCCTTAACAACACTACCTATGTACAGGAAAAACCTTAATTCTATATTAAGTTAGAACTAAACCTGTCACAAAAGTTCGTTTGAAACTCCCTGTTATACTTATGTTCTCGACATATATAAACCATACAAACGAATACAATGAAGTACACAAAAGAAGTGTCAGAAAAATTAAACGATTTACTAACCAAGAACTACGATGCAGAGGCTGGATATAAATTAGCCAAAGACAAAGTAAATAGTAGTAGAATAAAAGATTTCTTCACTGATCAAGCTCAGGAACGATATAACTTCGGACATGAATTAAAAGAAGAGATTAGAAATTATGGAGAAAGTCCCGATAAAGGAACAAGTTTAAAAGGAGATGCACACCGCACGTGGATGAAATTTAAATCTGCCTTTTCTACTAATAATGAAGAAGCGATTTTAGAAGAAGCCATTCGTGGAGAAAAAACAGCTCTAGAAGAATACAATTCCATCATTTCAGAAACAGCTTTACCTCCGTCGACCAAAAACATGCTGACTTCGCACCGAAATACTATTTTAAATTCGTTGAGTAGAGTAACAGCAATGGAAGAAATAGCATAATAAAGGATCAATTCATCCTTTTGAGCCCGATCAATTTTTGGTCGGGCTTTTTTATGTTTGTACTCTATCGCAACTATCTTTCGCTCGAACTGGCATCCTAAAGTTTCCAAACCCTTCAAGTCCGAGGAATGGAAACTTTTGAACTTGAACTTGAACTCGAACTCGAACTCGAAACTCTGAATTTCCACACTAGATGCGGAATCTGCTGGACTCCATCTCAGAGCTATTAAAACGTTCTCGACTTTCGCTCGAACTGGCATCCTAAAGTTTCCAAACCCTTCAAGTCCGAGGAATGGAAACTTTTGAACTTGAACTTGAACTCGAACTTGAAACGCTGAAGCTCCGCACTAGATGCGGAATCTACTGGACTCCATCTCAGAACTATTAAAACGTTCTCGACTTTCGCTCGAACTGGCATTCCAAAGTTTCCACACCCTTTTGGGCCGGGGAACAAAAAGGTTCAAAACTGTTCATAACTCGGCTTTCAAAAAGCAGTTCAAATACCTATATTTAAAATCCTGAAGTGAAATTTTTATTTAGATTCAAGTATCTGTTATACAGACTTTTGAAAGAAGTATCATTTTTGTTTTAGGACTTCATCATCTTGCTATTAACGCTTCATAAATTACACACATGTATCTCATCTTTGACACCGAAACCACTGGATTGCCTAAACGCTGGGATGCGCCTTATACAGATACAGATAACTGGCCACGGGTGATACAAATTGCCTGGCAGTTACACGATGAGATGGGAAATTTGATCGAGGCTCAAGACTACTTGATACAACCTGATGGTTTTGATATTCCTTACGATGCAGAGCGTATTCACGGTATTTCTACAGCACTTGCTCAGAAAGAAGGAATACCGCTTGCAGAGATGTTGGCAAAATTCAACATCGCTCTAAGTAAAACAAAATTTGTAGTCGGTCAAAATTTAAAATTTGACTTAAATGTTACCGGATCTGAGTTTGTACGTGCTCAAATAGGCAACGACTTACAAGAGCTTCCAGTTCTTGACACTTGTACCGAACAAACAGCAAATTTATGTCAGATTCCAGGAGGCCGGTATGGTAAATTTAAATTGCCTACACTTACCGAGTTACATCAGTTTCTTTTTAATCAGCCATTTGGAGATGCTCATAACGCCACGGCAGATGTAGAAGCAACAACTCGCTGTTTTTTAGAATTGCTTAGAAAAGGGCATTACTCGCTAGAAAAATTAGGCTTTGAAGATGGCTTTTTTGCACGCTTTCGCGAAAGCAACCCTTCCACCATTACTGCTGTAGGCATCAACCATGTCAACCTTAAAAAAGCATCTGAAAAACTCAACACTGATGAAAGTCCAGAAATTTCTAAAGAAGAAATTAAGGAAAATCTAAATGAATTAAGCGACGCAAAATTTGCACATCTACATAGTCACAGTCAGTTTTCTATATTACAATCTACAGCAAGTGTAAAAGATCTGGTAGAGGCAGCCGCGGCAAATAATATGCTTGCAGTAACCATGACCGATCATGCCAATATGATGGGCGCGTTTCATTTTGTACGAGCGGTAAAAGCACATAATGCAAGTCTGGTTGATAATGAAGATGGCGAGCGTCGGGAACCTATAAAACCTATCATAGGTTGTGAGTTTCAAGTATGTGAAGACATGCACGATCGTACACACAAGGATAATGGATACCAGATCGTGATTCTTGCCAAAAACAAAAACGGCTATCACAATCTAGCAAAAATGGCGAGTAAAGCCTATACGGAAGGGTTTTACTATATGCCTAGAGTAGATAAAAAACTGATTGAAGAATTTAAGGAAGACCTTATTGTCCTTACCGGAAACATGTATGGTGAAGTTCCTTCTAAAATCTTGAATCTAGGAGAAAATCAAGCTGAAGAAGCTTTGTTGTGGTGGAAAAAACACTTCGGTGATGATCTTTATATAGAAGTAATGCGCCATGGTCAAGAAGATGAAAATCGTGCCAATGAAGTACTGATCAACTTTGCACGCAAGCACGATGTAAAAATTGTCGCTACTAACAACACCTATTACGTCCATAAAGAAGATGCTAATGCTCACGACATTTTACTTTGTGTAAAAGATAATGAGAAACAAGCAACACCTATAGGCCGTGGACGAGGGTATCGTTATGGATTACCTAACCAAGAATATTACTACAAGTCTGCACAAGAGATGAAAGAACTCTTTAAAGATTTACCAGAAGCCATCCTGAATGTACAAGAAGTCGTTGATAAAGTGGAAGCTTATGAACTCGCTAGAGATGTATTACTTCCAGCTTTTGATATCCCTGAAGAGTTTATAGATATCAATGACGCCAGCGCAAAAACTAAAAACGGAGAAAATGCCTATTTAAAACATCTTACTTATGAAGGTGCTAAAATGCGCTACGGAGAAGACTTTGGAGATGAAATTAAGGAACGTCTCGATTTTGAATTGAGCGTTATTCAGAATACGGGTTATCCGGGTTATTTCTTGATCGTTTGGGATTTTATAAAGGCCGCACGAGAAATGGATGTCGCCGTAGGCCCAGGACGTGGATCTGCTGCTGGTAGTGCCGTGGCTTATTGTTTGAAAATTACAAATGTAGACCCCATTCACTACGACTTACTTTTTGAGCGTTTTCTAAATCCAGATCGAGTGTCCATGCCCGATATTGATATTGATTTTGATGATGAAAATCGATATAAAGTAATGGATTACGTTATTGAAAAATACGGTTCCTCTCAAGTAGCGCAAATTATAACTTATGGAACCATGGCAGCAAAGTCATCCATAAGAGACACTGCAAGAGCGCTCGATCTGCCGCTACAAGATGCAGATCGTGTGGCAAAATTAATACCTGATTTTGCTAAACTTAAAAATATTTTTGCCTTAGCAGATAATGAAATCAGTGGAAAATTCCGTGGAGATGATGCTGATATGGTGAGAGAACTAAGAAGCCTCGCCGCTGGAAATGACCTAACTGCCGAGACCTTAAAACAAGCTCGAATTCTTGAAGGTTCTGTCAGAAATACCGGTGTTCATGCCTGTGGAGTGATCATTACACCAGATGATCTGACCAACTTTGTTCCTGTAGCAACAGCAAAGAATTCTGATCTTTATGTCACTCAGTTTGATAACGAAGTTGTAGAAAGTGCTGGATTGTTGAAAATGGACTTCTTAGGGTTAAAAACCTTAAGCCAAATCAAGGATACAGTCGCCATTATAAAAGAACGCCATGGAATAGCACTGGATATAGAGTCCATCCCGCTAGATGACGAGAAAACCTACGAGCTGTTCCAGCGTGGAGAAACAACTGCTATTTTCCAGTATGAAAGTGTCGGGATGCAAAAGTATATGCGAGAACTCAAACCTACCCAGTTTGCCGATCTTATCGCGATGAACGCTTTGTATAGACCGGGGCCATTAGAATATATCCCAGAATTTATTGATCGTAAACACGGTCGTAAAGACATTGTTTATGATCTAGATGCCATGGAAGAATACCTGAAGGAAACTTATGGTATTACGGTGTATCAAGAGCAAGTAATGTTACTGTCTCAAAAACTAGCCAATTTCTCCAAGGGTGATGCCGATGTTTTGAGAAAAGCTATGGGTAAAAAACAAATGGCCACACTTCAAAAAATGAAGCCCCAATTCCTAGATGCTGGTGAAGCAAACGGACATGACCGTACCATTTTAGAAAAGGTATGGAAAGACTGGGAAGCATTTGCTTCTTATGCCTTTAACAAGTCACACTCCACTTGTTATGCATGGATCGCTTACCAAACGGCTTATTTAAAAGCAAATTACGGCGCTGAATTTATGGCAGCAACCCTTTCTAATAACATGAACCAAATCAAAGATGTGACGAAGTTCATGGATGAATGCCGTCGTATGGGACTTGATGTGCTAGGTCCAGATGTGAATGAATCCAATTATAAATTTACCGTTAACCCTAAAGGAGCAATTCGTTTTGGGATGGGAGCTGTAAAAGGATTAGGCCATGGTGCTGTAATGACCATTATAGATAATAGAAAAGAGGGCCATTACAAAAGTATCTTTGATATGGCAAAGCGTATCGACTTGCGAACTGCAAATAAAAAGTCTTTTGAAGCGCTAGCTTTAAGTGGTGGTTTTGACGGTTTAGGCGGTGATAATAGAGCGCAATTTTTCTATGAATTTGACAACGGTCAGATATTTTTAGAACAAGTAGTGAAATATGCTCAGAAGTTTCAAGAAAATGAAAATAGTGCACAAGTGAGCCTATTTGGAGAAGCAAGTGATGTGCAAATCCCAGAACCACAATTACCCATTTGCGAAGATTGGGGTGCGATGGAAAAATTGAAAAGAGAGAAAGAAGTCGTAGGAATCTATATTTCTGGTCATCCATTAGACGATTACAAAAAGGAAATCAAATTCTTTTGTAATGCAAACCTAGCAGCCATGAAAGAACTAGAGCCACTAGTCAATAGAGAGCTTACTTTTTGCGGTGTGATTACAGAAGCAAGACACATGATGAGTAAGGCCAACAAACCTTGGGGGATGTTTACTATGGAAGATTATGATGAGACTCACGAATTCAGAATTTTTGGTGAGGACTATTTGAAATTCAGACACTTTTTAGTACCAAATTCATTCTTACACGCTAAAGTAAAGATTCAACAAGGATGGCTCGATAAAAATACGGGTAGACCAAGGGATCCTCGTATCCTATTTACACAAATGGGACAGTTACAAGACGTCATGGCAAGCGCTGCCAAAAAGTTAACCATTGAGTTTCACGTAAGTGAAGTTATAGAAGAGCGTATTGAAATTTTAAAGGAAGCACTAGATAAACACCAAGGAGATCACCGTTTGTATTTTAATTTAAAAGATCATGAAGAAAAAATATCGATTGATATGTCTGCTAAATTACAAAAGGTAAATGTTAGTGGCGAGTTGCTCTCCTTATTAGACGAGTATGGGATCACTTATGGAGTAGGTTAATAAAACTCATAAATAGCTTTGTTAAAAATTTGCTGGTAGTATTAGAGGAGCAGTAAATTACCTCTGGAGTAAGTTAGCATAGACATTCATCTATGCTCTATAGAAGTTATTAAAATACTTAATTAAGGCCTCACTCATGAAATATTTTGCTTTAAAAAACTCTATTTCTCTTATTCAAAAATTTATATTTGCCCTATAAGCCTCATCCATGCAGTTTAACATCACAAATGACTTTATACAAGAGATACGTTCACTGATTGACGTCAATGATAGTAAACAGCTGGAACACATTTTAGAAGAGCTTCACTTTGCTGATATCGCAGAAATTATTGATGAACTCAATCTGGAACAAGCTGTATATATTGTAAAGCTTCTCGATTCAGAAAAAACTTCTGAAGCTTTAATGGAGCTGGATGAAGACCAGAGAGATCGCATTCTTAATGCCCTTTCTCCAAAAGAAATCGCTGAAGAGCTGGAAGAGATGGATACCGATGATGCGGCAGATATCTTAAACGAACTTCCTGATAATATTGCCCAAGAAGTAATCAATCAAATAATTGATGAACAACATGCAGAAGACATTGTGGATCTGTTGCGTTTTGACGAAAACAGTGCCGGTGGACTGATGGCAAAAGAGCTGGTGCGTGTTAATGAGAATTGGACGGTTACTGGATGTGTAAGTGAAATGCGTGCACAGGCCGAAAACGTGACTCGTGTGCATTCCATATATGTAGTAGACAACAACAACAAACTCAAAGGGAGACTTTCCTTAAAAGATCTATTAACCAGTAAGGAATCTACCCCTATAAAAGACGTTTATATTCCTAAAGTAGATTTTGTAACCGTCAACACTCCTGGAGAAGAAGTCTCTCGTATCATGCGTAAATACGATTTAGAGGCCATTCCTGTGGTTGACGAATTGGAACGACTTGTAGGTCGCATTACCATTGATGATATTATGGATTTTATCACAGAAGAAGCAGAGAAAGATTACCAACTCGCCAGTGGTATCTCGCAAGACGTTGAAGCAAATGACAGTATTTTAGAATTGACTAAAGCGCGACTGCCTTGGCTGGTTCTAGGACTATTAGGTGGTATAGGTGCCGCGGCAATCATGGGTGGTTTTGAAGAGATATTTGAAAAGCACGCCGTACTATTTTTCTTTACTCCATTGATAGCCGCTATGGCAGGAAACGTAGGAGTGCAATCCAGTGCGATCATTGTACAAGGTATCGCAAATGATGATTTGAGAGGGAGTATAGGGAATCGTTTGATTAAAGAAGTATTGCTCGCGATGTTAAATGGAGTCATACTAGCCATACTTTTATTTGCTTACACATTTGCTACTAAAGGAGAAATTCTTACCTCCCTTGCTATTTCTATTTCGCTCTTTGCCGTCATTATAGTGGCTGGACTAGTTGGTACTTTTGTTCCACTCGCTCTACATAAGAGAGGTATAGATCCGGCACTCGCTACAGGCCCATTTATTACAACCAGTAACGACATATTTGGAATTTTGATCTATTTCATGATTGCAAAGGCAATTATTGGTATCTAGAAGTATAACTATTTGACGCTTTCTAATTACTTTTTCTGCAAATAGAAGTAGGTCTACTGGCACGCTTTCGCGAAAGCGGGAATATCACAAATACAAAGACGCTTTTCTAACTTTAGATTTATTAAAAACTCTATTCCATTGCTTATCTTCGTTAATCATGAAAACGGCTACGGTAAAAGAGTTAAAGGAAGAGCTTAAATTCAGGTCTGATGACGACCTGATGAAGATCATCTTACGTCTTTCTCGATTTAAGAAAGAGAATAAGGAACTCCTTACCTACCTGCTTTTTGAATCCACTGATGAAGATGAATACGTCGCAAACGTGAAAACCTTGATGGACAACATGTTTCTAGCACTCAATACAGCAAACAATTACCGTCTTCAAAAAGGAGTGCGTAAAGTCCTGCGGGAGTCCAAAAAATATGTGCGTTACTCGGGAATTAAGGAAACAGAAGTTTCTATTTTGATCCACTTTTGCCGATTGATGAGAGAGACCCATCCACAAGTATTGCGCAGTAAAACCATGCGTGACCTTATGGAAAGACAACTTATTATTGTCAAAACACGTATCTCCACACTCCATGAAGACTTGCAATACGACTATGAGCAGGAACTCAATATGGTAGAGGTTTGATTAGGTATTAGGCATGTGGCATGTGGAAAAATAAATTTTTGAGTGATGGAGAAAAAAAAATGCTTGGTCGAGCGGTAGTCGAAACTAAAATTTGAAATCGAACTTGAAATCGAAATCGAATTTGAATTTGAATAGGAACACCTGAGCTTGTGCTTCTGCACCCTTTAGGGTTGGGGAACGGAAACCAGAAATTGAAAAGAAAAAAAGCCGAATTCATTCGGCTACATAAAAAAATGCCGCAGGCAACAAAATAAATTCCCAGCGGCGGACTTTAGTCCGCCTGCTCGAGTTTGAATTTGAAAAACGCCAGGGGCGACAAAATAGATTCCCAGCGGCGGAATTCAGTCCGCTGTTTATGAAAGAAATATAGATCATGAAAGTACTTCACCTCGATAGCAACCACGTTATACTTGCACAAAAACTAGAACAAGCTGGCTTTGAAAACCATTTTGATTATACTTCCTCTAAGGAAGACATCATGAAAGTGATAAGCAAATATGACGGGATGATCGTGCGCAGCAGGTTCCCCATTGACAAAGAATTTCTTCAAGCGGCCACTTCTTTAAAGTTTATAGGTCGCGTAGGCGCTGGACTGGAAAATATAGATCTAGATGTTGCCCAACAACAAGGAATATCTTGCTACAACGCACCAGAAGGAAATAGAAATGCTGTAGGTGAACACGCTTTGGCAATGTTGCTTTCCTTATTCAATCATTTAAATAGAGCAGACCGAGAAGTCCGATCTGGATTGTGGCGTAGAGAAGAAAATCGCGGCTTAGAACTGGACGGGAAGACCGTAGGACTTATTGGCTACGGGAATATGGGAAAAGCTTTTGCCAAAAAACTTTCTGGTTTTGACTGTAAAGTGATTTGTCATGACATTGAGGAACATGTAGGAGATAAGAACTGTACACAAGTAAGCCTGCAAGAATTACAACAACAAGCTGATGTATTGAGTCTTCACACCCCACAAACTAAATTAACTATAGGCATGATCGACAAAGCTTTTATAGAGGCTTTTTCAAAACCATTTTACCTGATCAATACCGCAAGAGGAAAATCTGTGGTCACAGAGGATCTTGTTGCTGCCTTAAAAAGCATGAAGATTTTAGGTGCTGGACTGGATGTACTGGAATATGAAAAAGGTTCTTTTGAATCTCTCTTTCGCAATAGCGAAATCCCAACGGCATTTGCGGCACTACTAGAAATGGATAACGTATTGTTGAGTCCGCATGTGGCTGGATGGACCGTAGAATCTAAATACCAACTTGCCGATGTCATCGCAAATAAAATCATCAAACACCACCAAGCATTATGAAAAAGGTTACAGGAATAGGCGGTATTTTCTTTAAGTGTAAGGATACACAAGCAACAAAAGCTTGGTATGAGAAGCATTTAGGATTACCCGTAGATGACTATGGATGCACCTTCTGGCAAGCAGAGAGTGTAAAGCTTGATAAAAAAGCAAGCCAACAATGGAGTCCTTTTGAATCTGATTCCACCTATTTTGATCCAGGCAAACAGGATTTTATGATTAATTACCGAGTCGCTGATTTAAAAAGTTTATTAGAAGAACTGAAACAAAATGCTGTTGAAGTAGTCGGTAAGATAGAAGAGTATGATTATGGTAAATTTGGGTGGGTTATAGATTGTGATGGCCGTAAAGTAGAACTTTGGGAACCTAGCAATGAGGACCTATTTGAAAAATAAACTACATTTACCAGCACCAACTTAAATAAATAAACATGAGCACAGAAGGATACGACAGTTCAAAAAGTGGCTTTGAAAATGCAAAAGAATCTGCCAAGGAAACTTTCAACGACGCAGCAAACAGCGCAAAAGAAAGTGCCAGAAACTTTCAACAAGACTTTAATCGAACGGTAAATAATCAGGAAAACAAAAAAATTCTAGCTGGTATATTAGGGATCTTTTTGGGATCATTTGGTATTCACAAGTTTATTTTGGGATACAACAAAGAAGGTATTATTCAATTAATTATAAGTGTTCTTAGTTGTGGAACCTTAGGTATTATAGGATTAATAGAAGGTATTATTTATCTGACGAAGTCTGATGAAGAGTTTTATTACACCTATCAAGTCAACAAAAAGGGCTGGTTTTAAAAAACAACTGATTATCAGTTATATAAGGTCTTAAATGTTAAGTTTAAGGCCTTTTTTTGTACACAAGAATTAATGGTCTTAACTTTGCGTTAACACAAACATGATTATTGATGTTTGTTGTTGAAAACAATGGCCCTAAAAATTCTCGTTCTCAGTACTACAAATTCAACCTTAGGCCCTATGGCCCAAGGGTTTCTTGATTATTATAGCTCTAAGAAAACACAGGTGCTCAGTGCTGGAATAGAATCCCAACCTATTCATCAAATGACTTTAAAGGTGATGGACTCTTTAGGCATACCTGTAGAGAAATCTAGAAGGAATTTTGAAGCTGTGGAAGATATTGTATTTGACTACATTATCACCTTTTCAGATAAAGCACATCTGCTGGCTAAATCAAGAACCAAAAAAGCAACTGTTTTTCATCTCAAAATGGACAGTCTTGATACCGCTCAAGGAAGTGATACGGATATAAAAAATGCTTTTAAAGCCAGCCGCAAAGAGTTACAAGCCTACTGCACGGAATTTGCAGAGCAATACCTACAGAAAAAAAATAAAAAAGCTTAGCCTTTACTCCATCTTATAATCTAGAGGTAACATACCTGACACCTTTAAATTGGAAACAAACCCACCTGTTTTTAAAACTCTATAATTGAGAACATTACCCGCATCTGAAATCACTAATATAGGCGCGTCAAGATATATAGCAGATTGAAAGTTCTGAGAGTCTATAACTTCGTATCTTTTTTCTCTAAAATCAACAGTATATAAAGCTCCTTTTCTCCTGCTTCTGATATGATCTTTTACCGCAACTTTTTTTCTATCAAAAACGAGTTGATAGCCTTCTTCTTCAAATCTGCTTTGAGCAATTAGTTTAAATAATCGCACTTCAGAAACTTTATAAGCGCGTTTGCGATGACGTCTTACCCACCCTCTTTTTGAATCTTTTTCATTTAATTCTTTGAAAAAGGCACTGCCTACAAAGTAAGAAGAAATCATATAATGGGTAGGAATTTCAATGGAGCTGCTAATTTTGATGTTTTCTAAGTTTTCCTCTTCAAAACTAATCTCAAAATCTATCAGGTTATAGGTTACTAGGTAATTTAAATCTCTATTTTCTATAAGTACAGGCTCTTCAGCATAAGCAGTCATCTTTTTAGTAATTGGATTAAAACGCATTCTCACTTTATCGAGATTGAGAATACTACATTCCTTTGCAATTGCAGTCGTACCTATAAATTGATTGATAAAGTACTTCTCCTTTTTCTTACGGCTCCAGGGATCTGGATAGAGGTAAACGGCTGGAAGCTCACCTACTTTAGGCTGTAATTTAAGGTTAGAGAAGTCGGTGTTTAAAGGGTCACTAAAGGTTTGTGTTACATAACCTAATAGGCTTACTGTAAAAACACTCTGACTATTTTCATAATAAGAAATTTCAAAATCCCCATTAAAGTCGGTAATGGTTCCTTTTGAGGTGCCTGAAAAGTAAACGTTTACAGAAGCTAAAGGTTCATTTGAAGTGGCGTCTGTAATATTTCCTTTAATAGATTGCGCGTTGATGATGAAAGGAATAAAAACAAATAAAAATAGGACCCTGTTATTCAACTTGTCATATTTTGAGATTATTCCTCTTCTTTTGTATCATCTTGCCCATTGAAATACTTAGATTCCATCTCTGCTTGGAACTCTTCTAAAACTGGCTTTACGGTGCTTTCTGGAAGGTCTGCGATACGTATGTACATTAAACCATCTACTGCATTGTTAAATAAAGGATCGACGTTAAAAGCTACTACTTTGGCATTTTGCTTTACGTATTTCTTAATCAATACAGGTAACCTCAATTCATTGGGCTCCAGTTCGTCTATAATCTTATCAAATTTGTTAAGATCTGCCTCGCTTTCATCAAAGATAAAGTCCTTATCTGCATCTTCTAATTTTACTTTAAAGTCCTTTTTAGGAGTAATGTACTGTGCTATATATGGATCGTAATAATTGCTCTTCATAAACTCAATCATAAGTGATTTGGAAAAATTAGAGAATTTATTACTGATACTCACCCCTCCTATAAGGTATTTATGCTCTGGAAATCTCAACGTACAGTGCACTATTCCTTTCCATAATAAGAACAGCGGCATAGGTTTTTGCTGGTATTCTTTAATGATAAATGCTCGTCCCATTTCTATGGATTCACTCATCATCTTATGCAATTCTGGTTCAAATTTAAAAAGTTCATTCAGGTAAAAGCCGTCCATGCCATAAGCCTTACTGATCTCACTTCCCATACCCATGCGATAGGCCCCCGCAATGCGATTAGCATCTCTGTCCCACAAGAACATTTGATGGTAATAGTCATCATAATGATCGAGATCTGTCGCATTATTAGTTCCTTCCCCTATAGCTCTAAAAGTGATCTCTCTCAACCTTCCTAGTTCGGTTAAGACATTAGGGATATGTTCTTTTTTAGATAAGAATACTTCGTAATTTTTTGATTCTAAAAGACGTTTATCCCCCATTTCTCTCAAAGCATCTACTTCTTTAATCATGGCTTGTTGATCTGTAGTAGCAGCTATTTTTTTGGGAGCTTTTGGTATCTTGATAGCGTTAGGAATATCACTTAACCTCTTCGTTTCTTTATCATAAGGCTTAGAAAGCATGTAGGTTTTCCTACGTAAGAAATCTGTAAAATCATCTAGAGATTTGTGTTCCTTTTGTGCCTTAACAGAAATAGGATTTCCTATTCTCACCTTAACTACTCGATTTTTTTGTGAAAGCACTTCAGATGGAAGTTTTGCAGTTCTAAAAACATCGTTAAGCTTTGCGAGTAGGTAAAACATGCGACTATTCTTTGCATGGAAGTAAATAGGGATTACAGGAACCTCAGCTCTTTGAATCAATTTCATGGAGCTCTCTTCCCATGTTTTATCTACGACTAGCTTGCCATCTCTATACGTAGAAACTTCTCCTGCAGGAAAAATACCCAAAGGTAAATCGTTTTTAAGATGTCTAATAGCCTGCATAAAACCAACAGTACTAGATTTCACCTCTTTACGGTCTTCAAAAGGGTTTACTGGCATGATGAATGGCTTCAAAGGCTCAATACGGTGCAGTAAGAAATTTGCGATGATCTTGTAGTCTGGTCGACGCTCTAGAAGTAATTTTAATAACAAAACTCCATCCACTCCTCCTAATGGATGATTTGAAATAGTGATAAAAGCACCGTTTTTAGGAATGCGTCTTAAGTCTTCCACTGGAATTTCAAACTCAATTTGAAGGTCCTCTAATAGACCGTTTAAAAAGTCAGCGGTGTCTTTATTTTTATGCTTGTCATACAATTTATTAAGAGTAGAAATGCGTAAAAGCTTCATCAACGTCCACCCACCTAGAGTTCCTAAGAAACCGTATTTATCTATGTGGATAGCTTTGGCTACCTCTTTTGCGTTCACAAGTCCCATAAAAGTTGGTTGGTATAAGTATACAAATATAATATAATTGTAGAGCCTCTATTCTTTAACGACTAATTGAAGCGTTTCTTGTGCGCGTTGTTTTAATAAAACCGTCTTTCCAGACTCTATAAACTCGATGGCATCTCCATCATAATGCCTTACTGTATATAGGGAAACTCCTTCTACATGACTTACGCGATAACGAGATTCTAGATCCTTAAGAAGTTCATTTATTTTAGCGTATTTATCTTCTACACATAATGAAAAACTAATCGCACTATTCTGTAGCAAGCCTACTTGCATCTTGTGAATACTTAATTCTTGAAAAATATCAGAAATATTATGCTCTCCTATAAAGCTAAAATCCCTAGAAGATATCTTCAGGAAAACCATGTTTTTTCTAACGATATAACAAGGTGTTAAAGGCTCAATAGTATCCACAGCCGTTATCACAGTGCCTTCCTCCTCTGGGTTCATAAAAGATTTTACATAAAGCGGAATCTCTTTTCCTTGAAGAGGTTGTAATGTTTTAGGGTGAATGACAGAAGCGCCATAAAATGCCAGCTCAATAGCCTCGTTGTAGGGAATCTTATTTAATAATATTGTTTTTTCAAAAACCCGGGGATCTGCGTTAAGAACTCCAGGCACATCCTTCCATATGGTTACCCCAGTGCCATCCAAGCAGTAGGCTAGAATTGCTGCAGTATAATCACTTCCTTCTCTACCTAGGGTGGTGGTAAAACCATTGTTATCAGACCCTATAAAACCTTGTGTAATAAACGGCTGACCTTTACAAGATTGAATGATTAAATTTTCTGTTTCTTTCCAGTTCACACCAGCATCACGGTATTTTTGGTCGGTTTTTATAAGCTGTCGTGCATCTTTCCATACCAATGGAATATCACAAGCGTTGAGAAAAGCCGCTACTATTTTAGTGGATAACAACTCTCCATGACTTACCACTTGATCGTAGAGGAAACTGTAGTTTTTACTTTGGTTGCGCAGCATTTCGCCTTTGAGAGACTCTATGATTGCTTTTACTGTTTTTTTAATTCCGCTTTCGCGAAAGCGGAACAACCATTCCTCTTTAATACCATCAGAAGGCATCTCCAAACCTTCAATTACCGCCAAATGTTTAAGGTGTAGCTCATCAATAAGATCCAGATAATAAGCATCATTATCTTGATAACTGGAAATTACATCTTCTAAGGCATTAGTGGTTTTTCCCATAGCAGAAATGACGACACCTAAATCTTCAGCACCCATAACTTGCAATACATGCAACACATTACGTACTCCATCAGCGTCTTTAACTGATGCCCCACCAAATTTATATATCTTCATCTATCCTTTTATATATTTTTCTAAAGACTGTTGATCCATTTGTGCAAGATACCAGTCTTTAATCATAGTAGCTCCTGTACGTTCATAAAACGCTACTGCATTGGTATTCCAGTCCAGCACTACCCATTCTACTCGTTTCACTCGATGATCATAAGCATATTGCAGGACTTTGTCGTAGAGGGCTTTTCCTAAACCTTTACCTCTCATTTTTTCTGTTACAATAAGATCTTCTAAATGAATCGTCTTGCCTTTCCAAGTAGAAAAACGAGGGTAACACAAACTGATACCCTCTATATGACCGTCGTATAATCCTACAAAGCATTTAAAAAGGGCTTGTTCTCCCAATCCGTTTTGCTCCAGTTCTTCTACAGTTACCTCAACAGCATCTGGTTCTTTTTCAAAAATAGCCAGCTCAGTAATGAGTTCTAATACTCTAGGAAAGTCTTCTTTTGTAGCTTCTCTTACCTCAATCATGATTCTAGTTTAAGCAAATATAAATGAGCCTGCCTAAAGAAATGTGAAAAGTATCCACTACAACGTTGTAGTGCCAACTATTTTATTAAGATATTTGCACAACTGATCTAATTATGGCTACAATAAACCAATCCCTAGGAGAATTTATCATTGAAAACCAAGCTGACTTCCAGTACAGCAGTGGAGAACTCTCCAGACTCATCAACTCCATAAGACTGGCTGCAAAAATGGTCAATCACGAGGTAAACAAAGCAGGTCTGGTAGATATTACTGGTAGTGCTGGCGAAATCAACACTCAAGGGGAAGATCAACAAAAGTTAGACGTTTTTGCAAATAACACCTTTATTAGAACACTTACCAATCGACAAATAGTCTGTGGTATTGCGAGTGAAGAAAATGATGACTTTATTACCATTGAAGGAGAACGTAAGGATCACGGTAATAAATATATAGTTGCAATGGACCCGCTAGACGGTAGTTCCAACATAGACGTAAATGTTTCTGTGGGAACAATTTTTTCTATTTATAGAAGAGTTACTCCTGTTGGGACACCTGTACAATTAGAAGACTTTTTACAGCCCGGCAATATGCAAGTGGCCGCTGGTTATATTATTTATGGAACCTCTACCATGCTCGTATATACGACGGGTAATGGAGTAAATGGTTTTACACTCAATCCCTCATTAGGAACTTATTATCTTTCTCACCCTAACATGACTTTTCCTGAAGATGGCAACATCTATAGTGTCAATGAAGGGAATTATGTTCATTTTCCACAAGGTGTAAAAGATTATATCAAATATTGCCAAGCAGAAGAAGGTGACCGTCCATATACCAGTCGTTACATAGGTAGTTTGGTAAGCGATATACATCGCAACATGATAAAAGGTGGTGTTTATATGTACCCTAAGAGCACTAAAGCAAAAGAAGGTAAACTGAGGTTGCTTTATGAATGCAACCCTATGGCATTTATTGCAGAACAGGCCGGAGGAAAAGCCAGTGATGGACACCAAAGGATTATGGATCTCAAACCTACAGAATTACATCAACGAGTACCCTTCTATTGCGGAAGTAAAAATATGGTTGCAAAAGCAGAAGAATTCATGAGTAAATATCCTCGATAACTTCAATTTTGCAACTAGCGCAGCAATACAATTTAGCGCCTGACCTTTAAAAGAAAGACAACATAAAAAAAGCCTTTTATAAATAGCGAGTGATACAACGCGATTTATAAAAGGCTTCAGCTTTAAAAGTTGGCTTCAACTATCTGTTCTTATTCAATAAGTATCTGTAATCCTCTAAATTGAGGTGTCCGTTAAATATCTCTATAGAACGCTCCACTAGATATGCTGCATCTTCATCATTGTAACCTAATGCCGTAGCATACTTTTTCAATAAGTGATGCTCTATCTCGTTCATACGATGATCTGCAAATACCACTTTAAAAAGGTCATGCAACCATTGTATACGCTCTTCACTAGTGTTAGGAGGCGTCACAGGGTAGGCCTTTGGGTTTTTTATAATATTAGTATAATCAGCGTCTGATATATCCAGAACAACCTTTAATCGATTTAGCACAATCTCTTCTTCCTCATGAATTCCAGAAACTTGGGCAATAGTTACTAAAGTCGCAAAATGACTTTTATTTCTGGCACTTTCGCCAGACACAAATAAACTTGAAAATGACATAATCTTGAATTTTATTCTTGCAAATATAAGAATAGCAATTGCAGTTTGCTTTACTTATTTGAGATGAGATAACATTTCAGTCACCATTTGATCAAGGCCGTATTCATGTTTCCAGTTCCAGTCTTTTCTGGCTGGGGCATCATCAATAGAACTAGGCCAGCTATCTGCAATTTGTTGTCTGAAATCTGGCTCATAACTGATAGAAAAGTCTGGTACGTGCTTATTAATCTCATTAGCAATATCTTGTGGTGTAAAACTCATGCCAGAAAGGTTGTAAGAAGAACGCTCAATAATCTCTTCAGAAGGGGCACGCATAATCTCTACCGTAGCTCTTACCGCGTCTTCCATATACATCATAGGAAGCTCCGTATTTTCACTTAAAAAACAATTGTAATTTTCACCTGCCACTGCTTTGTGAAAAATATCTATAGCGTAATCTGTCGTTCCACCGCCAGGTAATGTTTTCCATGAAATCAACCCTGGATACCTCATAGATCTTACGTCTACACCATATTTTTGATGGTAATACTCGCACCATCGCTCTCCGGTTTGTTTGCTAATACCATAAACAGTAGTAGGCTCCATAATCGTGTGTTGCGGCGTGTCATGCTTCGGAGTAGTAGGTCCGAAAACAGCTATACTCGACGGCCAAAATAATTTATCGATCTTTCCTTCCTTTGCAAGGTCTAACACATGCATCAAAGAATCCATATTTAAGCTCCAAGCCTTTTTAGGAAACTTCTCTCCCGTAGCGCTTAACATAGCTGCCATGAGATATACTTCATTTACTTGATAATGCAGGCACACATCTTCTATCTGACTTTTATTCATCGCATCTAGCGATTCAAAAGGCCCAGAAGCCATAATTTCCTCACTACCTTCACGTATATCGCTAGCAATTACCTGCTCACCACCATAGATCTCTCTTAATCGCATGGTAAGCTCTGTTCCTATCTGTCCACAAGCTCCTATTACTAATACTTTGGTTGCCATTTCTGTTTATTTCCAACAAAGATAAGAAGACCTTATTTGGATAATCGCTAGTTTGATTAGAGTTTTAATATTTGTAACAACACCCCTTGTCTGTACTAGTGCGACCTCAATTCTATTATTTTAAAATAAAGTTTTATCTTGATATCGCTCAGGGCGAAAATGCAAACACCGCTAGCCTATAACACCCTATTAAATTTTCTGCCTATAAAATAGAATCAAAAGTGCCTGATAAAAAATGTCGCTTTTTTATTCTTTTAATTATAAGCATATTTGCAATTCATCGTTATAAGACTATGCGACTCTCTATTTTTCTGCTTTTTATATTACTGCTAGCCTGCAAACCCATTTCTAATGAAGACGCGCCTAACGTAAAACAAATAGATTATACGGCTATGAATTTGAGCACGTCAAAAATAACGCTCCTAAAAGATGCTCAGAAAAAAGCGCTAGAATGGGAACCCTTTCAAGACTTACTTACAGGACTAGAGAATTATGATCATACGGCCAGAGCAACAAATAAAATAATAGATCACGTAAATAACATGCTTTTAAATCCTGAAGAAGCATTCCAAGATCAAGCCATTTTCTCCCGTATTAAAGTTTTAAAAACCAGACTCCACATCTATAAATCTTACTTAGGATACCGTATAAAAACTCCTTCTCAGTTAGAAGAAAAATACAACAACATCATCCTTGCCTTAGATGAATTAATTATTCAAATGAACTGGAAAGTCAATGAATTCCGTCAAAGTAATGACAAACTTCTAGAAGATCTCAAAGCTGATATGGATCCAGAAGAAAAGTAAGCCTATTACAAACCCTGAAAAGGTTATAGGCTCACAAAAAGATAAAGTCTTTACTTTATAGCTTTAAAGTGAGTTGCGCTGAGTGTACCTGCACAGAACTTATCACAGCATCAACCTGTCGAAGTAAACCGTCTTTGCCCTTATACCATTGTCCTTTTTTGTGATTTAAATTACAAGCGACATTATGCCTTTAAATTAGTATGATAAACTTCTCTTAATCCAGATAGAATACCGCTCCTGTCATTTAATTTTATGTCATGAGTCAACCATTACTTCAATTCACTAAAAAAGGAATTTATTGCAAGCCTGCAGGCGTCTATCTGGATCCATGGAAACCCGTAGCTAAAGCACTCATCACACATGGCCATGCAGACCATTCCCGATGGGGACACAAAAAATACCTTACCCATAATGATAACGTTCCCATCATTACGCACCGACTGGGCGATATCAATGTGTCGGGAGTAAATTATAACGAAGTTTTTTCCATCAACAATGTGAAATTCTCTTTTCACCCCGCTGGGCATATTCCAGGATCTTCACAAATACGCGTCGAGCACCGCGGAGAAGTATGGGTTTTTACAGGTGATTATAAAACAGAAGCTGACGGTATTTCTAGCGTTTACGAACCTGTAAAATGCGATACCTTTATTACAGAATGCACCTTTGGATTACCCGCCTTTAAATGGCGTTCTCAACAACTGGTCATGGATGATATCAACTTGTGGTGTGCTCAAAACCATGCAGAAAAGAAGACCTCCGTACTATTTGCTTATTCTTTAGGGAAAGCACAGCGTATTATCAAACATCTGGACACCAGTCAAATGAAGATTTACTGTCATGGAGCCGTCTATAAAATGACGGAAGTCTTAAGACAACAAATCAACTTTCCTCCTACTCATTTGATTACCAAAGAAACTACCAAAGAAGAACTTGCAGGCAACATTGTTATCGCACCACCCAGTGCTCATGGAAGTGCCTGGATGAAAAAAATGGTTCCATATGTCACAGCAAGTGCCAGCGGTTGGATGACTTTTAGAGGTGCACGACGCAGAAGAGCCATCGATAAAGGTTTTGTCCTTTCTGATCATTGCGACTGGGACGGTTTATTAGATAGCATAGCAGCCACTGGCTGTGAAAATGTAATTACGACACACGGCTATCAAGAGATTTTTGCTCGGTTCTTAAGAGAAGAAAAAGGACTCAATGCCATAAGCGAGCGCACACAATATGAAGGAGAAAACTCAGAATTAAGCGCTGAAGAAAAAAGTGAAAGTTCAGAAACTGAGCAAAGTGTTTCCGAGCGAAGCGAGAAAACATCAAGTTCGAGTTCGAGTTCAAATTCAAGTTCGAATTCAATTTCAAGCGTAGCGCCATGAAACAGTTTGCAGAACTCATCCGTACTATAGACGGAACTAATAAAACCAACCTCAAAGTAGCTGCGCTTACGGAGTATTTTAAGACCGCAAATGATGAAGATAAATTGTGGACCATTGCCATACTTTCTCACCGACGCCCCAAAAGACCCGTTAACACCACTTTGATGAGAGAATGGGCGACACAAATTAGTGGTGTACCCATGTGGCTGTTTGAAGAAAGCTACCATATTGTCGGTGATCTGGCAGAAACCATTGCGCTCATTCTTCCTACAGCAAACGAATCTAGCGACAAAAGCCTTTCGCAAATCATTAGCGAAATTATAGCGCTAAGGTCCAAGGGGGAGCTTGAAAAAAAAGAATACCTGCAAAAAAACTGGCTCCAACTCAATTATTACGAACGATTTGTTTTTAATAAAATACTAACTGGTGGTTTTAGGATAGGTGTTTCTCAAAAATTAATGACCCGAGCATTAGCTAATGCTACTGGAATTGATAAAGATGTGCTCGCCCATAAACTCATGGGAAACTGGACGGGAGAAAACACCAGTTTTCAGGAGTTGGTTTATGAAGATAATGAAGTGGCCAGGAGAGGCAAGCCTTATCCATTCTACCTTGCTTATGCTATTGAAGGAGAAATTAGCGATCTAAACAATATCAATCAATGGAACGCAGAGCACAAATGGGACGGCATCAGGTCACAGACAATTATACGAAGTAACGAGATTTTTGTGTGGTCCCGTGGGGAAGAATTAGTTACCGATAAGTATCCAGAATTTCAAAAGTTCCTAGATGTGATTCCTAATGGGACTGTGATCGATGGAGAGATCCTACCATTTAAAGATGGTGAAATCATGAATTTCAATGACCTACAAACCAGAATAGGTCGTAAAACAGTAGGTAAAAAACTATTACAAGATGTTCCTGTTGTTATTGTCGCGTACGACTTACTGGAATGGCAAGGAAAAGATTTGAGAGAACAACCCTTTGAAAAACGCAGAGCGGTACTGGATGAGCTGGTTTTAAATCTTCACAAAAAAGAAGAGTCATTGTCACAAGGGGAAAAAACACCATTGCTGCTTTCAGAAACCATGACTTTTGACTCTTGGGAAGAAATGGCGACAGAGCGGGCTTTGGCAAGAGAAAAACGATCAGAAGGATTGATGATCAAACGCAAAGACAGTCCCTATCTGGTAGGACGTAAAAAAGGCGACTGGTGGAAATGGAAAACAGATCCATTTTCGGTTGATGCAGTATTGACTTATGCCATGCGAGGGCACGGAAGAAGAGCTAATTTATTTACCGACTATACTTTTGGACTTTGGCAAGATGGAGAGCTGGTTACTTTTGCAAAAGCCTATTCTGGACTTACTGATGCCGAATTTCGAAAAATAGATGCTTGGATCAAGAAGAACACCTTGGAACGATTCGGCCCCGTGCGATCTGTAACACCGCATCATGTATTTGAAATTGCTTTTGAAGGAATAGCACCTAGCAAAAGACACAAATCTGGAGTAGCCACAAGGTTTCCTAGAATCGTCCGCTGGCGAACTGATAAACCTATGGAAGAAGCAAATACGCTAGATGATTTAAAGGCATTGATCCCTTAGTACGAGAAATTTGCAACAACAAATGATCAGTGGTCGCATTAGGTTATTCAATAAAGACCGCTATAAGGTCGAGAGAAAAGAAACAAGACTTTCCTGCAATTCCTCTATCATAATGTACTTATAATAGGGAGTTGGTATATATCTAACTCACGCGGTCCATCAAATCAATAGAGAAATCTCTCAACTCTTTTTTGTAGTCTTCACTAATAGAAAGTTGATCAATAATAGTTAGTGCTTTATCTGTATACGATTTAATCGCTTCAAGTGTAGCTGCAGCCCCGCCGCTTTCTTCAAAAAATACTTTTACTATTTCTTTCTTCTCCTCAATCTGATCTTCATTCATTTTTTCATGATCAAGAGCAAACCATTCCTTTAATTCGGTAGCGCAATGCTCATCTTCTATACTTTTCAGGTACAAATAAGTCTTCTTATTTTCCCTGATATCTCCGCCTACTTCTTTACCAAAAGTCTCTGGATCACCGAAGGCATCGAGGTAATCATCCATCAATTGAAAAGCAAGTCCTAAATGAATCCCATAGTTGTAGATCAACTCTTGTTCTTCTTCATCTACACCAGCAATAATAGCACCCATTTGAAGTGCACAACCTACAAGAACCGATGTTTTTAATTTGATCATCAACAAATATTCTGAAATACTAACGTCAACTCGAGTTTCAAAATCCACATCATATTGCTGGCCTTCACATACTTCTAGCGCTGTTCTAGAAAAGATTTTAGTCAATTGGTGAAATTGATCTTTGTTATAGCCTTCCAAAAAACGGTAGGCCATTATCAACATGACATCTCCAGAAAGTATTCCTGTATTGACATCCCATTTTTTATGAACCGTTTCTTTACCCCGACGCAGGTCTGCTGCATCCATAATATCATCATGAAGCAAAGTGAAATTATGAAAGACCTCGACAGCTACTCCTGCATCCAAGGCATCTTTAACGGAGGCACCATACATTTTTGCACTCATCAATGTCAGTAAAGGCCTTAATCGTTTCCCGCCTAACTCTAGAATATAATGAACTGGATCGTACAATCCCGCAGGTTCCTTTTCTGCAATCCTGTTATTAAGGTGATCTAAAAATATAATTCTAAGTTGGTCTATCGCATTCATCTGGTAAAAATACTTCATGAAGAGCTCATTGCTATAGGAAAAAGAGAATGTCTTGTTAAATTATTGTAAAACTTTGGAAACTTTTAAAGTTTCTATAGTTTCCTTAGAGTATATTTGCACTCTTTTTAATGTAAATGACTGATATCAAAGCACAAATTATAGCGACTTCCCTAGATCTATTCCTAACCTTAGGGTTTAAAAGTGTTACTATGGATGAGATCGCAGCAAAATTAGGGATGAGTAAAAAGACCTTGTACACGCACTTTAAGAATAAAGGAGAGCTGGTAAAAGAGTCTTCTGTTCACTTGTGCGACCATATTTGTAACGGTGTGGATCACATTATTGATGGAGAAACAGAAAATGCGATTGAAGAACTCTATACCATAAAGAGATTTGTGATGGAGCATCTCAAAGGTGATGACACTTCTCCTATTTATCAACTTCAAAAATATTACCCAGAAGTCCATAAGGAAGTAACTCAGATTCAATTTGACTTCATGGATAACTGTATTAAGAAAAATGTTTCTAAAGGAATAGAGAAAGGACTTTATAGAAATAACATAGATGCAAATTTTATTGCACGCATCTATTTTATAGGTCTTCAAGGAATCAAAAACCTCCAAGTTTTTCCTACACAGAATTTTCCTGTAAATGAGCTTTATAACCAGTATTTAGAATACCACCTTAGAGGTATTGTTACTCCGCAAGGGCGTAAAATTTTAAACAAAATAACCAACACAAACCACAATTAAATGAACTATAAATTTATATATGTTTGGGTTTTTAGTGTTCTCGCTTTCGCGAAAGCGTACCCACAACAAACCCCAAACCAGGACTCTTACAGCTTTTCCTTAGAAGAAGCGATAAACCATGGGCTAGAACATAACTACCAAGCCATTAATGCAAAAAGAGACATTGCTAAAGCACTTAAGCAAAAATGGGAAACTACTGCGGCTGGTTTGCCACAAATTAACGGTGGCCTTAATTATCAAAATCAATTGATACAACCTGTTTCCTTCTTACCAGCATCCTTTAGTGGTGGACCAGAAGGTGAATTTGTTCCTGGCATTTTTGGCCCTAGACAAAACATGAGCCTAACGGCAACACTGTCTCAACTTATTTTTGATGGTTCTTATATTGTAGCATTAGAAGCCTCATCTACATTTATCGATTTTTCAGAAAACGCAAATAATAAGACAAAGCTAGAAGTGAGAAAAGGAATTATTAATGCTTATGGTGGGGTATTGCTCACTCAGGAAAACATAAATATCCTGACTAAAAACCGCAATAATGTTCAAGAAAGTCTGAATGAAACAACTAAAGTTTTTGAAAATGGACTTGCTGAGGAAGAAGATGTTGAGCAGCTCCAAATAACTCTTTCACAACTTAACAATCAATTAAATAGCGCGATAAGACAAAAAGAAATAGCATTAGATATGTTAAAACTAGCGTTAGGTATAGAGCTTAAAGCAGTAATTACTTTAAAAGATAATCTTGAGTCACTTGCTATTAAAAATATAAATCCTTCTTTCAGTAATGAGGCGCTAGATTTAGAACTATCTGTGGATTATCAAATCGCTTATAATTTTACTCAACAACGTAAATTAGAATATAAACTAGAAAGAGCAAAAAGCTTACCTACTGTAAGTGGTTTTATAAATTATGGAACCTTAACAGCTAACAATAATTTTGTGTTTTTTAACAACAACCAGCTTTGGTTTGACAATTCTATTGCAGGTTTGAGCATCAATCTCCCTATTTTTAGTTCGCTAGGTAGAAAAGCAGCTCAAGATCGTACAAAAATTGCCTGGGATCAAGCTCTTACCGATCTAGATCGCACCAGAGAAGAAATACGATTGAGTTACCAGAGGTCTCTTAACAATTATCAGACTGCTATAGATAATTACAGCACCAGTAAGGATAACTTAAGACTAGCAGAGCGTATTGAAAACAAGAACCAAATTAAATTTAGAGAAGGGATTTCTTCCAGCTTTGATTTGAGACAAGCACAAACACAATTGTACAGCACACAGGCAACTTATTTACAGAGTATGTATCAAGTGATTTCTGAAAAAGCAAATCTAGAAACCATTTTGAACACCCCTGAATTTATCAATCAAAAATAAAATCACCACAGAATTATATATCATGAAAAAATTAAGCATACTATTTATAGGTCTTTTTATTCTCACCTCATGTGGTGATAAAGGGCCAACAGTTGACGAGCTCATCGCTACAGGTGATACAGAAATGATCGCTCAAAAGAAAACTGAGCTGCTCAATGCAAAAAAAGAACTCGAAAACGAGATCAGTTCCATCGAACAGTTCCTTGATAAAAACAGTGTAAAAAAAGACGGCGCCTTAGTGAGTATAAGAACGATTAACGACACTCTTTACAATCATTTTATAGAGCTTCAAGGAAGTGTAGATACCAAGCAAAACATTACTTTAATGCCAGAAATGGGGGGTGTACTTACTCATGTTTACGTGACAGAAGGGCAACGAGTTTCTAAAGGACAGCGTCTGGCGAGAATAGATGATGGCGGTATCTCTCAGAATATTGAGCAGATGAAAGTACAGTCTCAACTAGCAAAAACCACTTATGAACGTCAAAAAAGACTTTGGGATCAAAAGATAGGTTCTGAAATACAGTACCTGCAAGCTAAAGCTAATTATGAGGCACAAGTAAGTGCAATCAAGTCTATGCAGCAACAACTGGCTAAAACAATAGTTACAGCACCTTTTGCTGGAGTTATAGATGATGTGATAACAGAACAAGGAAATACCGTAAGTCCAGGGATGACTCAAATATTGAGAATTATCAACCTCGATAACATGTATATTGAAGTTGAGGTTCCAGAAACCTACATCACTTCTGTAAATGAAGGAACAGATGTAGAAGTCGAGTTTCCTATGTTAGGAGAAACTCTTAAAAGTAAGGTAAGACAGACCAGTGCTTATATCAACCCATCAAACCGTTCCTTTAATATAGAAATTCCGGTTCCTAACAAAAATGGTCGTGTAAAACCTAATCTTACCGCTCGTTTAAAAATCAACGATTATACAAGTAAAGATGCCATCTTAATCCCTCTTGCTGTGATCAGTGAAAATCAAAATGGAGATCAGTACGTCATGATTGCTGCAGATCTACAAGTTGGGGATCAGTATGATACCGCTGTCGCGAAAAGAAAAGTGATAACCACTGGGAAAATTACTAAAAACATGATAGAGATCACCAGCGGCCTGACCAAAGGCGATCATATTATTGTAGAAGGTGCTCGGAGTGTAAGAGAAGAACAACAAGTTAGAATCAAAAAAGCTTAAAAAAATGGGACAGAAAAGTGAAAAAGAGTTCGGATTTTCCTCGTGGGCAATCAATAACTCCACCGTAATTTGGGTTCTAATAGGCTTAGTGCTTGTTCTTGGAATTCAAGGATATTTTGCAATGCCTCGAGAAGATTTTCCTGAGGTAAAAGAAACAAAAATATACATCTCTAGCGTTTATCCAGGTAACACCGCTGAAGATATAGAGCGACTTATTACAGACCCTTTAGAAGATAAATTAAAGAGTATCTCTGGTGTTGCAGAAATCCTATCGACTTCTCAAGAAGATTACTCCATCATTACCGTAGAATTTGAAGAAGGCTCTTTACTCGGCTCCAACCTAACGGTAGAAGAAGCAAAACAAAAGGTCAAGGATGAAATAGATGTAGAAACTTCTGGTGAAGACTGGCCTACATTCAATGGCGCTAAAATTGAACCCAATATTTTTGACCTCAAAATGAGTGAAGAAGTGCCTATTATGAACATCAACCTACGTGGTGATTATACGGTACGAGAGCTTAAAGTATTTGCGGAGTACCTGCAAGATGAGATTGAAGGCTTACAAGAAGTGAAGGAAGCAAGCATTAGAGGTGCTCAAGAGCTCGAAGTAGAAATAGCCGTCGATATTTATAAAATGACCGCTTCTAAAGTTAGTTTTGACAATGTCATCAATGCTGTTCGTGGCGGAAACTCTACCATGAGTGCTGGTAATATCAAGACAGAAAGTCAACGACGTACGATTAGAATTCTAGGCGAAATTACAGACCCCGATCAACTAGAACGTTTTGTGGTTAAGAATGAAGAAGGTCCTATCTATCTTAAAGACATTGCAGAAATAAACTTTAAAGAAGAAGATAAAACCACCTTTGCGAGGGAATCTGGTGAGTCAGTAGTCATGATAGACGTGAAAAAGCAGTCTGGTAAAAACATGATTACCGCTGCAGAAGGCGTTAGAAAAATTGTAGCAGACTCTCAAAAAAATGGAAACATCCCTAAAAACGTGGATATTTCAATTACTAATGACGGTTCCAGCCGTACGTTAAATCAAGTAGATGACCTGGTCAATAACATCATCTTTGGGGTAATTCTAGTAGTTACCGTATTGATGTTCTTTTTAGGATTTAGGAATGCCCTTTTTGTAGGTTTTGCGATTCCTATGTCTATGTTAATGAGTTTTATCATCCTCAATTTCTTAGGCTATACGTTGAACACGATGATTCTTTTTGCCATGATTATGGGATTAGGGATGCTGGTAGATAACGGTATTGTAGTGGTAGAAAATGTCTACAGGTTGATGGACGAAGAAGGAATGTCGCGCATCAAAGCCGCAAAAGTGGGAATCGGCGAGATTGCGGTTCCTATTATTATTTCCACCTTAACCACCGTGGCAGCATTCGTACCTATAGGTTTATGGCCAGGTGTGATGGGAGAGTTTATGAAGTACTTCCCTATTACCTTATCTGTCGTGTTAGGAAGTTCCCTTATAGTAGCGATTTTCTTCAATTCCATGTTGGTATCTAAATACATGAGTATTGATGAAAAGAATATTCCTCTTAAAAAATTGGTCCTAATTACCCTAGTCATGGGCGGCATCGGACTGCTGATTTTACTTTTTGGCGGTGCAGTAAGAGGTATAGGATCTGTAATGGTTGTGACCGTAATTTTATTATGGTTGTATAAATACGTTGTAAAAGGAGCAACGCTCTACTTCCAACGCAGGATGTTGAAATGGTTAGATAATGCTTATGAGCGTTTCCTAAGATTTGCCTTAAGAGGTAAGAAGCCTTATTTCTTTACAGCCACTATGGCAGTAATGTTCTTTGGTGTACTGGCATTGTATTTTGGATGGTCTGTAGAAACTGGTCGTACCAAAGTAGAATTCTTCCCAGAAAATAAGCCTAATCAGATTATGGTATACATAGAGTATCCACAAGGCACTTCTATTTCCAAGACCAATAAAACAACTAAAGAGATTGAAACCGTCGTTTACGATGTGATCAATCAAGAGATGTACTTAGAAGATGGTAGAAACTTTTTAGTAGAAAGTACGGTGTCACAAGTAGGTGAAGGAGCTGGAAACCCACAAACCGATGGTGGTAGTGCTGCTGAGATGCCTAATAAAGGTAAGATTACCGCCTCTATGCGAGAATACAAATACCGCAATGGAGCTGACAGTGAGGTATTGCGCAAAAAAATTCAAGAAGCCGTACAAGGTAAGTTCCCAGGTATTGCGATCAGTGTTGAAAAAAATGCTGCTGGTCCACCAACGGGATACCCAATTAACGTAGAGCTTCAAGGAGATAACTACACAGAATTGATCGTTACTGCAGAACGTATGGTAAAATTCCTGAACGAAAAAAACATTACCCCCGTAGATGAGTTAAAGATAGACGTGAATAAAAGCAAGCCTGCACTACAAGTAAAAGTAGATCGTGAAAAAGCTGGTGAGTTAGGGGTAAACGCCAGTCAAGTAGGGATGCAGCTGCGTCGTTCTATATTCGGAGAAAAAGCTGGTATTTATAAAAAAGACGGTGAAGATTACGATATCTATGTGCGTTTTAATGAAGAGAACCGCTACGACCGCAGCTCGTTATTTAATCAACGTATTACGTACAGAGATATGTCCTCTGGCCAAGTATTAGAAATTCCTGTTAGTGCGGTAACCACTCAAGAAAATGTCTCTGGATTTAGTGCGATTAAACACAAAGACAATCAGCGTGTCGTAACGGTATATAGTGCTTTAAAACCTGGTTTTACTGATGCTGGAGCAGCGGTTGCTCAAATACAGAATGAGATGCTGGACTTTGAAAACCTCTCTAAGAATATCAAAATAGATTACACAGGCCAACTAGAAGAGCAAAATAAGCAACAAGCGTTCCTTATGTCTGCTTTAGGTTTTGGCCTGCTAGCCATATTCTTTATTTTGATTTTCCAATTTGGGGGTATCTCTAAACCAACCATCATTATGATCTCGATCTTCTTAAGTTTTATAGGAGTATTCTTAGGACTGATGATTACTGGATGGCCATTTGTAATCATGATGACCATGATGGGTATCATATCTCTTGCCGGTATTGTGGTTAACAATAGTGTGGTACTGATCGACTATGTAGATATTCTCATATTGCGTAGACGAGAAGAATTAGGAATAGATGATGACAAGTACCTCATCAGCAAAGAAGATGCTTTTACAGCAATAGTACAGGCAGGGAAAGCGCGTTTGCGTCCTGTGATACTAACAGCTATTACTACGGTCTTAGGTTTGATTCCGCTTGCTATAGGTTTCAACATCGACTTTTTTAGTTTATTTAGTGAATTTGACCCTAACATCTATATGGGTGGAGATAACGTCATTTTCTGGGGACCACTAGCCTGGACGGTGATCTTCGGTTTGTTATTTGCTACGTTCCTGACGTTAATTATCATACCTGTGCTATTGTATTTAGTACACAGAGCAAAATTAAGGATCCAACGATTTAAAAATCCAGAAAAAATAGCAGTACCAAATGACTCCTCAGAATTTAAAGAAGAGGAAAAAGTAGCTTAAGCTATTTCGGTTAAATTAAAAGGCATTTATCTAAGGGTAAATGCCTTTTTTTATGCGCATCAAGAAGCCCCTGAAAATTTGATATAGGGAATGCTGCTTCTGCCTATTTATGGACCACAAGTAAGCACCACAAGCCTGTACGCGTATAGGAGTTCGTGTTTTTATAGGCTACTTATTGGAATACCGCTTTCGCGAAAGCGGAACACTTATACACCCTATTGTTTAAATGAATTAAAAATAGAATGCAGTGACTTGTGTGAAGATAAATAGAAATGATGTTATGCTTTCTCTTAAACTAAAACGGGTCTATCCGTAGGCTATTAAAAAGAAAAAGGAAGATTCGATTCCCATAGATTCAACTGGTATTCCCCTAACATAAAGACATAAAAAAAGCCGACTCGTTGAAGTCGGCTTTTCATCTTTTTGAGGTGTTTCCTATTGCATAGGTTCTGTTTTAGAAGCATCGTACTCTCGGTAATATTGCTCTACAATCTGAATAGTTTCCTTCATTAAATCTCGCGTTTCTAATAAAAGGCTGAAGTACAAGGTGGTGTTTTTAGGTGATTCGTCAGCATCCTTAGTACGTTTTACTTGTTTATCAATTTTTTCATTAACCAGATTAATGAGTTCGCGTTTTTCAAGAATAATAGCCTCTAAACTACTAAAGTCCTTGGTGCTAAAAATCTCTTGTGCATCGTTAAAAATCTCGTGAATACGCAATATGATCTCCTTAAGATCCTTGATTTGAGTAAATTTTAAGCTTTTGTGATTATTGCTTATATGCGTATTACTCGCTTTAGAAATATAGTCTAGCGATTGAGAAATATCTTGAAGGTTCCCTAGTACATCAATATAGAACTTACTCGCGCCTAAATTCTGATCGTCCAAGTTTTTAATAAAGAAGAAGATGTTGTTACGCAGGTCGTCTATCTCTCCAGCAAGTTTTTTACTTTCCTTTTTAGACGCTTTTAAAATAGCGAGGTCTTGTGCTATTAAACCATCTAAGGTGTTCTTATAAATACGCTTAGAGCGTTTAAAAACGGTAGCGACGTTATCAGAGCTTTCATTGATAATACCTTGAATGGTCTTGCTCTCTGCCTTTTGAAGTTGGTCGGTTACTTCTTGCTCTTTTTGAGACTTTTTATGACCTATAAAACTGCGTATGATGAGCAATATCGCTAGGACAACTAAAGCTACAACGGCATACATCCCACCTAAATAAATAAGGTAAGCAAATACTGCTGCTGCTGTAAAGGCACTAAAAGCAGTAAAAAACCATCCCCCTATAACATTCAATACTCCTGCGATTCTATACACAGCACTTTCTGTACCCCAAGCTCTATCAGCAAGCGAGGTTCCCATCGCTACCATAAAGGTGACATAGGTAGTAGAAAGAGGTAATTTATAAGAAGTAGCTATGGAAATAAGCACACTGGCCACCATAAGATTTACTGACGCACGCACATAATCAAATGCAGGCTTATCAGCGTGTTTAGGAATTACAGCGGGAACTGGAAGCTTTTCAAACCTAGAAGAGATATAGTTTGCTGCTCTTTCTGGCATGACTTGTTGTATCCCTTCAGCAACGTACAATGAATAACGTACTAAAATTCTAGATAAAAAATTAGACTGGAAACGCTCTGTACCCGAGTCTTGTCTGGCGAGATCTACTGAGGTTTTTACAACAGCTTGTGCCTTTGATGAAAACCAAAGAGTTGCTACCATGATTAACCCTGCAACTACAAGCAACCATTTATTAGAGGGTAATTGACCACTCAAGAAACTCATACCGATTTCATTTGCTGGAAGACCAGTTCCTTCAGCATATTCCCATGCTTGGTAAGCACCTATAGGAACTCCTATAAAGTTCACCAAATCGTTTCCTGCAAAGGCCATGGCAAGACCAAAGGTCCCTAAAATAATAATCAGTTTATAAATATCCCACTTGAAAGCGTAAACGTAGATAAAACTAAAAATAGTCCAGATTAAAAAAGCAACACCTATAAAAGTTTGCACATTAGTTGTAGCTATAAATTCCGTTACGGCACCTAAGTCTGCTCCTTTAAGACCTTTAAAAATGATAAAGTAAAAAAGACTGGTAAGGGATACTCCTCCAAAAATAGCTGCTAGAAACGGAGGCCTCCCTTCATAATTAAAGGTGAGTAACAATCTAGAAAAAAATTGAACCAATCCACCAATAACAAAAGCAATAACCACAGAAAGTAAGATTCCTAAAATAATTTCTAGTGCGGTATCAGACGCAATATATTTTCCTAAATCCAATAAAGTTTCCGAATCATTTTCATTGATCTTAATAATGGACATACATACGGCTGCTCCTAATAATTCAAAAACAATGGAAACAGTCGTTGAGGTAGGCAATCCCATACTATTAAAGAAGTCTAACAGTAAAATATCAGTAATCATAACTGCCATGAATATGATCATGACCTCGTCAAAATAAAATTCTCCAGGAACAAAAATCCCTTTACGTGCGACTTCCATCATTCCACTAGAGGAAAGCGCACCAAAGGCTATTCCTACACTTGCAATGATCATAATGGTTTTAAAACTGATCGCTTTAGAACCTATGGCACTGTTTAAAAAGTTAACGGCATCGTTGCTCACTCCTACGACAAGGTCTGTAACAGCAAGTCCCGCAAGAATGATAAGCATGTAAATATAAATATCTGACATTTCCTTTGTTTAATCAATTTGCAAAAGTCGGCTATCTGCCTCGATTAAATGTTATGCTATTGTTATCAATAAAGCTGTTTATTGATGATATCGCTTTCGCGAAAGCGGAATAATACAAAGCGCTTTAACGCAAAAAAGGCCACTCGATAGAGCAGCCTTTTGAAATGGTATTTAGAAGAGTACTAGAACATATAACCCGTCCAAGCAAATAAGCTTGCATCAGTTCCTGTGTTAGTTCCTGTAACAGTTACTGTAGCACCTGGACTATTTTTTATATCTGTACCGTCTGCAGTACCATTTGCTGTTGCATTGATAACCGTTGCAGCAGTTGAGTTACCTCTAGAATCTTCTAGATCGATAAAGTCAGAAGCTGTTGCTGTACCAAATGTACCTGCTAGCGCATTATTGATAGTAGCTGTAGCACCACGACGTACTTTAATCAAGTCAGAGAAATCTACCGAGTTTCCATAAGTAGCAATGGTCACATTATTTACAGTGAATACCGACTGCGTATTATCTGACGGAGAATTACCATCAAGATTACCATCTGCCTCAATACCTCTTGGGTCAGAAGTTACAGCAACATAACCTGCTTCACGTACTCCGTAAAGATTAGTTAATGTACCTCTATAACCTTGAGTTACATCAAACATATCATCCTTAGCATTTAGTACAAAGATGTTAGATGCGTTGACAGATCCACCAAAGAATTCAATAGCGTCATCATCACCATTTGCAATCCAGATATTAGAAAGTGTCGTTCCAGAACCTACACCGTTAAGAGTAAGACCATTGTGCTCTGCATCACCATCTATACGTGCTCCTGTATATTCAATGATCACATAGTCTAAGATACCAGAATCTTCTGTATCGTTATCTCCACCGAAAAGAATACCGGTGTTGACCTCTGTACCAGCTTCATTCTGTCCTTGTGGATTTTGACCTGAGATAAAAGCGTTACCATTAATGATCACACCACCCCAAGCAGCAGGAGTTCTTGAAGAACTTGTAAATCGAATAGGTGCATTTGCAGTTCCATCTGCTACAATGCGTCCACCTCTTTCTACTAATAAATAAACGTCAGTACCACCAGCTTGTGCTGTAATAGTAGTTCCTGGCTCAATAGTTAAAGTTGCTCCACTTTTAATAAACATAGGCCCATTAAGGACGTAAGCATTTCCTGCGGTAAGTGTTCTGTTTTCAAGAACGTTTCCTGCAAGGTTTAAAGATTCATCGGTTCCTCCACCTACTATAACGATATCATCAGTTTCACAAGATGTAAAGGCGATAGAAGCTATGGCAATTACAGATAAGATTAATTTTTTCATTTTGTTGAATTTAAATATTTTGAGTTTGTTTGTTGGCACAAAGTAACATCGTAATAATGCGATTAAGGTTATCTAAAGATTACCAAACCTTTAAAACTTATAGCTGTATCCTAAGCTAATGTCAAGTCCACGTTTGTAATTGCTTAAAACAATGTTACCGTCGTTGCTTTCTCGTTCTAAACGGTATTCTGGATTCAAGAGGTTTCTAGCTTTTAAAGAAAGTTTGCCGTTTTCTCCTATACCTATAGAGCTTACAAAGTCTAGGGTTGGCACACCTATTTCTTTTATATTTTCAAAACCACGAGTACCTACAGAGTAAACACGTTCTGTAAAATAGTTGAATACCAATGCCGTATTTACATTGCTCTTGTTGATAAACGTATTGTAGTTGATATCTAGATTTACTAGCACTGGAGCAGCACCTTGTAGCGCGGTACTCGTTTCTGTAAACTGTGCTAAAGGATCATTTAATTCTTGCTTGCTGTAGATATAAGAAGCGTTAAAACCTAAAGCAAATTTAGTCTCGCGATCCATTTCTAATCCTGCTTCTGGCATTTCTTTTGAGAAGATGTCTTTACGCAATTCAAACTCTGCCCCTATTACAGTGGCCTTATCTCCTACGTTTAAGTAAGTAAGTGTATTCCCTCCACTAGGGATTTCTGTACGAGCGATTGGATTTTCAATATTCTTATAAAATCCAGTTAGTGATATTAGTTCCCCTTTAGAAGGATAGTATTCATAAGCCAGGTCAAAATTAGTCACATTAGAGATTTCTAAATCTGGATTACCTTGAGTAGCTGTACCACCTGGATTATCATATCTAAACGGAGCAATTTCCTTAAATCTAGGCATGATATAAGTTCTACTCGCTCCAAGTCTAACGATATTATCTTCGTTAAGTGAATATTTCATTCCTAGACTAGGAAGGAACAGACTCTCATCGATTTTTGAAGGACCATTGGTAGCACTTCTAGCAATGTTAGTATCGTATTCCACTTCTTGACTTACATTTTCAAAACGCATACCTACATTAAGTAAGAATTTTTCTGTGAATCCTTTTACGTAATTTCCTTGTCCGGCAAATATGATTTTATCCCCTATGTAATAAAATGGATTGAATGCCTGTGGGTTGATAGCACTTCCTCTTCCTGTCTCTAATCTAAAGTTCCCAGAAGTTAATGATGGTTGATTGTAAATAGCGTCTACATCATTAATGTCTACAGCAACACGAGTGTCAAAAGTATGGTTAAAGGTAGTTGCCTGAAAAATGTGGTGCGTCCATCTTATATCTCCTCCTACGGTGAAGTAGTTAGGACGTTCATCCTCTTCATTCGTATTGAAGTCATACTTCAACAAAGCATTTGCGTTGTAATCGTTCTCTTGTACCTTACTAAAAAATCTCTGGTTGTTACCTCCTGAGTCAATGTTAGGAGAATAAAAACCATCTCTAAATAAGTATTCAAAATTTCTACGGTCTGGCTCACTACCTCTTAATGCGTTAAAAGATCCCTTTAAGTCAAGATCTAGTCTATCGCTCAATTGAAAATGAGATAATAATTGACTCACGTAAAGATTGTTGTCATTCGTTTGCTGTCTTCTTACAAAAACACGGTCTCCTTCTTGCTCTGGATTATTGATACCTTCATATTCTTGAAAGCTCTGAGTATTTTTATGAATGTACATAGTTAAAAACTCAATGTTATTTTTTCCAAAATGATAGTCTAGATTGAACTGTCCTATTTGAGAAGTTTCATACTCATACTTATCAAAATCTTGATCTAAGTAGATGCTTCCAGCACTGTTCGTGTTTTTTACATTACCGTCAATAAAACGGTACCCATTGTCAAATGTCAAAAGCCCGTAGATGTTCAAGTAATTATCTCCTATATCAATACGTTTCCCACCATTGATAGAAAGACCTAAGTTCACCAGGTTATTTTCTGAACTAGGAGCGAGTTGATTATTGAAACTGTACACATTGAGATTATTTACAGGCAACTCCGCATCACTAAACCCGAAGAAACCTTCTCCTGCTATACCTTTAAATTCAGCACCTAAGGTTTGCATGTTTGCTCCGGTAGAGAAACCTACTCCTAATTCTTCTCTGCCTGAAAGTCCTTTTAAATCAATATTGATATTTGCACCAGCATTATCTCCTGTAATTTCAGATCCAAACACCTTATTAATATCTACGCTTTCAATTAAATCACTGCTAAAAAAGTCTAAAGAGATATTTTTATACTCAGGATCATCAGATGGTAGTGGTAAGCCATTTAAGGAAGTAGAGTTGTAACGGTCCCCTAGACCTCTTACAAAAACATTCTTGACACCAGCTTGCTTAGATACACCACTTACTTTAGTAACCGCCCCTTCAGCATCGCTCACTCCTTTTTGTGAAAGTTCTTCAGCACCTATAGATTGTTTTATAGTTATGGAGTTCTTTTTTTCAAGTATCAAGGCTTCCTGGCTTTCTCTGCTTTTAGTTACTACGATCTCAATAGTATCCAAGACTCCAGCTTCTGCACTCATAGGGATATTAACCGTTGTAGTAGTGCCTTCTTGTATTTTTACATTTGGAATTTCAACAGTTTGCATTCCTACAAATGTTACTACCAACGTATAAGTTCCTACTGGTGCTACTATGGAAAAGTTTCCATCCATATCAGACTGTGCGCCCAAGGTCGTTCCTTTAAGCTGAACAGAGGCAAATGCCACTGGATCATCATCAAAATCTTTATCTGTAATCAATCCTGCAACTTTACCATTTTGCGCTGAAGCAAAGGCAGTTAGTATTAAAAATAAAGCGAAAATTAACTTCTTCATTATGTATAATTAGATTTTGCAAATGAACGACCTAAATGCAGGTATACAGGTTATGCTATGATTAATTCATCAATTCGTATTGTTAAGAAATAGTAAAGTAAAATCGGTAAGTCTATAGCTTGAAATGATTCTTATCTTGCACAAAAGATTTATTACAAATGAACTGGCAGCAATTACTATCTCTTAAAAGATATGGCGACTCACAACCTAGGCTTAGAGCGCAACAAGATGAATTAAGGTTGGGCTTTGAAGTAGACTATGATCGGGTTATTTTCTCTCAGCACTTCAGATCCCTTCAGGACAAAACTCAAGTCATCCCTTTAAGTCAGACAGGATTTGTTCATACCCGCCTTACGCACAGTCTAGAAGTAAGCGTTGTAGGTCGCTCTCTAGGAAGAATGGCTGGTCAGCGTATTCTAGAAAAGCATCCTGATCTACAGGCGGCTGGGTATAAACAACAGGATTTTGGCGCTATAGTTGCCGCAGCAGCTTTGGCACATGATATAGGGAATCCTCCTTTCGGTCATAGTGGAGAAAAAGCTATAGGTAGTTATTTTAAGACTGGACTAGGAGCTGAGATCATTAGTACGCTTTCGCGAAAGCAACAACAAGACCTGCTCTCATACGAAGGAAATGCAAATGGATACCGATTATTAAATCTCGATAGTCCAGGGACCTCTGGCGGGTTAAGACTTTCCTATGCCACCTTAGGAGCTTTTATCAAGTACCCAAAAGAATCCCTTCCTTATCGACCTACCAAACACGTTTCACAAAAAAAATACGGCATCTTTCAAGCAGATCTGGATCATTTTAATGATGTAGCAAAGGAACTAGGGCTGGTAAACAAGGGTGCTATGCAGGAGACTCACTACCGCCATCCACTCACCTATCTGGTAGAAGCTGCAGATGATATTTGTTACACCATAATTGATTTTGAAGACGGTATCAATTTAGGCTGGATCAGTGAAGATCACGCGCTAGAACAATTAATCAAGCTTGTCAGAGACACGATTAGGACTGAGGTTTACACCCAGTTATCTACTACTTCAGAGCGATTGTCTTATTTGAGATCACTAGCTATAAATAATCTTATAACCGACTGTATCTCTATATTTATGGAACATGAAGAGGCTATACTAGCTGGTAATTTTCCACATGCACTCACCGATAAGTCAAAATACAAAGCACAAATTGAAGACATTCTCAGCATTACCGTTGATAAGGTTTACAATAATGAAGAAGTTGTTCAAAAGGAAATTGCTGGATATAAAATTCTTCAAGACATTTTAAATGCGGTTATAAGAGCCAGTATCAATGATTTTGAGCAAATGACCAGTTCCTACGATCAATTGATTCTTAAATCCTGCAAAGGACTAAGATTAAGCGGGAACGATAAATATGAACGCATATTAGACGTTTGTGGTTATGTCGCCTCCCTTACAGACAGTAAGTCCATTGGGTTATTTGAAGTGATCAATGGTAAAATTTAAAATAAACCACTCAGTTGTCTTAACTTTAAGGCATTAATGCTTATCAGATGAATAAAAAACTAATTGTTTCAAGTATTTTAGTCTTTACGGTTGCCGTAATTAGCTTATTTGTTTTTAATAAAGAAGAAAAAGGAATCGCAGAGGCTAGAGCGCTCCACAGGCAATTCTTAGAAAACAGTCCTTTTAAGGAAACCATAAAACTTTCAAGAGCCGAACGTAAAGCACTTTCATTACCCCCTAACGCCTATAATGAACGCATGTGGGAACTGACCATGAATCCTGCGACAGGGATACCAACTCCTTATAAAGTAAAAAGCATAGCTACCGATATATTAAAAAGCGCTCCGGGTTCTAGCTCGAGAGCATGGGAAGAAAGAGGACCTTCTAATGTAGGAGGAAGAACCAGAGTCACATTTTATGATCCTAATGACATAGGAGCAAATAACGGAGATGGCACAGATTACAACAGAGTATTTGCCGGCGGTGTAGGTGGCGGTTTATGGGTAAATAACGACATCACTGACGTTAATTCTGTATGGGCTATAATTCCTGGCCTTGCGGCAAATCTAAATGTAAGCGCTTATGCGATAGACCCAAATGATTCCATGACTTTCTATATAGGAACAGGTGAACAATATACTGCGGGAGCAGCTGTAGGGAATGGCCTTTATAAAACTATTGATGGAGGAAGCTCTTGGGTCGAAGTACCTATTACACCCGCTGGACCTGGAAACTTAAACGCTCCTTCTAATTTATTTACCGCTGGAATTTTCTTTATTACTGATGTGATTGTATGGGATAACAATGGATCTAGTGAAGTCTTTGTTGGAGTAGGCTCTACCATTTATGCGTCACCCAATTTCAACATCTCCAATCCAAATAATATTTTAGGAGCTCAAAACGCAGGTCTTTATCGCAGTCCTGACGATGGAACTAGCTGGTCACGCATAGAAAATACCTCTATGGAATATATATTTGGCGGTCAAAGCTTTTATGTGGCTCCAAATGATTTTGAAATAAGTGCTACTAATCAACTTTATATGGGCACCATTTCAGTACCCGGAACAAATTTTGGCGGCGGTCGTTTGTACCAATCCACAGATGGAGTCAACTGGAACCTTCAAAGTACCATTACAGGTGGTGACCGTATAGAAATTGCTGCGTCTTCAACAAATCAAAATCTATTTTATATAGCAGCACAAGTAGCAGGTGAAGGAAATTTATATAAAAGTGTCGATGCCTTACTGACAACTACTGCAATCAACGAGCCTAATGATGCAGATAGCTCCATTCCCCCTACCGATTTTACAAGAGGACAAGCCTTTTATGATTTAGTGATAGAAGTAGACCCTACTAATGATCAAATTATTTATGCAGGAGGAATCGATTCCTTTAGGTCTATAAATGGAGGTGCCTCATGGAACCAAATCTCTAAATGGGTAAATGCATTTGGACTTGAAAATTTAAACATCTCTTTTGTACATGCTGATATCCACGCCTTGACGTTCCACCCAACAGACCCTAACCAAGGTGTCATAGGAAGCGATGGTGGTATTTCATGGGCAAACTCTTTTGTCGCTGCCGATTTATCGACCACCGCTATTTCTACTAGAAATAACGGTTATAATGTGACACAGTTCTACTATGGCAGCATCGCTTCAAATATTGGTGGAGGAGATGACCTTGTGGGCGGCTCACAAGACAATGGTACTTTGGCTGTACAAGATGCATCAGCTGGAATGAATAATTTTATTACCGAGTTAGGTGGAGATGGCGGTCACGTGGAAATAGATGATGCAGGTGGGTATGCTGTAATTACATCACAGTACAACAACCACAGATACGTGAGTTATCCTAATTATAATTTTAGTTATTGCATCGCTACTACTAATTGTGGAGATGGTGGAAGCAATGCTGATGGCGACTTTATCAATGTAGCAGAGCTGGATAGTAATTTAGACTACTTATACTCCAATAGTAAAAGCTTTAGTGGCAATAATGCCATAGACGCCTGTCAATTATTTGCTAACGCTGCAGCTTGTAATACCATAACAAATTTTCTAATAACTTCTAACCGACCTACGGCCATGAAAGTGTCCCCTTATACACTTTCCAGCACAACACTATTAGTAGGAACTGAATTATCTGCTCTTTTAGTAGTTACTAATGCAAATACTACAAACCCACAATGGACTGCTATTACGGGGCCTAACTTTCTTGGTAGTGTTTCAGACGTTGAATTTGGAACTAGTGAGCAAGAAATATATGTTACCATGCACAATTACGGTGTACAAAATATATGGTATACTGCTAACGGAGGAACTACTTGGAGTGAAAAAGAAGGAAACCTACCAGACCTACCAGTAAAAGCTATTCTCGCAAACCCCTTGTTACCTGGTGAAGTAATTATAGGTACAGAAGCAGGTGTCTATGCCACTAGTGACTTCAATAGTGTCAGTCCTTCATGGCAGCCGCTTATCAATGGAATGACTAATGTAAAAGTAGTGGACCTGGATCTGAGAACAGCAGATAACACCATACTTGCCACAACTCATGGTCGCGGCATGTTTACAGGAACTTTTGATACATTAAGCATCTCTGAATTTGACACAAATGACTTAGGGATTAAAATCTACCCTACTGTTTCTAATGGAGTGATAGCTATTACTTCTAATCAAAATCTGGCTAAAACGAGTATTCAGATATTTAACTTAAGCGGTCAGCGGGTGTTTGAAACAGAGAAAAACTTAAGTTCTAATGAAACTAGGGTACAGCTGAACATAAGTTCTGGTTTTTATCTAGTGACACTGACTGCAAATGGTCGTTCTCAAACAGAGAAGATTATTATTGAATAAGGCTTAATTTAATTTTTTAATCAATTTTAAAACGGCCTCAGCATCGATTCCTGCTATTTTATGCAAGTCGGCTGTGGGGCCGTGTTCTATAAAAGCATCTGGCATGCCTAGTTTATGAATGGTTCCTCGGTACGCTTTCGCGAAAGCGAGATCGCAAACAACACTTCCCAAACCACCGACTACGGTGCCATCTTCTATAGTAATGATGTGATCATGGGTGTTAAAAATAGCTTCTAAAGCTTTAGAATCAATAGGCTTTAAAAAACGAACATCGAGGTGAGTGACCTCTAGGTTTTCTTTTTCAAGCAAGTCTTCAATCATCGTCCCTATAGGACCAATGCTGATTACGGCTATACCTTTACCCTTCTTCAAAAGCCTAGAAGAACCTATTTCAATAGGTGTAAAAGCTTGTTGCCAATTCAGAATCTTACCACGACCACGCGGGTACCTGATGGCGATAGGCGAGTCCAATCCTTGAGAAGCCGTAAACATGATATTTCTCATTTCTACAGCATCCATAGGCGCTGCAATGATCATGTCTGGAATACAATTCAAATAAGCGAGATCAAAAACACCGTGATGGGTCGCACCATCTTGACCTACTATTCCTGCCCTATCAAGACAAAAAATGACTGGCAATTTCTGTAGGGCAACATCGTGAATCACCTGATCGTAAGCACGCTGTAAAAAAGTAGAATAGACGTTACAAAAAGGCACCAAGCCTTGAGTGGCCATTCCTGCCGCAAGGGTTACGGCATGTTGCTCTGCAATCCCTACATCAAATGCACGATCTGGAATCGCTTCCATCATGATTTTCATAGAACTTCCAGTAGGCATAGCCGGTGTTATCCCAACTATTTTTTCATTCGCTCTGGCCAGCTCCACTATAGTATGACCAAATACATCTTGGAATTTAGGCGGTAATTTACTGGTATCACTAGCAGGAATTTCTCCTGTAATTTTATCAAATTTTCCTGGTGCATGATAACGCACTTGATCTATTTCAGCTTGTTTTAAGCCTTTCCCTTTTACCGTTCTCACGTGTAAAAGTCGAGGCCCTTTTAAGTCTTTTTGTCTTTCTAGTTCTTTAAGTAAGGAGGGTAAATCGTGACCGTCAACGGGACCTGAATAATCAAAGTTGAGAGATTCAAAGATATTATCGCGACCCGTTTCTTTTCCAGATTTAGTCTTAGTTAAATAATCTTTTAACGCCCCTACACTCGGATCAATCCCTATCGCATTATCATTGAGAACAACCAGAAGGTCTGCGCCGCTTACCCCTGCGTGATTTAAGGCTTCAAATGCCATACCGCTGGCGATACTCGCATCGCCTACTACAGCAATGTGTTTTCTATCTTCTTTCTTTAAAGAGCTCGCCATGGCCATTCCAAGGGCAGCGCTTATAGAGGTGGAACTGTGACCCGTTCCAAAGGTATCGTAAACACTTTCTGAACGTTTTGGGAAACCAGAGATTCCGCCTAGGTCTCTATTGGTATGAAAAATATCCCTACGACCTGTTAGAATTTTATGCCCATAAGCTTGATGACCTACATCCCAAACCAATTGATCTATAGGAGTGTTGAACACATAATGTAACGCAATGGTCAATTCGATCACTCCTAAGCTCGCTCCTAAATGACCTTCTTTTGCCGCTACTATATCAATGATAAAAGACCTCAGTTCTTGAGCAATAATCGGCAGATCGCTTTTGGGCAAACGTCTTAAATCGGCAGGATCGTTAATGGTAACAAGTAAATTCTTAGACATATTCAAAGGTAAGATGATTTATCAATTTGTTGAATTAATGATTTGGTAATTTCTTGATGAGTTTCCCCTAACAAATATTCCAAAACAAATAGATCTTATTTTGAGATTCCTGCTATGGTGGATTCTTTTATTTTTACTTTTGAGTTTATTCTAAAAAGATGATAGAACCCTTTGACCACGAGTATTTCATGAGAAAGGCTTTACAAGAAGCTGAAGCGGCTTTTGAACGTAATGAAATTCCGGTTGGTGCAGTTATCGTAGCTCAAAACCGCATCATTGCAAAAGGCCATAACCTTACAGAAACCCTTACTGACGTTACTGCTCATGCAGAGATGCAAGCTATTACAGCGGCCTCTAGTTTTATAGGTGGTAAGTATTTAAAAGAGTGCACTCTATACGTCACTTTAGAGCCTTGCCAGATGTGTGCAGGCGCTTTGTATTGGTCACAAATAGGGACCATAGTGTTTGCAGCAAGTGATGAACAGCGCGGTTATCAAAAAATGGCAACACAACTGCATCCTAAAACAAAAGTGATTTCTGGAATTCTTGAACAGCCTTGTTCTGATTTGATGAAGGAGTTCTTTGTTAGAAAACGCAGTTTGAATTAAGGTTTTGAAATAATAACCACTTGAATTGTCATCCTGAAAAATTGGCGTCAACTATTTATGTTGGTATAGCCTGAATTTGTTTTAGATGCGTTTACTGAGAATCCTGTAGAACCGTTTACGTAAAACAAAACATGCCAAGACGAGTCCTTGGCATGTTGGTTTCTATATGTATCATCCGTCAGGACAGACTTAAGTCCATCATATGGAACGCATTGCTTTACAAAACTTGAATTCTAATTAGCTTCAAACCTTGCTTTAACACGTTCTGCTATATCTTGCATCGCTTCTTTACTAAGGTCGACTTTATTGATAAAACGCATATCTTCCATATCACGCAAGGGAATCAAATGCACATGAACATGAGGTACTTCAAGACCTATCACTGACATTCCTATACGCTCGCAAGGAACTTCTTCCCTTAGTGCGAGGGCAACTTCTCTAGAAAAGTCCATTAAGTCAAAATAGGTTTCGCTATCGAGATCAAAAATCTTGTTCACTTCTTTTTTAGGTACACAAAGCGTATGCCCAGGAGCGTTGGGATTGATGTCCAAAAATGCTATGAAGTCTTCATTTTCAGCTACTTTAAAACTAGGTATTTCTCCTGTGATGATTTTTGTAAAAATGCTCATGATTAACTTCTTGAAATTTCTATAATTTCTAATTTGATGGTTCCTACAGGAACAACGGCCTCAGCCACATCGCCTACTTCTTTACCTAATAATGCTTTCCCTATAGGTGATTCTACAGAGATGTGCCCTTGGGTAACATCTGCCTCGCTTTGTGCCACCAACTTGTAATTCATGGTCATTTTATTGCCTAGATTCTTGATCTTAACCGTACTATGAATAAGCACCTTGGAAAGATCTAGCGTGTTTTCATCTACGATACGTGCGTTAGAAACAATGGCGTCCAGCTTAGAAATACGCATTTCCAGCATCCCTTGTGCTTCTTTTGCCGCATCATATTCAGCATTTTCACTTAAATCTCCTTTATCACGCGCCTCACCAATAGCCGCCGATGCTAATGGGCGTTCCACATCTTTAAGTTGCTTCAACTCGTCCTTTAACTTCTTTAATCCTGCTTCTGTATAATATGATACGTTACCCATGTCTTTTTTATTTAAATATGATTGTTTGCGTTCCGCTTTCCTTTTTCTCAAAGAATTTGAAATTAATGTTGAACTTGATAGGATAAGAAAGCGTTAGAATCATCTGCCTCGTTACTCATATCATGGCTCGTGATTACAAAAAACAAAATCCCTTCATTGCTGCGGGATTATCAAACAAATATAATAAATATCAATCAGTTCGTTATACTTTTACACCTTATTGATTTATTATGAAAATACGCAAAGCTTACCTTCTCGCTATTTTATTTGTTGTTTTCGCTTGTAGCAGCGATGACGGCCGTAATAACAATCCGTTTTTAGTAGATCTAGGTTTTCAAATAGACCTCAACACCAACTTACCTCAATATGGAAACCTCAACTTCCCAGGGAACTCTGTTATTGTTCCTAATGTGGGCTTACGTGGTTTTGTGATATACAATTTAGACAACTCACAGTATTTTGTTTACGAATTAAGCGATCCTAATCATTCTCCTAGCGGCTGTTCTCGCATGACCGTAAGTGGCATCGAGGCCACTTGTCCTTGCACTGACGACCAGAATAAATACAATATTATTACTGGGCAACCCATTCAAGGTGAAGGGCTTTATGGCTTAAAAGCATACCGCGCTCGCAGAAACGGAGCAATTATTAGAGTTACTAATTAGTATTAAAAAAGACAGGCAGCTTGATTTTATCTCACAAAATAAAATCAAGCTGCCTGCTTCTTATGTCCTACTTTCTACTAAAATGAAAACGTAACTCCAGTTAAGAAATTAATTCCTGCTTGAGGATAAAACCCAGCTCCTTCTACAGTAGCAATGTTTCCCGGGTTGGAAAAGTCATCATCAAACGTGAAGTAATATCCGTTGGATACAAATTTCTGATCAAATATGTTATTTACTAATGCGGTAAACACTACTGTATCAAAAGTGGACTTCGGTTTTAGGGTATACACTAAATTGAGGTCGTTAGTGAAATAGCTGGCTAATTTGGAAGACTGTGCTTCTGTATTGCTCATGAATTGCTCTCCTACAAACTTACTCAATAATGAAATCTGTAGGTTTTTTAATGGCTGGTACACCACAGCATTTGCGGCCACTAGATTAGGGGAAAAAGCAATATCTGTAGATCCTAGATTTTGTAACTCACCGTCAAAAGATCGTACTGTTTCTCTATTCTTATTACTACTGATCGCAAAATTAGGTTGTAAAGTAAGCTGACTAGTTACCGGCACCACTGCTTCTAATTCTAGTCCTAAACGGTAACTTTCCCCACTGTTTGTTCTTAATGGAGCTCCTACATCATTGAGCTCACCGCTTAAAACCAACTGCTCGTTGTACAACATCAAATAACTATTTACATTAAAAGAAAGATTTCCCTTTTTATGACGCCATCCTAATTCAAAGTCATTAAGTTGCTCTGGCCTTACATTAGGATCACTTTCAAAATCATTTCTATTAGGCTCTCTGTTTGCTCTGGCATAAGATACATAAAGGTCATTATTATCATTATATTCATAGGTGACTCCAGCCTTTGGATTAAAAAACGTATAGTTTTCGTCCACTAAGAATTCTGTGAGATTTGAATTGATACCCGAGGTTTCATAATTGACATTTCTCACTTGTAGATCCCCATAAAGCTGCACGCGATCATTCCATTTATAGGTTGCCTTGGAAAATACAGACAGGTCGTTCTTCTTCCCATTACCATCATAATAACGGTCTCTGATATTGCTTTGACTGGCAGAACGCGCCCAAATAACCTCCCCAAAATGATCTCCATCATAGTGACTGATAGAGGTTCCAAATATCAAGTCTATCTCGTTATTCTTATAATTAGCACTGGCGTTGATCACGTAATAATCGTTATCCAACCACCTGCGACGTACAAGGTCTGTTTCTTCTACCGATTGTCCGTCTACCACTAGTGGGTCAAAACCATAAGTTGAGAAATCGTCATCTTCTCTAAATTGCTCAAAGAAGCCACGCCCATAAGTATAATTCAAACCTACATTTGTAGACCAATTGTTATTATAACGTTCATTCCAGTGCAATTGGTAGTGATCTTGTCGGTAATCATCTACTTCATTATCATAAAATTGTTGATTGCCGTTTTCATCTTCATAGGCTCCAGCCGGATTAAAGGTTCTGTTCTCTCTTAGCGTTGTAGCATCTATACCGAACCAAGATTGATACGTCACATTATTACCACCGAAAGTGACTGCTTTAATAAGCGTATTGTCATCTACATAAGAACCTTGTAAGAAATAAGATTTCAAACTACTCGAAGCGCGATCTACATAACCATCTGATTCAATATTAGACAGCCTTCCAGCGATCTCAATACCTCGACTGCGCTCGGCATCCGCACCCATTAGTCCTGTAGAAAACTTCACGGTATGCTTTCTACTATTAAAACTACCAAAAGAGTTAGAAACCTCCCCACTGGCTTCACGAGAAACAGCATCGGTTAAAATATTAATACTCGCCCCAAATGCGCCACTACCATTGGTGCTGGTCCCCACTCCACGTTGTAATTGTAGATTTTCTACAGAGGAGGAAAAGTCTCCTAAGTTGACCCAAAACGTTCCTAAGGACTCGGCATCTGTGTAGGGGATTCCATTAATGGTAACATTAGTAGATTGCGAGCTTACACCGCGCACTCTAATTCCTGAATACCCTATTCCTGCACCGGCATCACTTGTGGTTACTACAGATGGTAAGAAATTTAACAACATAGGAATGTCTTGGCCTAAGTTGCGTTTTGCAATTTCTTCCTTAGAAAGATTGCTGTGTGTAATGGGTGATTTTGCATCCACTCGTACGGCTTTGACGAGCACTTCGTCTAGCTTTTCGGCTGTTGTAGAATCTTTGACTTGTTTGTTTTGCGCTGTTGCTAGGCCAGTTATGGTTAATGCCATAGCAATTAAAACGCGACGTAAATGTTTCATATGAACTTTTTAAGTTCAAATAAAAGGGGCATTTATTCGGTTTGGATTAAAATAAAATTGTTGAAGGATTCTCTTAAGATAGGATTTGTTTATGCATTCGCTTTCGCGAAAGCGAGACACATAACAAAACCTCATCTATTTCCCTTAGCGACATTACTCGCCCAGGTTCCTTGGGTATTATCTCAGCCTTTTAACTACATTATTCATGCAATTAAAAAAGCACCCCTTGAGATTGGCGGCAAATGTACGAATGAAATTGAATTTGAACTTGAAAAGTATATTTTAAATTAGAAAAAGTAAAATGAAAAATGAACTCACTTCCTTTAACCTTTACAGCAGCTCTTTAATTTTCCTATTCTTAAAAAAGGAGCCCTTGATAAAAGTTTCCCTTCTTGCATCCGACGAGTGCAACGAGAGGAATGCATAATGTCCGCAGGACAATGGGGCCTACTGGAATCAGTCTCAGTTTTCAGTAGGCAGTGGGCAGGTTGATTTGTGAGCAAGCTCACAAATTTGAGTAGGCAGTATGTTATAATTGTAACTTTGGAAATTATTTTCCGCACTTGATGTGGAATCCTTTACAGTTCCCGAGAGTTTTTTGACAAGGTTTCCCCTTCTTGCATCCGACGAGTGCAACGAGAGGAATGCATAATGTCTGCAGGACAATGGGGCTTGCATCTGAGTGAAAACAAACCCTCTCACCTAAAAACCTCACCGACTCAATGACTCAATGACTCAAAAACTCAAAAACTCACTGACTCAAAGACTAAAACTCAATCTCCTTCTCCACCATTGTACCACCACGGTCCACAACGACTTTAGTCTTGTCTCCATTATCAAAAGTAGCAAGTGTGCGCATGTAGCTCATCATATCTACTATGGTGCTATCGCCTAGTTTTACAACTATATCGCCCTTCATCAATCCTGCTTTTTGAGCTGGTTTTTCTTCACTTATTCCGTCGATACGCATTCCTTTCCCTGTAAATAAATAATCTGGAACGACACCTAGACCTACCTTGAAACGCGGCACTTCATCGCTTTCGTTTTTTGTTTTTCTAAAAGCAAGTTTTCCTATTTTATCGGTCTCTCCTATTATTCTAAGAATGTAGTCAGAGATTTGCCCCATACCCACATAATTCAGTTTCTCAGCATCATCACTTGGTTTGTGGTAATCTTCATGTTGTCCTGTGAATAAGTGCAATACCGGAATATCGTTCAAGTAAAATGAGGTGTGATCACTAGGACCTACACCACTTTTATTGATCGCCAGTTTAAAATCTTTATTTACGGCATTCACTATTTGGTTCCATCGTGGAGACGTTCCTGTTCCATAAATAGCAAGGGTATTTTCATCGTTCAATCGCCCTACCATATCCATATTGATCATATAACTCGTCGAGTCTAAGGCAATCGTTGAATTTTTAGTGAAATAATTAGAACCTAACAAACCCATCTCTTCTCCAGAAAATGCCATAAAGAGGTAGTTATTTCCTTTTTTGTCGCTGGTTTTAAGTTCATAAGCCAAGTCTAGCATTACGGCAACACCACTAGCATTATCGTCAGCACCATTATGTATAGCTTCTCCTTCACGGTATAAAGAGCCTTCACCGCCCATTCCTAGATGGTCGTAATGTGCTCCTATAACAACAGTTTGTGCAGCGCCATTATCAAGGTAACCTATCACGTTAGTTCCGGTTAAAAACGCATCCCCTTTCTCGTCAGTAAAAGCAGCTTCTTGATGTGGATCACTGGATGGCTTAAAAGAAAAGGTCTGAAAATAAGTCCCTGCATTTCCTTTAGGTTCTAAGCCAGATTCTTTCATGCGCTTTGCAATATAATCTGCCGCCAGTAATTCATAAGAGGTTCCCGTCTCGCGTCCTTGCAAACTGTCAGAGGCGAGGTAAACCACATCGGCTTTCATGTCTCCTTTAATGGGTTCTAGACTTTTTTGATCTGTCTTGCAAGACATTAAAAAACAAAGGGCTATAAAAAGTATGCTAATTCTCATATTTCGTAGTTGAGCTGTTATTTTAGTTTTTTGAAAACCACTTTTCCAACACTGATAAAAATGGTTTTATAAGGTGTTCATTACTTTTAATCGTTTTCCTGATCTCAGAAAAACGCCTGAGACTGTCACGTCTAAGGGTTTTTTAATTGAATTATTAGATGCGATTTCATGATATAAAGATACGGTTTACACGTACATAAAGTATATCACTTATTTTTACCCAAAATTACATCATCCATGAAAAAGTTCTTATTCCTTATTTCCATCGTTTCCCTTATCAGTTGTAAAGAAACAGCAACTACTGAAAAGGTAGCAGCAACTGATACCGAAAAAGAAACAGCAAATGCAAATCCACTTATCATGGAAGGTGAAAAGCATTTTAAGGATATGTATCAAGTCACTTTTGGTGGTGATAATGCTGAGGCCTATTGGAGTTTTGACGACAAGCAGCTCATCTTTCAAAGCAACTATGCAGATTGGGACGTGAATTGTGATCAAATGTTCTTGATGAATAACGGAGACAGCTTTCGCGAAAGCGTACCGAAAATGGTCTCTACTGGCAAAGGAAGAACCACTTGTGCATATTTCTTACCTGATAATCAACACATCATTTATGCCAGCACCCATCTTGAAATGGAGGAGTGTCCAGATACGCCATTAAAGGAAAATGGTAAATATGTATGGCCTATTTATGATAGCTACGACATTTTTGTAGCCGACCTAGAAGGAAACATCACGGCACAACTTACCAATGAAAAAGGCTATGATGCAGAGCCTACAGTCTCTCCTCAAGGTGATAAAATAGTTTTTACCAGTGATCGCAGCGGCGATTTAGAGCTGTATACGATGAATATAGACGGCAGCGATGTCAAGCAAATCACCTTTGAACTAGGTTATGATGGTGGTGCCTTTTTCTCCCCAGATGGAACGCAATTGATCTTCCGTTCTTCACGACCTAAAACCGAAGCAGAAATTAAAGAATACCAAGATTTACTGAAAACGGGATTGGTGCAACCTACAGAAATGGAACTCTACATCTGTAATGCCGACGGCTCTGATTTGCGTCAGTTAACTCAGCTGGGAAATGCCAACTGGTCTCCATTCTTTTTACCAGATGGAAAACGGGTCTTGTTCTCTTCTAACTTTGAGTCAGAGCGAGGTTTCCCTTTCAACTTATACATGATCAATACCGATGGAACTGGTCTAGAACGCATCACACATGGGGACACTTTTGACGCTTTCCCAGTTTTTTCTAACAATGGAAAATACCTGGCTTTTTCTTCTAACCGCAATAATGGCGGTGGACGAGATACCAACTTGTTTATTGCTGAGTGGCAGGATTAAGCCAGTAGGCAGTCAGATTATAGTCGCAGTCGCAGCTTTTCCTAAGGGCAGACTTAAGTCTGCTCTTAGGAAAATACAATTAAGCAATAGTCGACCCATTCACCACTGCATCATCTGGATTGACAAAAACCAATTTTCCTTCTGGATCCTCGGCAAGTAAAATCATTCCTTGAGACTCTACACCACGTAATTTTCTTGGAGCTAAATTTGCAAGAACAGTTACTTTACGACCTACTAATTCTTCGGCAGTGTAGTGTTTTGCGATTCCTGAAACAATGGTTCTTTTATCGATTCCTGTATCTACCGTCATGACCATTAACTTATCTGTTTTAGGCATTCTTTCGGCAGTTAGAATTTCTCCCACTCGCAGGTCCATTTTCATGAAATCGTCGTAATTAGTTTCTTCTTTTTGTGGCATAAGGTGAGGAATTGTTGCCGCATTTGCAGCTTTTGTAGCTTCTAGTTTATCGAGTTGCGCTTGGATTTGCTCGTCCTCTATTTTGGAAAAAAGCAATTCTGATGCGTTGATTTTGTGTCCTGATGGAAGTAGCGGCTCTGAACTGGCAACGCGATCCCAACTTGCTTCTATAGGACCGGCTTTTTTATCAGTTCCAGCAGCTTCCGCATCAAGTGCGGAATAGCCAAGAATGTTTTTCAACTTCGTTGATGTATGTGGTAAAAACGGCTCACTTAAAATAGCCAAAGCTGTAGTGAGTTGTAAACACACATACATGATGTTTTGCACTTGCTCTGGATTGGTTTTTACGAGTTTCCAAGGTTCTAATCCTTCCTCAGCAATGTATTTGTTTCCTAAACTGGACAAATTCATCAAGTCCTGAAGCGCCTCTCTAAAACGGTACCTATCCAGACTGTCTCCTATAGATTTAGGGAAGTTCTTGATTTGGTCCAATACCTTTTGATCACGCTCGGTAAGTTCCATAGTTTCTGGAACAACTCCTTCATAATACTTATTGGTCAGTACAACCACTCGGTTTACAAAGTTTCCAAGATTAGCTACCAACTCATTGTTATTTCGTGCTTGAAAATCTTTCCAAGTAAAGTTATTGTCTTTAGTCTCTGGCGCATTTGCTGTTAATACATAACGCAATACATCCTGCTGTTCTGGAAAATCTTGTAAATATTCATGCAACCATACGGCCCAATTTCTAGACGTAGAAATCTTATCATCTTCTAGATTTAAGAATTCGTTTGCAGGAACATTTTCTGGCAAAATATACTCCCCATGTGCTTTTAACATCGCAGGGAAAATGATACAATGAAAAACAATATTGTCTTTCCCTATAAAATGCAGCAGGGATGTATCGTCTTTCTTCCAATAGTCTTCCCAGTTCTTTCCTTCACGAGCTGCCCATTCTTTAGTAGCAGAAATATACCCAATAGGTGCATCAAACCACACATAAAGTACTTTACCATCGGCTCCTTCTACGGGCACGGGAATTCCCCAGTCCAGATCACGAGTCACTGCGCGTGGGTGCAATCCATCAGTGATCCAGCTTTTTACCTGACCCAACACGTTTGTTTTCCAGTCTTTTGAATGTCCTTCTACAATCCACTCGTTCAACCAGTCGCTGTATTGATCTAGTGGTAAGAACCAGTGTTTAGTTGCTTTTAATTCTGGGGTATTTCCTGTAATCGCACTTTTAGGGTCGATCAAATCGGTACCATTATGAGAAGTTCCACATTTCTCACATTGATCTCCATAAGACTCTGTGTTGCCACATTTAGGGCAAGTTCCTACTACAAAACGATCTGCTAGAAACTGGTCTGCTTCTGGATCGTATAATTGCTCGGTCACTTGCTCGATAAATTTACCCTCATTGTATAACTTGGTAAAAAAAGCACTGGCCGTTTCATGATGTATAGGTGCGCTGGTACGGCTGTAATTATCAAAAGAAATACCAAATTCCTTAAAGGAATCACCGATGATTTTATGATAGCGATTCACCAATTCTTGCGGAGTAATACCTTCCTTTTTAGCTTTGATCGTAATAGGCACTCCATGCTCATCACTACCGCAAATAAAAGCCACATCGCTGCCCTTCATACGCTGGTAGCGCGCAAAAATATCTGCAGGAACATAGACTCCAGCAAGGTGACCTATGTGAACAGGTCCATTTGTATAAGGCAATGCTGCCGTAATCGTAAAACGTTTTTGATCGCTCATGAAATTCTTTTGAAAGCTGCAAATTTACGATATCTGAGGCAGGTTTAAGGGCCTTTAATGGGCAGTATTTTGGAGATGTGTTTCACTTTCGCGAAAGCGAAACAGCCCTACGCCTATTGCATCACAAACTGACTGCTGTACTGCTGTCCGTTAGTTTCAATTTTATAAATATACTGACCTGAGGAAATTCTAGACGACAAAGTCTCTTGGATATTCATCTCGTGAACGCCGGGTAAGAAGTATCGATTTGCCAGCTGACCTATTTCCTGACCCAGCATATTGTAAATACGAATGTCCAATTTACGACCACTTTCTAACTGTATATGCAAACTCGCCTGTTGTGGTTTATTGATCACAAAATGACGGAAGTCTTTATCGGTAAAGTCGCCTATTCCAGCCGTAGTGCAATTGAATCCTAGGTTGAGTGTATTGAAATTACCATTGAGCATCGCCTGATCTACTACAGATGTTGGGATGCACAACCAGTCTTTCATCACCGTGGAATAAACATCTCTAAAATCGGTGCTGTAAATCATGTTGCCATTGGCATCCAGATTAGTCATACTTGGATGCGAGCCTATAAACCCGTTTCCATTCAATCCGCCACCGAAAAGCATCATAGGTGCAGCGGCGCCATGATCAGTTCCATTAGAACCATTCTCTTCTACTCTTCTACCAAACTCAGAAATCGTCATGCAAAGCACTTCATCTTGATTTCCATAAGCGGCAAGATCGTTGTAGAACGCATCTATAGATTCAGAGAGTTTTTGCATGCGGTCGGCATGTGTTCCCGCCTGATTTGCATGGGTATCAAAACCGTCTAGGGTGACCATATAAACTTTTGTACCTAACTGGCCTTTGATCAATCTCGCCACAATAGAAAACTGCTCTGCAATAGAGTGATTTCCATAAGTAGCTTGGGTCGTACTTGCCTGATATGCGTTATTGATGACTCCTGCATATTGAAAGGTGTTGTTGGTGGTAGACCTTAAAAAACTCAATTGATCTCCATAAGTACATGGCGGTACGTTGATGGCGTCGTGTTGCCAACCGTTTTGGGCGAGGTTATACAATTGCTGTGGGTCTGCCACAGAAAAGGCGTAATTAGTCTGCAAACCTTCAAAAGCCAGATTTCCTAAACTACCTATTTGTATCGCTGGTGGAATAGCCGGCGGACTCAATAAAAAGTTGGGAAATTCGTTTTCAAAAAATCTACCCATCCAGCCAGATTCTTCTACTGCAACTGGCTCTGTACTTGCCCAGATATCACTAGATCTAAAATGTGATAGGTTTTGCCCTGGATAACCGACTCCATGAACGATTTTCATTTCTCCATTCCCCCACCTAGATTGTAAGGAGCTCATAAAAGAAGGCAAGCCAAAATCTGGGCTTAAATTATATAAAGAGTTTTGTGGTAAGGCAATACTTGCTCGGTTAGCTGCATAAGTACTGTAATCGTAGACGGGCACAATGGTATTCAACCCGTCATTACCTCCTTTAAGTCTTATTACAACCAATACACGGTCGTTGGTGCTTGCGGCAAGTGCTGCTGTAATAGGTGAGGTCATTGCGCTAGAAATCTGAGATCCACCAAGAGTAAACGCCCCGGCTCCTGCTATTCCTAGTGCTTGTAAAAAGGTCCTTCTATTCCAAGATTCGTGTTCCTCGTGATGCGATGGAGAATTTGGATCTAGGTGTTTTTTATGAGTATCACACATAGCGCTATTATTTAAGTTGGAATTCTGGCATTCTAAAAATATGTTGTAGCAACAGTATCACCTGAAATGGAACAGAGCCCCAATTGAGATTCCATTGCATCGTAGTGTAATAATTCTCTGGAACATCTCCTTTAAAAACGGTTGTTGCTAGTGCATAATCAGAAGCTGTATAAAGACTTTGAGGCACCAACCGATCTACAATATCTCTTGCTATAACAGCAGGATCGTTTAAGGAGGCAGAATTATCTAAAGCAATATTTCTAAATAATTCTTGATCTATATTCCACATGGTCCACATGATGTATTCTTGTGCCTGCCATCTGCCAGTAATGGTACTGCTATTGACCCAATCTCTATCCCCTTGCCAGCCGGCAACATCTACAGGGTTAAAATATCGTTGTCCTAGAATAGAGGTAAAATAGAATAACGTATTCCAACTTACTTGTGGATAATTAAAGTTAGCTTCCTTAATAAATATTACTAAACAATCCAGAGGGTCTTTAATGACCGTTGCTCTTGCTTCTGGATCAAAAAAGTGCTCACTTTTAAACAACTGCTTCACTACTGGTTGAATTTCCCAGTTGGCATTTCTAAATGTCAGCGCTAGCTGGTCGATGATGTTTTGTGTGGGTAATTCAGGACTTACAAAGGCTCTGTAAATTTTCTTTACTATAAAGTCAGAGATCTCATTAGCTCGTACAGCAAACAAGTGGTCTATTAAACTATCGTGATTGTAATTTGCTGTAGCTCCAAAAATAGTTTTCGGTGTGTCGTCAAATGTAGCTTGTTGGAATACTATAGGAGCACCTAATTCTGTGAAGTTATTATACCCCGTCAATGCTCTAGCGGCTTCTACTACATCTGTTTGCGTATAATTATTATTTTCTCCTAAGGTAAAAAGCTCTAGCAATTCTCTAGCATAGTTTTCATTAGGGTTGAATCTATTGTTCAATACACCGTTTAAGAAAACCAACATGGACTCATTTTTACCCATTTCTTTGGTGAGGGTCTTAAAATTACCCAAAGCATGAGTCTGCAGTAAGTTATAGTATTGATACATCCAGCTAGGAGCTTGATAATCATCAATTCTGGTTACAAAATGGTTGTGCCAGAACAAGGTCATTCTCGCTCTAAAATCTAGATTGATGGTATCATTAAAAACTTGAGCATACCATTGTTGTATCTGAGCAGTACGCTCCGTATTCAAATTTGTATAATCACTTGCACTCCAAAAAGCCCAAGATGGCGCAGGAGAAACTGCATAATTAGCTGCAGTGTTGATGTAATTTTCTATGAATACATCAGGAACTTGTGTCAAAGCAATAGCTTCTTGTGCCTGATCCAGCCCATAACCTAATCTTCTTAATAGGTGACGTACTTTTCCTATATCCCATGGATTTGTAGCAATATCCGTATAAAGTACTAGCGATGCTGTATTGCAGGAATTAAGTGTTTCCATGGTAAATTTTAGTTAGAAGGGTTGGCAAGTTTGGTCTTTACAAGACTTCAGTTCTTAAAAACGAGTTTAATATATAAAATACTAACTTAGTCTTCTGACTTTTAGTGTTTAAAAAAGTTTAAATCAAATAAAAATAAATTTCTCATTGAATTATAAATCAGCTTCTTACCTTAAAAAAGGCGATCACGTCAGAATACTTTGCACCGCAAGAAGTGCCGACGAACGTCAACTCCAACCTGCTCAAAAGCTATTAGAATCTTGGGGCTTACAAGTGAGTTTTGGAAATACTATCGGTAAAAAAGAGCATCAATTTGGTGGTACAAAAGAAGAGCGCTTAGCAGATTTTCAACAAGCGATTGACGATCCAGAAATTAAAGCGATATGGATCGCTCGTGGTGGTTATGGAACGATCCAATTGATAGATGCTATTGATTTTTCCGCTTTTACTTCGGCAAGCTCAGCACGCAGCGCGAAAGCGAAACCAACCACCATCATAGGTTACTCAGATGTCACTTTGTTACACGGCAAATTGCAATCTTTGGGCTTTTCTAGCGTACATAGTTTTATGCCCTTGGAATTGAAAGACAAACCAGAAAAGAGTGTGGAAAGCTTGAGAAGAACGCTTTTTGGCGAAAGCCAAAGCCTCTCTATTCAAAACACTTTTTCATTAACTAGTCAGGTGATAACTGCGCCTATAGTAGGTGGTAATCTATCCATATTATATAGCCTATTGGGTAGTGACAGCTTTCCAGAAACAGAAGGTCATATACTATTTATAGAAGAGATCGATGAGTACCTCTACCACATAGAACGCATGATGTACTCGCTTAAAAGAGCCGGAAAACTTAAAGGTTTAAAGGCTTTGCTCGTAGGCGGTATGACTGATATGAATGATCATGAAATAGCCTTTGGCAAAAATGCTGAAGAAATCATTTTATCGCTCACAGCAGGTTATGATTATCCGGTGATTTTTAACTTCCCAGCTGGTCATATTAAAGATCACAGGACGTTACAATTAGGTAAAGAAATGCACCTGGAGATCACTCCAAAAATCATAAACTTCACTCCATAATGGCAGAGCACAATGACTTGGGAGACGCAGGTGAAGAACTAGCTGCCTTGCATTTATTGAAAAATGGTTATGAGATATTGATGCGTAACTATGTGTTTCAAAAAGGCGAGATCGATATTATTGCACGTATAGAAAATACGGTTGTAATTGTAGAAGTAAAAACCAGATCTACGCCTGACTTTGGTGATCCACAAGATTTTTTAAAAGATGGTCAAATTCAACGACTGGTAGCTACGGCAAATCATTTTGTAGAAAATTTTGTGGAAGATGAGGATGTAAACGTACGTTTTGATATCGTGGCAATTATTAAAAATAAAGCCGGTGCCAAGCTGGAGCATATTGAAGATGCTTTTTATCATTTTTAAATAAGGTCGCTTGGAGTCTTGGAGTCGGTGAGCTATGAGTTGAACGGTATCAATTATTTGAAGGAGTCTTCAAATCTTCGGTAGTTGTGATTTCCTTGACTAAATATACATACACTGGAAAGTGATCGCTAAAACCTCCTGTAAAACCACCATCTGCAAAGCTGCGTAATGGGTAGCCTTTGTACCTGCCGGTTTTGCTGGTCATAAAACTTGGATTGTAAATGTTTGCTTGATAGTAACGATACCCTACTTGATTTGCTTCATTTAACAATGGATAGGTAAACATGATCTGATCAAAAATATTTCCTGCATCCCGATAAGCTAGTGTATTGAATCCATCCTTTAACATTTGAATGTAAGGATTGTAAATCATTTGTGGCCGTACATCTTCTCTGTCCTTTTGTGCATTAAGGGTTACCAAAACACTCTCGTTAATAGGATCATCATTTAAATCTCCCATTATAATTATCTTAGACATCGCATCAATACTGTGTAAAGAATCGATCACTCTTTTGTTTAAGGCTGCAGCCGCAACTCGATTAGGACGGCTTTTTTGTTCGCCGCCTCGCCTTGATGGCCAGTGATTTACGATAAGACTCATCTTATCTCCATCCAGCTCACCTGTTACTACTAACTGATCGCGAGTATAAATGCGATTACCGCTACTTTTATCATAAATAACCAGCTCCTTGCTCACGCTATTCCATACTTTAAAATCGCTTTTCTTATACAAAAGTCCGGTATCGATGCCACGGCGATCTGGAGAATTGTAATGCTCAATCCCATAATCAAACTCGATGAGTAGAGGGTGATTGACCAAGTCTTCCAGTACTTTTCTGTTTTCAATCTCACAAACACCTATCACAGATGGAGCCGATTCTGACTTATCAGCACCTATTTTGCGTATCACTCGTGCCATAGAGGTCAACTTCTTTTGGTAGACATCTGCTCTAATTCCTTCGGCCATTTCCATGATAGGGCTGGCTTCATCATTGATGCTCGGGTCGTTCTCTATATCAAAAAGGTTCTCTAAGTTATAAAAGGCAACGGTCTTCACTTTGTACTGTTTTGCCTTTGAAGTAGTTTGTGCTGGTACCGCTTTCGCGAAAGCGAGAACCCCTAGTAAAAAAAGAAATAAACTTCTACACATTGCCTCCTATTAAAAATTATGTTCCTGTAAAGTTAGCTACAAATTTCATAAAAAAATATTTTAAAAGATTAGAAAACAGTGTTTTATAGATTTTTTCATAAAAATTTCTTAATTTTAGAAATGATTCATCAAAAACTTAACATACTTGTTTTGGCTGTTTTCATGTTGGCTTCTGGTCTAGGAATGGCACAAGAGCTCCTTAAAGGTCGCGTAATTGACGACACAACTGAGGAGCCTATCCCTGGTGTGAGTATTCGTGTTTTGGGTACAAAATTCAAGGCAATAACTGATGCCAACGGCTATTTTATAGTAACTGGAGCTATTCCTTTAGGAGATCAAAAAATAGCTGTTTTAAAAAATGGGTATTATTCAAAAACAATTCCTGTGGTGATCGATAGCATCAACAGAGTGAATATTGATCCTCTTTATCTGCAACTGGACAACTCTGACATCTCCCAATCTCAGGGAATTATTTCTTTAACAGAAAATGATCTGGCAGATGATGAAAACGCAGCAAACAATTTTTCTGGATTGCTACAAGCTTCTAAAGACCAGTTTTTGAGAGCTGCCGCATACGATTTCAGCGCTACTTTTTTTAGACCTAGAGGTTTAAACAGTGAAGACGGTAAGGTGCTTATCAACGGTATCGAGATGAACAAACAGTTCTCTGGAAGACCACAATGGAGCAACTGGGGTGGAGTCAACGATTTACAACGCAACCAAAGCTTTAGTATGGGACTTAGTGCCGCAGATCAAAGCTTCGGTGGTTTTGCAGGTGTACAAAGCATTGATATGAGAGCCTCACAACAACGCGCAGGAACACAAATATCTTATGCGAGTTCTAACCGAAGTTATAGAGGTCGCTTTATGCTATCTCACCGTTCTGGATTATGGAACAACGGCTGGTCCTATGCGATCAACCTATCAAGAAGGGCCAGTGAAGAGGGTTTTGTAGAAGGCACTTTATACGATGCCAACTCATTGGGACTTTCTGTGGAGAAAAAATTAAACGATGCACACTCCATCAATTTTACTGGTCTTTATACGCCTAATAGACGTGGGCGTCGTACAGCAATGACTCAAGAAGTTAGAGATCTTAAAGGCATCGCCTACAATCCATTGTGGGGAGAGCAAAATAACGTGCAACGCAATAGTAGAGTGAGAGAGATCGAAGAGCCTATTTTTATGTTGAACCACTACTGGAGCGTCAACGACAAGCTTAAGTTAAACACAAACCTGGGGTATCAATTTGGTAAAATAGGAAATACACGTATCGATAATGGTGGTACCAGAATAGATCCTACTTTAGGTCAAAATGCTTATATAGGTGGTGCGAGAAACCCTCTTCCAGATTACTACCAGAACCTACCTAGTTATTTCTTAAGAAATGGTCAGGACCCCATCGATTATCAACGTGCTTACCAAGCTCAACAGGAATTCCTTAATGATGGACAGTTGGACTGGAACAGCTTATACGAGGCCAACAGAAGCTTGAGAGCTGCCGGCGGAAATTCCTTATACGCTATTCAAGAGGACCGTATAGACGATACACAATTATCAGTAAATACGGTCATCACTGCTGACCTTACAGAAAACATTCTTTTTAATGCGGGTATGAGATACCGTAATTTAATTAGTGAAAACTATGCGATGATCAATGACCTTCTAGGCGGCACAGGCTTCCTAGATGTAGATTTCTTTGCAGAAGAAACAAGTGAGATCAACCTGGATCAAGCAGCACAGTCTAACCTTAGAACGCCCAACCGTATTGCAGGAATAGGAGACCGTTACAAATACAATTACAACATCAATGCAAATGTGATTGCTGGATTTGCTCAAACTCAGTTTAAAACTAAAAAAGTAGATTTCTTTGTCGCTGCAAGCCTAAGCAGAACTGTTTATCAAAGAGATGGTAAATTTGAGAACGGTAACTTCCCTGGCGCAGCATCTTTTGGAAAAAGTAAACAACTGGAATTTACAGATATTAGTTTTAAGGGTGGTGCTACTTATAAAATCTCTGGTCAACAGTTTATTGATTTTAATGCTGCCTCAATTTCTCAAGCTCCAACGATTAGAAATTCTTTCAGCAATTCAAGGCAAAATAATGAAACTGTCATCGGTCTTGAATCTCAAAAGTCGTACAGTACAGACCTAAGCTATATCTACTCCACCCCCATCATTAAAGCAAGGTTCACTGCTTACTATACTCAGTTTACCAAGGGTACCGATATAGGATTCTACTTTACAGAAGATCTTACTGGACTACCTCTCAATGACGGCAGTGCTTTTGTACAGGAAGTAATGACTCAAATAGAAAGGCGTAACGCTGGTATCGAGCTGGGTCTAGAAATTCAAATGACTCCTACTATTAAGTTCAAAGCTGCCGCAGCATTAGGACAGAATGTGTATACCAACAACCCTCATCTTTATCTTACAAGTGACGATTTTAGAGGTCCGCTTTCCTTTGGTGATGGAACTACTAGTCTTAAGGATTATCACGTAGCTGGCGGGCCAGAAACAGCCTTACAAATAGGTTTTGAATACCGGGATCCAGAATATTGGAATATAGGTATAACAGCAAATTACTTTGCAAATGCATATGCCGATATCAGTAACTTGAGAAGGTCTGCTAATTTTAGATTGGACTATGACGGCATGGAATTTAATGACTTTGATAGTGCGGTGGCTAATGAACTTTTAAAGCAAGAGCAATTTGACAATTACTTGTTGTGGAACGTGATCGGTGGTAAATCCTGGAGAATCGATGACAAGTATATTGGCTTCTTTGCAACTATTAATAATGTGTTTGGTCAAGAATACAAAACAGGTGGCTTTGAACAGTCTCGTAATTCCAACTTTAGATCCACACGAGATGATGCTAATAACCCACAAGAAGTATTTGCACCACGCTATTTCTTTGGTAATGGAACAACCTATTACCTCAACTTATACCTAAGGTTCTAATAAGCACTAAGGAACCTGTTTAATAACAAGAATATGAAAAATATCAACCACATTTTCGCCATTGCTTTAGCATCGATAATCGCTTTTTCTTGTGTCGAAGACGACGACTTTAGCATTCCAGACACGGCAACAGTAGCTATAGACCCTCCTGCTAACTTAATCGATATGTCTGCTGTGATAGGACAGATAGGGCAGTCGTCAACTGGTATTGTTACTTTTGAAAATAACGAGCAATTTATAGAAGGGTACGTCATCTCTAGTGATGAGGCAGGGAACTACTTTGAAGAATTGATCCTTCAAGATGCGATAGAAAACCCTACCGCGGGAATAAAAATTCTTATAGATAACAGTCCGTTATTTACCACCTATGCGATTGGTCAGCGGGTTTACGTCAAACTAGATGGACTAACTGCAGGAAAAGCTAATGGAGTACCTGTTATAGGACTCAACGGAACCAATGGGACCATTGAAAAAATCACTCCTGCTTTACAAGACACAGCTGTTTTACGAGATAATGAGATATTTGAAATCATCCCCACCGTATTGACTGCTTCTTCAGAATTCAGTGATCAACGACTACTGACTCTTATTGAGCTGGAAGCTACTCAATTTACTGAGGCTGATATTTCAGCAAACAGGACTTTTGCTTCTGAAGCAACTGATCAGTTTGATGGGGTAAGAATGCTAGAGACTTGTTTTGACTTTTTTGACTCTATAATTTTAGAAACAAGTACTTTTTCTGACTTTAAAGCACTGAGATTACCAGCAGGAAATGGTTCTATAACTGCGATCTTGAATAGAGATTTTGGAGACGATAGGTACGTGATTTCTGTCAACTATCCCGCAGATTTTGATTTTGAACCTGCCCTAAGATGTAGTTTTGATGTCGTTACCTGTGGAACTGTCGCTAATGCGGGGTCCAATATATTATTATCTGAAAACTTTGGAACTCAATCTAATGGTGCTGTGGCAATGCCTACCGGGTGGACCAACCTTATTGAAGCAGGATCGGAAACATGGGAGGTATATACCTCTAGCGGTCAAAACGCCTCCTTAGGCAAAAGTGTTCGTTGTAGTTCTAGAAACTCAAGAGATACAAATACTGCTTCCTGGCTTATTACCCCAGCATTTGATTTTGATGCACAAACAGGGGAAGTGTTCTCCTTTGAAACTTCCAATAGTTTTGCTAATAACTCCAACATGCAAGTCCTATTTAGTTCTGATTGGGATGGAACTAATTCCGGCCTTGTTGCTGCTACTTGGGAAGCTCTGTCAGATGCCATAATTGTTTCTGATGAGGAATTTTTTCCTAATTGGATTTTTTCAAACCATGTCTCATTAGATTGTGTAACGAGTGTAGGACATATAGCTTTTAGATACACTGGATTTGATGATGACAATAATGATGGCACCTATGAATTAGACAACGTTTCCCTTACAAGTAATTAATGATACTTTTATACTGAAATGAATGTAGTATAAAACACACCAGTGACTGCCTTTGTGAGCGCTCTTCTTATTTTCACAATCACACGAAGCTTCCTGAAGCTTTTGTTAGACCTTAGAAAGGTGTTTTATGTTTTAAGGATCTGCATATGTTAGTTAGATGAGAACAAATGGGATATAAAAAAAGCCACTCTTTTCAGAATGGCTTTTCAATAATTTTAAGATGTAATCCTAACTTATTTTACTAAGTTAATTTCTACACGTCTGTTTTGAGCTCTTCCAGCACTAGTTGCATTAGATGCTACTGGCTTAGTTTCACCATAACCTTTTGAAGTTAAACGTAATTCATCAATTCCATTTTTCACTAAGTATCCTTTTACAGAAAGTGCGCGATCGTCAGAAAGTCGCTCATTTAATTTTGCACTACCTGTACTGTCAGTGTGACCATCAATGGAAAATTTAGCTTCTGGGTATTTGTTCAAAATAGCGGTAATGTCTGCAAGTGTTTGTTCAGACTGCTTTTGAATAGAAGTTTTACCTGTATCAAATAAGATGGTCTTAGCATACTCATTTAATTGAGCTTGTACTTCCATTGGAGGAGCAACTGGTCTTGGACAACCTTCTAATTCTGCGATACCTGCAACGTCTGGACATTTATCCATAGCGTCTTCAACACCGTCATTATCTCTATCTTTTACTGGACAACCTTGTCTTGAAACTGGACCAGCTTCGTTAGGACATTTATCATCAGCATCAGCAACGCCATCAGCATCAGCATCAGGACAACCCATAAGAGCTACAAGACCAGCTGTTTCAGGACAGTTATCATCTTTGTCTAATACGGTATCTCCGTCTGTATCAGGACATCCGTTAGTTTCAGCAGGACCATAAACATTAGGACAGTCATCTTTAGCATCTTCTATACCATCATTATCAGTATCAGGACATCCCATGAACTGCTCTAATCCAGGAACTGTTGGACATAAATCTTTGTTATCTACAACTCCATCACCATCAGTATCTACAGATCCCCAAGTAAATTTAACACCTACTGTGTGCTGCCAGTGCTTTGGAAAAGCATCTTCAAATGCGTGCTTGTAAGAAGTTTGTATGTTAGCTGATAGGTTTTCAACGATACCAAAGTCAAAACCAAAAGTACCATTAAATGTCCCGAATCCGTCTTCGTCTAACCACTGGTAAGAACCACCAGCTCCTAAGTAAGGACTGAATGCAGAAGAACCATTCCACAATTCATTAAGATTGTATCTCAAACCACCATCAAGTGATAGATAAGCCAACTGCTTTATTTTAGTATCACCAACTCTATCGATTTGATTTAATGAAAAAGCACCAGTAGCAACTATTCCGTCACCTACGTAGTATCCTAGTTCAAAACGACTTGGGAAAGGCATAATATTGTAATGATCTACATTAAAAGGTTGATCAAAATAGTCTCCTAATCCTTGATCTTTCTCTCCTACTGGGTAAAGATCAATTGCGTTAATCCCTATTGCAAAACTCCAGCGGTTGCTTTCATCTTGTGCGTAACTCATGCTGGCAGAAAGCAATAGTGCTCCAGCAACTAGTAATTTAAATATATTTTTCATGTTGGTGTTTTTAATAATGAACATATGCAAAATTAAACCGTTCCTTGTCTTTCGCAAGGATCTCGCCAATAAATTTGTCTAAAAATGCTTTATTAGCTGTTTATTCTTTGTCAATTTTAGATAACGCCTAGTTTTTTTCCGATCTTTTCAAAAGCAGCGATTGCTTTTTCCAAATGTTCTTGTGAATGCGCTGCGCTTAATTGTACTCTTATTCTTGCTTTTTCTTTAGGCACGACTGGATAAAAGAATCCTATCACATAGATACCCTCTTCTAAGAGTAAGTCTGCCATTTGTTGAGAGAGTTTTGCATCGTATAACATTACTGGAACAATAGCACTTTCACCGTCGATAATATCAAAGCCTAAGTCTTGCAATCCCTTTTTGAAAAAGGCAGTGTTAGACTGCACTTTATCGATAAGCTCTGTGCTCTCATCAATAAGCTCTAATGCTTTTATGGAAGCACCTACTATAGAAGGTGCAAGCGAATTACTAAAAAGGTAAGGTCTAGAACGCTGTCTTAATATTTCAATCACCTCTTTATTGGCACAGGTATAGCCACCCATGGCACCACCAAGTGCTTTCCCTAAAGTACCTGTAATAATATCTATCCTTCCTAAAACACCTTTTGCTTCTAAAGTGCCGCGCCCCGTATCCCCTAAAAAGCCTGCCGCGTGACATTCATCTACCATGACAAGGGCATCATACTTATCTGCCAGGTCGCATATTTTATCCAAAGGTGCTAGCAGTCCGTCCATAGAGAAAACACCATCAGTGACAATAAGTTTATAGCGCGCTCCATCTTCAGTGGCTTGCTGTAATTGTTTTTCAAGATCTGCCATGTCCCCTGTTGCATAGCGGTAACGGCCAGCTTTACACAAACGCACACCATCAATAATAGATGCGTGATTTAAAGAATCTGAAATGATGGCGTCTTCTTTAGTTAATAATGGCTCAAAAATACCGCCATTAGCATCAAAACAAGCTGCATAAAGAATCGTGTCTTCACAACCATAAAAATCGGCTAGTTTTTGCTCTAGTTCTTTATGGATGTCTTGAGTTCCACAAATAAAACGAACAGAACTCATTCCGAAACCATGAGAATCCAAGGTATCCTTTGCTGCTTTTATCACTTCTGGATGAGAAGAAAGTCCTAAATAATTATTAGAACAAAAATTGAGAACTTCAGAACCATCCTCTAAAGTGATGACCGCATCTTGCGGTGAAGTAATGATGCGTTCTCTTTTATATAATCCAGCATCTTTAATTTCTGCTAGTTCTTTTTGTAGGTGTTCTTTAATTGATCCGTACATTATATATTTTTTAGTGTTTTACAAATATAACAAGCCGCAGGTCGTTAACCATTCCATTTAACGATTTCTAAGCTATCTGTGTAAATCAGTACTTTCTCTGATACCTTTATATGCATAGACACCAATAAATCCTCATATTTATTAAGTTGTGATCGGTGCTTTTCTAAAACAGCGCCAGTTTTATAATCTATGATAACCGCTTCATCATTTAGAAACACTACTCGATCTGGTATAAGCCTTGTTCCCGATGGGAGCAAAATAGGTTGCTCGTTGAGCACATGGATTCCTTTTGTATAATAAGGAACGAGATCTGGATGACTGATGACTGCCTCAATCATCTTTTTCATCTCTTTTTGTTCTTCTTTAGACAGGGAAAAATCTCTATTTATCTTTTTACGCACCTTATCAAGGTTGGAAGAATCCTTCATCAAGGAAAGATACTCATGCAACACATTACCTTTTTGAATGGCCTCACTTGCGCCACTTGACCACAGCAAACCTTTTCTCGTAGAAATACTCAATCTTTCAGAATCTAAACATACTTGGTACTCCTCCAGCATCTGGCTTTCTTCTGTTTCTATAGCTACAGATTTGCGATTCACATCTCCTATTTGTGCCGACTCATAACCATTATGAGTCTCTAATTCAATTCCTTTTTTCTCTATAAACTCTTTTAAAAGTGACGAGTAGTTATTCGTTTTGGGATTGGCACTTTCGGCACTGATGTATAATTGCTCTCTCGCTCTAGTAAAAGCGACGTATAACGTATTGATTTGATCCATTTGAACTTTGCCGAGGTTGTTTGCATAGATCTCTGGAGCAGTACCTGGATAAAATTCGTTTTCTTTTTTTAAATTGATATACACTTGATCAAAACCTTCATATTCTTCTTCCTTTACAGAAACCCAGCCGGTTGGATTTCTAGCGTCATCTAGTTTTTTATCGCAATGAGGTACTATGACCACTGGGAATTCCAGTCCTTTAGACTTATGAATGGTCATGATTTGCACAGCGTCAGCATCAGCTGCAGCTGGTACGCTCAATTTTTCCTTTTTCAATTCCCAATGTTCTAAAAAGTCAGAGAGCGATACTTCATAGCCGGTAGAATACTCAAATAGAAATTCTAGAAAGGACTGTAATCTAGTGTCTTGCTTTTTAAATAACCCTAGAGATTCTGCTACTTGTTCAGTGGCTTGAAATAATGCCGTTTTCGCGAAAGCGGCACCTAAATCATCCTTTTCAAAAGCCATAAGACCTTTGCCTAATTCCAATAAACTCTGATGGAGGTGCGTAGTAACAAAAGAATGAATATCCTCGATCTCAAAAACTCTGGTATAGGCCATCAAAAATTCAAAACGAGGCTTTTGTTGCTCTGGCGCCTGCACCATCCTCATTAAAGAGACTAACAACTGCACTTTATGCGACGCATATACCAGCAAACTATCTCCAGAAACTACCCGCATTTCTTGAGACACTAGATATTTTGCGATCTCATGACCTTCTTTATTTGCTCGCACAAGAACACAAATCTCGCCTAATGCAAAACCATTTTTGTGCGCCTTTTTAATTTGTTGATATACCTGATAGGGGTACGCATTATTAAAATCGTCTGTGTCATAAGGAGCTTCAAAATCCTTATCAATAAAGTCTATTTGTATAAAACCGCCCTCTTTTGCTCTTGTTTGTTGCTGTAGGTATTTCTTATACAATGTCTGATACACCTCACTATGAAGGTGGTCCCCATAATAATCAAAAAACTCGTTGTTAAATTTAATAACCTCATCATAACTACGCCAGTTGAATTCGAGTGTTTCATCTTTTTTAGGCAACATAAACAGATCTGGAGTGGCAAGTAATCTCAGAAACTGGTCTGCATCTCCACCACGAAATCTATAGATGGACTGCTTTGCATCACCCACCAGCATCAAACTGCCTCGTTCTTCATTCTCTCGTTGCTGCTGAAGTTCATTTTCTATAAGTGGCGCGAGGTTTTCCCATTGCATGCGGCTGGTATCCTGAAATTCGTCTATAAAATAATGCCGGTACCGCTCACCAAGTCGTTCATATATAAAAGGAGCTGGTTCGTCTTTTATTTGTTCTGCTAATAAAGCGTTGAATTCATAAATAGGCACTATTTGCTCTGCAACTTTAATCTTATCTATTTCATGAAGCAATTCATTGAGCAGCGATAAAGGCGTGAGGCTGCTGGCTATGTTTTTATAAAACATGATCGCACCACAATTCTCCGTATAGAACTCTGATAAATTTACCAAGTCTGCACGTTTACTTTCAATAAAATCTTTTGCTGATGCACTTGCAGCTTTATTTTCTAAAGTTGCCGTTGCCATGTCTTTTACATAACCTGTATCTGGCGCAATGGAATAATTTCCTTGCGCACTTTCTGTAATGAATTTATAAACACGACTAGCTTTATAAAAGAAATCATTAGAAGTTAGACCGTTCTCCGTAAATTCTTGAAAAAGGCTTTTGCCTTTTTCTTCTAGCTCGCTTTTTGCAAATTTAATTTTCTTATACAAACTTTCACGCAAGCCTAAGAAGTCTTCCACCTTTTTCCCTTTTAATTGCTTGAGAAAAGGATAATGGTTTTCATTTTGAATAAGCTTAGCAATATCTTGAAGATCGTATTCTATATCCCAGCTTTTACCTTCTTCTATCTTTGATAAAGAAAAGTCTACTAATTGCTGTGTGAGTTTTTTATCTTTTCCTGCTCTCGCAATAAGGTTATGAATGGCTTTTGAAATCAGGCGTTTGCTATCCAGTTCTACCTCAAAATTATCTGGTAAATCAATATCTTTTGCAAAAGTTCTTAAAATACGATGGTTGAAAGAGTCAATAGTTACAATATCAAAGGCCGAATAATCGTGTAACAGCTGATTAAAAATAGCTCGGGCTTTATTCTTGAACTGCTCGTTGTCCAAGCCAGTTTCGTTTTTAATATGATTTACTATTCCTAAAACCCCCTCATCTAACTCGTCAAAAGTGAATTTATACAAGTAATCAAGAATACGTTCTTTCATCTCACCTACCGCCTTATTAGTAAAGGTAACCGCTAGAATACGCCTGTATCCATTAGCATAAGGGTTTTTAAAAAGCAGTGTAAGGTAATCTTGCGCGAGAGTATAGGTCTTACCAGATCCAGCACTAGCGCTATAAAAAGTAGTAGGTGATTGAGACATATTCAAAGATAAGGAATGAACTTGAACTTGAACTTGAAAAGCTTTCAACGCCTCTAAAATTTATTTTTTAGACTTACTAAGTATTTTGAAAATAAGTTATGAGTCATGAGTTTTTTTAACTGCTGCTCAATAAAGTAATAAAACTGCAACTTTATGAAGTTAAAGCAAGGTCTAGAGGCTGTAGAAAAAAAATCAACTAGTTAAATCTATAAATTAAAAGGGATACCATAAACTTTTAACTTATCAACTCTTCATTTAAAGCAATAATGTTTTAAGGATAATATAACGTGGATAATTTTAACAGTCCCCTTTTTGTGCCTAATTTTATAATTCGATAAATAACTAATTAAAAAGAATATATAATGGCTTTTGAACTACCCCAATTAAATTACGCTAAAGACGCACTAGAACCTCATATCGATGCAAAAACTATGGAGATACACCACGGAAAGCATCACCAAGGGTATACTACTAAATTGAACGACGCTGTAAAAGGAACAAGTCTCGAAGGAAAAACTATTGACAACATTCTTTTAAATCTAGACATGAACAATACTGCCGTAAGAAATAACGGTGGTGGTTTTTACAACCACAGTTTGTTCTGGGAAGTAATGAGCCCTAATGGTGGTGGTCAACCAACTGGCGAACTAGCTGACGCGATTACTACTTCATTTGGTTCTTTTGACGCTTTTAAAGACACTTTTAGCAACGCTGCAAAAGGACAATTCGGTTCTGGATGGGCATGGCTTTGTGTACATGAAGGTGGAAAACTAGATGTATGTGGAACTCCTAACCAAGACAACCCACTTATGCCAGAAGTAGGATGTGGAGGAACTCCTGTTCTAGGACTTGATGTATGGGAACACGCTTATTACTTGAACTATCAAAACAGACGTCCAGATTATGTGGAAGCATTTTTTAATGTGATCAACTGGGAAGAAGTTTCTAAAAGATATGCTGAAGGGAAGTAATTTCCAATTAGCAAAAATAAAAATCCCCAAATCAATTGAATGATTTGGGGATTTTTTATATACTTCAACTATACTTTTCTAATAAGCTCGCTCTTCATTTCCTTCAAAGAAATTGATATAAGCTCGGTTGACCACTCTATTACCACCGTCTGTAGGATAATTTCCTGTAAAATACCAGTCGCCTAAATTCTTAGGACAAGCTTTATGTAAATTATCTACCGTTTGATAAATGATTTTTACCTCAGCTTTTATACCTTCCTCAGAAAGCAGCTCCCCTATCTTGTCAGAAACTTCTTGATCTGTAAAAGGCTCGTACAGCTCTTTTACGTGATTTACCACATCTACATCTTTCATCTCTGTCTGTAGTTTGCACTTCTTATAGATTTCTTCTACCACATCGTATGTGCCACGATCTTTATGTAAAGCTAGTGCTCCTCTAAAAGCTACTAATCCTTCTAATCGTGCCATATCTATACCGTAACAGTCTGGATATCTTATTTGCGGCGCACTTGAAACCACTACTATTTTCTTAGGATTCAATCGGTCCATCATTTTAAGAATGGACTTCTTCAAGGTAGTACCTCTTACTATAGAGTCGTCGATTATCACCAGATTATCTTCTGGCTTTACCACACCATAAGTCACATCATACACGTGAGCCACAAGGTCATCGCGAGAAGAGTCTTCTGTTATAAACGTGCGAAGTTTAGCATCTTTAATTGCTATTTTTTCTGTTCTTAGCTTTCGCGAAAGCGTGGCTTCCACTTGCTCTTCCGTCAGATTTCCTTCTCCTGCAATTATAAAATCTTTTTTCTGCTTGTTGAGAACGGCATGACCTTCTTCTACCATACCGTAGAATGATGTTTCGGCTGTGTTGGGAATATAAGAAAACACCGTATTGTCAATATCGTCATCAATACTCTTCATAATCTCAGGAAACAATAGTTTTCCTAACATCTTACGTTCCTGATAAATCTCTGCATCACTACCACGTGAAAAGTAAATACGTTCAAAAGAACAAGCTTTGCGTTCTAAAGGTTCTGTGATTTGGTCTAAAGTAACTGTTCCATCTTTCTTAATAATAATGGCTTTACCGGGATCCAATTCTTTTACTTCTTCAAACGGCGCATTAAAGGCCGTTTGTATCACTGGTCGCTCACTTGCCACTACAACTACTTCATCATCTTGATAATAATAAGCTGGTCGTATTCCTGCAGGATCACGCAATAAAAAAGCATCTCCATGGCCCATTAAACCTCCCATAGCATAACCGCCATCCCAGTCTTTAGCACTCTTACGCAGTATTTTTGCAACGTCTATTTCTTCTGCAATTTTAGGACTGGCTTCTATTTTAGAAAGACCTTGAGACTTAAACTTTTTGTATAATTTACTGACTTGTCTGTCTTGGAAATGACCTACTTTTTCCATTACAGTAACCGTATCTGCCATGTCTTTAGGGTGTTGGCCTAATTCCACGAGCTTATTAAAAAGCTTAAATACGTTGGTCATATTAAAATTCCCTGCCATAATCAGGTTGCGATGCATCCAGTTGTTCTGTCTTAAGAATGGATGTACTGATTCTATGCTGTTTTTACCAAAGGTACCGTAACGCACATGGCCCATCAACAATTCTCCTACATAAGGAATATTTGCTTTTTGTGCTGCTACGTCGTCTTTTATTTCAGGATTTTCAGTCAGCTCTGTATTGATGCGATCATTGATCTGTGCAAAAATATCTTGAATAGGCTGTGCGGCATTGCTGCGCACTCTAGAAATATAACGTTGGCCAGGTTTTACATCCAGTTTAATACTCGCAAATCCAGCACCATCCTGACCACGGTTGTGCTGTTTTTCCATCATTAAGTACATTTTATTGATACCGTAGAAAGCTGTTCCGTATTTCTCCTTATAGTATTCTAATGGTTTAAGAAGACGGATAAGTGCAATACCGCACTCGTGTTTTAAATGGTCGCTCATGATGGGATGTATTAGGGTGTAAAAATAGAAAAGCCTCAAGGTTTCTTGAGGCTTTTTTGATAGATATTACTAATTGTTTATTTCAAATTTTGTTAGGGCTTTAAATTGCTCTAAACGTATGTTTATTTCTTCACTGGTAATCGTTTGCATACGCTCTGTTCCAAATTTTTCTACCGCAAAGGAAGCAAAATTAGAACCGTAAACAATTGCTCGTTTCATGTTTTCAAAACTATAGTCACCGCTTGCTGCAAGGAATCCTGCAAAACCTCCGGCAAATGTATCTCCTGCTCCTGTAGGGTCAAAGACTTCTTCTAATGGTAATGCTGGAGCAAAGAATATATGATCCCCATGGAACAATAAAGCACCGTGCTCTCCTTTTTTGATCACTACATATTTAGGGCCCATGGCATGGATCTTACGCGCTGCAGCAACTAAAGAATATTCTCCAGAAAGCTGTCTTGCTTCTTCATCATTAATTGTTATCACATCTACCTTGGCAATTACTTGATGCAACATCTCTAATGCACTATCCATCCAGAAATTCATAGTATCCAGTACGATTAACTTTGCTGCGGGAGTTTGCTCTATAACCCCTAACTGTACTGCTGGATGCAAGTTTCCTAACATGACTACCTCAGCATCTTTAAAAGCTTCTGGCACTACTGGATTAAAATCTGCTAATACATTAAGCTCTGTTACCAACGTATCACGAGTATTCATGTCATTGTGGTATTTTCCAGACCAGAAAAATGTTTTTCCCTCTTTTACCACTTCAATACCGTCGATGTTCATCCCGCGGTTTTTAAGCATATCTAGATATTCTTGTGGAAAATCACCTCCTACAACACTTACCAAGCCTACTTCTGTATCGAAGTGAGAAGCACTAAGCCCTATAAAGGTTGCTGCTCCACCTAAAATCTTATCTGTTTTACCAAAAGGAGTTTCAATTGCATCAAATGCTACTGTTCCTACCACAACTAATTTGCTCATGTATAAATTTTTTGCAAAAATACGGTTTTATTCAGTTTTCAGATAGGGTTTAACAAAGCAGTTTGGTCCAGCTATCGAGAATTAAACTACTAAAAGAATTCATTTATTTTAACAGTCTGCCTTTGCGATGAATAATAAGCAACTCATCCATGTATTCTCTAGAGTTACTCAGTCTCGGGATTTTATGCTGGCCGCCCAGTTTATCTTTTTGCTTGAGCCAGTTGTAAAACACATCTGGATTTGCTACGTTTATTTTTGGCGCTGTTAGTGTGATATTGTTATAGCGTTTTGCCTCGTAATCACTATTTACTCTTTGAAGATGATGGTCTAAAGCTTTTGCGAAAGTAGAAATATCGTCAGGTTGCCTCCCAAATTCAATCATCCATTCATGAGCTCCTTTTTCTTTACCTTCCATAAATATAGGCGCGACAGTGTAATCTTTTATAAAGCAAGGAATCTCTGCTATGGTCTTCTTAAGTGCTTCCTCCGCATTTTCTATGATCAACTCCTCACCAAATACGTTGATGTGGTGCTTGGTACGACCACTTACTTTAATGCGGTAAGGACTTTTACTCGTAAAACGTACCGTATCCCCTATCTTATAGCGCCACAAACCAGCGTTAGTAGTAATAATAATAGCATAATTCTGCCCTAATTCTACCTCGCTAAGAGGTATGATCTTCTCCTCTGGCGTATCATAGGTTTTCATAGGAATAAACTCGTAGAAAATTCCATAATCCAACATGAGCAACAATTCCTTACTATCATTTGTGTCTTGAATAGCAAAGAAACCTTCACTCGCATTATAGGTTTCGTAATATTTGATATGATCTGCTGGTAGTAATTTTTTATACTGGTCTACATACGGGTCAAAACTAACACCTCCATGAAAGAACACTTCCATTTGCGGCCATACTTCTAAAACATGATCCTTGCCCGTAGTTTCCAGTACATTATTAAGAAGCACCATCATCCAAGAAGGAACGCCTGCAAGACTGGTCACATCTTCTTTAATCGTTTCTTGAACAATCGCAGGCATTTTAGTTTCCCAGTCGGCCATTAAGGCTACTTCATTTCCTGGAGTAGAGCTGTAATCTGCCCAAAAAGGCATGTTATCTATCAAAATACTACTCAAATCTCCAGCGGCAGTTCCAGACTTTCTATCCAGTTGTTTACTCCCTCCTAGTCGCAATCCTTTTCCTTTAAAAATCTTAGAATCTGGATTGTTATTTAAGTACATACACAACAAATCCTTTGCGGCTGCATAGTGGCAGTCTTCTAGTGACTGCTGGCTTACTGGTATGTATTTACTGCGGGAATTAGTCGTCCCGCTACTCATAGCAAACCACTTGATATCGCTAGGCCAGAAAATATTTCCCTCGCCCTTTCTAGACCTTTCTATGGAGGCTTCCATTTCAGTATATCCAGAAACTGGAACTCTGTCTGCAAATTCTCTATAAGATTTTATGGAGTCAAAACCGTGTTTCCTACCTACCTCTGTATGCCTTGCGTAATAAATAAGGTCTTGTAAAATATTATCCTGCAACTCCTGTGGATGCTTCATAAAAAGCTCCATATCGTGAAGGCGCTTCTTGAGAAACCACGAGACGACAGAATTGAGTAATGCGTTTGCCATATTTTACAAATCCTAATTGGTATTTTTACAGTCTCAAAGATACTTCCTTAATTTTTAAAGTTACTACCATGATCCTTACCGGCACGATTAGAAAAATGCAAACAGAACTGAAGGAAACCGTTCAATATTACCTTGTTTTCCCAGATAACTTTTTGCACATGAACCAACTGCTGGATAAAAATATCTCTTTAAAGCATGTAGGAAATGAATGCCTTAATTGCGGCCTTGATAAAAAAATATGGCGTCAGGGATATTGCTATGATTGCTTTTCTCAAATCCCACAAGCCGGAGAATGGATCATGAAACCCGAGTTGAGCCGAGCACATCTGGATGAAGAAGATCGCGATCTAGAGTACGAGAAAAAAGTCCAACTCAAACCACATATCGTTTACCTGGCTAACAGCAGTAATATAAAAGTAGGGGTGACCCGTAAAACACAAATCCCTACCCGATGGATCGATCAAGGCGCTCATGAAGCCGTTGCGATTCTTGAAGCACCTAACCGTTACCTCGCTGGTATTACAGAAATTGCCTTAAAAGACCACGTGGCAGACAAAACCAACTGGCGTAAAATGCTTACAAATAGCATAGAAGATCTTGACCTATTAGGCTTTCGCGAAAGCTTGCTCCAATTTATACCTCAAGAAGCCCAAGAATTCATTCTGGAGAATGAAAAAGAATGGCAAATTAAATTTCCTGTACTTCAATATCCCACAAAAGTGACCAGCGTTAACCTTGCTAAAACCACTCAACATGCTGGAAAATTAAAAGGTATCAAGGGGCAATACCTCATCTTTGAAGACGGCACCGTAATGAATTTGCGCAGTCATGAAGGACTGGTGCTGGAGATTAAGGTAGATTGAAACGTTATTCCCAAAATAAGAAATAAAAAAGAAAAACAAAAGGCACCTACCTAAGGGCAGACTTAAGTCTGCCCTTAGGCATAATATAATGCACAAATTTCCGTACTTTTGCCAGCTTTAAAACACCAGTACGATGAGTAAAAAATTCAATGAATACAAAGGATTGAACCTTCCGGAAGTTGATGAGCGTATCAAATCTTTTTGGAAGGAAAACGACATTTTCAACAAGTCCATGACGACTCGTGAAGGAAATGAGCCTTTTATTTTCTTTGAAGGACCACCATCTGCTAACGGCTTGCCTGGGATTCACCATGTTATGGGACGTACGATTAAGGATTTATTCTGTCGTTTTAAAACACAACAAGGCTATCAAGTAAATCGCAAAGCAGGTTGGGATACACACGGGCTTCCTGTAGAGTTAGGTGTTGAAAAAGCACTTGGAATTACCAAAGAAGACATCGGTACAAAAATATCTGTAGAGGAATATAATGAGGAATGTAAAAAAGCAGTTCTCAAATACACCGACGTATGGAGCAAGCTTACTGAGGATATGGGGTATTGGGTAGATATGGAAGATCCATATATTACTTATAAATCCAAATACATGGAATCGGTATGGTGGTTGTTAAAAGAGATTTATTCTAAAGATTTAATTTATAAAGGTTATACCATACAACCGTATTCGCCTGCTGCTGGAACTGGATTGAGCTCCCATGAGTTGAACCAACCAGGAACCTATCAAGACGTAACCGACACTACTGTTACTGCTCAATTTAAAGTGGAAGACCCATCAAAATTACCTTTTCCAACAAATGGAGAGGTTTTTTTCCTTGCCTGGACCACGACACCATGGACATTACCATCTAATACCGCACTTACTGTAGGTCCTAAAATAGATTACGTACTTGCTGAGACGTTCAACCAGTATACTGGTGAGCCTATGCAAGTAATTCTTGCTGAGAAGTTAGTGAACTATCAGTTTGGTAAAAAGTATCAGGTTTTAAAAGGTGAGGCTTTCGCGAAAGCGAAACAAACATACCAACTAGGAGATAAAAAAATACCTTGTCAAATCTTAGGATCTTGTAAAGGAACGGACCTGGTCAACTTAAGATACGAGCAATTATTACCTTATGCGACGCCTTTTGAAAACGCACAGGATGCCTATAGAGTCATACTAGGAGATTTTGTAACTACAGAAGACGGAACAGGAATCGTGCACACTGCACCTACTTTTGGAGCAGATGATGCATTGGTTTCTAAACAGGCAAATCCGCCTATCCCGCCTATGTTGGTATTGGATGAACACAACAATCCAGTACCTCTTGTCACCCTACAAGGTAAATTCCGCGAGGAGTTGCCAGAGGTAGGCGGAAAATATGTAAAAAACGAATACTTTGTAGATGGAGAAGCGCCAGAACGCTCAGTAGATGTAGATATCGCCATTGCTTTAAAAGAACAAAACCGCGCTTTTAACGTAGAGAAATACGTACACAGTTATCCGCATTGTTGGAGGACTGACAAGCCTATATTATATTATCCACTAGACAGTTGGTTTATAAAAGTAACCGAGTTCAAGGACAGAATGCACGAGTTGAACAAATCCATCAACTGGAAACCTAAATCTACTGGAGAAGGAAGATTTGGAAACTGGCTCGCAAATGCCAACGACTGGAATTTATCGCGTTCTCGTTTTTGGGGAATACCCCTTCCTATCTGGAGAAATGAAACTGGAACCGAAGAAATGATCATAGGCTCTATAGCAGAGTTGATGGGCGAGATAGAAAAATCTATCGCTGCTGGATTGATGACTACCAATCCGTTTGCTGGATTTAAAAATGGCGACATGAGTGAAGAAAACTACAATATCGTAGACCTTCATAAAAACGTAGTAGATCAAATTTATCTAGTAGGGAAAAACGGGGCAAAGTTAACTCGTGAGGCAGACCTTATCGATGTTTGGTTTGATTCAGGATCCATGCCTTATTCCCAATGGCATTATCCATTTGAAAATAAAGAACAAGTAGAAAACCAACTTAGAAAAGCAGACTTCATCGCCGAAGGTGTAGATCAAACACGTGGATGGTTCTACACACTACACGCTATAGCAACCATGATAAGTGATGATGTAGCTTATAAAAACGTTGTTTCTAACGGACTGGTTCTGGATAAAAACGGACAAAAAATGTCCAAGCGTTTAGGTAATGCAGCTGACCCTTTTGAGACTTTAGGAAAATACGGTGCTGATGCGACGCGCTGGTATATGGTTAGTAATGCTAATCCATGGGACAATCTCAAGTTTGATCTCGATGGGATTACGGAGGTGCAACGCAAGTTTTTTGGAACACTTTATAATACTTATTCGTTCTTCAGTCTGTATGCAAACGTTGATGGATTTGCCTATAGTGAGAAAGACATTCCATTATCAGAACGACCAGAAATAGACCGATGGATATTATCAGAATTAAACACTTTGATAAAAGACAGCACAGCATTCTATGAAGATTATGAACCTACTAAAGCTGCTCGCGCGATAACCACTTTCGTTACAGAGAACTTGAGCAACTGGTACGTGCGTTTATGTAGAAGAAGATTCTGGAAAGGAACTTATGAGCACGATAAAATTGCTGCATATCAAACTTTGTATACGTGTTTAAAAACAATAGCACAATTAGGCGCTCCTATTGCTCCATTCTTTATGGATCAATTGTATCGAGACCTAACTGGTGTTTGTGAAAGCGATGCGAGTGAGAGTGTGCACCTTGCACTTTTCCCTAAAGCAGATGAGTCTCTTATAGACGCTGTACTAGAGGAAAAAATGCATAAAGCACAGATCATTTCTAGTCTTACCTTATCCTTGCGTAAAAAGGAACGTATTAAAGTACGTCAACCACTACAGCGTATTATGATACCGGTTCTAGATGCCAGAGATAAAGCACAGATAGAAGCCATCGCAGATTTAGTGAAGAGTGAAGTAAACGTGAAAGAAATTGAGTTGATCGATGATGCGAGTGGTATACTTGTAAAAGAAATCAAACCCAACTTCAAGGCCTTAGGCCCGCGTTTTGGCAAGCAAATGGGACAAATCGCTGGTATGATTAAAAGTTTTCAACAAGAGGATATTGCTTTGTTAGAAAAAACTGGCAAAAAAGAGATGGAAATCAACGGAAATGCTATTATATTGACCCTTGAAGATGTGGAGATTACATCTTCAGACATAGAAGGATGGTTAGTAGCAAACCAATCAGGTATAACCGTTGCACTCGATGTAACCATATCGCCAGAACTTAAAAAAGAAGGGGTTTCTAGAGAAATAGTAAATCGCATTCAAAACATAAGAAAAGAATCTGGACTCGAGGTAACCGACCGTATCAATATTGAGATTGCATCTCATAGTGAACTGGACGATGCTATTAAAACAAACGAGCAATATATCAAAGATGAAACGCTAGCAGATTTATTAACGATAACAACACATATTGATAAGGGTACGTCAATAGAATTTGACGATATTACCACAACAATCAAAGTCACTAAAATATAAACGAATGAGTACGAATGAAAATGAAAAATTAAGATTCAGCGATAAGGATCTCGCTTATTTCAAAGACATCCTAAATACAAAAATTGAAGAAGCTAAAGAACAGTATGAATTGATCAAAAGCGCCTACATGAATGATGCAAATAATGGTACAGATGATACTGCACCACAATTTAAAGCATTTGACGAAGGAAGCGCTGTGATGAGCAAAGAAACAAGTTCACAGCTGGCTATACGCCAGGAAAAGTTTATACGCGACCTAAAGAATGCATTGATAAGAATTGAAAACAAATCTTATGGTGTTTGTCGAGTGACCGGCAAGCTGATTAACAAAAAACGCTTGGAGCTTGTTCCTCATGCCACACTAAGCATTGAAGCAAAAAACTTGCAGTAAACCAATTGCTGCGCTCCGTCGAGGAGTTTTTAAACTTTAAACCTTTGTAATATGAATAAAGATCCCGCTTATTCTACTTTACAAAGGTTTTTTTGTGCTGTATTCATTGGTGCTGTTCTCGCTTTCGCGAAAGCGGATGCTCAAGAATCTACACCCGTAAAAAACGAGACCAGTCATCTTCAAGCTCAGTTCAACGTGGTAGATATTCAAATGGTTCAATACCTCGAATTAGAAATAACCACTAACGACTCTGATAAAGTAAGCTTTGTAAGCTCACAGAACGGCGAATATAAAAATGCGGTAGTGCTATCTAGCGAGATCAGAAACGATTCTCTGTTAATTACTGATCCTTTTAACCCTGCTTTTTCCTTTCCTCAAGACAAATTAAGCGCTCATAAAATTATCGATGGCAAAGCTACTTTGTCCCTCCCTAGAAATAAATATCTGGTGATCAATTCCCAAACAGCAGACATAACTATCACAGGAAACTACAAAAGCATTTATATAAACCAGCTTTCTGGAAGTTGTAAAATAGACGAACTTGCAGGCGACCTCAGATATGTCTCTGTTTATGCAACGATCTCTGTAGACCTTAAAAACTATGATATTCAGGCTGTTTCTAGGTCTGGAAATGTTTTTAATTTTGAAAAACCTTCATTGATCAAATATTTTGCTCGACTAGAAAGCATATCGGGCAACATAAGCAATCTTAAAAAGCGCAATAAGTAGTATTTTTACAACTTTGAAAAAACCTAATGAAATTATCAAGAGCGTTACTTATTATTCTATTGGTTCTTCTAATAGATCAAGCGAGCAAGATTTATATAAAGCTTAATTATACATTAACAGGAAGCAATAGTGAAGCTATTGTAGACTGGGGAAAATTTAAACTACTCTTTTATGAAAATGCCGGTGCTGCCTGGGGAATGGAAATTCCAGGTGATTATGGTAAGTTGATACTAGTTGTGTTTAGAGTATTTGCTGTTTTTGGAATCGGTTACTGGTTGGTAAGCAGTATTAAGAATAATGGACATCAAATTTTAATTATTTGTATTTCATTAATCTTTGCTGGAGCATTAGGGAATATTATTGATTCTATTTTTTACGGCGTTGTTTTCTCAGGCAGCTATCACGGCGCCATAGCAACCGCTTTTCCTGATAGTGGTGGTTATGCAGGTTTAGGCTATGGACATGTAGTAGACATGCTTTATTTCCCTTTATTTGAAGGAGACTGGCCACAATGGATGCCTGTTGTAGGTGGGGAACACTTCAAATTCTTTAACGCTATTTTTAACGTTGCAGATAGTGCGATTACTATAGGCGTGACCCTTTTGATAGTCTTTAGTAAAAAAGCTTTCCCAGAGACTAAAAAAGAATCCTCAAGACATTAGGGTGAAACTTCTAGAGTGAATGCCCGGACTATTGCTTCTTTATTAATGGGCTTTGTAATAAAAGTACTGACAAAGTCGTATTTTTTTACTTTATTAATCTCAACAGGATTGATCGTAGAGCTTACTACATTGATCTTTGCCTGAAGCTGTCCAGCAAACGGCTTTACTGCATCGAGAAACTCCCACCCATTCATAACAGGCATATTGAGATCTAAAAGTATGACTTGTGGTAGATGAGGCTCTTTTTTTGTAAGCTCTTCTTTAAAGAATTCAAAAGCATCTTGACCGTTTTCAAAAATCAGTAGGTCCTCTGCTAGTCTGTTTTTTTTAATAAGCATCCTAATCAAACTTACATAAAGTTTGTCATCATCAATGATACACGCTCTTTTAATCACTGTATCTTCCATATTAAAATTTTACTTTAAATGAACTTCCTACACCTGGACTACTTTTAACAGAAATATCACCCCCTAGGGATTCTACTTGGTTTTTAGTTAAAAATAAACCAACTCCACGAGCATCATCATTATTGTGAAAGGTACAGTACATATTAAAAATTTTACCTCCATTCTTCTGAAGATCTATACCTATTCCGTTATCCTTAAAAACAAGAAGCTCTTTTGAATCTTTAGTTTTCGACTTTACTTCTATTTGAAGCGGTCTTAAGGCGTCTCTATACTTAATAGCATTAGAGAGTAAATTAGCAAGAATACTACGTAAAAATGATGGAATGTAATTAATATGAGTCAAAGCCGTAAAGTCATAATCTAAACGCAAGTCTATCTGAGCTAATAAAGGGCGATGATCCTCAAGTACCGATTCAAAAACAGCTTTAATATCAACTAGTTCCCTGCCTCTTTCATGAGTATTGATAGTTACCACTTCATTGAGGTGCTCAAGGGTTTGACTTAAATTAGCCGAAATATCCTTGAGATAGCTCTTAAAAACGGTTTCTTCTGAATCAGAATTTTTACCCGCAAAGGTCTCAAGCGTGAGCTCTAAATTACTAGCGTGTGATCTTAAATTATGGGACACTATATGTGCAAAATGAATCAACCTTTCATTTTGAGCCTCGATGAGTTCCGCTCTTTTTTCTAATTCTTTTCCTTGATTAATAAAACGGTCTATACTTGTAAAAACACCCCTAATTCCTACAATTGCTCCAGTATCGTCAACAAGCGGTTTTCCGGTAGCTCTTACCCAAAACTTTTTACAATCATAATCGATCATTTCAACATCATGCTCAAAGCTAAATCCTTCTAGAGTGTTTTTAAATCTCTTCACCGTTTGTTTATTATCTACAAATAAGGTTAAAGCAGATTCAAAATTTAATTCAAAATCATATGGGATATTAAGAATCTTTTTTCCTATCTCATCCATAAAGCAAAATCCTGTTTTAAAGTTTCCACTATAAGAACCTGTTTGGGTCATTAGAGCTGTCTCATTTAAGAAGTAGTCTTTGTCTTGTAGCTTTTGCTGCAAGCTTTTTTTAGGAGAAGTTTTCATCGTTTTAGGGGAAAACGTTTAAATGATATTGCTAGAAACAAGCAAGGTTAGATTGAAATGTAAGTGAAAGTTACAAAAAATAATTATTTAATAAACAAAGGTGACGCATTATTCACTTTATAGATAGAAAATCAAGATTTAAACTACTTTGAGAATACCCTGTCTATATATGATGTAATCCAGCCCAACATCAGTACTACTAGGGTCTATTTTAACCTCCCTTGGTGTAAAAAAAGACAATCCTATCTTCAAAACATCGGGCCTACATTTCTTTAAAAATCGGTCGTAAAATCCTTTTCCATAACCTACACGATTACCAAATCTATCTACAGCTACTAATGGAACAAATACCACATCGATACTTTTTTCGTCTATAGCTATACCGTTTTCATCAGGCTCTGGTATGCCGTATGTATTAACCGTTAATTTAGTCTGATCTGTCAACAAATAATTAGACATAGAAAAATCCTTGAAATTTGATCTAGAGATGACCACATTTTTGTCCTTCCCCTGAAGGACATGGAGCAAGTACTCTGTATTGATTTCTTTTTGTTTTTCTATAGGAAGGAAAATGTGGTAATTGGAATGGTTCCAAATATCAATTTCTAATGCGTTATTAGCGATTTGTAGGCTGTATTCTTCTACCTGATCAAGCGTCAAAGCAAGTCTACGTTGAATATATTGCTTTCTAAGTACTTCTTTACTCTCCATGTTTTGAAATATGAAAAATCGCATCCCCCTGATATACCAGCGGACTATGATTAACATTGATAATGTAGCCGGTATGAGGAGATTTGACCTTGTACCTTAATTCTCCATAAGGGTCTGTTATAATAGCGATAAATTCGTCTTTTTCTACTCGTTTTCCAGTTGTTACTTTAGGGTGCAATAATCCAGAATATTTTGCTCTGATCCACATGGAATCTGTTACGATAATAGAATCTTCTTTTGGAAGTTCAACAGGGATATCAGGCCCTAACATTTTGAGATGCTCCAGCACTCTTATAGCTCCATTTACAGCAGTAGCGACTACTTCTTTATCGCTGCGATTGGACATGCCACCTTCAAAAAGCAAATACGTCTTCCCCAAGTCAGAACAGGTTGCTCTAAATGTCTTTTTGATATTGTTGCCGTGCATCAAAAATGGCGCATTAAAAACTTTAGCCAAATTCCAAGAGTTCACTTCTAACTGAGAAACTCTTAAATGCGGCGCATTGAAGCGTTGAGCTCCACCAGTATGGAAATCTAAAATGATATCGACATGCGGTAAAATTTCTGATGATACTTGATACGCAAATCTACTTGCTAGCGCTCCTGACTTTGTTCCGGGAAAAACTCTATTTAAATCTCTACCATCAGGAAACTCTCTCTTACCGCTCAAGAATCCGAAAACATTTAAAACAGGAATAGCTATTATTGTTCCTATTACTGGTTTATTGATCTTTTTAGAGATCAATTGTCTTACGACCTCAATACCATTAATTTCATCTCCATGAATACCCCCGGTAACCAACACTACTGGACCAGCTTTTTTACTCCGATTTATAATCACAGGCACTTCAATACTCGTAGAGGTATAAAGCTTAGCCATATTAAAATTGAGCCTGTAGCTTTTCCCTGGTTCAATAATCGTATCAAATATCTTGAGTTCTTTAAGCATGGACTCCTTTTTCTATATACTTGATTATTTCAGCAGCAATATTTTTACCTGTAGCTCTTTCTATTCCTTCGAGACCTGGAGAACTATTTACCTCAAGAACTAAGGGACCACGGCTACTTTGAAGTAAATCCACACCGCAAACTCCAAGACCTAAAGATTTTGCTGCACGTACGGCTGTTTGTTCTTCCAGCTTAGTAAGGGTGATGCTTTTTGCAGTTCCACCACGATGCAGATTAGATCTGAACTCTCCTTTTTGAGCCTGTCTTTTCATGGCACCTACTACTTTATCCCCAACGACAAAAGCACGCAAATCTGCACCTCCTGCTTCTTTTATAAATTCTTGTATAATAACACGAGTCCTCAGTTCATTATTAGCATCTATAATAGCGTCTGCTGCAGCTATAGTTTCTGCAAGATTCACACCTATCCCTTGAGTTCCTTCAAGGACTTTGATGACCACTGGAGGGCCACCTACTTGTTTACAAATATCATCTGTATGATCGCCAAAGTTAGTAAATACGGTCTTGGGCATGTCCACACCGCTTCTGGAAAGCAATTGCAGACTTTGTAATTTATCTCTACTACATACCAAGGACATAGAGCTTACCGTCGTAAAACAATTCATCATCTCAAACTGCCGTACGATAGCGGTACCATAAAAAGTAATACTAGCACCTATACGTGGAATAATGGCATCTGGTGTGACCAACCTTTCTCCGTGATAATAAACGGTAGGTTTCTGTTTTTCTAATTTGATATTACAATGTAGTACATTGATCGCCTTAGCAATATGTCCTGCTTTACGAGCCTCTTCTAGCAGTCTTTTCGTACTGTAAAGGCTTGTGCTGCGAGATAAAATACTAATCTTCATATTGGGAATGTAAATAGGAAACATCCTGTAATTCAGGATCTATTATAAATTTAAGAGAAAGAAATTTACGACCTATTAAAACTGGGTATTTCATTTCTTCCCGATTACTCAAAGTTAAAGAGATTTTATAAAGTTTTTTAAAAAGCCTTATATTTCCTTGTACCTCATAGCGCAAATCCACACTACCATTACTACTGCGCACGCTAGTGATCTTATACTCCTCAAAGCTCAGTCGCTTTCCATGGTATTGATCGTGTTCTTCATCTAGAAGTGTTGCATAAAGCACACCATCAGCTTCTTCAATATCTTTACAGTGTATACTACTCGTATAAGCACCTGTATCGATTTTAATATCAATTCCCTCTATCTTTAATTTTGGAAAATCAGCACGGTCTGTGCGGCCTATGATTATTTTTTTTGTTGCCAATTTAGTTTTCAAATATTTCACAAAGATGCATTTTTATATAACCATTTGTGTCGTGTAAACTTTAAATTATAAATTGGGTAGTGCTGTAGGTCTCGCTTTCGCGAAAGCGAGAATACTTCAAAACTATGAGCATTGACAGCGTGTGGATGGCTATAAATAAAGAAGCCGTTTCTTCTTTATGGAAACGGCTCTTTTTTTATGAGTTGGAGTTCTATGCGACCGAATCGCACATCGAGAACAATTACTTCTTTTTAGAAGCAGAGTTCTTAGCTTTAGGCATTGCTGCTGCTGGCTTTGAAGAAGGCTTACCGAAGTTTACGGCGCCTTTTGCTGGTTTATTTGCCATGGTATATGACTTTAAAATTATAAAGTAAATATATATTAGACCAAGATTATGCCATTTATTTTTTAGTTAAAAATAAAGGCATTTTAGTTAAATCTCTAAGCTAGTTTTTAATTCTCCTATGAGGATTCATTTCTTCAAAAAGACCGATTTACTGGTGAAACCTCGCAATTATCATCACTATTCTAAAAACTGCTAGATTCAACCAGCGCTTGATTTAAATCAGCTAATAAATCCTCTATATCTTCGATTCCTACGCTCAAGCGTATAAGGGAATCCACTACTCCTATTTTCTCTCGATCTTTCTTTGGTATACTGGCATGCGTCATACTTACTGGATGACCTGCAAGAGACTCCACGCCTCCTAGAGATTCGGCTAGGGTGAAGACTTTTAACTTTTCTACCATTTTTACCGCACTGTCTAGCGTACCTGCCTTAGTAGTAAAAGACACCATACCTCCGAAGTCACTCATCTGCCTTCTGGCAATTTCATGATTGGGGTGGTCTTCAAAACCTGGCCAGTATACCTCAGCGACATTTGGGTGTATTTTTAATGCATAAGCAACCGCTTTAGCATTTTCACAATGGCGTTGCATGCGCACATGAAGAGTTTTAATACCTCGCAGTACTAAGAAACAGTCTTGTGGACCAGGAACTGCTCCACTTGCGTTTTGTATAAAGTACAATCTGTCAGCAAGATTTTTATCGTTTACCACTAGAGAGCCCATGACCACATCACTATGGCCTCCCAAATATTTAGTCGCGCTATGCATAACGATATCTGCTCCCAGATCTAAAGGCCTTTGTAGGTAAGCTGTCGCAAAAGTGTTGTCTACTGCAAGTAAGATGTCGTGCTTTTTAGTAATTTCTGCAACTGCCTGTATATCTATAATATTCATCATTGGGTTCGTAGGGGTTTCTACCCAAACTAACTTTGTGTGTTCATTTACAAAGTTTTCTATATGATCTGCATTTTCCATTCCGATAAAATGAAACTTAATGCCAAAATTTTGAAATATCTTAGTAAACAAACGATAAGAACCGCCATAAAGGTCGTTTGTTGAAATGACTTCATCTCCTGGATTTAATAATTTAAGAACAGCGTCGATAGCTGCTAATCCAGAACCAAAAGCCAGCCCATAATAACCGTTTTCAATACTAGCAATAGACTTCTCTAACGCATCACGAGTGGGGTTACCACTGCGTGAATATTCAAAACCTTTGTGCCCTCCTGGTGTACTTTGCTTGTAAGTGGTGGTTTGATATATAGGTGACATCACAGAATTATATCCTGGATCTATATTGTGTTGACCACCGTGAATGGTCTTTGTGTTAAATTTCATGTCCTTATTTTCTATGAGATAAAGATAACAAGCACAACTTGCTAAAACAAAATAGTTGATCCTTTAGCTTACTAGTTGATGGGTTATTAAAGTTCCTGGTTCTTCATTGACCCGACAGCAATAAACAGGTTGATATAGTTTTAATAAAAAATTAACAAACAGAACTGTTACTATTACAATCACTATTGCGACTAATACTATTATTAACTAATAGTATTACTATGAAAAAACAACTTGCCATGATCGCAGCTTTTTTATTAATAACGAGTTGCGCAGTTATTAGACCAGGAGAAGCTGGTATAAAACAACGACTAGGAAAACTAGACGATAAAGTAACCACCCAAGGTACTATCGTTTTTAACCCTTTTACAACAAGAGTTATCAAAGAATCCATACAAACTAACAATCTGAAGCTAGCTCTTAGGATACCTAGTAAAGAGGGTTTAAGTGTTGATTCTGAAATTTCAATTCTTTACAGACTGGAAGTTGATATGGTACCTACAGTTCTTAAAAACATAGGTCCTAACTATAAAGATGTGATGTCTGCAGTATTTCGTTCTGCCAGTTCTGATGTGTGCTCACAGTTTTTTGCCAAAGACATGCACTCTGGAAAAAGGGCAGATATAGAAAAAGCCATTAAAGCAAAAATGGAAGAAACCCTTACTCCACAAGGAATTATTATTGAAGCGGTTCTTATGAAAAGCATCCAATTGCCTCAAGGGCTTTCTCTTTCTATAGAGCAAAAACTACAAGCAGAGCAAGATGCCATGAGAATGGAGTTTATTCTACAAAGAGAACGCCTAGAGGCAGATCGTAAAATCATTGAGGCTACTGGGACCAGAGATGCTCAGATAATCCTAGCACAAGGTCTTACACCAGAGATACTTAAAATACGCAGTATTGAAGCTTTTATAGAGCTCTCAAAATCTGCTAACAGTAAAGTAATTATTACCGATGGTAGAACACCGTACCTTATTAACGAAGCAAAGAATTAGCCATCTAGCTTTTTTAAAATCATGGGTTGGTCTAAGAAATTAGTCAACCCATTTTTTATTGTGTTTATTTAACCTTTAAGGCTTTTTTATAGTATTTAAATTGACCTTTCATTCTACACCCAGCACAGCTTCAACTACTCTTTCATAAAGAAAATAGAGAGCGCAACACTTGCAACAATTAATATCACATGAAACATATTCCTTATAGCAAAAGCTATCGTAATTTTGCGGCATGAAAAATCTATTCATTTATCTAGATAGTTGTAACACCTGTCAGCGTATAAAAGAGGAACTACACCTTCCTACAGATGTTGTCTTACAAAACACAAAAGAGCAACTGGTAACTGTTGAACAATTAGAGTTTCTAAAAGAACAAGCTGGTTCTTATGAAGCCCTTTTTAATAGGCGGGCACAGCTGTATCGAGGACGTGGACTTCACGAAAAAGATCTTTCTGATGCCGATTATAAAGAGCTTTTGTTGGATCATTATACCTTTATAAAACGACCTATTCTTATTTATAAGGGGGAAGCTTTTATAGGTAACTCTAAAAAAGTAGTTGCTGATGCAAAAGTGGCGATCTCCTAGATGAATGCACGTAGCATAGCTATTATTTGCGGCTTTTTTGTAGCTTTATTTTACGCCTATAATTTTACTGCGGCAAAAGAAGTAACTCCATTATATATAGGCCCATTTGGATTAACCTGGTATAGAGTTATAGTGACTTGCGCCATTTTCTGGATCATATCTTTATTTGCTGGACCTAAGGAAAAGATACCTTTTAAGGAGTTACCGCTTATAGCACTCGCAGCATTTTGCGGTGTAGGTTTCAATATGGTAACTTTTATGTGGGGATTATCCCTTACTTCCCCTATAAATGCCTCTGTGTTGATGGTAAGCACACCTATTATCGTATTGGTATTAAGTGCAATATTTTTAAAAGAACGTCTTTTTGCTACTCGTATTGTAGGAATCCTCGTTGGCTTTTCTGGAGCGGCCTTGTTGATATTTTTATCTACCGGTGCTGGTGCTGAAGCATCAAACCCCACCTTAGGAAACCTATTGATATTTTTAAATGCTTTTTCCTATTCCTTTTACATTCTTCTAGCTAAAAGGCTAACAGCAAAATATCACGTATTTACTTTAATGAAATGGCTGTACTTTTTTGGTGTACTGTTCATCACACCATTTGGAATCACGCAAGGACTAGCCTTTGATTTTTCAATGGCGAGTACAACTACTTTACTCAATATAGGTTACGTCATTTTATTTGCGACTTTTGGAACTTACATGCTAAATATTATTGCCATAAGAACTTTAAAGCCTAGTGTTGTGGCTGTCTTTGTGTATTTACAACCGCTACTGGCTACCTTCATAGCAGTAGGTTTGGGAAAAGATATCATTACTTGGCAAAAAGCAGTCGCAGGACTTCTTATTTTCAGCGGAGTCTTTTTAACTGGGCTGAAGAAGAAAAAAGCTTAAAGGTTCCCTTACTTTTTACTGTCATTAATCGCTGCTGCCCATTGAATAGCTTGAAAAACATCGTTAAATATTTGGAATTTTGAGCGTACAAAAGTAGATTCAAATTTTGCATTCCTGTTGGCTATTTCATTTGTTGTAACAATACCATAGCCTTTTAGTGTGTACGCATGCATACTAAACTTGAGCCAGTGAACCGGTTGTATCTTGTATTTAAATATTCGGTTAGAGATATAAACGATATCATTTCCAGAAGTATTATAATAATTGGCTGCCTCATCAATAATTATTTTTGCATTGTCCCAAGAGAAATCAACACCTTCTTTGATTTCTGATACAATAAAACCGTCAAAAAAGTAATAATCACCAAAATGATAATTCAACTCCTTGAGCACCTCACTATAAAAAACAGAATCTTTAATAGATTTCATAGGGCAAAAATAAAAAAACTACTCTGATGAAGATGGTAAAATGTTGAGAAACATTCAACATACCATCACCTGTCTCAATGAGGTCGATAAAAAAACAAGAGATAGCTGAATTGATTTCTCATCATCTAAGAACACCAGTTGCAAAAACCCTACAAAACATTGATTTTTTAAAAGAAGATAGTGACAATCGGCAAGAGCGTGAAACAAAACTGCATAAACACCTGAGTCATTTGTTTTATGAAACTCTGATCGTTCAAGACCATTCCCCAGGCTCTTGCAAAGACGCTACTGTATGGAACGTTACCTGTATAAATTAAGATCTTAGTACCGCATTCCTTATAACAATACTTATCTGTTAACTACAGATTATCTAAAGGAAATTCTCCATGTGCTCGCATATCTGCTTTTTCTAAAACCTTAAAATCTTCAGATTTTGGAAAGTTTTTGATCTTTTCATAAAGCTCAGAATGCAGTGCGGTGATTTTACGTTCTTTTAAATTCATCCATGCGCCTGTCATTAGACCTCGAGCGACGTTACGGCCTTTGTAATCATAAAAATTATGTCTAAAACTAAACATACTCCCATTTTCACTCATTCCAGTCACCTCACAAGTTACCGTAATTGGTTTCCCTTGATGAATTTCTTTAAAATAGAAGATGTTTTCATTAAAAATAACTGGACCAGTTTCATATTGAACCATTTCTCGTTGTCCAAAATCATTATCTATTAAGAAAGCCATACGCGTGTGACTCATAAAGTTTTGATACGCACTATTTGCCATATGCCTATTAGCGTCTAGATCGCTCCATCTTACATCAAATTCTTTTTTGTACATCTCTTGACTCATTTGAGGCGAAGGTATTATATGCATGCATAGCATTGAAAAGGTTGGGATATATTTAATAATTCCGCTTTCGCGAAAGCGAGATTAAAAAACTAATCTGCAGTAGAAACAGGTTTTAATTTACCCATTGCTTTCCATAAAAAATAAGCCGTAATAAGCGTAGAAAGCACGTCTGCAATAGGGAAGCTGATCCAGACTCCAAATTCTCCATAAAAATTAGGAAGAATCAGTAATAGGGGTATCAAAATAATAGCCATCCGGAGCAGTGTGAGCAATAAAGCAGGAATCGCTTTACCTATGGCTTGGTAATAAGCAGAACCAATCAATTGAATAGAAATAATAGGTACCGAAAGAAACACTAATTTCATAGCAAAGGAAGCTTGCTCGATAACATCTGGATTATCGGTAAAGACACTTACAATCTCACGAGTAAAAAAGAAAAGGCCTAAGAAAATCAATACTCCTAATCCGCAAGAAATTTTGATAGATGTATAAATGACCTCTCGCACACGGCCCCAGAGTTCTGCCCCATAATTATATCCCGCTATAGGTAAGAAGCCTTGAGTAACTCCCATTACTGGAAATAAAGCAAACATCATCATACTTCCTATAATACGGAATACGGCAACGCCGTCTGCCCCGCTTAATTCAAATAAGATGTTGTTCATTATTAAGTAGATCAAACTAGAAGTAGCCTGTCTTGATAGGGTTACAAAACCGAGACCTCCTATTTCTTTAAGAATCTCCCAGTCTGGCAATAAGTGTTGGAGAGTACAGAGCAACTCGCTTTTTCCAGACACAAAAAACCAAAGTACGTAGCTAAAACATAGAACATAACTAATAGTCGTTGCCCATGCGGCACCAGCCATACCCATATCCAAGTGGTTGATCAAAATATAATCCAACAGCAAATTCCCAACAGATGGGATTAACATGGCTATCATAGCGTGTTTAGGAGCGCCTTCAGCTCTGATCACATTATTTCCCATCATACACAAACCAAGAACAGGAATACCGTAAAAGACGATCTGATAATAAATTTTGGCCGGTTCAAAGAGGGAACCTCTACCGCCAAATGCGGGTACCAAAGAGTCGACAAAAACAAGACCAAAAACAGTCATCAATACGGTGATGACTACCGTAAGAGAAAGCATGTTTCCAAAAGTCCGCTTGGCTTTTTCTGTATCATCTGCTCCTAGTGCTCGAGAAATAATACTGGAGCCGCCTATTCCTATCGCCATTCCTAAAGCAGCAACAAAAAAGGAAATAGGTAAAACAACACCTATGGCTGCCAGCGCATCTGAATTGATCCAGTTGCCCACAAAAATACTGTCCACCAGAATATTGAGCGACATAACCAGAATACCTATAGAAGCAGGAACTGCCTGCTTTATAAGTAACCTTGTAATCGTTTCTGTCCCTAAAAGTTGGGATTTACTAGCTGGTTTTATAGACATCTGGGTGTTTAACCTTTAGGCGGTGACCTCACTCATCGCCCATTCATCGATCCATCGAGAAAGAACTTTTACCCAATCCTCACGGTCGTTCAAACAGGGAATCACATGAAAGTCTTTCCCACCTACTTCGTGAAAAATCTCTTCCCCTTCCATAGCGATTTCTTCTAATGTCTCTAAACAGTCACTTACAAAAGCTGGTGTAGCAACAGCCATTTTCTTAGTGCCGCCTAAGCCCATTTTTTCAATAGTACGATCGGTATAAGGTGTTAACCACGGATCAAAACCTAAACGGGACTGAAAACTCGTAGAGAAGGTCCCTTCTTCCATTCCCAAGTATTCTCCCACTAATCGGGTCACTTCCTTACATTGATGGCTGTAACAAAATTCATGTGCAGGTGATGGTGTAGAGCAACATTTGCCGTCCATTTTGCAATGTGACTTAGTAATATCGCTTTTTCTGATATGCCTTTTAGGAATACCGTGATATGAGAAAAGCAAATGCTCGTAGTCTTTACCTTCTAAAGATTCCTTAATCGATTCTGAGAGGACCCGTATGTAATCTGGATGATTGTAAAACGGAGGCATGTGCGTAAAAGAAATATGTGGAAACTTTTCTTGTCGCAATTCTTCGGCAAGCACTTGTATGGTTTCTGTAGTTGCCATGGCATATTGTGGATACAATGGGATCAATAAAATCTCGTCCACCCCTTTATCGTGTAGTTCTTGCATTCCTTCCTCAATCGACATGGCTCCATAACGCATAGCGAGTGCTATAGGTACGCTTGTAAAAGCATCTATTTTCTCTTGTAGTCTTTCTGATAGTACAATTAACGGACTGCCTTCATCCCACCAGATTTTACTATAAGCTTCAGCACTTTTTTTAGGTCTTGTATTTAATACAATACCTTTTACAAGAATGGCTCTTAATATATAAGGAAGATCGATCACACGCTCATCCATTAAAAACTCGTCTAAATACTTTTTTACATCTTTTGGATTAGGACTATCTGGAGATCCCAGATTGACCATTAATACGCCTTTTTTCATAGTTGTTTGTTACTAATACAAAAGTCGGTAATAAGGAGAGGTTATTACTTAAAAATGGTTTAAAATGTGAAATAAGATCGAATTCTTACAAAACAGATCACATATAAAACTGTTTATGGTGTAAAATTCTAAATACAAACAAAACATTAGCATCCATTATATAATGAATAGCGTAAGGAAACTTTTTTAAGTGTGAAATTCTCACTTCTTTATACTTCAATTGGAAATGAAGAGGGCTCAATTTTAAGTAATCAATGTTGTTCCAAAATTCTTTATGAAACTGATCAGACAACGAAATGGAATTCAAATTATAATGACTTAGTGCTTTTTTAAAATCATCTAAAGCCTCTTCATCAAATTTAATTTGATAAGTCATTATCTAGAAGTGTGTTGTCTAAATTCTTCTTCTGAAAGGTAATTAGGCTTACCTTCTTTATGCTTAATGAGTTTATTATCAATCATAGCTTTATACCCATCTGTAAGTTCAAAACTGCTGGCTCTATCTCGCAAAACATGCTCCATGTAGTTCTTGAGGTTTCTACCTTCCTTTTCAGCTTGAATAGATAAAATCGCGATGGTGTCGCTATCTAAAGAGATTTCTTTTCTTTTTTTATCCTTAACCATGACCGATTTATTTACGATAAATATACGTATAAATTACGTTCTTTAATTCCACTTACTTTTATCATCTGGATCCCAGTCCTCATCTTCATCATCCTTCTTATTCTGGTTGAAATTAAATTTACTCAAATCTTTGTTTTTATAGCGTGTCCATATAAATAAAGGCATCACTACAAAAAATATAAATAAGGTAGAAAGACCAATGATTTTATGACCATAAGCAGTATCACCTTGATCGATAGTATAAAACCCAAATCCTATGGCTATCAAGGTACACAAAAGTAGGATTCCAAGAAATTTTAATAAATTCATATGTTATATAATCGTATTTTACTATTGAAAAATATTTCTACGAAGCCTGTGCGGAAATTTATTTAGTGCTGACCAGGCATTTTTCATTTCAATTTTCAACCGTAAAGCCCTTTTGGTTGCTCTCTTGACTAAGCCAAGATCGTCGCCAATACCGATATTCATCGGCACAAGCTCTGTTTTCCATTTAAAAAGGGGAAATGCTTCTACAGTGATGAATGTAAAAACATCATACTAGAAAAAAGGTTTCGACTATCGCTCAACCAGGCATCCTCGATATTGGATATTCTAAAAAATACCACTCAAAAACTAACCGGCTAAACCGTAACCTTCAGATTCAATTCCTTTAACTGCTCTTGATCAATGGCACTTGGCGCATCAATCATGACATCGCGACCGCTGTTGTTTTTAGGAAAAGCAATAAAATCTCTAATGGTTTCTTGACCGCCTAAAATAGCTACCAGTCGATCAAAACCGAATGCTAATCCTGCATGTGGAGGAGCTCCATATTCAAAAGCATCCATCAGAAAACCGAATTGTGCTCTTGCTTCTTCTGGAGTAAATCCTAGATGATCAAACATTAATGCTTGAAGTTCTTTATCAAATATTCTTACCGATCCACCGCCTATTTCGTTTCCGTTCATCACCAGGTCATAAGCGTTAGCACGTACATTTCCCGGATCAGTTTTTAACTTTTCAATATCTTCTGGTTTAGGAGAAGTAAATGGATGGTGCATCGCGTGGTAACGCGCTGAGTCTTCATCCCACTCTAAAAGAGGAAAATCTACTACCCATAATGGCGCAAACTCATTGGCATTACGCAATCCCAATCGCTCTGCCATTTCCATACGCAACGCACTTAATTGTGCACGCGTTTTATGGGCTGGTCCAGACATCACACAGATCAAGTCTCCTGGTTCTGCGCCAGTAGCTTCGGCCCATTTGGCCAGGTCTTCTTGAGAGTAAAATTTATCTACACTGGATTTATAAGTTCCGTCTAGGTTACATTTTGCGTATACCATTCCAGTCGCCCCTACTTGTGGACGGCGTACCCAGTCTATTAATTTATCTATTTCTTTACGCGTCATGCTCTCTCCGCCAGGTACTGCTATGGCAACGACTAGCTCTGCCTCGTTAAAGATTTTGAATTCTCCCGCTTTCGCGAAAGCGGAAATATCAGCAAATTCCATCCCAAAACGAATGTCTGGTTTGTCATTACCGTATTTTTCCATCGCCTCGTTGTAGGTCATTCTCGGAAACTCAGCAAGATCTATGTTCTTCACTTTCTTTAATAAGTGACGTGTCATCTCTTCAAAAACATTCAACACATCTTCTTGCTCAACAAAGGACATCTCGCAGTCTATTTGTGTAAACTCCGGCTGACGGTCTGCACGCAAGTCTTCATCACGGAAACACTTCACAATCTGAAAGTATTTATCCATACCACCTACCATGAGCAATTGCTTAAAAGTCTGTGGAGACTGTGGTAAGGCATAAAACTGGCCTTCATTCATGCGAGACGGCACCACAAAATCACGAGCACCTTCGGGAGTAGATTTGATCAAGACAGGAGTTTCTACCTCAATAAAATCTCTTCCTGCGAGGAAGTTACGCACTTCCATAGCCACTTTAGAACGGAAGATCAAGTTCTCACGTACTGGATTGCGACGTATGTCTAGGTAACGGTATTTCATACGCAGCTCTTCTCCACCATCTGTTTTATCTTCAATGGTAAAAGGAGGCGTTTTAGAAACACTGAGGATTTCAAGCTCTTTTACAAGAATCTCGATCTCACCCGTAGGCATATTTTTGTTTTTAGACTCGCGCTCAATGACGGTCCCTTTCACTTGAATCACAAATTCGCGACCTAGCTTTTGAGCTTTTTCAATAAGTGTCTTTTCTGTGCGTTCTTCGTCAAATAATAGCTGAGTAATTCCGTAACGGTCTCTCAGGTCTACCCAAACGATAAAACCTTTATCGCGGCTTTTTTGAACCCAACCGGCAAGTGTTACTTCTTTATTTATATCGTTAGCACGTAGGCTACCACAATCGTGTGATCTATACATAATTAAAACTTCTAATAAAGTGCAAAAATAAACCGATTTCACTCATAAACACATAAGGAATAGGTAAAGATTTGGCTATAATTAGACCCTAATCAGACAAAATGCTCTATTTTTATTTAGCTTACTTTATTGATTTACAGTTTATTAAAGTTTTAATGTAAAATTAATGTTACCAAAATGTTGTGTGAATGTGTTTTTAAAGTTAAATTTGGCCTATACAAAATCACAGAATGATGAAAAAATTTCTTTTAATATGCGCATTAGCAATAGGAACCTTTGCAATGGCACAAGAGGCAAAGCCTACTTTTGAAAAGATGGAAGATGGAGTGATTAAAGCAACGTATTTCCATGAAAATGGTACTGTAGCACAAACAGGTACATTTTTAAATAACAAAAGACACGGTGAGTGGATCAGCTATAATGCTGATGGTAAAAAAACTGCTAAAGCAGAGTATAAAAACAATAGAAAAGCAGGTAAATGGTTTTTCTGGACTAACGACCAACTCACTGAAGTAGATTATAGTGAAAATGCTATTGTAGCCGTTAACACTTGGATCAGTAAAGAACCAGTGGCAACAAACACACCGTAGTTCACGATTCCTTATAATCTTGAAAATCCCTTTCTAAAATTTTAGAAAGGGATTTTTTTATGCAATCAATACTAACTTAATTTAAAGCGAATTACTCTTTTATAATTTGAATTGTATTGGCCGTTCCATTATAACTCAACTCTATGTAATAACTTCCACTAGCTAGATTTCCTAGATCGGTTATTGTAGCAGTATTACTACCTGTAAAATCCAGCGCTCCAGTCCTAATGATCTGTCCCAGTGTATTGATCAACCTATAGGAAAGAACTTCATCCTTGTTGGCATTGGAGTTGTTCCAGCTTATGTTAAGTACATCATTCACAGGATTGGGATAAAATTCAAAACTAGAAAGTGCCTCAGCGGTGTCTTCATTTAGAGTGGTTGCTGTAAAATATAAATGAAAGCGATCTGGTCCAGATGAATCTATAAGACTGGCATCAAGTACAAATGGATAATTGTTATTTCCTTCATTTAATCTTTGACTTACATTTAAGAAATTATCTTTTAGGTACACTTCTATTCCTGCAGGAATAGCCTCTATTTGCAGTAAATAGTTATAAGAAGTATGTCTATAACTCGTATGATTCAATGGAATGATATCCATATCCCCTGGCACATCCCTAAATTCTATATTCAGTAGGGTATTGTTGCTCACTATACTAATGGTTTCATCAAGGTTACCTATTGATAAAGCATCTAACGAATCTATATTATTAGCGTATTGTCCATCCATAAAAATTCCCCAGGCATCCATAAGTTGCATAGGCTGGCCAGTTATATTGTTTTGAAGCTTGCCTACGATACTAAAATCAACATTAGGAGTAGAGAAAATTAAAGTTTGATTCCCGTTAACAATATCATCTTGATTGAAGGTTATTGCTGTTGGTGATGCGGCAGTGGTATTATTAAGGGTCGTTACAAAAGCAGCCTGTGATGGTTGTAAATACTCATTTGCAACAGAGCCTGCGATATTATTCCCTGAAGGCAATAAAACAGTAACATAAGCTCCACGGGCGTTAATAGTCTGATCCCAAATGTAATATAGGTTTTCATTTATATTATTTGAGCCTTGTAAAACCGTATTCATATGAACAGTTGCCTGATATGGATTTGCAATAAAGTTGAATTGACCCGCTACTAGTGATAGGGTATTATCTTCATGGAAGCCTAAGTCCATAGTCCCTTTAGCTTGTAATACGGTTGGAGAGGCAGTAGCCGCGTTATTCGTAAGGTCTGTGTTACGATCACCTCGTACCATTACCCTATAAGCTTTACCGACGTTAAGGCCATCAACATCAGTGTTTGGAATAGCTGCCCATGATTGAGCGGTATTATCAAAATCAAACATGCTTGCATTACCTGTCGCATTGATATCAAAACCATTGGCACCAGAAGCAGAACCTGTAATATGAGTTCCAAAACCACCAGCACTAGCTCCATTTTCTTGCCAGTTTCCCAATATAGTACCACTTGTATTTACACTACTCGCAAGAAACCTAAAGGCTCGTTTTGCAGGAATAAAACGTTGCACTCTAGCACTTCCTGTCATTACACCTCCTTCATAAGGTGTTATCTCTGCTGTATTACTGCTCGTACTCAAAAACAATAAATTACCATCGCCGGCATTTAAGTTTCCGTTTTTCATGGTAAAGAGGTTCTTCAATTTCATTTCTTCTTCTAGGACAAACTCGTCGGGACCCTCTTGAACAAAACTATCAACAGTAATTCCATTGCTATAAAGACGGTTCAACTCAGTATCATCTCCTACAAAATGAAGCGTACCATTTTCAATAATTCCATTTTGACTAGCTATATCACCTTTAAAAAATAAATGAAACCCTCCTAAGCCTAAAGAATAAGCTCCCTCTATGGTTATGTTTTTAATATTTATATCGCTCCCTAACACAGGTCCCGTTGACCTTATAAAAAAATTGTCAATAAAGGTAGCATTAGCTTCAGGCACTTTAGGCCTCCAACTGCTGGATTCATATATATAATCAATATATTTTCTTCCTTGTTGAAAACCAGAAGCGATGTCATCGCCAGCATTGCTAGAAACAATAACTAAGTCTCCTAAGCTTTGTTCCATCACGAGATTTCCAGAGGTTGTGGTACCGCCTAGTGAACCTACGACTTGATGTGATAAAGTAGTTTGTGATAAGCCCGCTTTCGCGAAAGCGAGGCAACAAATAATAATTAGAATTCTCATAAGTATGTATTTTAATTATTATTTTTTCATGTCCATCAATTGCTGCATTTGAGCCTGTAGTTGCTTTACTTGATTTTTAAGATCCTGTATTTCTAATTGAGATTTTGATACCGTACTTCTTGCTCCAGAAGTTCCTGATGTTCCCGTAATAAAGTCTGCTGTTCTTGCGTGCAAAGCATAAGGAACACTAAGGAGTTGTGTTGTACTTAAAATGGTATAGGTTCCTGTTTGTGCTCTATCGATAGACACTTCTAGATAATACTCGTGTTCTCCCCAGTTAATAGTTGCCATATCGCCAGCTATAAGTGTACCTCCACCTGCTTGCAGGCTCAATACACCATATTCAGAACTGGTTAATCCATGTTGCTCGTTATATACAACTGTCCCAGATACTCCATCTTCTCTAACCGCAATGCGCAAATCAACATCGTCATTTTTTATAGGGTTACCATCTGTATCTCTAATTACCGACTGGTAGTTGAACATCAATGGTGTCGTATCTGTTGTAGAGGCTGTCGTTCTATTTTCTAAAGCTGTGACTCTTGTTTCTAGATCTGAAGTAAGAGGTGAAAGATCTACTGCAGCAGTTCCATTTGTAATATTCAAATCAGAGCCGCTTAGGGTTAGTTGTTGATCATCTGTATTTATGGAAGACAGATCTACTGTATTCATGCTGTTTGTGATGCCTAGATTACTTCCATTTAATGAAAGTTCTTGATCATCTGTATTAATAGCTGATTTCCATTCTGTACCGTTCCATACTTGAAAAACATCATTAGTTGCGTCATACAAGGAAAGACCTTTATGAGCTGTGGTCAATGAAGTCTCCAGTGTAGTTATTTGTGCATCAGTTAATCTATTGAAAAGAATTCCTTTATCTGTATCTCCTAGATCTAATGAAGCAAGCGCATCTGGCGCATCTGTACCTATACCCACACTTAAAGGATTTGTTGCGCCACCAAGGACCATTGTATTGTTGTTTACAGCAGTTGCTGCATTACCAATAGCTACCGAGTTTGTTCCTTGTACGTTAGCAGCATAACCAATAGCGATGTTATTTGTAGGGTCTAAAGAACTTGGATCTGTTGAAGAAGCGGTATATCCAATCACAATAGCACCATCATTTTGTGCTACCGAAGTAGAACCAATGGCAATTGCTTGTTGGTTATCAACATCAACACCACGCCCAATACCTACAACATCGTTTTCTTCAATATCAACTCTGTCTCCAATACCAACAGAATAATCTGCTAATGCTGACATGTTACCCAAATATCCCAACATCACAGAATTTTGCCCTCTAACATCATGATCATGTCCTAAAGAAACAGAATATTGTCCGTCTGCAAAGGCTCTGTTACCAATTCCAAGAATGTCGTTATTACTTGCATTGATATCATATCCTATAAAAATGGCATTAGATCTGACGTTATTGTCAAAATCTGCAAGTGAACCTATCCCTACATTATATTGTCCTTCTCTGTTTGTATAACCAGCAGAATAACCTAAGTAAGTATTGTGATTTGCATTTGTAGTACTATTGGTACGGTTGTTATCCCAACCTGCTTGCGCACCTATAAAGGTATTATAATCAGCATATTCTGTTGCTACACCAGATGCGGCTCCTACCATAGTATTGTAAATACCATCACCTATGTCAATACCAGCTGAATCTCCAAATGCTGAATTATGGTGTCCGTCGTCTACATCACTCATTGCCTCACTTCCTACCCCAGTGTTTCTATATCCTCTATTAGAAGAAATACCAACCTCATTACCAATAAATGTTTGCTTATATCCAGTGGTATTGGAAAAACCAGCATCTTCCCCTATAAAAGTGTTTTCATAGCCTGTTGTATTATTTGCACCAGACTCTTCTCCTACAAATGTATTATCATAGCCAGTTGTATTCATCTCACCACTTTCTGTACCTATAAAAGTGTTATCACCTCCAGTAGTGTTTAAGCGACCAGCTTCATATCCCATAAAAGTGTTGTCAAATCCAGAGGTGTTAGAATAACCTGCTAAATAACCTATTGCTATAAGCTCGCTTTGAGTAGTCATACTTCTACCAGCACTGTAACCTATTAAAACTGTACGTGAACCAGACGTAATAAAAGAACCCGTACTATCACCATAATGAGTATTGAAATCTCCAGTCGTAATATTTACTCCAGATCCCGTTCCTTGTATTTCATTTAAAGTTTGAGAAAATGACATTATTGAGATTAATGACATTAATAAAAATATTATTTTTTTCATAATAAGTTAATTTATCTTCAATATTATGCTTTTTTTTGTTTTACTTCAATGTTTCATTATGAATTTTAAAAAAACTTACTTATTAAATATCTGTACACTAGCATTATAGCTCTAATTTGCACGTTGATATACTGGTTAACAAGACAAACTGGAATGGGCGTTTGGGATAGCCCGGAGTTTGCTATGAGCACCAATAGCTTAGGAACCACACATGCACCAGGCAGTCCTTTTTACACCCTATTTACTTATTTACTTGATTTTATATTCCATCCATTTTTTGGAACAGATGCCTTTGTTTTTTATTCCATTTTGTTTGGATCATTAGCCATAGGCGTGGTATTCTTAATCATTTATGAACTTATAGAACTGGCCTTTTTAAATTCTGATGAACTTACAAAGGTGCTTTCCGCTTCATTGGGTAGCCTTTGTCTTGCTTTTTCATCTACATTTTGGACTAACAGCACAGAGGTAGAGGTATACTCACTGTCCATGCTAGCTCTATCCTGCACCTTATTGTTTAGCTTAAAATGGTACAAGTCGAATGCTGTGGCTGATAAAAAATCACGATACTATCTGAGGATTATTTTTGTTTTATTAGGCATATCTGCCAGCCTGCATCCTATAAATGTAGCCTGTGTAATTCCTTTATTTATGTTGTATAGCTTTAAGAAATATGACAAATGGTTGTTTCACTTGGGATTCTTAGGCCTCGGATTAGTTAGCTTTGTAATAGGTTATCAGATATTATACTTCAAACTTTTTACTATTGCAGGTAATGTAGACTACCTATTTGTAAATAAACTAGGATGGAATAAAAACCTAGGCGGGATGGCTTTTATGTTTTTAGCACCTTTAATATTCTTTCTTTTTCTCAAGTATATTCAAAAGAAAAAAAGGATTAATACTGCTGTGAAATCAGCTATGTTTTTAAGTATTGTTTTTCTAGTGAGTAGTTATTCAAATCTTTTACCTTTAATCAATAGCAACACTACAAATTTCAATAGTGTTTCTACTTCTTTTTATGACCAAGTAGATTACATGGAAGCTAGCCGTTTTGGGGTAGATAACATTCCAATTTTTAAGGCACCATCTTACAATGCAATTATTGATGCTACACATCCATTCAATGATGGAAATGAGGTCATCGCTTATAACAAAGTAGAAAAACGTTATCAAATTACTGAAGATGGAATAAATTTAGAACTGAACTACCATCCCATCTTTGATACCTATTTCCCTAGGCTTTATGCAAATGATGATGTGAATAGTAATCTTTATACTACTTGGATAGATATTGATGGAAGAATGGAGTCTTTCTATACAGGCGGTACTAAAACAAAAATAAAGGTTCCAGTATTAAAGGATCAATTTTTGTTTTTTATGGGTTATCAAATGGACTGGATGTATTTTAGATACCTCATGTGGAACTTTTCTGGACGTCAAAACATTCATTTAGGTAACGGCGATAATTTAAATGGCAACTGGCTGTCTGGCATTTCAATTATAGACGGCTCAAGAGGTGTTGAAATTGATGATGGTGTAAATTCTACACATTCTTCTGCATACTACTATTTACTTCCTTTTTTATTAGGATTGATCGGTCTTATGGGCATGCTGATTTACCGTACTAAGCTAGGTTTATTCCTACTATCTTTATTTGTACTTTATGGCATTGGCATAATTATCATTATTAATCCAACGCCTTTAAGTGTTTTAATAAGAGAACGAGATTATATATTTATAGGGTCTTTTTTAGTTTTTTCAATTTTTATAGGTCTAAGCCTTCCTTTAATTTTCAAAATCATGAGTATATTATTTAATAAATTAAGTGGTTACGCTTTCCCAAAAGCAACAAAATCCATCATCGCGGCATTACTAATAATAGCACTACCATTGCAAATGCTGGCAAAAAATTACAGCCAAAGAGATCTATCAAATAGTGGTTTGATAGATCTGGTAGCAAAAGCATATTTAGATAGCTGCCCCCAAAACGCCATATTATTTACACAAGGCGATAACTTTACTTTCCCTTTATGGTATTTACAAGAAATACATAATTACCGCACAGATGTTAGAGTTCTAAATATTGATTTATTACAGTTGCCTTCATTTATTGAGAAGCTAGAAATAGATATGGGTAAGAGTAAGGCCGTGCGAACAGACATACCTTATGAAATGACACTTAAAGGATCGCAGTATCAATTCCCTATTAACCTGGAAGAAAAACGAGTTACAAATCTGAAAATGCTGGACGATCATCTTAAAAATGATTCTCTCTTTTACAACAATGGATCTCGCAAAATAAAATATTTACCAAGCAAGACTATGGGAATATTTGCGGCAGATTTTCTTTATAAATTTCAAATCTTGGAAGATCAGAAAGAATTGTTGCGCAGCGATATCGTTTTTAATTTATCTAAAGATGTCGTGAGTAGAGGTGAGCTTATTGCTTTAGATGTGATTCAAGCAAATATGGTAGAGCGGCCTATTTGTTTTTTAATTAACGGCAAAACAAATCATTATTTAGGTATGGATGAATACCTAATACAACACGGATTGATACAAATACTACAACCACTTCAACGGCCTGTTGTTGATAAAAACAGTAATCCTAAAATTGTAATTACTAATCCTGTTCTTCCTCAAATTTATAAAGCAATGGATGACGTTGTAATTTCAACAAGTAAAGAGCAAGATATTTCTAAAACCGTATTGCGTAGAACTACCTATTTTGAATCACAAGCGCTTTTAGAAAACAGAGATACTATTGCAGCTATAAACTTATTAGACTTGAGTTTAAAAGCTTTGCCTAACGAAAAAGTTCCTTATGGTAACTTTAGTTATTCTATGGGTAAATTGTACCATCGCATGGGCCATAATATTGAAGCAAAATTAGTTTGTGAAACCGTTATAAATAATAATTTTATAACGCTGGACAGATTGTTTGTAAATAATATAGCTTATCCACGCAGGCAAATGATTACGGCGGTTAAAACTTATAAAAATTTAAGTGAGATGGTTATACAATTAAATCTTTTATTTCCTGAAAGAGCTGATTACTGGAAAAAAAGACTAGAACAAATAAATGAGCGTAGAAAAATCTGGGCAATGACTGTAGACCAAGATCAACCATAATATTTAACCATTTACAGTACTAGTAGATAAATTATGTTATGATAACGATCAACGCAACTATATAAATATCTGTTTTCTTTAAAGCATTATTTTTTTGAAAAGAACAGTTCTTTAATACTTAACATGTTTAAAGGAAATTCTAGAATTACATGTATAAAACCTAGAAATAAGGATATCAATAACCCAAGGCCAAAGTCAAACCAGTAAAGAAAGATGACAGTAAACCACAGGATAGCAATAGTAATGATCTTTTTCTTATTGAGCATGTTATGCCATTTGATAACTGTCGTTTTAGAAAACCAATTGAGATAGTGATAGCAATAAATAAATGAAATAAATATCATGAATTTAAGCCAGATTGACTCGTAGAAGTAAAACTCTGTTCCATCGGTCATGCCTAAAAACTTTGAAAAACTGACTGGCAAAACATGAAAATCATTTTCTAAATATAGTTCTTTTGAAAAATCACTGAAGAGATATGAGCCTCTAGTAAGTCCTAAGTTTATAATAATTATGGGAATTAATAAAACTAGCGCTACAGAGATATAACTGTAAACACTTTTAGATTTTTTTGCACCATAGAGCATAAAAATCATAGTAAATAAATAGACATGGATTACAGTAGGTACAAATACACCTATCAATAATTTATATTGCTCTACGTTCTTTAAAAGAATAGCACCTATAACGCTCAATAAGGTGATAATTAACCATGCCACTTTAGAAGAAACAAATTGATAAGCTATAGCAAGCATGAGAGTTATAAAAATGACGCTATTGGACCATGCATTAATGAAAATCATTGTTGCGGTAAGAGCAGTGTCGCTATTTTCATAATAGAGAAACAATTTAGGAACAAATAATATAAGAGACGCTGTAATCCCTATAGTTAACCAGATGACCTTATTATTTGTAAAAAAATAACTCTTATCATGGAGCCAATTAATTTCCGTTACATAATGTAATGGACCTAGCAAAGTATAGGTTAAGATAAAAAGCTCCAGGGGAAAAATATATGCCAGTAAGGCAGATACTATTACCAAAAAAATATTCAGTTGGTCAGTAAAGTTTGCTTTGTTCAATATAGATGTGAAGAACATCAGTAGCTTATAATTATCAGGTGCATACAAATATAACCTTTCCTTAATTTTATCGCTAGCATTAATTTCATTTACTTGAGTAATGAAACAATCAAATCATTAGCAAAGAATCTCAATAAATTCCCCGTATTTCAATTAAGTTTTGCAAAGAAATAACGACTAAACCTTAACATACTTTTGTTTAAACTTATTGTATAATAAGTTAAACAGATACTATCTTTACCTCAAATACTAAGGTTATGGCAACTACTAAAAAAACACCTGCAAAAAAGGCAATTAAAAAGACAGAAATCACTAAGCATGATATCATCACTGCCTATATGGATTATGTTTTACTGCATGAAAAAACTCCTAAGTCTGTTTATAAGTTTGCTAAGGACAACAATATGTCTGAGCAAGATTTTTATCAGTTTTTTGGTAGTTTTGACAGTTTGCGCAAGGACATTTGGAACACATTCTTTACCATGACCATGGATGTGGCCCACAAAAATGAAGAGTATGATCACTTTTCCAATCGTGAAAAAATGCTCACGTTTTTCTACACATTCTTTGAACTTCTCACGCTTAACAGAAGTTATGTGCTCTATACCTTAAAGGAGAATCAGCACATGATGAGCAAAATGGAGCAGTTAAAAGGTTTGCGCAAGCAGGTAAAGAATTTTTCTAAAGACTTGATCATGCAACGCAATGAGGATAAATCTAATATTTTATTAGAGCGTTCTGAAACCATTTATAGTGAAGGAGCTTGGATACAAATGTTATTCCTTATAAAGTTTTGGATGGACGACGACAGTGCTGGTTTCGAAAAAACAGACATGGCTATCGAGAAATCTGTAAACACCATTTTTGATGTTTTTGATAACACACCTCTAGATGCCGTTTTAGATTTTGGGAAATTTCTCTGGAAAGAACGCATGGCGTAATTAAACTTAAATCTAAGTTTAAATTTAAACTGAAATAGGCTGAAGTAATAAGTTTTTTTATTTCCGCTTTCGCGAAAGCGGAATTATCATCAAGCTATGAAAACATTAGACAAAATACCTACCAGTAAAATAGGGCGCACAACAGAGCTAGTAAAGACTGGAGCTAAAATAGGTGCAAATTATATCAAATATTATTCTAAAAAAGCGGTAAACAGAGAAATGGATCGCTCCTCGCTAGATGAGGACAATGCTACCGATATTTATGATGGATTAAAAAACTTGAAAGGTAGCGCGCTTAAAGTAGCGCAAATGCTGTCTATGGACAAGAGTTTATTACCTGGTGCCTATGTAGAGAAGTTTAGTCTAGCGCAATTTAGTGTGCCACCGCTGTCTGCTCCTTTAGTTAGAAAAACCTTTAAAAAATACCAAGGTGCTTATCCAGAAGAAATTTACGATACCTTCTCTAAAGATTCTGTCAATGCGGCGAGTATAGGTCAAGTTCACAGAGCTACTAAAGACGGCAAAGAATTAGCGATAAAAATTCAATATCCTGGCGTAGCAGAATCTATAGGAAGTGATCTTGCGATGGTAAAACCTATTGCTATAAAAATGTTCAACCTCAAAGGAGAAGATTCTAAAAGATATTTTTCTGAAGTAGAAGATAAATTAACAGAAGAGACCGATTACGAGCTTGAAGTAAAGCAGAGTATCGCAATTACAGAGGCTTGCGCACATATCCCTAATTTAAAATTTCCAAAATATTATCCAGCGCTTTCTAACAAACGCATCATCACGATGGACTGGATGACTGGAAAGCATTTAAGCGAGTTTGCAAAAACAGATTTTACGCCAGAGACTGGCAATAAACTGGGACAAACACTTTGGGATTTCTATATGTTTCAAATGCACGGTATAAAAGCTGTTCATGCTGATCCACACCCAGGGAATTTCTTGATCTCCAAAGAGTGTGAATTGATTGCTATCGATTTCGGTTGTATAAAGGATATAGTAGATGAATTTTACCAACCGTATTTTGAACTAGCGGTCCCTGAAAATATTAATAATCCTGAGATCTTTAAAGAAAAGCTCTTTCAATTGGAGATTTTGCGCAAAGATGATAGTGACAGAGAAGTCGCGTATTTCAGCACCTTATTTCATGAGATGCTCAGTCTTTTTACAAGGCCTTTCAAAGAAAAGACATTTGACTTTGCAGACCCCTTTTTCTGGGATGAAATCTCCTCTCTAAGTGAGAAATACAGCAACGATAAAGAGTTGCGTAAAATGAATGGCAATCGAGGCAGCAAGCATTTCTTGTACATCAACCGCACGTTTTTTGGTCTTTACAATCTTTTACATGATCTTAAAGCTAAAGTGAATACGTATGAATATGTAAAGTACCTTGAAGAAAAAGGCTTTAAGAATCACAGTGCATTGTAACTCCAAAACTTCTTCCCCCAGCCCTAAATGGTGGAAGTTTTTAGTCTTTGTTACCTCCCACAAGACCAACACCCATCCCGACTTCCCTCTAGGGAAAGTGCTTATTTAAATACTTTGCAGAATCCTCACCCTTTAGGGCCGGGGAAAAGGTTGCGTTGATGAGATTCCAAAACTTCTTCCCCCAGCCCTAAAGGGTGGAAGTTTTTGTTTTTCTTTTATTATAGCATCTATTTTTTCAATGGTGCTTTCATAATCGTCGATTACCTCCATATCTGTGAATCGGATCACATCAACTTTATATTTTGAGATTTCTAAAGTTCGATTTCTATCTTTTTCTTGTTGTAATCTAGTAAAATGGTAACCGCCATCAACCTCAATAACCAGCCTCAATTTATGACAGTAAAAGTCTAGTACGTAAAGATTAAAGGGGTGTTGCCTCCTGAACTTTAAATCTAGCGGATTTGTCTTTAGATAGCCCCATAACTTATCTTCAGAATCGGTAGTGTTTGCTCGTAGTTGCATTGCAAATTTTTTAACCTCAGCAGTGGCTCCTGCAAACATTCCTTCAATTTTTAGATAGTCTAATTCTTGCACTTGTACTTTTTAGTCTTGAAAAGGTAGAAACCTCACCCTTTAGGGCTGGGGAAAAGGTTTCATTTTAATTATTCTATAAACTGAGTATTATTACACCTATTCTCAACACACAGTTTTGCCATTGAACTTTACTTTGTAAATACATCCCACATGGCCAACACCCATCCCGACTTCCCTCAAGGGAAGGAGTTTACCTATTTAGAAGCTTTTGAGAACCCTCACCCTTTAGGGCTGGGGAAAAGGTTGCGTTGATGAGATTCCAAAACTTCTTCCCCCAGCCCTAAAGGGTGGAAGTTTTTGTTTCTGAAGATATTTCCTATCTCTTATAAACCACACCATCCTTCATCACAAAACTCATCTCTTCTAAAATCGCAACATTCTTTTCTGGGTTTTGAGAAACGGCTATAATGTCTGCATAAAAGCCTTTTTTGACTTGACCTATTTTATCTTCTAACTTTAAGATTTTTGCAGGTGTTATAGTTGCGCTTTGTATGGTTTCCATAACTGGCATTCCTGCCTCATTCATATAGCCAAATTCTTTGGCATTCTGACCATGTGCAAAAACACCTGCGTCTGTTCCAAAAACAATAGGCACTCCTTTTTTATAAGCTCTAGCAAAAGTCCCTTGAATTTGTGGGCCAACAGTTCTCGCTTTAGGAACTACTATCGCTGGGTAGAAACCTTCTACTTCAGCTTTTTCGGCTACTTCTTTTCCTGCGGTAATCGTAGGGACTAAGTAACAATCCTTTTTGATCATAAGCTCCATAGTTCTTTCACTCATATAAGTTCCATGTTCTATAGTTTTCACGCCACCTTCTACCGCGCGATACATACCTTCATCACCATGAGCATGCGCAGCCACATGATAGCCATAATCTGCTGCAGTTTCTGTGATGGCTTTGATCTCCTCCAATGTAAATTGCGGATTGCTACCATTTTTTGCCACACTTAAAACACCCCCTGTAGCAGTTATTTTAATACAATCGGCACCATTTTTATAACGGTGTCTTACTGCTGCTCTTGCTTCATCTGGACCATTAGCAACGCCTTCTCTAGGACCTGGATCACCCATAAAGGCTTGGTTACCTCCGTTAGTAGGATCGGCATGACCACCAGTTGTGGCGATGGATTTTCCTGCCGTAAAGATTCTTGGACCTGGCACTTTACCCTTATTTACAGCGTCCCGTAGCGAAATATTAATACCACTACCACCTAGGTCTCTTACCGTTGTAAAACCAGACATTAAAGTAATCTCTGCATATTTTACAGAATTATAAGCAACGTCTGCAGGATCATCCACAAATTTTGAAATGTACGCATGAGGATTATACTCTGTTTCCATGTGGACATGCATATCTGTAAGACCTGGCATCACCCACTTATCTTTCAAATCATAATAATCGGCAGTTGTTGGAACGCTTGAATAGCCTTTATCCAAAGATTGTATTTCTCCATCAGCTATGGTCACTGTCATCTCTGTGAGCCAGGTTCCTTTCTCCGTATCTAAAAGGTGTCCAGCGTGAATAATAGTTGTTGTGTTTTGAGCTATGGTGATGGTGATCACTAAGAGCATCAATAAAGTAAGTCGCAGTTTCATAGGAATAAATTGAAACCACAAGTTAAGACAGATTTGTCACATATGGCTTATTTTAAAATCTCCTTTTTTGCTGTGTTTGGAAATGAATGACAAATTTTATGAATAGCTACTTTACAGATAAACAAGAAAGCATTTCAGGAGTTTAGTCGCTCAGGCAGTCATAAAATAGTCGGTCGCTATTTATAATGCTGCTTTTGAAACCAGCCCTATCAGCATGCAAGAAAGCAGAAAACCCGCTAAAAAAGTTTAAAATTTACTTTCCTAGCGGGTTTTTTTTAGAATTATCGTTCTAAAATTATCTGTTTATAAACTCCTTAATATGATCGGTAATAAACTTGATCTGCTCATCATCCAGCTCGGTATGCATAGGCAAAGAAATACATTCCTTCACTAGTTGATTGGTCACCGTGAAGTTTTCTTCTTTGTAACGATCGTCTACATAAGCCTTTTGTTTGTGTAGTGGTATCGGGTAATACACCCCGCAAGGAATGTTATTTGCCTGTAAATGTTTTACCAGTCCGTCTCGGTCTGCATTTTTAATAACTAAGGTGTATTGATGAAACACGTGACAGTCGCAACTATCGCAAACTATAGGCGTGATGATTTTTTCTTCACCAGCAAAAGCTGCTGTATACTTTCTAGCAGCGTCTCTACGGGCATTGTTATAATCGGTTAAGAAAGGTAGTTTTGCTCTTAAAACTACGGCTTGCATCGCATCTAATCGAGAATTCACTCCTACTACATCATGATGGTAACGCTCGTACATACCGTGATTTACAACTCCTCTTATGATATGAGCCAGTTCGTCATCATTAGTAAAAATAGCCCCGCCGTCTCCGTAAGCACCTAAATTTTTTGAAGGGAAAAATGAGGTAGTCCCTACATGTCCTATAGTTCCTGTTTTAGATTTAGATCCATTACTGTGCATATAATTAGAACCTATTCCTTGCGCGTTATCTTCAATGACATAAAGATCGTGCTCTTTTGCAATCGCCATGATCTCATCCATATTGGCCGTTTGTCCAAATAAATGAACAGGAACAATAGCTTTTGTTTGAGGCGTTATTGCCTTTCTGACAGCCTCTATATCGATATTAAAATTATACGGATTTACATCCACTAAGACTGGCGTCAAATTCAAAAGCGCTATAACCTCAACCGTCGCTGCAAAAGTAAAATCGGCTGTGATGACTTCATCACCAGGCTGTAAACCTAGTCCCATCATTGCGATTTGTAATGCATCGGTACCATTTGCACACGGAATCACGTGTTTCACTCCTAAATATTCTTCCAGTTCTTTTTGAAAAGCATGAACCTCTGGACCATTGATAAAAGCCGCTGACTCTATAACCTCTTGTAGCCCAGTATTTATTCTATCCTTTATTCCCTCGTACTGACCCTGGAGGTCAACCATCTGTATTTTACGCATTTGTAAATTGTATTATTAATAGGCATTTGATGATGCATATCCATGTAAAAATAAGCAATAATGATAGGAATGCCCAAACCTTATTTTTTATATTACATTTGAAAAAAGACTGATTTTTGAAGACCTTGTATGATATTTTTTCCGCTTTCGCGAAAGCGTGCCTACCACTAGCTGGAGCTTTTAATAAAAAACTAAAGCTCGGTGCGCAAGGTCGCGAACGCACTTGGGACATTTTAGATAAAAAAGTAAAGTCGTCGCTACCCAAAATATGGGTACACGCAGCAAGTTTAGGCGAGTTTGAACAAGTTGTTCCCGTACTAGAACGCATCAACCGGGAGAATTATCAAGTCATCCTCACTTTTTTCTCTCCTAGTGGCTACGAGAACAAAAAAAACACCCCCCTAGCTGATGTGGTTTGCTATTTACCCCTAGACGCCGTGAGTAACGTAAATAAATTTATCGCCACCGTAGAACCATCGCTGGCCATTATGGTGAAGTATGAATTTTGGCCTAATTATTTAAATGCACTCCAAGAAACCAATTGTAAAACCATTCTTGTAAGTGGCGTTTTTAGAGATAAGATGTCTTTTAATAGTTGGTATGGAAAATGGATGATCCATTCCTTAGAAAGTTTTGATCATTTCTTTTTACAAAATGAATCTTCACTTCAAAATCTAAAAAAACTAGGCTTTACTAATGCTAGCGTTAGTGGCGATACCAGGTTTGATCGCGCTAGCCAATTGATAGAAAGAGATAGTTCCATTACCGAGCTAAAAAGCTTTATAGGAAATAAAAAGTGTCTTGTTATAGGAAGTTCCTGGCCAGAAGATATAGCGATCATGAAAAACTGGTTGAACAACAATGACCAAAACAAGAACTACAAAATCATTATTGCTCCACATGAAGTAGCGCCTAGTTCTATTAATCAGTTGTGCGATAGTCTGAATTACCATCCTATAAAGTGGAGCAGCCTTCAAGGCTGTGTGATCCATGATCTCGAGTCTGCATCGACACTGATTATAGACAGCATAGGCTTGCTAACGAAAGTCTATAGCTATGCAGATCTTGCCTACGTAGGTGGAGCTATGGGAACAAAAGGCTTACACAATATTCTAGAAGCAGCAACTTATGGCGTTCCGGTGATCATAGGTAAGAACTATGAAAAATTCCCTGAAGCTGGCAAACTAGAAGATTTAGGAGGTTTGTTTTCTGTAAAAGATGCTCTTGAATTTGAAAGCATGACCAACCAACTTCTAGAAGACGATTATTTAAGAGATAAAACTGGAATGATTTGTGGTCACTGGATCAACAGCAATACGGGCGCAACGCGAGAAATTGTCAACTATTTAAAAACTATAGATGAAAAACTTATTCTGGATTAGTCTTGTACTAGCAAGTTTCAACTTAGGCTTAAGTCAAGACATTATCATAAAAGATGCGGCTACTAAAGAAGCTATTGCTTTTGCTACCATCAGTTTTGGAAACGGTAAAGGAACTTTTGCAGACGATGAAGGAAGTTTCAGGTTCTCCAAAAAACTCTATAATGACGTAGACTCTTTATTCTTTTCCAGTATAGGTTATGCTGATTTAGGTGTCGCTGTAGAAAACCTGCAATCAGAAGTGTTTCTTTATCAGCAAGCAGATGAACTGGAAACCGTCATCATAAGTGCCGCTCTTACAGGAAAACACAAAGACCGTAAAAAGAAAGAATTAGGTCACGATAATTACTTTGACTGCTGGTTGCCTACAGTAGAAAGTGAAATTGCAGTGAAGTTTGATCGTTACGATGGCGAACCCACCCAAATCACACAACTTAAATTACCCGTAGTTTTAGAAGAGAGTCAATCCAGTAACAAAGGGAAGTTGCGCCAGTTTTCTACCATGTTTAGAGTTTCTTTTTATGATGTTCAAGAAGGTGGAAATCCATCTGATAGATCTTTATATCCCTCAAAAACTTTTATTATTGATCAAACCACTGAAGAAACATTTGAATTAGATATAGAAGAAATGAAGATCAATATTCCACAAAATGGAATCTTTGCTTCTATCCAAGTATTGGGATATACAAAACCAGATGGGAAACTCATCAAAGCTAAAAAATACAGGGAAATCAAAACCAGAACTGGCACCGTAAAGGTCTCCACTACTTTCCGACCGCTTCTCCCTTTTACCAAAGAAATAGAGGGTAAAAACACTTGGGTAAGACGCATCTTTTTTAATAATAAAACCTGGCAACTATTTGACCTGACTTATAATCCTAATAGCAAATTAGTACGATCTGGTAACGACGATTATGGTATGGGTGCCGAGTTTAAAGTCTTTTATAGGGATCAATAAATCAAACCGTTACCGCTTTATTCAAATAAGCTCTAAAAGGAATCATTTCTTTATATACTGCAACACAATACTGCATAAAATCTTCTTGCATCACTTGTTTTTGAGAGAGGTCATGTTGTATGGCAAATGTTTTTAATCGCAGCAACTCTATATGCTCATGGTCTTGAGAATAACCTTTAGGGGAAGTTTTCAGAGAATCACCATCATCAATCACGTCAAAAGTTTCTTTAAAAGATTTCTTGTTAAGGATCTCTTTATACTCCTGTCCATTATAATCTATGGCATCTCTTATAGAGTCGAGCAATTCCTTTTTAGGCTTGTAAAATCCGCCAGCGATAAAGGATTCTTCTGTTCCTAAATGAATATAAAAATCGCCTTGTTTCCCGTTTTCATTAAGGTCCATACCTGCACCAAAATGATCTTTATAGACAGGTTTATTAGGATGAAACATCAAATTATTATTGATGCGATTAATAGCTTTACGACCGTCTATAGAAACATAATTAGGATCTACTTTTCCCAACTCTATATCGAGTTCGTTGAGCCATGAAATGTACCAGTCACGTACTTCATGGTAGCGTTTTCGGTTCTCGTCCATCCAGTCTTTGGAATTGTTCTTTTGTAAGTCCCGTAGGAAATCATATAATTTATAAAAGCTCATTAAATAGAAGTTGTATTTGTTTTGTTTCGCTTTCGCGAAAGCTAAATATAAGAAGTTTATGCTCCCTTTGAAAAGAGCTCAAATATGAATATACTTTGCTATATTTTCTTAAACATTGTAAAAACATATATGATTTAAGCCCCTAACCTACACCTATTTACTTATTACTATAAAATAGTATTTTTATAAAAATGATCCTATTCCGTATTGCTACGGTAGTTATAACAGCAGTAACTTCCGATATAGAAAGGGAAACCCAAACAATAAAACTACTGCTGGAACTGCTAAAGAAATAGAAGGCATTCTTGAAAGAACAGCTAAACATTTGAAAAGATAGGAGGTGATAGTTAGCACCTCAATTCTATACTAGAATACTTGCTTTAGAGTAGCTTTTTAAATGTATTCCCTTTTTTAATACTCTGTATTTCTTCCCGCAAACTATCGAGTCCTTGTTTTAAAGAAATCATCGCTTCTTCTCCTTCATGCACGTCTAGGTCAAAACTCAATTTTGAATTCACTTCCCAAAGCTCTTTAATCTCCACCACTGCTTGCTCAATCACTGGGTATTCTCGATTAAGGGAAATCAAATTTACCGCCTCTGGAGATTCTGACTTGCGTAGTTTCTTTACTAAAACACTATCTGCAGTTACGACCACATGAATGCGATTGTCATTTGCTGTACGCACACTTTCTACTGCTTTTCCCATCACCCATTCTTGCGGCTGCAATACAGGCAACATACTATCCCCTTGTACCTGAAAAGCGCGATAGCTTCCTTCTCTATATTGAGGCAGGGGTATATTAAATGCAGGCAACTCGTTATACCAGTCTGTATCTTGTACATTACTTGCGTAACCAGCACTTGCTTTAATAGGAACCATGATCATATTTTCACGATCATTAGTATCCATGGTTATGATCTTAGGCGCTGTACTTGTACTCGTCTCTAAGTATTTATTATAACTATTCCCATACAACCACAATGGGTTCACATTAAACTGTCGTAATAATTCTGTGACAATCTTACCAGTAATTTTCTTTTTACCGCGCTCTATATCGGCAGTTGTGCTACCTGCATCGAGCAAGTCTGCAAACTCACTTTGCGTTTTCCCCAAGTCCTCTCGTACCTGTTTGAATCTTTTTGCTTCTGTTGGAATCTCTTGTGCCATAAGACAAATATAGGTCATTTAGGAATATTTCCAATTTTAACACTGGAATATTTCCATAATGTTGGAATTATTCCATATATTTGAATCGTCAACGGAGATAATTCTTGGAATATTTCCATAAAACTATAATTATGTGTGGAAGAGCAACGATAATTACACCAGCAGTAGATTTAGAAAAGCGGTTCAATGCCGCCTTTATAAAAAGTGCTGAACTCAAAGAAAACGTGAACATAAGCGCAGGTAATGAGATACCTGTAATTACAAGCGAGCAACCTAACCATATACAGCTATTTACTTTAGGCTATACACCTCACTGGGCTCACAAACAGACGTACATGATCAATGCGCGCAGTGAGGGAAGTTTAAACATAGAAAACAATCCTAATTATAAAGGAGCTATGGGTATTTTTAATAAACCTATGTTCCGTCATGCCATTAAATCTCAACGTTGTTTAGTTCTTGTAGATGCCTTTATAGAAGGTCCGAAGCAAGAAAAGCTTAATAAACCCTTTATCGTATATCCTAATCGTGATCGTGGCCCCTTTGCACTAGCTGGAATTTATGACACTTGGGAACATCCGTTAACTGGAGAATTACATCGTACCGTCGCCATTATTACCACTGCAGCAAATAGACTTACCCAAAGAATAGAGCACCATAGAGCTCCGGTAGTACTGAGTAAAGAAGATGAAGAGAAGTGGCTCAATCCAGACATCTCTACCGCAGAGCTTTCTAACATGATGCAACCTTTTGACTCTAAAGGATTCAATGCTTATCCTATTTCACAAAAAATAAAAAATCCAGAAGCAAACGGCTTAGAACTTTTGAAGCCTATAGGAGATAAACTTTTCAAAGATTACGACCGCTGTCTATATGAAAGACTCAAGTTTGCTGAAGAAGATGAATACGCCATCAGAGAAGAGCGTCTTGTAGAAGGAGACCAATTTGTTTTATTTTAAAATAAATACTGACATGAATATAGAACTCATAAAAACAGAACTAGCGCAACGAGTAGAACAGCTCCTTATCACTAGAAAAACTAGTAGGCAAGCTACTATGAAGGTAGTGTGCCAAGTAAAAACTTGGTCTGATAAAGTAGCCGAGACAGAAGACCTAATCCATAAAGTATACCACACACTTCATGAGGTACTACAGCAAAAGGGTATTCATTTTAAGAATGAAATTGAAAAGGAAGGTTTTGTAAGCTTTATGGAACCTACAGTAAATGATCTAGTCATTAAAAACATGATCGATTAGTAGCTACAAAACATAAAATAACTAACTCGTTATTTCACCAACCTCACAGAACTATTTCTGTGAGGTTTTTTAACCGATTATTTTAAGCGAAGTGATGGTTCAACCTGTGAAGGTTCCTCTTCAAGACAGCTGAACATTAAAAAAACACTTAGTGGGCAACACCATAGGTTTTAGCCACAAATTATAGTTAATCGAGAAATTAAATAGAATCGAGATATAACAAACCGATTCCGCTCTACAGCGGAATAACAGATCAAACAGATTCCTGCCTGCGCAGGTATGATAACTATGAGCGATAAACACATCATGCATTTAGATCTAGACACTTTCTACGTTTCTGTAGAGAGAAAGATGGATTCACGTCTTGAAAACAGACCTCTACTCGTAGGTGGAACTAGCGATCGTGGCGTCGTTGCTGCATGTAGTTATGAGACAAGAGGCTATGGTGTACACAGCGGCATGTCTATGAAATTGGCAAGGCAGCTTTGCCCAGAAGCAGTTGTTATAAGAGGTAATGCAGGGACGTATTCTAAACACTCTGATGAAGTCACTGAAATCGTCAAACAAGAAACCCCTCTTTTTGAAAAATCAAGTATTGATGAGTTCTATGCAGATCTCTCTGGAATGGATCGATTTTATGGCTGTTATAAGCTGGCAACAGAATTGCGCAAGAAAGTAATCAAAGAAACAGGACTGCCTATTTCCTTTGGCCTTTCTATGAATAAAGTTGTTTCCAAAATCGCCACTGGAGAAGCAAAACCTAACAACCAATTGATGATCAATTATGGGGAAGAAAAAGACTTTATGGCCCCACTGTCTGTAAAAAAAATTCCGCAAGTAGGAGATAAAACCTATCAAACGCTGAGACATTTAGGCGTTAAACGCATTCATACCATTCAAGAAATGCCTGAAGAAATGCTCATCAACGTACTGGGTAAAAACGGCAGTATGATCTGGCGCCGTGCTCAAGGAATAGATAACCGACCAGTGATTGCTTTTAATGAGCGTAAATCTATCAGTACCGAGCGCACTTTTGACCGAGATACCATCGATGTGAAAAAACTGAATTCCATTCTTATCGCCATGACTGAAAACCTCGCTTTTCAACTAAGACGCGGCGATAAACTCACCGGTTGCATTAACGTGAAGATAAAATACTCTGACTTCAACACTTACACCAAGCAGATGCGAATCCCTTATTGCAGCGCAGATCATATTTTGATACCCCGCATACTAGAGATTTTTGAAAAGCTATACAACCGCAGGTTATTGATCCGACTTATAGGGATCCGATTTTCACATATTGTAAATGGTCATTACCAGATCAACCTGTTTGATGATAATGAAACTGCACTTAACCTGTATAACGCACTAGATAAAATAAGAGAGAAGTATGGGGATAGGACCGTAATGAGAGCTGCTGGAATGGAAGCAAAAACCATAGGCCGAATACTCAACCCTTTTAATGGATTACCTCCTGTCGTGCTCGCTCATCGCAAACAATAAGATTAGGGAAAATTGAAAAATATAGGCATGCATTGAAATAAATCCCAATGAATTATAAAACAGACCTGCCAACAAATTAATTACACCTTTCAAGAAGCTCCATGCTGGCTATAAATAACCTATTGAAGTCCGAAGCTCTAGAAAACCGCTTTAAATAAAACAACCTTAAAAAGTCAATTTGTACCTAAACAATCACACCTATTACTCCTTGCGTTACGGCACTTTTAATGAAGAAGAGCTGATAAAACTTGCGCTTGAAAATGGAGTGAAGACCATTGTTCTAACTGACATCAATAACACCAGTGCATGCCTAAATTTTATAAGGCTTTGTACTCAAAGCAATCTTCATGCAGTAATAGGGATCGATTTTAGAAACCAGCACCAACAATTGTATGTAGGTATTGCTAAGAACAACCATGGATTTCAGGAACTCAATGAATACTTATCCTTTCATCTAGAAAACAAAATTCCTTTTCCAGATCAGGCCCCAGCCTTTGAGAATGCTTTTGTCATCTATCCATTTAAAAAGGTAGTAACCTTGGAGAAAACTCGCTTTCGCGAAAGCGAATTCATAGGAATCTCTATTGCCGCACTACGCAAACTTCCTTTTACCGCATATGTAAAAATGAAGGACAAATTAGTGGTGATGCAAACGGTGACGTTTAGAAGTAGAAAAGATTTTAACGCCCACCGGCTACTACGGTGTGTAGATTTAAATATTCTTTTGAGTCAGTTGCCAGAATCCCAGCAAGGTCATTTTGAAGATCAGATGATTCCTGTTCCTGAAATAGAAGAAGTCTTTATAGAATATCCTTTTATCATTGAAAATACCAAACGCCTATTAGCAGATTGCGGGATATATTTTGACTTTGAGAACGCTCAACTTAACGCAAATCAACACCTCTATTCAGAGAGTAAGGAAGCAGATTATCAAAAACTAAGAACACTTGCTTATGCTGGTGTGGCAAATAGATACGGAGATAAAGAAGATAAAACAGACGTCTTTGAGCGTATAGAAAAAGAAATAGGCGTTGTAAAAAAGAAAGGTTTTGTCGCCTATTTTTTGATCAATTGGCGCATTTGTGAATACGCACGTAGCAAACGCTACTTTTACATAGGTCGCGGTAGTGGAGCTAACAGTATTCTTGCCTATTTGTTACAGATCACCGAGGTAGACCCCATAGAACTCGATCTTTATTTTGAACGTTTTATCAACGATTACAGGACGAGTCCGCCAGATTTTGATATTGATTTCTCATGGGACGACCGGGAAGACATTACTCGGTTTATTTTTGCAGAATTTGACCATGTCGCCTTGCTTGCCACTTACAACACCTTTCAGTACCGTGCAGTTATCAGGGAATTAGGAAAAGTTTTTGGTCTTCCAAAAGCAGATATTGACCTACTCGCCACAGGTAATTTTCAACTCGAGCAGCTGGATCAAATGCACCAATTGGTATTGAAATACAGCCATTTGATAAAAGGCATGCCCAACTATACCAGCATTCACGCCGGCGGAATTCTTATTACTGAAAAACCTATTCATTATTACAGCGCCACGAGTTTGCCCCCAAAAGGATACCGTACCGTACAGTTTGACATGCATATTGCCGAAGATGCTGGGATTCATAAATTTGACATTCTTGCACAACGTGGTTTAGGAAAAATACGCGACACGATTGAGATTATCAAATACAACCAACCAGAAGCTCCTATAGCAAACCTGCATACTGATGTAAAGAAATTTATGAAAGACCCTGAAATCAACAACATGATCTCACAGGCAAAATGCATAGGTTGCTTTTATATAGAGTCTCCAGCTATGAGAATGTTGCTCAGCAAACTTGCTACTAATAATTATATAGGACTGGTTGCTGCCAGCTCTGTCATACGTCCTGGAGTTGCACAGAGCGGGATGATGCGCGAGTTTATTTTACGCACTCGACATCCAGAAAAACGCAAGGATGCACACCCCATCATGCAAGGCATTATGCCCGAAACTTATGGGATCATGGTCTATCAAGAAGACGTGATCAAGGTAGCACATTACTATGCAAAACTGGACCTTGGCGAAGCAGATGTACTGCGTCGTGGAATGAGCGGTAAATACCGATCTCGTGAGGAGTTTCAAAAAGTAGAACAAAAATACTTTCAGAACTGTATCGATTTAGGACATGATCCAGAGCAAACTAGAGAAATATGGAATCAAATTAAGAGTTTTGCTGGTTACGCTTTCGCGAAAGGGCACTCCGCATCTTACGCTGTAGAAAGTTATCAAACTCTTTACTTAAAACGGTATTTCCCCTTAGAATACATGACTGCAACACTTAATAATGGCGGTGGCTTTTACCAACCTGAACTCTACGTTCACGAAGCAAAAATGTGTGGTGCTGTCATAGAATCACCTTGTGTTAATCACAGCAATATTGCTAACATTATTAAAGGAAAAAGTATCTATCTAGGCTACAGTTACCTCAAGGAACTGGAAAGAAAAACCATGGTACGCATCATAGAAGCGCGTCATTTGAATGGAAGCTTTACCTCTCTAGATGACTTTATAAATCGTGTCCTTATCAGTATCGATCAGCTTTCTATTTTAATACGCATCAATGCTTTTAGGTTTACAGCAATGGATCGTTATGAATTGTTGTGGCAAGCACATTATAAGCTTGACAAATCACCCCAAAAATATATCCAAAACAAACTATTCGTCCCAGAATATAGAGAAGCCAAAATCCCTCAACTTCATACTACAAATCAGGAATTGGCTTATGAACAAATAGAACTTTTAGGCTTTCCATTGTGTTCGCATTTTGACCTATTAGTAGAGCTGCCTAAAAACAACAACAGTCGTGAAGACATGAAAGCACATAACAAGAAAATGATTTTGATTTATGGCTACGTAGTAAATATCAAGACCACACATACGGCAAAAGGAAAACGCATGCAATTTGGTACTTTTTTAGATTGTACGGGTCATTTTTTTGATACGGTGATGTTTCCTCCAGTAGCGGCAAAAATTAGCTTTAGAGGAAGTGGTATCTATAAAATATACGGCAAGGTTGTAGAAGAATTTGACTTCTATTCCATCGAGGTACACAACATGCAAAAAGCAGATTATATTCAAGATCCAAGGTATGCAGAAGAGAATCCGCAGACCATGCAGCGACTGGATAAACAATCCAACCTAAAAGATCGCAGAATGGGAAATAGCCATGGGTACCGACGTCAGGAACTACCAGATAAACCCATCGAGATATGAATAGAAACAACATAGTAGTAACCGTTGCCTTCCTTAGACCGCATGACAAAACAAAAGAGATACCTGATCATGATCAATCCTAGCAGCAAGCATCATAAGAATTCTAGTCCCCTATTAAATCTTTTCTCATGACCACTACACTTTTATATGACGGTAGTTTAAACGGTTTGATGACGGCTATTTTCACTATTTACGACCGCAAGATTAAACTGCCCATCATCGCTTTAGATTCTCGTGAGCAAAACCACCTTTTTGAAGGTACCGAACTGGTCATTACAGATCCTGATAAAGCGCAACGTGTATGGAACCGTTTTAACTCTTTATGCGAGCACCAAGATTCTCATCAGGTATACTGTGCTTTCTTAAGTGAAATCATCGGGATCGAAAACACGATTTATGAGTATTTAAAAATGACTTTTACTGCTCAAAAAGCACCAGGCAGTGACTCTGCTAACGCTACAGTTTTAAAGATTACTCAAGCGGCAAAAATGGTAAATCACGAGAAACAACGCATAGAAGCCTTGGTGCGTTTTCATTTAATCGATGAAGAAACCTATTATGCTAATATAGAACCTGACTTTAACGTACTACCCCTTATAGCCAGTCACTTTAAAGACCATTACCACAACCAGAAATGGGTTATTTATGACTTAAAACGCAATTTTGGAATAAGCTATGACCTAGAAACGGTTCAAGAAGTACAAATTGATTTTAAAAAAGCCCGTAGTCAAGGTGCCATTTTACCTACTAGAGCCTCAGAAAACAACAGTGATGTAGACTCATCAAGCAGCTTTCGCAGTTCAACTGCGCTTCGTATCAACTCTAAGGAGATCAACTACAAAGATCTCTGGAATCAATATTTTAATAGCACCCATATCAAGTCTAGAAAAAATCTAAAACTACACTTGCAGTATGTTCCCGAAAGGTGCTGGAAATATTTAAACGAAAACATATAAGGAACAATAAAAAGCTCCTCAAAAATATAATTGAGGAGCTCTACATTTCATTTTCTAAAAATCTATTTTGTTTTGGTAGTATCTACCACTTTCTTTTTTTTACGCCCGAACAAGTCTTTAATTGCATTACCCGCTGCTTCCTTAATTGGGTCTATAGGTTTAATTACAGACGTAGAATCCTTAGGCTTTCCATTACCGCCTATCACATCCTTGATGCCATTTAAAGGGTTCTTTCCATTTATAAGATCACCTATGGCGCCACCTACTGCTTCTTTGCCTTTATCCTTAAGCTTGGCTTTTTGGATCTCTATAATTTGATTGGTTAGGTTTTTTACGGCAAGATCAAGATTCAAATCGATTTTAGGACTCAAAAATGATCCTGAGAACTTAACCGGCACAGGAACTGAAATACTTTCTACTTCCTTTTCTTCTAATTTAGAAAGCAAGCTAGCTCCTTCTTTACCAAAGTATTTTGCAGGTACATTTAATGACAAAGTATAATCCATCTCATTAGTAAGACTGTGCTTACCACTAGCTGTGGCTTTAATGCCTTTGATATTAAAGTCAAATGGTGCTACTTGCACCGCTCCATTTTTAAAATTAAGCTTGGTTGTAATGTCCGAAATATCAAATTTATTAAGATCTATAAAACTCAATTTTTGATCTAATTTCCCTAATAACGGATTGTTAGCAGCATTGACCTCTTTAGTCAGCAACTGTGCAATAGCATCTCCCGCTAGTGTACTTAAAATAGGAGAAAGCTGCTTGTCTAACGATCCAGTAAGAGCTATATCTGTATTGATCCTACCTTGTAACACACTGATAATAGGAACAAAAGATCTAAACATATCAAAACCTTCAAAAGACTTTGCGATATCTAGGTTCTTCATGTCCAGCGCCATGTTAAAAACTGGAGTAGTTCCCTTAGTGGAAACCGAACCGTTCACAGCTATGTTACCGTCAAAAATATCAGTCGTCGTATTGTTTAAGGTTAAGGTTTCATCTCTAATCAAAGCTACACCACTTACATTTTTAAGTTCAAGACCATCATACAACACTCGATTTGCTTGGAAATCTAAGTTGGCATCCAGAAAAGCTGGGATCTTAATCGCATCTTCAGTTGTTGCAGATGTAGACGTTTGAGTTGTTTGGTTTGCTTTTTTGGCAGGAGCAACCTCTACAGCAGTCATAAAATCTGCAGCGTCTAGTGTGTTAGACTTTAAAGTAAAAGTTCCTTTTAAATCTTGGTCTTGAAGTAAAAATCCTATCAAATTATTGATGGTCCCCTTTGCATCTAAGTCGGTATTGCCTGTTTGAGCTTCAAAGTCTTTTAGCAGTATTCTAGAAGTAGTCATATCAATACTAGCCTTGTTGATTACTAAAGGTTTTATAAGTGCATCACCTTCGTATCTGAAGTTGGTAAGACTGGCAGACCCTCTCGTATTGATACGTTCATACTGTTCTTTCTCGATACTTTCCATATCAAACTTAGCTGCCATATCGAGTGCCAACTTCCCGTCAAGATTCATGTCTTCTGGCAAAGGAAATGCTTGAGCTAGATTTTGAAAATCTAGGTTTCCCTTTGCATTTAGATCAATGTCCATATTAGTTGTCAGGTTTTTGATCATTGCATTACCGCTTATTCTATCACTCCCAATATTAAAAGAGGTTTGTGCAACATTGAAATAAGTGTCCTCTACATTTCCTGTATCGTTTTTAAGTTGTGCATCTATATCGATGTTCGTAACTGTTTTAGGTAAGTCTGGATATTTGAAAGAAGCGTTTTTTGAACTGATCTTGATATCCATTTTAGGAATGCGCGTTTCGTCCACTTCACCTTTAATTATTCCGTTTACAGTAAAATCTCCAGTAGTTGTGATACCGTCTAAGTTTTTACAATAGGTTTCTGGAATAACTGCAAAGAAGTTTTTAAAATCTGATGATGGGGTATCAAAACGTAAATCTACCATCGTATACAATTCCTCTAACTGCACAAAACCATTCATCTTTAATTCCAGATCATTGACAAAACCTTTGTTTTCTTGAAAGGTATATTTCTGATTATCTAGATCCATAAGAATAGCAGCATCCAGTTTTACTTGCTGGCCAGATAAGTATTCCATACCATCCAACCCGTAAAAAACTAATGCCTCTGTATTAGTAGCTAGCGTGCTCTTGCCTAATGAAAAATTTCCGTTTCCAGAGTGATTCAATTTAGAAAGCACAAGCTTATTTTGGGTAGACCTATCTTCGTAAGTAAGTTCCGAATCTGTTATCTCATAATGTTTTAAGTCAAAAGAGAAGCCTGTATCTTGTTCTGTGTCTTGTGGGTCATTTGCTTTCGCGGAAGCGGGCTCCTTAGAAATATCCCAACTGGAGTTACCGTTTTCATCAACCGTAAACCTGGCTACCGCTTGATTAACCATCAACTCATTGATATGAATAGGCTCACTGGCATCGTTCAACAAATCACCTATAGGCAGGTCCAGTTTCACTTCTTTACCGTAGAACAAAGTGTCACCCGCAAAAGGTGCTTTATTGATAATAGAAAAACCTTCTATGTGGAGTTGTGCGTCTGGAAATGATCTAAAGAGACTCAAGTCTACCTCAGCAAAATCAATTTGTGCCTCCATAGCAGCATTAAGCTTGTCCTTAATAATTTGAGCGATTTGGTCTTTGAAGAAAAAAGGAGCAGCTACAATGACAATGATTACAGCGAGCAACGTAATTCCTAATATTTTAAATATTTTCTTCATGTTGTTTTTTTAATCAATTTTTATTTCTTCTCCCATTTTTAACCCGAACAGTCGTCTAAAAATAAAAACCCCTCCATATAATAAAGGCGTATCAAGAAATGCAACTAGCATCTTAAAGAGAAATCCTGCCAATAATAAGGGCCAAAATTGTTCCCAGGATAACACTTCATAATAACATAACAATAATAAGACGCTCATAGTGTCAACAAACTGTGAAAATACAGTGCTAAAATTATTGCGCAACCATAGCATTTTGCCTCCTGTAACCCTTTTCCAAAAATGATAAATCTGTATGTCTATAAATTGAGCAAACAAATAAGCGGCCATACTCGCCATCACTGCAATAGTTGTCGCGCCAAAAACTTTATTAAAAACAGCATCTTGTATAGGGCTTGCGTCAATCGCTGGAGCTACGTCTGCCACAGCTATAATTCCAAGACTGAAGACCGATGCAAATATTCCAGCAAGGACCAGGTCATTTGCCTTGCGACGTCCATAAATCTCACTCACTAAATCGGTAACTAGAAAGGTAACAGGATATGGCAATAAGCCTACCGAAATTTCAAAATTGAACCAACCGAACGGGTTCCAATAAAAAAACTTCTGAAAGATCAAATTAGATACCACTAGAGAGCAAATAAAAATTGCTGCGAGCACCAGATAAATGCGATGCGCAAGACGTAGTTTTTTACCAGTTAGTGTCTTCATAATTATAACAAAAGTAGTTCAAGAGTTGATCATTATTCCTTAATTTGCTATAAAAATTAATAGCATCTCTTCTCATCATAATCATAAGATATTCATTGCCTTAGGAAGCAATCAAGGCGATAGAAAACAGCATTTACTAGACGCCTCTCGACAGATCGAGCAACGTCTAGGTCTGTTGATTAAAACAGCTGGCGTTTATGAAGTACCTGCTGCTGGATTTACTGGTGGTGATTTTTTAAACACCTGTATTCTTGTACACAGTCTTAAAAATGCCCAAGAAACGTTAACTATTTTACAGCATATCGAACGTGAAATGGGACGCGTACCTCGCACGGGCGATACTTATGAAGATCGAGTGATTGACTTGGACATTGTATTATTTGATGATGAAATCATATCCACAGACCGTTTACAAGTTCCTCACCCTAGAATGCACGAGCGCAATTTTGTCATGCAACCCCTAGTAGATATTGCTTATAAAATCATCCATCCTGTTCTAAGCAAAAACATGGTGGAACTTTCCAGTAGTCTGGAACCCTTAGAGAAGATGGTGGATTTTGAAATTCCGCTTTCGCGAAAGCGGTATCCTATACAAGACCTCAACTTTATAGCTGTGGAGGGAAATATAGGAAGTGGTAAAACCAGTCTCACGCAAAAATTATCAGAAGATTTTAATGCCAAGCAAGTGCTGGAACGTTTTGCAGACAATCCTTTTTTGCCTCTTTTTTATGAAGATAAAGAACGCTATTCCTTCCCACTAGAAATGTCTTTTCTTGCCGATCGCTACCAGCAACTAAGCGATGATGTCGCACAGCAAGATCTCTTTAAAGAATTCACCATTGCTGATTATTACGTAATCAAATCATTGATATTTAGTAAAATAACGCTAGAAAAAGAAGAGTACTCGCTCTACAAGCGCCTTTTTAATATGATGTATAAAGAACTGGTCAAGCCAGATTTATATGTCTACCTCTACCAGACCGAAGACCGATTGCTAGAAAACATCAAGAAACGAGGTCGGGATTATGAAAAAAATATAGAAGCCAGTTACCTCTCACAAATACAACAAGGCTATGCTGGTTTTATAAGATCGCAACAAGAACTCAAAGTAAAAGTGATCGATGTAACGGATCTTGATTTTGTAAATAATCAGGAGGATTATTTGAAGGTTTTGGAGAAGATCCTAGAGGATTAAAATATTCATAGGTGCGGACTTAAGTCGGCACCTATGAACGTATTTCTGGCTTTCAACAACATTTTCTTGATGAAATTCCCGCGGTAGTTAGAAGAATGTTTGCATGTAGCATCTAAAAGGGTGAAATAAAAGTCACAATGAGCTTGTCGAAGTGTAGCTTTATTTTGTTTCAGATTCTATTTTACATAAAATACATCCCGATAGGATTCAGACGATGCCAACATAAATAGTTGGTCTGTCGATTCTGAAAAGCTGAAATAAAAGCACAAAAAAACCGCCTTAGAAATAAGGCGGTTTTTGAATATTCTATAAAATAAGTACTTCTTACAAATCAAATTTGATTCCTTGTGCAAGAGGTAATTCTGTAGTATAATTGATCGTGTTGGTCTGTCTTCGCATATAAACTTTCCAAGCATCAGATCCAGACTCACGTCCACCACCAGTATCTTTTTCACCACCAAAGGCACCACCTATCTCAGCACCACTAGTTCCTATGTTGACGTTTGCAATACCACAATCAGATCCTCTTTGAGATAAGAAATGTTCTGCTTCTCTTAGGTTATTGGTCATGATCGCACTAGATAAACCTTGTGCTACACCGTTTTGTTGTTCCAAAGCATCTTCTACAGTTCCAGAGTATTTTAATAAATACAATACCGGAGCAAAAGTCTCGTGTTGTACGATTTTCATATCGTTAGTAGCTTCTGCAATCGCAGGTCTTACATAACAACCGCTTTCATAACCAGCACCAGTAAGTACACCACCTTCTACGAGCACTTTACCACCTTCTTTTACAACTTGCTCTAAGGCATGGTTGTAGTTAGCAACAGCATCGGTATCGATTACTGGACCTACGTGGTTGTTCTCATCTAATGGGTTACCTATTTTCAACTGGCCATAAGCAGCAACAACTGCTTCTTTTACCTTATCGTACATAGATTCATGAACAATAAGACGACGTGTAGAAGTACAACGCTGTCCAGCAGTTCCTACTGCTCCAAAAACAGCACCTATTACCGTCATTTTTATATCGGCATCTGGAGTCACTATAATGGCGTTATTACCACCTAATTCTAATAATGATTTTCCAAGACGTTCTGCTACTTTACTGGCAACAATTCTTCCCATACGAATAGAACCAGTTGCGCTTAGAAGTGGCACACGTTTATCTGTAGACATCATTTCCCCTACTTTGTGATCTCCGTTTACTAAACAAGAAATTCCTTCTGGCAGGTTATTTTTTTTAAGAACGGTTGCAATGATATTCTGACAAGCCACACCACAAAGAGGTGTTTTTTCACTTGGCTTCCAGATACACACATCGCCACAAATCCATGCAAGAGCTGTATTCCATGCCCAAACAGCTACTGGAAAGTTAAAAGCACTAATGATTCCTACTATTCCTAATGGATGATATTGCTCGTACATTCTGTGTCCAGGGCGTTCTGAATGCATGGTTAAACCGTGCAACTGACGAGAAAGACCTACTGCAAAATCACAGATATCGATCATTTCCTGTACCTCTCCTAGACCTTCTTGATAGGATTTACCCATTTCATAAGAAACCAGTTTACCTAGTGGTTCTTTCAAACGTCGCAATTCATCAGCAAACTGGCGTACGATTTCACCGCGTAAAGGTGCTGGCTTCATTTTCCAGTCTTTAAAAGCAGCTTGTGCGCTAGTAACTACTTTTTCATAATCTTCTTGGCTTGTAGTGGTTAGCTTACCTATAACTGCTCCATCTACCGGAGAAGAAGAAGTTATGGTAGCTCCATTACCGAAGTGATGATTACCAGTTGATGTTCCGTGATTTGTTTCTTTGAGACCCAATTGCTCTAGAGCAACATCCATCCCAAAATCTTTTGCAAGTGTTGACATTGTATTGTTTTAATTTTTAATCCAGCTTATCAGCTAGCTTTTTAAATACCTTTTTAGGGTTTTTATTATCGTATAAAATGCTGTAAACAGCATCTAGAATAGGAGTTTTAGCTCCTTTTTCTTCATTGATTTTAAAAGCACTTTTGGTAGCGTAATAACCTTCGGCCACCATATTCATTTCCATTTGTGCACTTCTTACGGTATATCCTTTTCCCATCATATTACCGAACAATCGATTGCGCGAAAATCCAGAATATCCAGTTACCAGCAAGTCACCCAAATAAGCGCTGTCATTTATATTGCGTTTCATCTTGTGCACTTTCTTGATAAAACGCTTCATTTCACGTATGGCATTACTCATCAATACACTCTGGAAATTATCTCCATAGCCTAAACCATGTGCTATTCCAGCAGCAATGGCATAGATGTTTTTAAGCATTGCTGCATACTCTGTACCTATAATATCATCACTGATTTTACAATTGATGTAATCGCTTTCTAAACGCTCTGCAAGAAACTTTGCTTTTCCTTCATCTGCACAAGCGATAGTTAGATAAGAAAGTCGTTCCAAAGCCACCTCTTCTGCGTGACAAGGACCTGTAAGAACACCTATGTTTTCAAATTCAATATTGTAATGCTCATGGAAATGCTCTCCTACTATAAGCCCCGTTTCTGGTACGATACCTTTTATCGCGCTGAATATGATTTTATCCTTTAAAGAAACGCTAAGGTTTTCCAATTCTTTAGATAAGAAAGCACTAGGTACTGCAAATATACAAAGATCTGCTAGGCTTACTATTTCATTAATATCGCTAGAAAGATGTAATTGCTCTGGACTGAACTCTACAGAGCTCAAATAACTAGGATTGTGATCGTTGCGTTTGATGTATTCAATAGCATAATCGCTGCGCATATACCAGTAAACGGTATCGAGGTTTTCGCAAAGCATTTTTACTATGGCCGTCGCCCAACTACCACCGCCAATTACAGCAACTTTTTTGGTCTGATCCATTTTAAACAATTTTGATATTAAATTTTTGCATTAAATTCTTTCCTTTTCCGCCTATATTTCCATATAAAATTATACCCTAAACTACATTATGATTGGATTTTCTGTCTCCTTTAAACAAAAAATCATCTCCATTACGAATACGAAATTTAACATGAAAATCGCATCCTTGTTTAGAATTCAAAGATACCATTATTTTAAGGTATTAAAATTATCAATACTGCATGGATACTGTGCGTGAATAACGAATTTAAAAAAATCTTCATTTTTTTAGGCGTTGAAAATGAATAACTTGCAGTGTACTTCTTCACTTTCCATATGATAGACTGCTGGATAATGGATTCGCTTTCGCGAAAGCGAAATTTACAAAACCTTAATTCTCCAAGGCTGGCACCGTATCTTCCACATTTGCAACTATCCATTGAAGACAAGCATCGTAACTTTCAAAAACATGCTCTTTTCCTACCAGGTCTGGAATGATATCAATAGTTTCTAATCGATACAAGGGCTGCTCTTGGACCTCAATCAACAGGGGTTGAATTCCCTTTTGCACCAAATTCTGTAGCACATCTTCAAAAGCAAATAACCCGGACTGATCAATAAACGGCACCTTTTTCATGCGAATAATAGCATGGGTGGCGTACGGGGGAATATCACGAGACATGGATTGAAAATCACTGGTGTAGCCAAAGAAAATAGGGCCTCTCAATTCTTTAATGAATATTTCTTCCCTCAATTTAGCTGGAATACGAGAATAGTCTGCATGGTCCATATGCTTGGCATCAGATAGTCTTTTGATGCCTGATTTTGCGTTATTAGAATCCCCCATCTTTTTCATAAAGATCAAACTGGCTATGACTAAGCCTATCCCTACAGCGTAAACCAAATCCCAAAAAACGGTAAGCAGCAAGACCACTAACATGATTACTACGTCACTTTTAGGGATGGAACCTAGTACTTTGAGACCTTTATAATCCATCACACCTATACCTACAGTAATTAATATTCCAGCAAGAACTGCACTAGGTATATTCTCAGCAAACCCTCCTAAAGCAACGACTATAATTAACAGCATTACTGCCGCGATCATACCTGAAAGTTTAGTTTTTCCGCCAGAATTGATATTTACTACTGTCCGTATGGTGGCCCCGGCGCCTGGAATACCTCCGAAGATTGCCGCAATACTATTTCCAACTCCCTGACCTATGAGTTCTTTATTTGGATTGTGTCTAGTTTTAGTCATATTATCAGCCACAACACTGGTTAGCAAAGAATCAATAGCACCCAAAAAGGCTAAGGTCAATGCCGTAAAGACATAGGGCACAATAGCAGTAAAATTAAATCCAGTAATGATTTCAAAATTAGGAATAGGTAAATCAGTAGGGATTTCTCCTATCTTTCGCACCTCCATATCCATAAAAAAGACAGCAAGAGAAACACTTAGCAATGCCACTAATGTAGAAGGAATAGCAGTCGTAATACGTTTGAATCCAAAAATAATAAAAATGGTAATCAAGGTGAGTCCTAATTCGAGCCAATTAATTTTTTGAATTCCAGTGGGTAGTGTTTTTAAAGCTCCTATGACCCCGCTACTGTCCTTTTTGGCTAATATTTTGGAAGCCGTAAGAATTTGATCTGGGGTTATTTCTTTTGCCTTTTCAATAGTTGCTTCGTAGTTTTTTAAGACTAAAATGTTATCGTCAATGTCATTTTTAAGAATCTCTTTAAGGATAACTTCTTCTGCAGCCGGTCTAAATTTTTCAACAAACTGCTGGTCTTCTGCTGGGTAGTACCCAATGGCAGGAAGCAATTGTGTGATTAAAATAATGACTCCTATTCCTGTCATAAATCCAGATACTACTGGATAAGGAATGTATTTGATGTACCTCCCTAGTTTAAGGATTCCTAAAGAAACTTGCATGATTCCAGCCATAATGAATACAGCAAGAATGGCTGGTAGTGCGTTTGATAAATCACCCTCGTATACCTGAACGATTCCTGCGATCACCACCATACTTACAGCAGTCATAGGTGCAGTAGGACCTGATATTTGTGTATTGGTTCCGCCAAAAAGCGATGCGAAAAAACCTATAAAAATGGCTCCATATAATCCAGCGATGGCGCCCATACCAGATTGCACTCCAAAAGCTAGCGCTAAAGGCAAGGCTACAACTCCAGCGGTTAAACCTCCTAATAAATCTCCCTTTAAATGCTTGAACATAGATTGCTATTTAGGTATCTTTTAAAAAAACGAGTACGTAAGTCTTCTTAAGATTTGAAAATTAAAAGTAATAAGGTTCCTAGAGTTATAGGTCGAAGAGGTGAAAAAGTTATAACTTTTTGATCTTATCAAGCGGCATCCATGCTTTACTTCCATTTGAAAGCAGCACCAGCGACCATTCATTAAATTCCTCTAGCACTTCTACTTTTGTGCCTTCGTGTAGGGTGAAACTAGGTGCCGAATTTTCTTTAGGCTCCTCTCTTGTAGTAAACTCTGCTGTATAAACGATCGCGTATTGCTGGTCCTTTAAACTGTCCTTTACATAAAATGCAGCTGCGATAGAAATTGCTGAAAATAGAATCCCCAAAAAAGTCAATATAAAAAACAGCCGTTTTTTACCTGCGGTTTGCGCATAGAAATAAAGTATAGCCACTAAAATCGTAAACAAAAGAATCACTATACTAAAGTAAGCCCATTCATCAACAGTTAGAGCGGTGACAAAACTAGACAGGTCAGACTCTAAACTTTGCGTATTTGTAGCCTCTATAGCATCAATTTTCATCTGACTTGCAAATTTGAGGTTGTTGATGACATCTACATTTTCTGAATCGAGTTGTAGTGATTTTTCATAGTTATAAATAGCTGGACCCACCGCATTAATTTTATAATACGCATTCCCTAGATTGAAATATACCTCAGCACTATGTTGACCTGTTTTTAAAATTTGCTCATAACCGGCAATAGCCAAGTCATAATTTTCGGCTGTATATGCTTGGTTTGCTTTCGCGAAAGCGGCCAACTCAAAAGAATCTTGAGCATTAGCTATAAATACAAAAAGCAAACATACTATGTGCAACGCCTTCTTCATCTTACTTTTTTATCTGTTTATCAATGTCGTTTAAAACGCGACCCGCTTTTTCATAATCTTCTTTCATACTGGCTTCAGAAGATGGTGTAAACCTCGCAAACTCGCAGCTTGCTAGCAATTCTATAAATTCCTTTCTAGCACCTTCCATCGCTCCTCGCTCTGCAAGTAAGGCCGTTACTTTATCTTTAGACATTTCTGCAGTTTGCATACGCAGTTTTGATTTGAGGTAATTATGCAAAGATTTTTCCAAAGAAATGTAAAACAACTCGTGGTTCCCTAAATTCTTCTTAGCAGTACTCAGGTACTTTTTACTCAATTTATTAGCTGTTCTGATTCTATTGCCTACTACGTCTGAATGACGTTTTTCTTGTTGTCCTCTGAATAATAGAACTAGTGGTAAAATCAAGAATATTCCTCCCAACACCGACCAATACGTTAGCGTATTAAAAAAATAGGTCTTGGTTTGATTTTCTAATTGGGTTTCTGTTTTAATAAAGGCAAACTGAGCGTTGTTCTCTATGACATTTCTCGTTTCATCTGCAGTAGAAGCAACGGGATTTGCTCCTGCCGTAGTAGGCGCATCTCCATCTACCATCAACAACATCTCAGCGCTATTCTTAATAAAATATTGCTCTTTTGTAGGGTCAAAATAAGAGAATTCCACTGGTGGAATCACATACTTACCACCGTATTGAGGTACTACTGTATAACTGTCAGCAATACTGCCACGCATCCCGTAAATGTTAGTGGTCACATTGTTCTTGCGTTCTGGATCATATACTTCAAGACTTTGTGGAGCTTTTAACTTGGGAAGTGCCATCAGCTTTAAATTACCAGAACCAGAAACACTAATACTGGCCGTTAAACTTTCCCCAGCATCAAGCTGCGCGCGATCTGTTTCTACTTTGAAGTCAAAATCACCCACTGCTCCAGTAAAACTTGCTGGTCTACCTAGGGCGGGTAAATTCTTAACAGTAATCTCACGTTTACCCGCACTGACCGTTTTACTGACCGTTGTGGTATAAGGTCTTCCGAAAAAGTCTCTTCTGTTAGTAGGCACTTGAACTTGAACATCTAAAGTAAGCGGCTCAATTTCTAGTATTCCCGTTTTCTGTGGGTACAATACGGCTTCTCTTAATACCAAATAACGATATGGCTGTCCTAAATAGGTGCCATTTTGAACTTGTCTATTGCGATTATCAATATTTTGTGACCAGAAGTCTCTGTATTTGGGACTGTCTAATTCATTCCAACCGGTAATCCCTGTCTGATTAGAAACATAAATTTTATAAACTACTCGTATGGCTTCGTTCAAATAAGGGTTGGAATTAGAAACTTCAGCGACTAAATAGACGCTGTCATCGGCGCTAATGGACTGGTCATCTGGACCCTTGGGTGTTTCTACCGCACCAGTGACATTGATCACTTGTGGGATGGTTTTATATTCATTTCCATCAAAAGTCATGACCGCTTGCTGTACGGTGAGCTTTCCTGTCTTATTAGGCTTCAACACATAGGTATAAGACTTAGACATGCTACTTACTCCATTGATCCAGCTTTGTGAAACTGACTGACTAGGCCCCGCAACTACTTGGAATCCGATAAAATTAGGAGGCGTAAAATTATCCCCATCCACGTTCATTTTAAATTCAATACGCAAACGTTCATTTATCGCAATTTTATCGCGACTGGCCTCAGCCGTAAAGTCTACTTGTGCCAGACTTAAACTGCTTACTAGAAAAATTACTACATAAATCAAATTCTTCATTACCAATCTTTTTCAGATTTTTTTGCTGGACCTTGAGCTTTCTTTGCGTTTACTTTATCTCTAATTTTTTGTTCCTCATTACTCATTGCATCTAGTATCTGACTTATTTGTTGCGGTGTCATTTTACCTTCCATACGTTGAGGCGCTTTTTGGTCTTGTTTTTTAGGTTCCCCGTCGCCATCCTTTCCATCCTTAGGCTTTCCATCTTGATCTTTATCGCCTTCTCCGTCCCCTTTTTTCTTGTCGCCTTCTTTCTCGTTTTCTTTACCGTCGTTTTTACCGTCAGACTTCTCGTCTTTGTCCCCTTCTTTATTATCCTGATCTTTGCTCTGGCTATCGTCTTTCTTGTCTTTTTCGTCATCGCCACCGCCACCGCCGCCGCCTTGCTTTTCTTCTTCTTTTTTAGCAATCGCTAGATTGTATCGGGTTTCTTCGTCTGTTGGATCATTTCTCAGCGCATTTTTATATGCCTCTACTGCCTTTTTATATTCTTTGTTTTCCAGCAACAAATTTCCTTGATTGTGAAAAATCCTGTGTTTTTCTTCTTTAGTTGTAGCGGCATCAGCAGCCGCAATATAACTGCTAGAGGCGTTGTACTTCTTAGTATTGTCGTAGTACAAATTTCCTAAATTATAAGCTGCATCCGTACTCTGCGGATTTACTGCTTTTGCTTTTTTATAAGCTGCTTCGGCCAGGTTAAAGTTTCCTTCACTTGCATATTCTTGAGCCTTTGCTATCGAGTTTTCATATACTGGATTTGTTGCTGGTGTTTGTTGCGCTTTCGCGAAAGCGTAACTACCCAAAATCCATAAAATGCCTATTATATTTTTCATCTTCTTCTTATTCATTGAACAAGTTTAATTTTTTAAGCCAATTGGTTTTTTTCTCAAGGTAAAGGATGTCTAAAAATAAAAAGAACAATCCAAAACCCAAAAACCACTGAAATTGAGATTCAAAGTCGGCATATTGCTGTGATTCAAAGGCCACCTTATCTATTCCGGCAAGCTCATTCTTCAATTCTTCTATTACTGTTGCAGTAACCGTACCATCTATATAGGCCCCATTTCCAGCCTCAGAAATTTCCTTTAATGTTTCGGCCTTGAGCTTAGTGATAACGGTTTTCCCGTCTCTATCTTTTTTAAACTCTCTAACTATTCCATTTCTTTTAATGGGAATGGTAGTTCCTTTTTCAGTTCCTACTCCTATAGTAAAGATGCGTATTCCCTTCTCAGCAGCAGCTTCAGCAACGGCAACGCTCTCTCCTTCATGGTCTTCTCCATCGCTGATGATGACTAAAATTTTTGCAGCTTCTGTCTCGTCACTATAATAACTTTCTGCCAACTGTATCGCCTCGTTAATAGCGGTTCCTTGACTGGAAATCAATTCGGTATTCAAGGATTGCAAGAACATTTTTGCACTTCCGTAATCTGTGGTGATCGGTAATTGTGGCACGGCGCTTCCAGCATAAGCAATTAGTCCTATGCGATCACTTGCTAAGTTGTTGATGATCTCTGTCACTAAACGTTGGGATTTTTCCAATCGGTTAGGAGCGATATCTTCGGCCAGCATAGATTTTGAAACATCTACTGCAAAGACAATATCGACACCTTCTCGATTTACAGTTTCTGTTTTTTCGCCTGCTTTAAGGTTCACCAGCGCCAAAACTAAAAATGCAATTCCCACACAAACGGTTACCAATTTTAAGATAGGCTTGAACCAAGAGCGGTCTGGAATCAAATGATCCAGCATTTGCTTAGTAGCATACTTTTTTTGTGCGCGATACCTCCAGTAAGAAAGTCCAATAAATAGAACGATCAAGACTGGGATAAGACACAAAATCCAGAAATATATTTTTTCTTCTAGTATATACACTTTCTACTGTTCGTTTTCTTTGATTAGTTAATGCTTCCTTTCCCAACTGCTTCCCCTACCAACTCAGCACAAATCAGCTGAAGGAGCTTTTAAATTCGTCAGGCCGCGGTTTTAAAAATGGTATATCGCAATAACATTTCTACACCTATAAATAGTAAAGCCAGTAAGACAATATCCCTGTATTTTTCTTCTATGTTATAGAACTCAAATTGCTCGATCTCTGTTTTTTCTAGTTTGTCAATCTCCGCATAAATTTCTTTAAGCTTTTTATTATTGTCTGCTCTAAAATATTTACCACCGGTATCAGCAGCGATTTGTTTCATGAGCTCTTCATCAATTTCTACGGGAGACATTCTAAACTGGAATCTTCCATCAGGTAATTGAGCATAAGGAGACAATGCGTTGCCGTTAGTACCTATTCCAATGGTGTACACTTTAATGCCAAACTCTACCGCTAATTCACTGGCTATTTTAGGGTCGAGAAAACCGCTGTTGTTCACTCCATCAGTCATTAAAATAATCACTTTACTCAGCGCTTCACTTTCTTTCAGTCTATTTACTGAGGTAGCAAGTCCCATTCCTATTGCCGTTCCATTTTCTAGAACACCGTCAAATTTGATGTCTTTTATTGCTTTTAGAGAAATGCTTTCATCTGTGGTGATAGGTGTTTTTGTGTAGCTTTCTCCAGCATACACCACAACGCCTATACGGTCGTTAGGTCTTCCATTAATGAAATTTGCAGCAACTTCTTTAGTAGCTTCTAGCCTATCGGGTTCAAAGTCTCTAGCCAGCATGCTCGCACTTACATCCACGGCAAGAACGATATCTATACCGTTTGTTGTTTGAGTCTTTGTAGTAACATCAGTTGTTTGAGGTCTTGCAAGAGCAATGATAATTAAGGTCAAAGCTAGCAATCTCAACACAAAAAGTAAGGGCCTCAATTTTCCTAATAGAGATCCTTTATTTTGAAAACCTTTAATTGAAGAAACTTGTATTTGCGCATTCTGTCTATTAAAAGTCCAAATGTAAAAAGCGATCACCACAGGCAAAGCCAGCAGCAACCAAAACATTTCTGGTGAGGCAAACTTGATATTTGTAAACCAGTCCATCATTCTTCTTTCTTCTTTTTACCATCATCAAAAGATGGAAATACGATAGAGCTTCTCACTCGTTCTCTCAAAATTCTTCCAAATTTGCGATCAGCGTCTTCTTCATTATCTTTCTTATTGGTGATGATGATTTGATCTATCCCTACCCGATTAGACATCATAAGAATATCGTACTCATAATCATCATTACCGAGCTGATAAGTGCCTTCTAAAGACACGCCTTTAACTCCATCTATTTCTACCTCATCTTCCAACATCAAGATATCGGTTGCTCCCATTTTATCTAAAATTATGGTCATATTATCTCTTACCACCTTTGGATCAAGTTCAATTTCTGCATCACCATCAGCTGACCCCATAGTAAACGTAATAACACCTATATAAAAGTCGTCGGCAATGTCCCCAGATGCAAATTCGTCAATTGAAGAAGCAAACTGTTTAAATACTTCTCCTAAATTTGTACTGTCCTGACGTACTAAAATATCTGGCGAATTCAACTGCACGGGTGGCATGCCGTATTCACTGGTCAACCAGATCTGCTCAGTAAGTGCTCTTTGAGAATTCCCAAAAACCTTGTCTGTTACATTATCAAATCCTGATATATACCCCCAGATTCCAGCCGCTATTCCCAAAGCAACAAGCCCAGCTGCGATACCGATGGAGATGTGGCGAGTGCGTTTTTTAATTTCTTGCTTACGTCTGTAACTCGCATCCTGCATGAGTTCTTCTTCAGTAGGTGGCGGCAATACTTGATGGATATTGTTGATGATTTCCATGGTACGCTGTCGGTCTTCCTTAGCACTTATGGCATCTCCACCAGCAGTAGCAAATTTTACCAAATCGGCCTTTTGAAGGATTTCTTCTAGCCTGGATTGTGTTTTATCAGTAATGTGCATACCTTTTTCAGACATGGCAATCTTGAGCTCCTTAATCAACTGTCCAGTGGTACTTTCTAGGGAATGACCGTAGACTTTAGAGTCGATATACCTTCTAATAATGTACGTAAGCTCTGTATAATATTCCTTCCATTCCCGATTTTCGAGACGGCCACTATCGTCCAGTAATTTTAAACGGTATTTGGTCCATTCATAAGGCTGTAAGGTTTCTTCATAGGTTTTTTGTTCCCGCTTTCGCGAAAGCAAAACAACTACAATCACCACGGGAATTAACAGCAATAACCACCACATCCAGCTGTAGGAAAGAGTAGATCTGTCGGCTATATCTACCGAATCCTTGATAGGAAACATGCCTTGTTTAGTAGTGTCAACAACCACTTCTCGCACACTTATCAATACAGAGTCTGATTGTATACTCCGGTTGTTTTTCAATATCTGCAATCGCGGGACCCAGTAATCCCCCGAGTCAAATTGCGTAATACCATATTGCTTGAACAACCTGATTTTATCGGCAATTCTCAAACTATCTACCGGATAACTCTGCAACACTTCCATAGCACCCATAGTTTGTTGCTCAGGAAAAATGATCAAATCACCTAAATCAGCTTCTACGCTGATTCCTAGTTTTACTTCTTCACCTATTTTAATCAAGTCACGATCTACCTTTGTAGTTACCTCCGTCTTTGTCTGATCTTGGGCAGTAGTTATGGCGATGCATAATAAAAACGATATGTACACTAATTTTTTGATCATCGTGCTTTAAAGTATCCTAATAGTTTCTTGGTATAATTCTCTTGTGTTTCTAAATGTATTGCGCCTGCATCAGATCTTGTGAAAGCATCTTTAAAATAAGCAGCACATTCTTTGTGATAAGCAGCATATGTAATGCGTGCCGATTTAGAGCTGGTGTTGATCAATTGTGAGGCTCCTGTTTCTTGATCTTTGAATTGCACGAGTCCCATTTTAGGCATTTCTGCCTCCCGCTGGTCATAAACTCTAATTCCGGTGACATCGTGCTTGCGACCTGCAATTTGAAGCGTTTTTTTATAGTCGGCACTCATGAAATCTGACATCACAAATACGATGGCTTTTTTCTTAAGGACACCCGCTAGAAACTTCAATGCTCCAGCCACATCGGTACCGGCCCCTTGAGGTTTGAATTCTAGTAGTTCTCTGATAATTCTAAGAATATGAAATTTTCCTTTCTTAGGCGGAATGTACAATTCTACCCGGTCTGAAAATAGCAGTAATCCTACTTTATCATTGTTTTGCATGGCACTAAAAGCTAGTGTGGCGCACAACTCTGTTATAATTTCTTTTTTAATTTGCTCTTGAGTTCCAAAAAATGTCGAACCGCTAATGTCTGCTACCAGCATTAAGGTCAACTCTCGTTCCTCTTCAAAAACTTTAATATAGGGTTCACTGTATCTAGCAGTTACATTCCAGTCGATGTTACGCACATCATCTCCAAACTGGTACTGTCGCACCTCGCTAAAAGTCATCCCGCGCCCTTTAAAAGCACTGTGGTACTCGCCACCAAAAACAGCATCGCTCAAGCGACGAGTTTTGATCTCGATCTTACGTACTTTTTTAAGGAGTTCTTGTGTGTTCATTATTCAAATTACGGTTAACAATCTCAGTGTTCAATATTCAGTTTTTGACTTAAAATATTAGTCAAGTAGTACCAGACAAAATCTGCATACTGCAACTGGATACGGTAAACCCGATTATGGTACCTCAATAGTATTTACGATCTTGTTTACGATGTCTTCCGTCGTGTAGTTTTCTGCTTCTGCTTCATAAGTAATTCCTATTCTATGACGCAATACATCAAGTACTACAGCTCGTACATCTTCAGGAACAACATAACCACGTCGTTTTATAAAAGCATAACATTTTGCAGCTTTGGCAAGATTGATCGATCCACGTGGAGATGCCCCAAAGGATATCAAGGGCTTCAACTCAGCTAAGTTGTATTTCTCTGGGTAACGAGTCGCAAAGACAATGTCTAGAATGTACTTCTCGATCTTTTCATCCATGTAAACAATTTCTACCGCATCTTGAGCACGTAAAATTTGTTCTACGGACACCACTGCATTAGGCTCAGGGAAATCTTTCTTAAGATTTGCTCGCATGATAAACTGCTCATCAGCAATCGAAGGGTAATCGATGACCGTTTTTAACATAAAACGGTCCATTTGTGCTTCTGGCAATGGGTAAGTTCCTTCTTGATCTACTGGGTTTTGAGTCGCCATTACTAAAAATGGTTTCTCTAATATAAATGTGGTATCCCCTATGGTTACCTGCTTTTCCTGCATAGCCTCTAAAAGCGCACTCTGTACTTTAGCTGGTGCACGGTTGATCTCATCTGCAAGGACAAAGTTGGCAAATATGGGTCCTTTCTTGATGTTGAATTCGCCATCTTTCATGTTGTAAATCAATGTACCTACCACATCTGCTGGAAGAAGGTCTGGTGTAAATTGGATTCTTGAAAAAGAACCGCTTACTGCTTTAGAAAGCGTTGTAATAGCGAGTGTTTTTGCAAGTCCAGGAACTCCTTCTAATAGAATATGCCCACGACCCAAAAGACCTATAAGCAAGCGTTCTATCATGTATTGTTGACCTACAATTACCTTATTCATTTCATTGACGAGTAACTCCACAAACTGGCTTTCCTGTGCCACTTTTTCATTGATACTCGCAATATCTACCTGCGTATTTTGTTGATCCATAAGTATATTTTCTTAAATCATATTTAGTAAACTCGTCAAAACTTTAATCCTCCATTTTCATTAGTAACTAGCGATGTCAGAGAATTACAAAAATGCCCAATCATCAAAGATAGAACTGTTTAAAAGACGTTAAAATTAGCCTCGCTTCTTTAACTACCAAATTTAACGTAGGACTGTTGGATATACTTCACAGAAGTATGTTTTTATGTTATCGATTGTTAACACCTTTGCTTTCTGATGCATGCTGATTTTGCATCAACTTTCCTTTTCTTAGAAAATAAAAACCATAACATAAATCCAACAAATCGCCAGTAGCTTTTCCCTATTTTTGTTAGAAACATCAGATATGAAAACAGCACTGATTACCGGAGCAACAAGCGGAATAGGACTCGCTACAGCACAAATACTTGCCAAAAATGATTTTGCATTAGTGCTTTGTGGACGTAACCAAGAAAAATTAGCCGAATTAAAACAAGAGCTTTCTCAACAGGTTCCTGTGGAAACGCTTTGCTTTGATGTGCGCGATCAAAAAACAGTAGAAAAACAAATACATAGCCTTACCAAATCACCCTTCAATAAAATCGATATCTTGATTAATAATGCAGGAAACGCTCATGGACTAGACCCTATCGACAAAGGTAGTTTAGAAGATTGGGACGCGATGATGGATATTAATGTCAAAGGCTTGCTTTATGTAAGTCATGCTGTAATGCCACAAATGCGCGAGCGTAAAAGCGGTCACATCATCAACATAGGCTCTACGGCAGGAAAAGAAGTCTATCCTAATGGAAATGTATATTGCGGTTCTAAACATGCTGTCGACGCCATTACTACTGGAATGCGACTGGATTTAAATCCCTACAATATTAGAGTGGGTGCTGTAAATCCAGGGCTCGTACAAACTAACTTTAGCGAGGTGCGATTTAAAGGAGATACAGAAAGAGCAGATAAAGTATATCAAGGCTACATGCCCCTACAACCACAGGATGTGGCTGATGTCATTCTATTTGCACTGACCAGACCGGCACACGTAAATATTGCCGATCTTACAGTAATGTGCACCGCACAAGCAAGCAGTACGATTTTGAAAAAGGAATAATTTATTCCTGAGATCGCTTTTCCCAAAGGGTAGAATTAATTCTATCCTTTGGAAAAAGAACTAAAAAAAGCATTTCCCTTTTTCATCTGTTTAATGCTGAGCTTGCCGAAGTAGATAACAGATTGGCGACGAGCGAGCGTAGCGAGCAACCAAAAGGGCTATGCGATTGAGAGAGAAAAATACAAACTAGCTGTGAAACCTTTTCCCCAGCCCTGAAGGGTGCCGTTTCTTAAAAACCTGGATTTGAAAATGAACTTGAACTTGAATTTAAAAACAAGCCTGCGGCAATTGATACCTCACTAGATCTAAAAAAACAAGTAAAAGCATTTCCCTTTTTCAAAGGGAAAACAGAGCTTGTGCCGATGAATATCGGTATTGGAGACGAGCGTAACGAGCAACCAAAAGGGCTATGCGATTGAGAAAGAAAAATACAAACTAGCTGTGAAACCTTTTCCCCAGCCCTAAAGGGTGCCGTTTCTTAAGAAACTGGATTTAAAAATGAACTTGAACTTGAATTTAAAAACAAGCCTGCGGCAATTGATACCTCACTAGATCTAAAAAAACAAGTAAAAACATTTCCCTTTTTCAAAGGGAAAACAGAGCTTGTGCCGATGAATATCGGTATTGGAGACGAGCGTAACGAGCAACCAAAAGGGTTTTACGGTTGGGGAACAGAAACTTAAAGAAGAACCATCACTTTTAATGAAGCATTACTAATCAATGACTATATACAAAACCAATTCCAGTTTCATAAAGACAGTAATACAGAAACTCCTGCTATCGTGATTTTAAATACCGCAAAGAAAGTAACTTTGAAGATTCCTAATTAATAAGATGGATTACCGCAACCTCATCAATAAACTAGATTTATAATATGTATCCACTAAGAAGAAATAGAAGATTAAGAACCAGTGCCTCGGTAAGATCTCTGGTACAACAAACCTTAATCTCACCAAGTGATTTTATTGTCCCATTATTTATTGTAGAAGGAAAAGGCATCAAAGAAGAAATCGCTTCCATGCCAGATTATTACCGTTACAGCCTGGATCTTTTAAAAAAAGAAGTGCAATTACTTTGGAGTATGGGCCTGAAAAGTGTGTTGCTTTTTGTCAAAGTACCTGACGAATTAAAAGATAACAAAGGAACAGAAGCTTTAAATAAAGAAGGCCTTATGCAACGTGCCATCAAAACCGTTAAAGAAGTTGCTCCAGAAATGTACGTAATGACTGATGTGGCTCTGGATCCTTATTCCAGTTACGGTCACGATGGTATTGTAGAAAATCATAAGATTATAAACGATGCGACTTGTGAAGTGCTTGCACAGATGAGTATTTCACACGCACAAGCTGGGGCTGATATGGTGGCTCCTAGCGATATGATGGATGGACGTATTCTATATATCAGAGAAGCGCTAGAAGAAGAAGGGTTTACCGATACAGGAATCATGAGCTACTCGGCAAAATATGCGAGTGCTTTTTATGGACCTTTTAGAGATGCACTGGATAGTGCGCCAGGTTTTGGAGATAAAAAAAGCTATCAAATGGACCCTGCAAATCGCAGTGAAGCCATAAAAGAAACCTTAATGGATATCGATGAAGGAGCTGATATAGTCATGGTAAAACCAGGATTGTGCTACTTGGACATCGTTAGAGATATTAAAAACGAAGTAGATGTTCCTGTAAGTGTATATCAAGTAAGCGGCGAGTATGCCATGCTTAAAGCAGCGGCCGAAAGAGGCTGGCTCAATCACGATGACGTAATGATGGAACAAGTAACTGCCATAAAAAGAGCTGGTGCCGACTTGATTGCTAGTTATTTTGCTAAGGATATAGTAAAGTTGATTTCCTAATTTCAGTCATGAAACACCTCCCCAACAGCAAAGAACCAGAACGACTTAGTTTCAGACCAGCTTTCACGGCCGAATATGAAGCGCTCAACCCTTCTTTAAAATGGAATAAATAACTCATGCCCAAAGACTCCTACACCGTAGAAGAAGCTACTCGTTCCATAGAGAGGTACTGCGCTTATCAAGAGCGCTGTCATAAAGACGTGGAAGATAAATTGAAAAGTATGGGGATGATTCAGCTCGCCATAGATGAAATCATCCCACATTTGATTCATCATAAATTCTTGAATGAGACGCGCTATGCCGAGTCTTTTGCTCGAGGAAAATTTCGTATTAAAAAATGGGGCAGAGTTCGTATCGTACGCGAACTTAAAATGAAAGGATTGAACGAGCGTAGCATAAAATTAGGTCTTAAAGAGATTTCTAATGATGATTATGAAATTGCTTTTGAGACGCTTTCGCGAAAGCGGTTACAACAACTCACAACAGAAACCGATAAGTACAAGAAGCGTAAAAAACTAGCCGATTACCTTCTCTATAGAGGTTGGGAAAGCCATCTGGTTTATGCCAAAACAGTAGAGCTCATACCTAATTAATTTAAACAGGATCACCTATCCTTATTTAGATACTTGTGTGTCCGTACCATCGCCTGATCGTTTTTATAGTCGATCCATTCCTGCCCTTTACGTTTGCGCATAAAATTATCATAATGACGCATAAATAATAGATTGTATAGCGCCTTTCCCAAGTTTTTAATCTTTCGAGGATACGACCTCAAGCTTATAGAAAAACCTGGTGTGAGGTAATGCATATAGTGCCAGTATCCTTCTGGCATGTACAACATTTCCCCATGATCGAGCTCGCAAACATAGCCTTGGGCTTTTTGTAAAGCAGGCCATTTTTCAAAATCAGGGTCAGTGAAATCAATATCTTCTCTAGCAATTAAAGAATATGGAACACGATACAAATAAGGTGACTGATCTGGCGGGAAAATAATACATCTCTTTTTGCCGTGAAATTGAAAATGTAGGATGTTAGTATAGTCTATATCAAAATGCATAAACACCTTAGAATCGGTTCCACCAAAAAACATCATAGGCAAGCCTTTGATCAATTGCAATCCTAACTTCGGGAACTTATAATCGGCTTGAAGGGATGGAACTTCTTTTAATATATTGTAAAGAAATATTCTAAAGTTAGTAGGCTTTTCTTCTAGTAAATCTACGTATTCAGACATCTTCATTTCGGCATGTGCTTCATTAAAGCCTTCATCGTGCTTTACTGGACGGTCATCATACAACGGCACTGTTTTATCTCCAGCGACTTGTTTAATGTATGCTAGATGCCACTTTTGAAAAGCAGGCCAGTCTTCTGTTAGTTTTTCAATGACAACAGGACGTTGTGGCTGGAGATGATTTTTGACAAAATCATCTTTACCTATAGTGGATACGCGTGGTATTTGTTGAAGGTTAAGTGCCATAAACAACTAGCTAACTTAAGCTGTTAAGCAAACTAATGCAACTCCTCTAACTATGCTTTAATAGTTTTACCTGCTTGTTTGGCTTGCAGGTTACGTTCAATTTTATGATCTGGACGCGTCCATCGAGGTTTCTCTCCTTGATCTTTATATACAGAATATTGAGCGTCAATTGTTTCTGGCTGCGCCTTTTTTACAAATGGCTTCATAGGTTCTAATCCTAACAATTCAAACATTTTCATGTCTTCATTTACATCTGGATTAGGAGTCGTCAGCAATTTATCACCCGCAAAAATAGAGTTGGCTCCAGCAAAGAAACACATCGCTTGTCCTTCTCGACTCATGTCTTTACGACCAGCACTCAACCTCACCTGAGTTTGCGGCATAACAATACGAGTAGTAGCTACCATACGTATCATTTCCCACATAGAAACTGGCTGTTGCTCTTCCAGTGGCGTTCCTTCTACTGCAACTAGTGCGTTAATTGGAGTGCTTTCTGGCTGCGGACTTAAACTAGATAAAGCTACTAACATTCCTGCGCGATCTTCTATGTTTTCTCCCATTCCTATAATTCCACCACTACAAACAGTAACATTGGTCTTACGTACATTACCAATCGTATCTAAACGATCTTGATAACCACGGGTAGAAATAACTTCTTTATAGTATTCTTCAGAACTGTCTAAGTTATGGTTGTAAGCATATAATCCAGCCTCGGCAAGTCGGTGTGCTTGGTTTTCTGTGACCATACCTAAAGTACAACACACTTCCATGTCTAATTTATTAATGGTACGAACCATTTCTAAAACTTGGTCAAATTCTGGTCCGTCTTTTACATTTCTCCAAGCTGCTCCCATACAAACACGAGAACTACCACTAGATTTTGCTCTTAAGGCTTGTGCTTTAACTTGTTGCACCGACATCAAATCGTTTCCTTTTACGTCGGTATGGTAACGAGCAGCTTGCGGACAATACCCGCAATCTTCTGGACAACCGCCAGTCTTAATGGAAAGAAGTGTGGAAACTTGCACTTGATTTGGGTTGTGAAATTCTCTATGAATCGTTGCCGCATCGTATAACAAATTCATAATCGGTCTGTTATAAATCTCTAATACTTCTTCTTTAGTCCAGTTGTTTCTCATAATCGTATTCTAATTGAATAGGTAAAAATAAGGATTCTTGAAGTATTACCTACAAGGAATTAATGATAAAGAAATTTTAGATACCCATTTAGAAAGAGGCTCCAAGTCATTGCACTGCTAGATGAAAGAATAAATATTTTGATTACTTAAAACTCCTGAGTCTTGAGTTTTTTATGAACTAACGCTCTATCAACAAACTCACCGCATTACCTCCAAATCCAGTTGCATTAATTAGAATACGCTTAGGCGTTCTTAGATCTCCCCGAGGATTTGCCAAGGATTCTTCTAAGTAAGGAATTTTAAATATCATTTCTGATTGTAGCATTTCGATTGCCATTCTTAGATTAAGAGCACCACTGGCCCCAAGAGCGTGACCTAATTGCCATTTGTTATTACACAAATAAGGGTAACGTTCTCCAAAAACTGCTTTTATAGCTGTAAACTCTGCTTTATCACCTTTAATAGTTCCAGGCGCGTGTGTTATAATCGCATCTACCGTTTCCATGTCTATATGCTGTATCGCCTGTGTCATCGATTCTTGTAGGCACAGTCCACTTTGCGTAAGAGATGTGGCACTGTTTAATTTTTCGATAGCACTGCCGTATCCAGTGATTTTGGCAAGACTATTTTTGTCTTCTTTAGAAAGTAAAAAACAGGCTGCTCCCTCTCCTAAAATCATCGAGTTTTGGGATTTATCTAAATCCAATGACTTACATGGATACGGAGAAGAATCTCTTGAATAAATGCGCAAAGCTTGCATTTGGGCTATGGTAAAATCAGTTAGTGGTGCCTCACTTCCTCCAGCGATAAAACTCATTGCCATACCACTTTCTAACCAAGCGATAGCATTGAGAATGGCATGCGATGCCGTTGCACAAGTAATGCTATGAGAAAAAGCTGTTCCTTTCAATCTCAAATCTTGAGCCACCCAACTAGAGATATTCCCCAAAGTAGTTAGTGGAGAAGTTGCTGTTGGAACTGTTCCGCTTTCGCGAAAGCGAGAATGATACTCCTCCCACAATCCAGTAGCACCACGACTAGAGCCAATGTTTACGGCCGTCTGCACTGGGATATTCTTTAAGGATCTTGCTGCAAAAAGTGCCAGTTGCACACTGCGATCCAAAGATTTATAAACCTCATGATCTCTTAAAAAGGCTTGCAATTGGTCTTCCTTTACTTTTGAAATAGGACTGATCCAAGCTTTATTTTTTTTCTCAAAAAAATGAGCTGACTCTTGACTCGTAAATGAATCTACCGCAGCAATCATCGCTGCATCGTTGATGTAAATAGGGTTTTTCACTGGCTTTGTAACTCTTGCAAAAATCGTCAAAAGAAGTTAGACTTAGAATGAATTGTAGAAAAAGAATCCTATGCGTTGCAGTGTAAAAACAACGCATCGTAAATCTTTAAGACACTTTAAAATCTTCTCTTTTTTCTGATTGTTTTGTACGTGATCATCAAAGTTTAGTTGCCCGTATAAAGAAAAACTCCGCTCATGACCCTTGAAGAAGTCTAGACCACCTGAGCTAAAAATTCTTCTAACAACTCATAAACAAAATTCATTTCTTGTTCCGAACTGGTAAAAGGCGGGACGATATAAACTGTTTTACCTAGAGGTCGTAAAAACAAACCACGTTGCCAAAACCATTGAAACATCTCGTTGCGTTTGTTTCCATAGCGCTCCATTTCAATTGCAAGATCCAATGCAAGAATGACTCCTTTTGTGCGCACTGCCGCAACAGCTGTATGGGATTCGATTTTTGTTTTAAAAGCTAGATTGGAGGTTGTTATTCGTTTGATATTTTCCTGAATCTCCTTAGAAGTCAACAAATCTATTGCCGCACTGGCAACAGCACATCCTAATGGGTTTCCAGAATAAGTATGTCCATGAAAAAGACCTTTGGCTAGCTCATCATCGTAAAAAGCCTCGTAAATATTTGAAGTGCAAGAAGTAATTGCCATAGGCATAATTCCACCGGTGAGCGCCTTAGAAAGACACATCACATCTGGCTTTGCACCTATTTGATCGCTGGCAAAGTATGTCCCTGTTTTACCAAAACCAGTCATCACCTCATCAGCAATCGCAATCACCCCGTGTTGCTGGAATTTGTTAATCACTTGGCACAAGGCCTCATTATCATGGAGCTGCATCGCTGCTGCTCCTTGAACTAATGGTTCATAGATAAAGCTAGAAATTTGTTGCTGTTCTAGGATGGTATCAACGAGTTGTAACACCTGATCTAAATTCTCTTTTGTAGGCGCTGGAATACGCACCACGTCTATAAAAAATTCTTCAAAGGGACCGTTATAAACTGACAATCCGCTGGCACTCATAGCTCCAAAGGTATCTCCATGGAACCCATTTTCTAATGCTACCACTGTATTCCGTTTCTCCCCTTTATTAAAATGGTATTGAAACGCCATTTTTAAACCTATCTCTACACTGGTAGACCCATTCTCAGAAAAAAACAGCTTCTGCTGATTGTCAGGCAGGATAGCTATGAGTTTCTTTCCCAAAGTGGCCACTGGCTCATGCGTCATTCCAGCAAAGACAATATGGTGCAACTGATCGACTTGATGTTTGATCGCATTGGTCAGTGCGGGATTGGCATGCCCATAACTACAGGTGTACCAACTCGATATTCCATCAAAATACTTCTTCCCCTCAAAATCGTACAAGTAATTTCCCTTTGCATGAGAGATAGCAAGAGGTGCTGTCGCTGTTTTATGTTGCGTAAGCGGGTGCCATATAAAGCTTGCATCGTTTTCTAGAATCTCTTCCTTTTTCATAATGCTTTTAGAACTTTTTCAAATTTTGAGGCATATTTAGAAACAACAGCCGCACTTATTTCTTGTTCTCTAGAAATGTGACCCAAGGTTTTTAATCCTGTCATTTTTTCAATCACTTCAATGGTGCCATCAAGATCAACGTGGTTGTAAATAATACCTACACAGTTCAAACCTTTAGCTTTTAAAAGCATTGCACTCAACAAAGTATGATTGATGCTTCCTAAATAGCCCGAACTCACTAAAATCACTTGATCCTCTGGGCTGATTAAATCGACAATAGTTTCTTGATCATTAATAGGAACCAGCAAACCTCCAGCACCTTCTATAACTAAGGTGTTTTCTGTTTTAGGACGTATAATTTTAGCGAGGTCTATGGTAATTCCATCAATTTCAGCCGACTTATGAGGACTCATAGGGGTATGAAGTCGGTAGGCTTCTGGATGAATGCGTGTTTTAGAATTGTTGATAAGACTGGCAATAGTAGCTTTATCTGTTTCTTCCAGACCACTCTGTATGGGTTTCCAGTAATCAGCTTGTAGTGCTTGTGTTACAATTGCTGCAACAACCGTTTTACCTACATCGGTTCCTATTCCTGTAATAAAAATATTACTCATCTACATCAAATTTAGTTTGACAGTTTTTACACTCGTAATTAAATGAATTTGTGAATGGAAAAATACTTAAGCCTATAGCTGTCATTTTTTCAGATAACGAGCGCGCCGTTTCTATAACTCGCCTATCCCTGGCATCCACTTTCTTGCAACTAGGGCATTTTATGTATTCTACTCGATGTTTCAACATATCTGGATTAGACTGTTCAATGATTCCCATCGCTTTTATATAATCTTCTTTGTGTACTTGCATTTTCACACCACCTATCGCATTAGAGATCAATGGATCTGCAGCCACCGTAAATTCGTCTTTTAAAAAAACTTCTACCTCCTCACTTTCTAATCGTCCTTTTACTGCTAGGGCTTCTGCAGGATAGGCAAATACCGCCACGGTTCTAAATTTACTCATAGGTTTTTTAGGGTTTTGGCAAGCAGTTTCAGTAGGTCTGCCATTTCTTTTTCTGTATTAAAACTGTGTAAACACACTCGCAATCGCTCTTCTCCCTGACTTACTGTAGGAGATAGAATGGCTCGTACATCATAGCCATTTTCTTTTAATACACTTGCTGCCTTTTTTACTTTGTCGTTTTTTGGAATGATACATACTTGGATGGCGGTCTCGCTTTCGCGAAAGCGTAATCTCAAACCATTTTGCACCACTAATGTATTAAAGAGTGCAATGTTATGGATTAATCGAGAAACGGCATCTTCACTCTGACTCAAAGTGCGGTAACCATATGCAATAGATCGCAACGAATGCTCTGGAAGCGCCGTTGTATAAATAAAACTACGGGCATAATTGATCAAATATTCCTTGAGATCTTCACTTCCTAAAATAGCGGCGCCATGACATCCCAAGCCTTTGCCAAAAGTGACCACTCGAGCAAAAATGTCATTTTCTACATCCAGTTCTTGGGCGAGACCAGCACCTTTTTTTCCTATAACTCCCAAGGCATGGGCCTCATCCAAAATCAAGTGCGCATTCTCAAATCGCTTTACTAATGCTACCAATTTCTCAAGGTCCGGCATATCGCCATCCATAGAGAAAACAGACTCTGTAATGACATACACCTGGCGTTCTTCTTCCTCACTGAATTTAGACAATAAAATCTCGAGATGATCTAAATCGTTATGACGGTATTTTAGGGATTTAGCTTGAGAAAGCTGGATTCCGTCGCGTATACTGGCATGAACCAACCGGTCAAAAAGAATCAAATCGGCACGGTCTGTTAACGCAGGAATGAGTCCTATGTTTGCGTCATAACCAGAATTAAACAACAATGCCGCTGGCGTATTGTGAAACTGGGCAATTTGTGCTTCTACCTGATCATGTAGCTCACTGTGTCCAGAAATAAGCCGGCTACCCGTAGCGCCATTAGAGGAATAAGTTTCTGATTGTGGCAATTTAGAAAAGCCCAGGTAATCGTTAGATGCAAAATCTACAAGACCTTTATTTACAGTGAGTTTGCGCAAACTTCCTGAGAAGTGACGCATACCTAAAAGAGCTTGTAGTTTATCTGGAAGCATGCTGCAAAAATAAGCCTTAGGAGTGAGTTGTAGTCGGTTGTCAGTTATCGGTTATCAATTTGCCGGTTATTTGATTGATTCCTGCTCGCTTTTAACCCTAATAGCTTGATTATGTGGTCATCCCGTAAAATTTGGCTGCAAAATATTTTTATATAAGTTAAAAGTATTTCCCAAATTTATACGGGATCGGCTAGAACTCAAGCGGAAGTAGTTATATTTTTAAATCGCAAACAACTTAAGATCAATTGATTAATACTTTTTGTTATTCTTTTTCGATAATTTATTATTGTTTTTCAATAATTTTAATATAGTTTTGTTGTTGTTAAACGATAATTATTATGAAAATAAGTTGGCTTAGTTTACTCAGAGCAATCATGACTTTGATTTACTTTTTTACTTGGATGTCAGCGATATTAGCTCCGATTGCCTTTTTTGTATTTGCAGATAATGAGCAGACTTCCTTTGAAAATTTTGGAGTGACTATATTTAATGTTCATTGGACTTTTTATGTTGTTTTAAGTCTTTCTGTTATTGGTTATTTTCTCTTTCTAGCTATGATATTTCACTTGAAGAAAGTAGCTTATCGCATTACTCCTAGACGTTTTATTGATAACGAAATTAAAAATCATTTTTATAAAGCTGGATTATTTTGTGTTATGGGTGCTTTACTCACAAAAATTCCAGCTGTTGTTTACAAGTACTCAACATTAGTAATTGTAAAAAATAAGAAGGTCCTGATTAAAGATGCCTCATTACAAATAGGGGTTTCCTTTGATTCTGTTTTAGTGATTCTCGCTTTTGGGATCTTCTTGATTATAATTTCTAAAATTATCGACCAATCTATTCAACTTAAAAATGAAAACGATTTAACCATATAACTCATGCCTATATACATCAATCTGGACGTGGTACTCGCTCAAAAAGGCATGAAAAGCAATGAACTGGCAGACACTGTAGGAATCACGACCGCAAATCTTTCTATTCTTAAAACAGGAAAGGCAAAAGCGGTACGATTCACTACACTAGAAGCAATTTGTGAAGCTCTAGAATGCCAGCCTGGAGATATACTGGAATACAGAAAAGAGGAGTGAATTATTATAAAAATAGCTGATCACCTCAATAGACTTCAAGACTCAATCCCTTTTTAACACCTCCTATCTTTGTGCTTTCTAGATTTGGATTATTTTATAAGTATCTAACCTGTGTAGTTAGCATTGTGTCATCTTGTTATACTTCTATTTTTTTATTGGGCGACTCTTTACAGGTTCCCGCAAGGCATGTTTCCTTTAATTATGTCATTCCTTCGCAGCGCGTAATGTTTTGGAAACGGTCTTGATGCCAGTTAAACGATGTGGTACAACCGTCAGAAAAGCAGGCCCCAACTAAAATCTATGATAAAACTCCTAAAAGGTTTGAAACGATAGTGTTATCTTAGCAACTCTTAAAACCTAACAATAATGAAAAAAGTTCTTTTTATTCTCGCTCTTATCCTAGCAGGAACCGCAAGCGCTCAAGATTTAACTAGAGAAATGACTATTGCTCTAAAAAATGATAGCCCTACAGACCTTAAAGTTTTAGTTAACGACACCAACAAAAACGAATGCCTACAAGCTGGCACTAGGAAAGCAACTCTTCTGCAACTAGCTGTTCAAATGGGAAGCTCAGATGTTGCTCTATACCTTATCACTGAAGCTGAAGTAGATGTCAACAAAGCATGTAACGATAACACTCCATTAATGTGGGCAGCAAAAATGGGTCGTGCTGATCTAGTAGCTCAACTGTTAGATGCTGGAGCTGATAAATCTATTCAAGTAGACGGCAATACAGCACTTCAACTCGCGATGACCAATGGAAATGAAGCTGCGATTAAGTTGTTGAAATAATAGCAACTCACTCAGTAGAGTCGTTATCCATCACACCTACTGTTTTTAAAAAATTAAATCAATCCTTTGGAGCTCGCTTCAAAGGATTTTTTATTGCATAGTATCAAGGTCTAAAGGGATCAAGTCTCTGATATGGTATAACTTCTAATCATAAGAAAAGCCTCTATCAAAATGATAAAGGCTTTCTAATATTTTTAAAACAAGTCTTGCTTTAGTCTGCTAAAACAATGGCTTTGTTATCTTTCATTTCTAGAACTCCGCCAGTAATGGCAAAATTAGTAGTACCGTCTGCTTTTGTAAACAAATCAGCAACAGATTCTTCAAGTGCTACACTTCCAAAAATCTTAATAGCTCCCTTAGTAAGCAAGGATACCACAGGCGCGTGATTATCTAGCATCTGAAACTGACCGTTAATACCGGGTACAGAAACTGATTCTACCTCACCTTTAAAAAGGGTCATCTCTGGTGTAACTATTTCTAAAATCATCTTTATTTAGTTTTCAGTTCCAGTTTACAGTCCCAGTAAGACTGGTTGCTGAGACTGCTACTGTTTACTTATTTAGGCTTCAGCAAGCATTTTTTCTCCTGCCTCGATAGCCTCTTCAATAGTACCTTTAAGGTTAAATGCACTTTCTGGAAGGTGATCTAACTCTCCGTCCATAATCATGTTAAATCCTTTGATAGTATCTTTAATATCAACTAACACCCCTTTAAGACCAGTAAACTGCTCTGCTACGTGGAATGGTTGAGACAAGAAACGTTGTACACGACGTGCACGGTTTACAGCCATTTTATCTTCTTCAGATAATTCTTCCATACCTAAGATGGCAATAATATCTTGCAATTCTTTATAACGCTGTAACAACTCTTTTACGCTAGTTGCACAATCGTAATGCTCGTTACCTAAAATGTCTGCAGCAAGAATACGTGATGTAGAATCTAGTGGGTCTACCGCTGGATAAATCCCAAGTTCTGCAATCTTACGTGAAAGCACTGTAGTTGCATCAAGGTGAGCAAATGTTGTTGCTGGTGCAGGATCGGTTAAATCATCTGCAGGCACGTAAACCGCTTGTACAGATGTAATGGATCCTTTTTTAGTAGAGGTAATTCGTTCCTGCATCGCACCCATTTCTGTTGCTAGTGTAGGCTGATATCCTACTGCAGATGGCATACGACCTAAAAGAGCCGACACCTCAGAACCTGCTTGTGTAAAACGGAAGATGTTATCAACGAAGAAAAGAACATCTTTTCCTTGTCCATCTCCAGCTCCATCACGGAAATACTCTGCAATCGTAAGACCAGAAAGTGCTACACGAGCACGTGCTCCTGGTGGCTCATTCATTTGTCCAAATACGAAAGTTGCTTTTGATTCTCTCATACCGGCTTTATCCACCTTCTGAAGATCCCAACCGCCTTCTTCCATAGAGTGCATGAAGTCATCACCATACTTGATAATTCCAGATTCTAACATCTCACGTAAAAGGTCATTTCCTTCACGTGTACGCTCACCAACTCCAGCAAATACTGAAAGTCCACCGTGACCTTTTGCGATGTTATTGATTAATTCTTGGATCAGTACTGTTTTACCAACTCCTGCACCACCGAAAAGTCCGATTTTACCTCCTTTTGCATAAGGCTCAATAAGATCGATTACTTTTATACCTGTAAAAAGTACTTCAGTAGAAGTTGAAAGGTCTTCAAATGCTGGTGCATCTCTGTGAATAGAAAGTCCATCTTTACCAGTTTTAGGAAGATTTCCTAAACCGTCAATGGCATCACCGATTACATTAAATAGACGACCATAAACATCATCACCTATAGGCATCTTAATAGGATTACCAGTAGCATTAACCGCTGTACCGCGACTAAGTCCATCTGTAGAATCCATTGAGATTGTTCTTACCGTGCTCTCACCGATGTGAGATTGTACTTCAAGTACTAGTAAAGAACCATCTTTTTTTGTGATTTCTAGTGAATCATAAATTTTAGGAAGTGCGCCTTCTGCACTGTCAAATGTTACATCTACCACCGGACCGATGATCTGTGAAACGCTACCTGTAATTTGAGACATTTATATAATGTTTTAAAACTTAAAAAGATACAGCTTTAAGCGGCTGTTTTTCGTCGCGCAAAGATACTGCTTTCCTATATATAAAAACATGATGTTTTTTAATTTTTTTCTTGCATTACTCGCAGGAGACATCTCCTGCTTATTTCTAACGAACAGCGCTTCATTGTTGCTGTTATAGTGTTAGCTATCGCTTTCGCCCTGAGCGATCTCAAAAACAGCTATAGCCATAAACATAAAAGCCACTTCCATAAGAAGTAGCTTTTTAAAAATATGAGTTTAATTGTTTTATTCTACGGTAACGCTTTTTGCTAAATTACGTGGTTGATCCACATTCTTATTCAGCTTAACAGCGATATGGTAAGAGAGCAATTGTAACGGAATAGTAGTTAATAAAGGAGTCAAAAACTCAATTGTTTCTGGCACTTCTATCACATGATCTGCGAGGTTTCTCACATCCACGTCACCTTTAGTAACAATTCCTATAATCTTACCACTACGTGATTTAATCTCTTGGATGTTACTGACTACTTTTTCGTAGTGGCCCTTTTTAGTAGCAATGACGATCACTGGCATTTGCTCATCAATAAGAGCAATAGGGCCGTGCTTCATTTCTGCTGCTGGATAACCCTCAGCGTGAATGTAGCTGATTTCTTTAAGTTTTAACGCTCCTTCTAAAGCTACTGGAAAATTGAAACCACGACCTAAATAAAGGCAGTTTTTAGAGTCTTTATAAATTTCTGCAATTTTCTCAATATGATCATTAGAAGTTAATGCTTCAGCAACTTTATCTGGTATGGAAGCTAATTCCTGCAAATAGGTATGGAATTCACTGGTAGAGATCTTCCCTTTTTTCTTTGCAAGCTGTAAAGCAATTAAAGTAAGTACCGTAATTTGAGTAGTAAATGCTTTTGTTGAAGCCACTCCTATTTCTGGACCGGCATGGGTATAGGCCCCAGCATGAGTCTCTCTAGAAATAGAACTCCCTACTACATTACAAACTCCAAAAACGAATGCTCCTTTTTCTTTAGCGAGCTTTATGGCCGCCATGGTGTCTGCTGTTTCTCCAGACTGCGAGATAGCTATTAACACATCATCTTTGTCTATTACAGGATTGCGGTATCTAAACTCTGAGGCATACTCCACCTCAACAGGTACGCGAGCTAGTTCTTCAAAAATATATTCAGCTACCAAGCCTGCATGCCATGAAGTACCGCATGCCACTATTAATATACGCTTTGCATTAATAAATTTATCGATATGATCATCGACACCAGCCATTCTAATTAAGCCTTTCTCTACCAACATGCGACCTCTAAAAGTGTCTTTAATTGCTTGCGGCTGCTCATAGATCTCTTTCAACATAAAGTGGTCGTAACCCCCTTTTTCTATTTGTTCCAGGTTCATTTGCAATTCTTGAACATAAGGAGCCACCAAGGAATCATCTTTGATTTTTCTGACCTTTATATCCTTATGAGTACGCACTACTGCCATCTCACCGTCTTCCAAATAAATCGCACTTTTAGTGAATTCTAAAAAAGGACTTGCATCACTAGCAATGAAATACTCGTTTTCTCCTACACCTATAGCGAGAGGAGACCCGAGCCGGGCAACGACGATCTCGTTAGGTTTTTTACGATCAAAAACAGCTATTGCATATGCACCTATTGTTTGATTAAGAGCTATTTGTACTGCTTTACCTAACTTGACGTTTTGTTTTGTTTTGACATCTTCTATCAGGTTCACAAGTACCTCAGTATCTGTGTCCGATTGAAAGGTATACCCTCTGTTTTTTAACTCTTGCTTTAGTGGCTCATAGTTTTCTATAATACCGTTATGGATAATCACTAGATCACCGCTATTTGAAAAATGAGGATGAGAATTTACATCATTAGGCACCCCGTGGGTCGCCCATCTGGTATGACCTATCGCTATAGTTCCTTTTGTAGAAATTTCAGCCTCTAGTTGAGCTTGTAGATCAACTACTTTTCCTTTTGTTTTAGAGAACTTAAGCTCTTCACCATCATATATGGCTATTCCAGCACTGTCATAGCCTCTGTACTCTAGTCTTTTAAGACCATTTAAAACAATAGGGTATGCCTGTCGATGCCCTATGTAACCTACAATTCCGCACATATATTATTTTTTAATTGGTTGTTTCAGAATAACGCAATATCAACTTAGGTCTTTTATCTATATCTGTAGAAAGATTACCGTGCAGCACGGTACCTTCATGAGAAAGAGCAGCACTAAGTGGTATAGTCGTTAAATCTGGATTGGGATTCATGGTATTCAAAACCTTATTACTTCCCACCAAAGCAACATTTTGACTAGACACAATTGCCAATCTGTTGTTGTCTATATTACCACGAATGATGTTGCTTACGTGTTGCGTAAGAACAATCTTATACTTCACCCCATCTGAGCTAAGATCATCTGTAATGACCCTTTCCAATCTCCCTAAGTGATTGATGTTAGTATTAACCCCGCCAGAAGTACCATTCCCAGATAAAGCAAAGTCTGCAAGAATGCGATTTTCATCATAATCGTATATAAAAATTCTTTCCGGCTCACTCTCTCCACCAGTTATATTAGATTGGTCGACGTAAAACTCAATAGAGGCTTCATTGATCAACCAATCATTTGCAATAATATCAGAAAGCACTTGAGCCTCTCCATTTGCGCTATTTGTCGCTTGACCAAACAACTCTATAACAGCGATTGATCCAGGGCCTCCTTTTAAATAAATATTTTCGGCTCCATTTATAGGATCATTAGAACCTGCAATATCACTTAGTATACTAGGACTAAAGTCATTATTTATGAAAACGATTTTATTACCATTAAAGTTCAAGCGGAAATTTGAAGTAATATTATTTAATTCTGTAGTATCGCCATCCTCATCAAAATCGCTAATATCTGGAAAATCAGAATTCACTTTAATATCGATTAAAGCATTATTCATATCAAGATGAATTAGATTACCAGAATTTGTTGCTCCTGCCACCTTAAAATAAAGACCTCTAAAATAGTCTTGAAAATTACTAACACTTGCTAGGTTAGCGCTTCCTTCTTGATCAATAATCACTGTTTCCCAATAATCAATAGGTAGGGAAACCCTAAGCCTAGGAGTTAACCTCTCCGTTACCTCTAAATCTCCTTCATCATTAGTTCCCAGAAGATCAATCTCAGCAGGGTCTGGTAAGAATGAAATGTTTTCATAGATTAGATCCCCTCGATTCATATCTATAGTACTCTCAAAATTAGAATAATAAACCGCATTTTGAGTCACATCTTGTGGGTCAAAACTATTTAAAAAATAATTGCTCCTGAATATCTGAAGATGAACAGGGCTCATTCCATAAAGGGAATCAATACGATAGGTACTGTCTTCACCATTAACTCCTGTTAATCTTGAGAAATAAGGCACTTCTAAAATAACCTCTTCTACCACCTTGTTTTGCCCAAAAGACGGGCTTGTGAAATTAGGGTCTATTTGAGTAACTAAAGAGTAAGTAGACCTCCCATACGTCGGATCATCATATACACCAAAAGGAAAAGAATTGAAATTATCTGTTTGAATCGGATTCACAGGAACACTATATGTCTTCACATCAAACTCAGCCTCTTTAATAACATTTGCAGGATCCTCTCCTAAAAAATTAGCTCCCAAAGGGGTTAATTCATTTTCACAGGACACCACTCCTAAAACTGCCACGATTACGATCGCAGCCTTACATAACATTTTTTTCATTTTTCTTAAGCTTCTTCTTTTTCGTTTAAAACTTGATCAAGGTAGAACTCCTCATACGCATCAGCAAATTCTTCTGGGGAATAGTATTTTAAAGTAGGCTTGTTTTCTTGTGCATCAATATATTCATCAATTTCAGGATCTAATTCTTCACTACCTTTAATAATAGCATCACTGTATTTTACAGCGCTTTTCATTAAATTAATATAGGTAGGCTCATGAAACTCTTCTAAAGCCTCGTCATCTAATGCATCATATTGAAGTTTCTCAATCATCTCATCATCTAACGCTCCTTCAAAGGATTGATTATATATAGAGGTCACTATTTTACTTTCCTCAAACAATGGATCATTCCCATAGTAGTTTTTAAGGTATAATGGAAGCAAACTAGCTAACCAGCCATGAACATGAATAATATCTGGTGCCCAATTTAATTTTTTAACGGTTTCTATGACTCCCTTTGCAAAAAATATAGCACGCTCATCATTATCTGGAAAAAGGTTTCCGTCTTCATCCGTTAGCGTAGCTTTTCTTTTGAAATAATCTTCATTATCAATGAAATATACTTGCATACGCTCTTTAGGAATAGAGGCTACTTTAATAATAAGCGGCATGTCTAAATCATTGATGATTAAGTTCATCCCACTAAGGCGTATCACCTCATGTAGTTGATGTCTTCTCTCATTAATATTTCCAAATCTCGGCATGAAAATACGTATCTGGCCACCACGATCATTTACCATTTTAGGAGCAAAATATGACATCGAGGATGCCTCGGTCTCAGGTAAATAAGGTATGACTTCAGATGATACGTATAAAACTCTTTTTTCCTTCATAGATAGATTTATTGATGCCTAACTTTAAGCAAGTTGCAAAAATACGCAATTTCTTGCACTTTGCTTTGTAAACCTTATGTTTGTAGGACCTACCATATTCAGATTGTTATGATTTTTAAATCTCATAAATTACTTGTCGAGCATCTTAAAAAAAAGGTTAAAAGCTCTGAAACCATAGGCTTTGTGCCTACTATGGGTGCTCTACACAATGGTCACATCTCTTTAATGAAGGAAGCTATTTCCCAATGTGATCAACTAGTCGTATCCATTTTTGTTAATCCTACACAATTTGATAATAAAAAAGATCTGGAGAAATATCCGCGAACGGTAAATAACGACGTCGCACTTATCAAGAAGTATATAAACGCCGATAACCTCACCGTTTACGCCCCTGGAGTTGAAGATGTTTATGGAAAGAAAACTGTCGCAAAGACCTATCGCTATGACGGTTTAGAAAATGTTATGGAAGGTGCAAATCGTCCAGGACACTTTGATGGCGTAGGAACAATTCTTGAATTTCTTTTTAAGGTAATTAATCCAGACCAAGCCTTTTTTGGTGAAAAAGACTTTCAACAATTACAAATAGTTAAAAAGCTAGTTGAAAAACAAAAGTGGAACATAAAAATAAGAGGCTGCCCTGTAGAAAGAGAACCGCATGGCCTGGCAATGAGTTCAAGAAATGAACGCTTATCTCCCGAAGCTCGTGAAAAAGCCCAACTCATATATGCCTCCTTGCAGCTGGCAAAAAAATATTTCAGACAGCACAGTATAAAAAATACTCAAAAACTAGTGGAGCAACTTTTTGAAAAAGAGCCCGATTTTGAGCTAGAATATTTTACTATAGCAAGTGAGGAGACCTTAAAACCAGTAACACGTAAGTATAAAAACCATCATTACAGAGGTTTTATTGTGGCGCACATAGAAGGTGTTAGGCTTATAGATAACACAGCGCTGTATTCCTAACATACTTTTAAATCTTAGCATTAAAATAATTATAGTAAATCGTATCTTTGCAGCATGTTAATCACAGTTGTAAAATCAAAAATCCACCGAGTTAAGGTAACCGGAGCAGACCTTAATTACATAGGGAGCATCACTATTGATGAAGACCTTATGGACGGTGCAAACATAGTAGAGGGAGAGAAAGTGCAAATCGTTAATAATAATAACGGTAATCGTCTAGAAACCTATGCTATTCCAGGACCTAGAGGTAGTGGTGAAATCACACTTAATGGTGCTGCCGCTAGAAAAGTTTCTAAAGGAGACGTACTCATACTTATTTGTTACGCTCAAATGACTATGGAAGAAGCTAAAAAGTTCAAGCCTACGCTTCTCTTTCCTAATGAAGAAGACAACAGGCTTTCTTAAGCAGTGAAAAAAGTCATTTTCAAAATATTAAAAATTGCCCTGCCCTTATTATTGGGCTTTTTCCTTATTTATTATTCCTACAACCAGTTTACAGATCTAGAGAGAGATAAAATCTACTCTTATCTTCTAGATGCAAACTATGCATGGATCATTCTTTCTCTGTTTTTTGCTTTTTTAAGTCATTTATCTAGAGCATGGAGATGGAATTACATGCTTGAAACTTTAGGCGCAACCCCTAAATTCATAACTAATGTTATGGCAATAGGAGCTGGTTATGCCATGAACCTGATCATTCCTCGCAGTGGTGAAATTTCAAGAGCGGCTATTGTTAATCGCTCTGACCAGGTGCCTATGGATAAAGCTATAGGAACCATTATTGCAGAGCGCGTGCTAGACCTTATTGTTCTTTTAATCATTACAGCAGTCGCCGTTCTTACTGCAGGAGATGCTATTGTTAACTTCTTTAAGACTCGTATAGATGACGCTTTCGCGAAAACGGAACCCGCAAAAATCCTGCTTTATTCTGGTATATTTCTAGTACTAGTTATTTTGATTGTTTTCATCTCGAGACGTATTCAGCTTTTTAACAGACTAAAAAGTTTTATCCTAGGCATGAAAGAAGGATTTATGACCATTTGGACCATGAAGAAAAAATGGTGGTACTTCCTTCACACCCTGTTTATTTGGGGCATGTATTTGCTCATGTTTTACGTTAGTATTTTTGCTATACCTGGAATAGAAACTATACCTATAAGCGCCATCTTATGTGCCTTTGTAGCTGGTAGTTTTGCGGTAGCCTTTACTAATGGTGGCTTTGGTGCTTATCCCTATTTTATAGCTCAGGTACTGCTGGTTTTTGGTATTTCAGAACCATTAGGAACCTCTTTTGGATGGATTTTATGGTTGTCCCAAACCATTCTGGTATTAGTTTATGGGTCACTATCTCTTCTATTATTATCTTTGAAAGGCAGTCTTTCAGGTAAATAATTGTAAATTTCGCTTCTTAATTTTTGTTTGATGAAAAAATTTATAGTGCTCATAATGGCTTTATTTATAAGTCAATTGGCAATTTCTCAAGCTTTATATAGAGCTTTTCCTAGTGATGTTTTGGGAGAAGAACGCAATGTAAAGATCTTAAAACCGCGTAATTATGCTGCAAATCCTGAAAAGACGTATCCGTTAGTAATTGTTCTCGATGGAGACTTTCTTTTTGAACCGGTTGCTGGAACAGTAGACTATCTTTCTTACTGGGATCAAATGCCAGAATCTTTTGTGATAGGTATCAACCAGAGAGAAAGTCGTTATGATGAAACCCAAATCAATCGAGAATCTGGTTTTCCAGAGCCTCAGTCACTCAAATTTATGGACTTTGTTATGGAAATAAGACAGACCATGATAGATGAGTATCGAGTAGCGCCGTTTACTGTAATAGTAGGAAAAGACATCACCGCAAATCTTGCTAGTTTCTACATCATGCGTAAAAAAATACCCGTAAACGCATTTATTCAAATTGCTCCAGAATATTCAACCCTGATTAAAGAAAACTTGATCAGTAAAATAAGCCAATTAGAAGAATACAACTATTTCTATGTGGCCACCCCAGAGAATGATAATTTGCTCAACGAGCTCATCACAAAAGAAACCGACTCATTATTTGGTACCAAGAAAAATTTACACCTCAAACATGAAGCTATAAAAGGCTCTAATAAATACACCGTTGCCACTCATGCTATCCCTCGCGGACTGGAGTTTATTTTTAATGAATACCAGCTCATAGACGAAGAAAAACTCCTTATTGAAGATCTGGCGGAAGAAGCAAAATTTGAAGGCCTAGAAAATAAAAAAGGCATGGTCAGCGTTATGGACCGCATTCTAGAAAAGTACCGTATGATCAAAGAAGTCTATGGCGTGGATATGAAGTTACGTCTTGTAGATCTTGTTACTATTTCGGACTATGTAGCCTCCAAAAAGGATTGGGATCAACTCATAAGTATAGGTGTTCTTGCTGATAAGGAATACCCAACTCTGCTTTATGGGCGGTTTATAGAAGGCATAGGATATGAAGGCCTTGGAAGACCTTCTAGAGCGATAAAAGCATTTAATATTGCCTATGGGCTGGAACCTGCCGTGGGAATTAATAAAGATGACGTGCTCGATAAAATAGAGCTGCTTCAAATAAAAGAAAAAGAGTAGATGGCCAAAGTGAAAACGACTTGGTTTTGCCAGAATTGTGGCGGCCAACATTCCAAGTGGCAAGGACAGTGTTTGACCTGTAAAGAATGGAACACTCTGGTAGAAGAGATCGTTCAAAAAGAAACTAAAAAATCTTGGGAAAGTAGTGTTGCAGATGTTCCGCTTTCGCGAAAGCGTGCCCCTCAACCACAACTCATCTCAAAAATAAATGCTGCCGAAAGTCCTAGAATGGACACTACAAATGCAGAGTTTAACAGAGTTCTAGGTGGTGGACTCGTTCCTGGATCCATCACCCTTTTAGGTGGAGAACCAGGAATAGGGAAGTCTACATTGCTGCTCCAAGTATGCCTCAACTTGCCCTACAAAACACTTTATGTGTCTGGAGAAGAAAGTGCACAACAAATTAAAATGCGTGCTGATCGCATAAAAAAAGAAGCCGTAAACTGCTATATTCTTACCGAGACCAAAACCCAAAATATCTTCAGACAAATTACTGAGGTAGAACCAGATGTCTTGATTATTGACTCTATTCAAACCCTACAGACCGATCATATTGAAAGCTCGCCCGGTAGTGTTTCACAAATTAGAGAATGCACCAGTGAACTCATCAAATTTGCTAAAGAAACCAATACCCCAGTACTTCTAATAGGTCATATTACTAAAGACGGGAATATTGCTGGACCTAAGATTCTAGAACACATGGTGGATACGGTCCTGCAATTTGAAGGAGATCGCAATCACACCTATAGGATTTTGAGAGCTCTTAAAAACCGTTTTGGAAGTACACATGAGATAGGAATCTATGAAATGCTAGCGCATGGATTGAGAGAAGTGACTAATCCTAGTGAAATTTTAATCTCACAACGCGGGGCAAATCTAAGCGGTACTGCTATTGCTGCTACTATGGAAGGAATGCGACCGCTCATGATAGAAGTTCAAGCATTAGTAAGTACAGCCGTTTATGGAACACCACAGCGTAGTGCGACCGGTTACAACCTGAAACGATTGAACATGATCCTTGCCGTCTTAGAAAAAAGAGCTGGTTTTAAACTAGGTCAAAAAGATGTTTTTCTCAACATTACTGGGGGAATCACCGTCGATGACCCGGCAATAGATCTTGCCGTTGTAGCTGCTATTCTTTCTTCTAATTTTGATATAGAACTTTCTTCACAACACTGCTTCAGTGCCGAAGTGGGATTAGGCGGCGAAATACGACCGGTAAGCCGTATGGAACAACGAGTGAATGAAGTGGCAAAACTAGGTTTTGAAAAAGTTTTTATCGCTCCAGGAAAACAAACCTTTAAAAATATAGGAACTGAAGTACAAGCCTTTTCAAAAATTGAAGATTTAGTTAGATATTTGTTTTCATAACTCAAATTTGAACTTGAATTCGAACTCGAAATTGAACTTGAAAAAACTTCGAATATATTCAGATGAAAATAAAAGAACGCCATAGGTGACAAAATAGATTCCCTTAGGCAGAATTTATTCCGCAATGAGCTTTGTAGAATAGCGAAATCTTTTCCCCAGCCCTAAAGGGTGAGATTTCACTTTGAACTTGAACAAAAATGCCAGTCTGAGGAATGAGGAATGAGGAATGAGGAATGAGGAATGAGGAATGAGGAATGAGGAATGAGGAATGAGGAATGAGGAATGAGGAATGAGGAATGAGGAATGAGGAATGAGGAATGAGGAATGAGGAATGAGGAATGAGGAATGAGGAATGAGGAATGAGGAATGAGGAATGAGGAATGAGGAATGAGGAATGAGGAATGAGGAATGAGGAATGAGGAATGAGGAATGAGGAATGAGGAATGAGGAATGAGGAATGAGGAATGAGGAATGAGGAATGAGGAAAAATTAAATTTTCTGGAAGAAACACACTAGAAAAAGCGGAATTTATTCCGCTAAATAAAAACGCTGAAAGCGACAAAATAAATCCCTAGCGGCAGACTTCAGTCTGCTGAAGGAGATAATAGATTAAAAAATAAGTCGCATTGAAGTGAAAAAAGCGGAATTTATTCCGCTAAATAAAAAAACGCTGAAAGCGACAAAATAAATCCCTAGCGGCAGACTTCAGTCTGCTGAACGCGATAATAGATTAAAAATTAAGTCGCATTGAAGTGAAAAAAGCGGAATTTATTCCGCTACATAAAAAAACGCTGAAAGCGACAAAAAAGATTCCCAGCGGCAGACTTCAGTCTGCCCGTGTTGAGATATAAATTAAAACATATTATGAAAAAGTTATTTATAATTATTACCGCAATTTTAATCAGCAGTTGTGGAGAAAAAAAAGCGGAAACTCCAGAGAAAAAACCATTAATAAAATTTGCTGAGACTGATATCTCTAGCAATGACATGGTTCATTTAACTGATTTTGACGATAATTATTACAACATCGATCAAATCCTAGCTGATCATAAAGGGAAAATTGTTTACCTAGATATCTGGGCGAGCTGGTGCGGCCCCTGTAAAGCCATGATGCCTTATTCTGAAAAGTTACAAGAAAAATACAAGGATAAAGATGTGGTTTTCTTATTTGTTTCTATAGATCAAGATCCGGGAAAGTGGGAGCGCTCTGCTCGAAATTTTAATCTCTTAGAGAATAGTTTTTTAGCCCGTAATTATCCTAAAGCAAAATTGTTTCAAGACAACAATGTGAGCTCCATTCCTAGGTACATGTTATTTGATAAAAATGGCCGTCTGATAGATGATAACGCCAGAAGACCAAGTGACAAAGATCTGGAAACCACTATTGATGGGTTTCTGGCTATTTAGGTTATCGCATTGGTGTAATGAAAGCCTGTTTTTTCTAAAAATAAGCTTTCAGCTGCACGCTACCGTTATGCACGGTTCTTGCTGTTTCACTGCCTCTACCACTGTAACTTAGATTCAAGTCAAGGAACTTTGTTATGTTTTTTTGAAATAATAAATTCCATGTAAAATTAGTGCCCGGCTGCAAGCCTTCCAGCATTTGAAAGCCCACTGGGGAAAAAGCTTGTCCCTCAAAATCATTTTTTACATATTTAATCTCCCCATTAACGGCAAAGTTTTGTGCTTTATTAAATGCCCATCCCAGACCTATATTTTGCTGACCCAACGTAGCCGTATCATTGATCTGATTATCTTTGCTTTGGTATTGATAAAACACTTCTAGCCTATTGCTATTATCAAATAAATAAGACAACTGTGGCTTGAACAACAGATCGTTGATCTCGTAATTTCTATTCGCAAAATTTTCACTACTACTCGCGTTAATTCCTGATTGTGCATTTATGGTTACCAACCACGTGTCTTCGATCTTATGTAAAAATCGAAATTGATGACTTTCTATCTCATTGGATATACTCCCTATGCTTTGTAAGTTCTCATTTGCAGTACTTAAATAGGTGTAATTAGTAGTAAAATACTGCTTGCCTCTGTTAAAGAAGAGACTGTTTCTAAAGCTAAGGTTCAATCCCAGTTGATTGTCGCTGCTTTGAAATGGATTCAAGTCAAAATTTTCTCCTTCTCTAGCGACCATGCGGTCAATGAGGTAACTGGTCTGATTATAAAATCTAGACAGCACTTTTTTATACCCCTTTTCATCAGTCCAAGAAATCGGGTTGAGGGTCAAGGTTTGAGAAAATTTATTTTGATGCGTGGGTAAGAAAACCTGATTGGGCAACAAGACTCTCACAAAGCTGCCCTGGTCTTGAAATTGAGCTACTTCAAATTCATTGAGGTCCTGAATGCCATCGTCATTATAATCGATCCATGTAAAAGTTCCTTGTCCAGGATTTACAGCTACATAAGTAAAATCTTGTCTTGGGATACGAGCGCTATTGGTCTCATAAGTAGTATTCCACAATATTTTACCGTCATAAATCTTACGTTTATACTGTAGTCTAGAATTAAAAGAAACCTCATCTGAAAATCCCTCTTGAGCACTTTTTAATTTTCTATAGTTAGCATAAATACGCAAACTACTCACCTTATTTTTAATAGGTTGAGATTTGATGTAATAATTATTAGAACTATTTACCCTAGAAAGGATGCCATCTCTCAAACTGTCATTGGTTCTATTTCTATAGCCTATCTCCACAAAGGTCGTTGTGGTATCACCTCGTCCTGCATAAATTTCATATCCAGTGAATTTTTGAGATAGACCAGTAAGCTCATCTGTAGCAGTAAGTCGTTGCTGATTATTTTCACTTTCTAATCGCGTCCCTACATAGTAGTTGTTGATTTTTCTTAATACGTCAGCATTTACTCTATTAAATTCAGACTCTTGTTCTGTAGATTTTGTGCTTAGTACGCTTCCGCGAAAGCGAGCCTGCCATAAACTGTCTTGATAAGTAGCAGCAATTTCATGACGATTTCCATTATAAAAATTATCAAATTCTAAATGCTCCAATCGGTACGAAGCCGTTATGGTAGAATCTAATTGATAATTAAGTCCCAACGTGGTGAACAACTGGCTTCCTTGCGTTGTTTCTATATTCCAGTCTCGATTAAATTCAATATTATAAACACGTTCTACATTTCTAAAATTCTCTTGAATGTAATCGGTATTAAGCGTCACATTTAAAGACTGTAAACTGTCTTTTTTGAGTAGTTGTTGAATTAGAGCGAGTTTTGCTGCTACACCTTTATTGTCATCATCATCAATAGAAGAAAATTTATTTAAATCCTTATTACTGGCTGCCAGCTCTGTAAATAATTTAGTGCCTGTAGCAGCCTCATAACTAGCTTTAATTCCAGCAATAGTTAAAATTTCTGGAGTAAATAACTGGATGATTGGATCGTAACTTCCCTGAGACACCCCATTTATAGGGGCGATATACTCATAAATATTTGCAATAGCCTGATCATTAATGAGTCGGTAATCCCCTTGATTTTCACCTAAAAAGCTGAATCTCACATTAAAAAGTTGCTGCGTTCTATCTTGAGAAAAAACAAACCGCTCTTCACCGTTCAGTACCTCTCTACGATAAAGAATTTGATTTTCAGAAAACTCATCTGGTATGGCACTGGGCGCAATGGCTAGATCTCGGTCATCTCCAGCAGTTGCTAAAATAGCTACTTGATCTTCACTTAGGTTTTGTTGTAATGGCTGGTTTTTTGCATCGGTTTCTGTGTAGACATAAGAATCTATTTGAAATTTATCAGACTTAAAGCCACCTGTCCCATATCCTATAAATCTGGTAAAATTACGCTCGCTGTATTGGTATTCTATAGAAATACGCATTTCACTAGTAATAGGGAATGTAGGAGTAAAACGCACTTCCCCGGCATTGTAATCGATCACGTAATCTTGATTTTCTCCTCTTTTTAAAGGAACACCATTTACAAAAACACGTTCACTACCAGAAACTACTAGAATAAACAACTCTTCGTTTTGGCCGGTGAGCTTATACGGACCTTGATTCCCTTCCTGACCAGTGAATCGGCTGATGTTAAAAGTCCCTCTAACTAAAGCTCCTGAAGCTCCTGCATAACCAGAAGAGTCGTCTCCATTAAATCGCACCTGTCCCGAAATTCCCTGAACGCGTTTGGAAAAATTATTGAATTGGTAATTCTCTTGTATCAAGTCTACGTCTCCTGCCCTGATATTCCAGTCTTCACTGTACAGTTCTATAAATATTTGGTCAAATTCATCCAGTCGTTGAGAGTATCCATTTTGGGTTTGCGGTACGTTTGCATCTTGAATGGAAGCTCTCAGTGATACTTTATCGCTTAGCTTTCCTGTGATTCTTAAATCCAGTTCAGAATCTACTACACTGTTTTGGTTATTTCCCACCCGCACGCCTCTGGTAATACTTCCAGAAGTTTGCAAACCATCAAAAGGAATAAAGGTGTTTACTGCTGTAGGTTGCTGTAAAGCTACTAATTGTTCTTGCCTACTGTCATTATCTAAAATAATACTTGGGTCGTAGAATTGATAGGTCTTGGTAAGAAAATCAGGCAGTGGCAAATAGGTGACATCTATAGAATCGGCACTTATTTCAGTTTTATTTTTAAAGGTTAAAATGGAGCTGGAAAAGTTAATATTGTACCTAGAACTATCGATAGTCTTACCTGTTTTATCCACTACTTTAAAATAGGCTGGACTGATACTTATAGAATCTAGGGAGATCGAATCCCTAACTGCAAGACGTTTTTTTTTCAAGTTGCTGTATTCTTGTGCACCACCTATTGAGCAGCAAAACACCAGAATAAAAAACAACTTCAACTTCATATTTATACCATTTAAATATACTGGTATTACTTAAAACAGAACATCTTCAAAAATATTTCAAATAGCCAGTACAGAAACATAAAATGACAATTAATTGCATAAAAAAACCTATCTGAGGTTGACAGATAGGTTTTTATATAAGTAAAAATCCTTTTATTCAGATAAAGGCTTCATTTTAAAGGTATCCATAAATGCAGTGGTATAATTCCCAGCTACATAATCTGGCTCATCCATAAGCTGTCTGTGAAAAGGAATCGTAGTTTTAATTCCCTCTATGACAAACTCATCTAGTGCGCGTTTCATCTTATCAATCGCCTCTTGACGTGTTCTTGCAGTCGTAATCAACTTTGCAATCATCGAGTCATAATTAGGCGGGATGGAATATCCAGCGTATACATGAGTGTCTAATCGAACACCGTGACCACCAGGTGCGTGTAATGTAGTAATCTTCCCTGGAGAAGGACGGAAATCGTGATAAGGATCTTCTGCATTTATTCTGCACTCAATAGAGTGTAATGAAGGTTCATAGTTCTTCCCTGAAATTTTCACTCCCGCAGCAACTAAAATTTGCTCTCTAATAAGATCAAAGTCAATGACCTGCTCTGTAATAGGGTGCTCTACTTGTATACGAGTGTTCATTTCCATAAAGTAGAAATTACGGTGCTTATCTACAAGAAATTCTACTGTCCCAGCTCCTTCATAAGCAATGTATTCTGCTGCTTTTACCGCAGCTTCACCCATTTCCTTACGTAATTTTTTGGTCATAAATGGAGAAGGCACTTCTTCCGTAAGCTTTTGGTGACGTCTTTGTACAGAACAATCACGCTCACTTAAATGGCATGCTGTTCCATAGCTATCGCCTACGATCTGGATTTCTATATGGCGTGGCTCTTCAATGAGTTTCTCCATATACATATCATCATTACCGAAGGCTGCTTTAGACTCATAACGGGCGCTATCCCATGCGTCCTGAAGATTTTCTTCTTTCCACACAGCACGCATTCCTTTACCACCACCACCAGCAGTAGCTTTAAGCATTACCGGATAACCGGTTTCTTTTGCAGTTTTAATACATTCCTCAAAATCTGCAATAATTCCTTCAGATCCTGGAACGCAAGGTACACCTGCTTCTTTCATAGTTTTCTTTGCTGTAGCTTTATCTCCCATTTTGGAGATCATCTCAGCACTAGCGCCTATAAACTTGATTTGGTGTTCTTCACAAATACGAGAAAAATCTGCGTTTTCAGAAAGAAATCCATATCCAGGGTGAATGGCGTCTGCATTTGTAATCTCTGCTGCACTAATAATGTTAGACATTTTTAAGTACGATAGATTACTAGGTGGTGGACCTATACAAACTGCTTCATCAGCAAATTTTACGTGAAGGCTTTCGGCATCAGCAGTAGAGTATACCGCTACTGTTTTAATTCCCATTTCCTTGCAAGTTCGTATAACCCTAAGGGCTATCTCACCACGATTTGCTATTAATATTTTTTTAAACATCATGTTTCTTTTTAGATAAGGGCTGGTTAGCTCACTTTCGCACTGAATTAAATTCAGCACCAACTTCTTTTTTTGTTTCACTTTCGCGAAAGCGGTAAGAAAGTAGCGGCAAAACCAACACTAAGACATAAAAAATTCTTCTCCTATTAAGAAGGATCTACTAAAAATAATGGCTGATCAAATTCTACCGGAGAAGAATCATCAATAAGCACTTTTACAATAGTACCCGAAACTTCACTTTCAATCTCGTTGAAAAGTTTCATCGCCTCGATAATACATAAGGTATCACCTTCTTTAATACTATCTCCTACCTCGACAAAAGAAGGCTTATCTGGAGAAGATTTCCTGTAAAAGGTTCCAATTATAGGAGACTTTACAGTAACGTATTTATCAATACTTTCTGCTGCCGGAGCTGCTGTCGCTGCTGGAGTCTCACTAGCAACTGGCGCATGAGCTGCTTGTTGAACTGGAGCCATTTGCATAGGAGGTGCCTGGGATACGTAAGTAACATCTGCATCACTTCCTGTTCTGATGGTGATTTTTATATCATCCATTTCTAATTTTACCTCACTTGCTCCAGATTTAGCAACAAATTTGATTAGGTTCTGTATTTCTTTAATGTCCATAAATAGTGTGGTTATTAAGTTTAACTATCGTAAGCCCAAGTTAATAAAATAGACCCCCAAGTAAAACCACCACCAAAGGCGGCAAATACTAAGCGATCTCCCTTTTTTAACTGAGTCTCGTACTCTTTTAATAATAGTGGCAAAGTGGCACTGGTGGTATTTCCATATTTATGAATATTCATCATCACCTTCTCTGCTGAAAGATTTATTCTTCTTGCAGTTGCATCTATGATGCGTTTGTTTGCTTGATGCGGCACCAGCCAGTTAATGTCTTCATTGGTAAGATTGTTGCGCTCCACGATTTCCTCTGAAACGTCGGCCATTTTTGACACTGCATATTTAAAAACGTTTTTCCCATCCTGAAAAACGTAATGTTGTTTCTTATCTACCGTTTCATGAGAGGCTGGCAACAAAGATCCTCCAGCATCTATTTTGAGAAAATTACGTCCTATGGCATCACTGCGCAGGACTTCATCCTCAAATCCATAAGGTTCTAAATTAGGTTCAAAAAGAACTGCGCCACCGGCATCTCCAAAAATGATACAAGTCTCGCGGTCTTCGTAATTTATAATGGAGGACATTTTATCTGCCCCAATCAGCAATACTTTTTTATAACGACCAGATTCTATGTAACTGCTAGCGGTACTCATACCGTATAGAAAGCCTGAGCATGCTGCCATTAAATCATAAGAGAATGCATTTACAGCACCTATTTCTGATGCAACAAAAGCTGCTGTAGAAGCGACTGGCATGTCTGGTGTTACCGTTGCCACGAGAACTAAATCTATAGTAGAGACATCTAGATTTGCGCTCTTAATAAGGTCTTGTGCTGCTTGAATAGCGAGATAAGATGTTCCTTTATCCTTATCCTTAAGGATACGGCGTTCTTTAATTCCGGTACGAGAAGTGATCCATTCGTCGTTGGTGTCGACCATGGTTTCTAAAATGGCATTTGTAAGTCTATACTCTGGAGCATAGGCACCTACTGCCGTTATCGCCGCTTTAATATTACTCATACTGGGGATTCTAATGATTTAATTAGCGCGTGGAAAGCTAATAAAAAAGCTCTAGAAACCAGAAAAAATGACACATTTTTAATAAAAACGTGTCATTTTTTTTGATTTCATATAGAAAGCAATTGTTTTCTACGAAATAATTAATTGTGAATTAAGCCTCCGCTACTTCAGTTTTGTCTATAACTACATTACCTCTGTAATACAGTTTTCCTTCATGCCAGTGCGCTCTGTGATAAAGGTGAGCTTCACCAGTTGTTGAATCTGTAGCAATTTGTGGAACTGTAGCTTTGTAGTGAGTTCTTCTTTTGTCTCTTCTCGTTTTCGAGATTTTTCTCTTAGGATGCGCCATGGCTATAAATTATTATCCGTTTTTAATTTCTTTAATGCGTCCCATCTGGGATCTATATCGTTACTGTTACTTTTTTCTTCTGGCATTGAAACTCTTAATTCCTCCAATTTATCTAAAACGTCTGAATCTAAAGAACCGTCTTCAACACCTGGATGAACTCTTTTTTGAGGTATGGAAAGCACTAGCATTTCATACACATACTGAGCGATATTGAATTCATAGTCTCCATGTGAAAGGATCAATAAATCTTCATTATCGTCATTAAAAATATCTCCAAATTTGATGACCAAATCCATAGAAGCATCTATGTCTAGATCAAATGGCTCATTAGTAACATCACAATTTAAATTAACTGACCCAGTAGCTTTTAAAAAAAGATCCATAATGGTATTTCTTTTATCCAGCTCTGCATCAATTACTAGTGATGAACTATTAAACTCTTCAAATCCAAAATTTTCAAAAAACGTGTTATCGACCTCGTACTTAAACTGGTGCTTCCCTTGCTTTAATCCGGCAAAGGATAAAATAAAAGCCTTGAGTTCCATAATACTACTCTTTCAAAGAGCGGGCAAAGATAATAAAAGTTATTAAAAACCTAGTGTTAATATCACCTTCGTTTGCGAGAAAGTTTTTTCAACGGGTTTTCATTCAAGATATCATACTCTTTACGCTTTAAATATATCACGATTGCTGCATCAATTGCAGCGACAAATGATTCTGGATTTGCAGTTCCCTTTCCAGCGATATCAAAGCCTGTCCCATGATCAGGACTGGTTCTTACATGACTAAGTCCCGCTGTATAATTAACCCCATGACCGAAGGCTATGGTTTTAAACGGGATCAATCCTTGATCGTGATAACTTGCTAAAACAGCATCAAATTCTTTGTATTTTTTATTTCCGAAGAAGGAATCTGCTGCATAGGGGCCAAAAATAATATTCCCGTCTTCTCGTAATTGCTCTAAAGCAGGAATAAGTGTATCCTGATCTTCTGTTCCTATAACACCATTATCTCCTACGTGAGGATTAATTCCTAAAACAGCTATTCTAGGCTTACTAATTCCAAAATCCTTTTTTAGAGACTCTTTAATCGTTCCTATCTTGGTCTTAATTAATTTTTCATTAATAGTGGAAGGGACATCTTTTACAGGTACATGATCTGTAAGCAAACCTACTCGCAATTCATCAGAAACCATAAACATTAAGCTTTCTCCTTCCAATTCTTGATTTAAATAATCGGTATGGCCTGGAAATGTGAAGTCTTCTGAGTGAATTGATTCTTTATTGATAGGCGCCGTAACTAATACGTCTATTTTATTCTCTTTAAGAGCAGCAGTGGCAGCTTCTAAACTTCTTATAGCTAGCTTTCCTGCTTCTGTACTCACCTCTCCCCATTGTACTGTAAATGGCTCCTTTATTAATCGCAATACATTAAACTTCCCTGGAACTACCTCGTCTAATGAGGTAATACCGTGTATTTTAGTTTTCAAATCAAATGTTTTTGCATAGAAGGAGAGTAGTTTTGTACTTGCAAAAACTACTGGAGTATACATTTCTAACATTCTAGGATCCTCAAATGCCTTTAGTATTATCTCTCCACCTACTCCATTAGGATCCCCTATCGTAATACCTACTTTGATATTCTCTTCCTTATTCATGTAATGCGCTATTTATGCCTTATTTTTGAAAGTATAAAAGTAAAGTTTTTTAGCCAGTTATGTTTACAGGAATCATTGAGAGTGCCGCAAAAGTTGTCCAGCTTAAAAAAGAGGGCACTAATTTACATCTGAGTTTGCTTTGTGACTTAACTTCAGAATTAAAAATTGATCAGAGCGTTGCTCATAATGGGGTCTGTCTTACCGTTGTTTCCATTGATGGAAATCAATATACGGTAACAGCGATTGAGGAAACTTTAAATAAAACTAATATAAGCGATCTACAAGAAGGTGATATAGTAAACATAGAGCGCGCTATGAAAATGAATGCCCGATTAGACGGACACATTGTTCAAGGACACGTAGATCAAACGGCTACCTGCACAGAAGTGATCAATAAGGACGGTTCCTGGGTGTTTAGTTTTGAATACGATTCAAAGTTAAACAACGTAACCATTGAGAAGGGAAGCATTTGTATTAATGGAGTAAGCCTTACTGTAGTCGGTTCAAAACTCGATTCCTTTTCTGTTGCTATCATTCCATACACCTATGAGCACACAGGGTTCAAAACCTTATCAAAAGGCGATCAAGTGAATCTAGAATTTGACGTAATAGGAAAGTATGTAAAAAGACTAATGAGTCTTTAAACTGTTTTCTTTAATCTAGGTACTGTTACATAAAAGATCATAAGAATAGCTATGATCAATAATATCCAAACATTAGTATCTAAAGGCACTACATCTCCAGGCGGAGTAGGACCCATTTTTCCAGTTGCATTAGGAGTCGGTGGAACCCGCTGCAGCAACATCAAGCAAAAAAAGTTAAAATTTGTTAAAATCATGTTCATCATTATGCAGTTGCGAAAGTAGAAATTAAAAAGAACTCCGGCAAAAAAGATATGTCATCTATTCATTTTATTATTATTTACTGTATTTCGTCGATGTTTTTAATTTATTAAAGGGTAATTAAAATCGACGAATAGAATTAAGTGAACCTTTATCACTAAACACAGCCTGCTCAAACATACAGAAACTGATACGTCCTGCTGTATTAAACGTAAAAACATCAGTTTTAGTTTTTCTTTAAAAAAAAAGACCTCTTTAATCAAAATATAGCGGTCTGTTTTAAAATTAAAACAGACCGCTATATCCTACTTTCAAAGATTCTGATATACTATATTCTAGAAGCGATAATTAATGCATTATAAAGATTGACCATCTTACCAGAAACTGTTGTTTCACCAAATGCTTTGGTATCTTCTGCATCACCACCTAAGACTACTCTAGCACTAGTTGTTAAGCCACTGTCCATAATTACATGCTTTACTTGTGAAGCAGTAAGTTTGGGATATTGAGATCTAATAACTGCAGCTACCCCTGCTACAGCCGGAGAAGCCATAGAAGTACCACCTGCATTGCGGTATTCATTATTAGGAGCTGTGGAATAAATAGCTACTCCAGGAGCAAATACATCCACACTACTTTTACCGTAATTAGAAAAATTTGCAACTAAACCAGAGCCATATTCAAAATTCAATGCTCCAACGGTTAAAAAATTGTCAGAAATCTCTGCACCAGCAAGAACTTGATCTTGTGGATATACTTGAGTAAAATCTGTGTCAATTCCTTCATTACCAGCTGCATTTACAAAAAGTACATCTTTAGATTCGGCATATTTGATAGCCTCCCAAACCCATTGTGCATTTGTAGAGTGGTATTTTCCAAAACTTCCGTTAATTACTTTTGCTCCATTATCTGCAGCATAACGTATGGCTTTAGCGATATCTTTGTCGTATTCATCTGCTTGAGAAACAGCTCTTAATACCATGATTTCTACATGATTTGCAACACCATTCACCCCTAGGCCGTTATCCCGCTCTGCAGCGATAATTCCTGCCACGTGTGTCCCGTGAAACGCATCTGCCTTTTCTGGATCTGGACCAGAATATTCATTATTCCCGTATACTGGGGTATCCCATACATAAGGATCATCATTGAGGAGGTCTTTACGGTAGTTGGTCTTTAACTTATCCCCATTAAGAAGAGCTGTAAGCCCATCCACTTCACCTTGTAATAAGTCTTTTAAGTTTTTAAAATTCTCGTATTGAGGAAAAACTCTTTGTGCAATTCCTTTAGCTTGCACTAGCTCTTCATCCTCTCCAGTTTCAACTGCATTTACATCTTCTAAGGTATACTCATTTTTCCCAGTAGCTGCTTCTAGTTTAGAGTCAAACCCTTCTACCGCTGCAATTTGCTGCTCATAGAATGCTTTCTCTTGTTGAGCCGCTTCTACCTTAGCATCGTATTCTTTTTGAGCTTTGGCAACGATGTCTGCAGGCAGCATAGCTTTATCTCTTACGATACGCTCGTATTCCAAGTTTTCATCAACGATATCTCCTAGAAAGTTCCATCCGTGAACATCATCGATATAACCATTGTTATCGTCATCCTTCCCGTTATTAGGGATTTCATCCGTATTGGTCCAGATCACTCCATCCAGATCTTCGTGCTCTATATCAATACCAGAGTCAATTACGGCTACCACGACGGTTTTACCTTTTTTACCATTGAGCAGTTCTGTGTAAGCTTTATTGATACTCATTCCAGGAATGGTATCTGTTACAAGATCATAGTCTTTCCAGTTTCTTGCCTGCTCTTCAGTAAGTGCTTGCGTTTTTAATGGTGTGCTGTCTATATTTCCTATAGGCGGCGAGACTATTGCTCCACCACTACCACAGCTAGCTAATAAACCTGCTGCTGCAATGGTTAACAAAGTCGATTTAAAAATTGAATACTTCATTTGTTATTTATTATTAATTTAATTTTTAAAATAAGTCTTTAAAAGTAAAGGTTTGATCTAGTCTCACCCCTTTATCGGTGTGTTTTACCGTGATGATTTCGTTAAAAGGGTCATGCTCCAGTATCAGGTAATAACCTTTTGTTGCCGCCTCATTAAGAAATTTTTCTTTTTCTCCTAGTGTCAGTAAAGGTCTGGTATCGTAACCCATCACATAAGGTAATGGCAAGTGTCCTACTGTAGGCAGTAAATCTGCCATAAACACAAATGTCTTTTCTCCCATATGAATATGAGGAATCATCATTTTTTCTGTATGACCGTCTACAAATAGAATATCAAAGTCCATTTCGTTTTTTTTCTCATAAGTTCCTTTTTGAGAAATAAAGTTCAACTGTCCATTTTCTTCTATAGGCTTTATATTTTCTGTTAAAAAACTAGCCTTCTCCCTGTCGTTGGGCTCTGCGGCCCAGTTCCAGTGACTGGAGTTGGTGTGGCATATCGCTTTCGCGAAAGCGGGCTCTAAAAAATCTCCTGTACTACTTTTCTTAATCACGCCTCCACAATGATCAAAATGCAAGTGCGTCAAAAATACGTCTGTAATATCATTCCTGGAAAAACCCTTTTCCTTTAGTGAGCTGTCCAGATCAAATCTATGGTCCATATAATAGTAGCCAAAAAACTTCTCTGACTGCTTATTTCCCATGCCGGTGTCTATAAGTGTCAATCGGTCTCCATTCTCGATAAGAAGGCATCGTGCTGCCATATCAATCATGTTGTTTGCGTCTGCTGGATTTGTACGGGTCCATAAAGTTTTAGGCACTACGCCAAACATGGCACCGCCGTCCAACTTAAAATTACCGGATTCAATAGCGTGTATTTTCATAGGTCATGCAAAATACAAAATCAACTCTAATAAACGCAAAGGCATTAGAGATTAATACCTATTTAAATGAGGACGTTAAGCTTGCTGGGCTTCTTCTTTAACCACAATTTTAGAGAGTCTTGTACCAAAGTCTAGCAGCTGTTTGATTTCCTTCACTCCAGCGGTTCGTTGGGATTTAAATACCAGTAAAGAAATACCATCAGACTCTACATGGTAATAGGTGTTGCTTTCAAAGAATCGTACCAGATCATCAGTAAAATAGTCTTGAACTAATTTGGGTTCATCACCTAACAAATAGAAGCGCTTAGAAAAATCAGAATGATTATCTATTGGGATATCGTTGTAACCGGCAATAGCATAAACGCGCTCGAGAAAGCCTTCACTATCTAAGGTGAATTCTGGAATCTGATGATCAAATTTTATATGAAGCATAGTGGTACGCACGTCTTCTTTGGCAATAAATTCCCCTTCAGAGTAATGTATATCAAAAACTGAAAAAGAAGCATCTTTATTGAATAGCCTGTTGTATATTTTTTCAATACGCTTGGTTCTGAAGTATCTAAAATCATCCAGCACCTCTGTATCTTCTTTTACGTCAGCCTCATAATTCAGACTGTAATTATCAGCAATCTCTTGAAGCGTGGTCTGCCTTTTAGTTAGGTTATCCGTTAGGAATGGAATTCCAGGAATCAACCTCCTTAAAGCAAAAGGATGTCCTGATTCTGTACCGTGAAGATCTAATCCTATCAATTCCAGGTGCCCACCTCGTTTGTGAAAGACATCTTGATAAGCACTCAAATTTTCCATTACGGTATGGTCAACAAATTCACAGAGAGAAAGGTCTACAACCACGTCTTCAGTCTCTGGAATGGCATTTAATTTTTCTTTGAGTTTGTAAAAGTTTAAAAATGTACAATAGTGTTTTACGTTGATATAATAATGTTGATCCCCTCGCTTTTCTTTCAACATCAACACATTAGGCTTGCTCCAGTTTTTGATAAAAAGCTCCAAGTCTTTATTAATAATCACATGAATAACAAATGTCATCAACACACCTGCCAAAATCCCTGAAATCAAACCTACAAATAGGGTCACCAGTAAAGTTGTGGAAAAAATAAGGAGCTGCTCCTTACCTATCCTAAAAATCTTAGCTATATTTCTTGGTGAGGCCAGTTTATAACCGGTATAAACCAATATGGCCATCAATGCCGGCAATGGAATACGAGTGAGCTGCGTACTAAACAGCAATATAAAAATCACCAAAAACGTAGCATGTGCAAAGTTAGAAGAGCGATTGCTACCACCATTATTTACATTTACTGAACTGCGTGCAATTACCGTAACTACATTAAGACCTCCTAAAAATCCGCTTCCTATAGTAGCGAGACCTAATGCTTTTAAGTCTCTATTGACATTAGATCGTCTTTTTTCAGGGTCTAATTGATCGACCGCTTTGATACTTAATAAAGACTCTATACTGGCGATCAAGGTAATTGCAAGAACACTTCCCCAAAAGCTAAAAGATCCCAACAGATCAAAATTTGGAATGGGAATATCAGAAATGATTTGAGCTCCAGTAGGAATATCGGCGATCATATAAGCAGGGTCTACAGGGTGCGGCTGCTGCAATACCAATTCATAAAAATAGCTGAATCCTATAGAGATCAGTACGATCCACATGGGTGCTGGAATAAGGTGAAAGTATTTGTTGCGTATTTTAGGATAAAAAACCATAATACCTAATGCTAGAATACCGGCGATTGCTGCATAAGTAAAACCGGAGTGATCATAAGAAAAAGCACCTATTACAGTAGAAGGAATAGCGAGTAAATAATCCACGCTGCCGTCTAACTTTATTTGATTGCCCATCATAATATGGAACTGTTTGCCCAGAATAATAAGGCCTATTGCAGCAAGCATTCCTTGAATAGCGCTGGACGGAAAGAAATCTGCCAATTTACCCATTCTTAAAAATCCTAAAATGGTAAGCAATATTCCAGAACATATGATTGCTGCATAGGTTCCATTCAACCCCAAGGTCGCCACAGCAACTAATATAACTCCTACCAGCCCGTTCCCAGGTCCAGAAATAGTGACATGGCTGCCTCCTAAAATAGAAACTAAAACACCGCCTACCACTGCTGCAATGACACCAGAAATAGGTGGTGCATCACTAGCCATAGCAAGCCCTAACCCTAAAGGTAATGCTATAAGACTTACAACAAAACCACTAAAAATGTTTTTGGGCAATGACTTAAAAAATCCTTTAATGTCTGTTTTCTTCTTCGTCATCTTACTATGAGTACATCTGTAGGTAATTCTTTTAAAATATATTCTAGATCGTGTGGAAAAAATCTGCTTAAAAAAGTATATTTCTTAGGGCCGTTCATAACAAGAAGGTCGGCACGTACTATTTGTGCGTAATGACCTATTGAATAACCTCGTTTTCCAAAAATAGCTTGTGTTTCTATAAACATCCCCTCCTTTTGTTCTTCAGGAATATGACTTAAAATCCCACGCACTCTTGATTCCTCTTGCCTTTTTAATTTTTCTTTAAGCAGGTTTGCTTTGCGCAAACTTTGATCATCATCAATTTTAATAGATATTTTTTGGTCTTCTATTTCTTCTACAATAGTGAGTTGGTTGCTGCCCAGACTGTGGGCTACATAAAAAGCAGTTCCTATGGTGCGCTCGGTATGCGTATCTTTTAGACTGTTAACTACTACGTGCTTGCATGGTTTTCTAACCACACTGGGATTGGTAATTAAAAGTACTGAACAAGTAGCTTTTCTTGTAATTTTACGAGCGATAGAACCTAGGTAAAACTTTACAAATTTTTCCTTTTTTAATGCTCCTAATAAAAGTAAGTCTATATGATATTCTTGAACCGCTTCTAAAATAACATCGACCGGCTCTCCTTCTTTAAAAACGAGCTCGTAAGATAATTGCGATTGATTGCAATTTCCTATAAATTGATCAATGATCTGAATTTTTTCTGGGCTTCCTTTACCTACGTGAATAAGTAATAATTTTGCTCCCAACATACAGCTTAGTCTAGCGGCTTCACTTACGTTTGCTTCTAAGGTAGGGGAAAATGCGATTCCTATCGCTATATTTTTAAATGAGGGATCAGTCAACACTTAATATTTGTTAAAAATCATAAATATAGGCTTAATTATTGCGTATTTCGCTTTCGCGAAAGCGGAACAATTATAAAACCTGTAAAAAAGGTCGTAATTTTCCTCAAAATTTAAAACATGCTAGAGTTAGCAGGAATTATCATATTAGGAATACTGGCACAATGGGTGGCATGGAGGTTTAAAATCCCGGCTATTTTACCACTTATTATTATAGGTCTACTGGTAGGACCTATCGCTACATTATATATGGACGCTAAGATTATAGAGCCCATATGGAATGGAGAAAAAGGCCTGTTCCCTGGAGACAGTTTATTTTATTTTGTATCCCTGGCGATAAGCATCATCTTATTTGAAGGCGGACTCACCCTAAAACGTACCGAAATACTAAATACAGGACCTGTAATCGGTAAATTAATATCCATCGCTGTACTTATCACTTTTACAGGTGGTGGCGTGGCGGCTCATTATATTTTTGGATTGAGCTGGAAGATCTCTCTGCTTTTCTCTGCTCTTATCATTGTAACAGGACCTACCGTAATTACTCCTATTCTAAGAAATATTCCTCTTAAAAAAGACTTGAGTTCTATATTGAAATGGGAAGGGATTCTTATAGACCCTATAGGGGCCTTATTTGCTGTATTGGTTTTTGAATTTATTAGTGCGGGCGCTGGTGGAGAATTCACTTTAGTTGCTTTAGAAGAATTTGGTAAGATTGTTTTATTCGGGTTTACCTTTGGTTTTTCTTTTGCACATGCCTTGGTCTTCTCTATTAAAAAGAAGCTCATCCCTCATTATTTGTTAAATGTTTTTACTCTTGCAACAGTGCTTGGCGTTTTTGTGCTAAGCGATTCTTTTGCACATGAATCTGGATTACTGGCCGTAGTAGTCATGGGAATGGTAATGGGTAATATGAATTTACCCAACCTTAAAGAATTGCTTTACTTTAAAGAATCTCTGAGTGTACTGTTGATCTCTATTCTCTTCATATTGCTATCTGCAAACATCAACATGGAAGACCTTTACTTGATCTACCGATGGGAAACCGCAGTTCTATTTGCGATCATAGCCTTTGTCATTAGGCCCCTTGGTGTGTTTGCTAGTTCAACCCATAGCGGTTTGAAATTAAATGAAAAACTATTTATTTCTTGGGTAGGACCTCGTGGTATTGTTGCTGCTGGTATCGCCTCATTATTCGGATCTAAATTAGTCGCTCAGGGAGTTCAAGGAGCAGAATACATCACACCACTCGTTTTTATGATCGTCCTCGGTACGGTATTGCTCAATGCTACCACCGCGCGACTGTTTGCAAAAATGGTAGGTGTATTCCTTAAGAAATCTAACGGGATCATGATCGTAGGGGCCTCAAAATTCTCTAGAATTATTGCTTCCTACCTAAAGGATCATGGCCGCAGTGTCGTTTTAGTAGATACCAATGCAAGCAATATACGTGTTGCAAAGGAACAAGGACTGGATGCTATAACCGCCGACATTTATTCAGACTCCATATCAGACGATATTGAATTTAACAACATTGGGTTTTTGTTAGCGCTTACCGGTAATTCACAAATTAATGACTACGCTCTTGAACGTTTCAGCGACCGTTTTGGTGAAAATGGAGCGTACAGATTAGTACATTCTAACGAGATCAATAACCCTAATAAAAACTCTGATGCTGGGTTGTTTTCTGCGACAGACGATTATGTAAACATGATGGAGGTGGCACGCTATCACGGTAAAATTCATGAGATCACAATCAGGTCTCAAGATCATTTTAAAGGACTTATAGAAATTACTAAGACAGATAACGATATCATACCTCTATTTGTAAGAAAGGATAATAAGATCGATATCATACCGTCCATGGCTCTCAATTTAGAGATTGAAGAAGGAAGTGTACTCGCTTACCTAGGAAAACAAATTGTAGAAAAAGACACTGGTGAAGTCGTTATGGAGGAGAAGCCATCCTAAACAAAAAACATTTTATTTCCTAAAAGACGTAATGCGTCGTGAATTCATGCAGCATTTATAGATGGATTAGGTGAATGAAATAGAATCTAAACAACAAAAGTCTCATCAAATTGATGAGACTTTTTTGTAGTAGCTTTCGCAAAAGCCATATTCTTATCTAGTGCTTAATCATTCAATTTTAAAACCGCCATAAATGCCTCTTGTGGAATTTCAACATTACCCACTTGGCGCATGCGTTTCTTTCCTTTCTTTTGCTTTTCAAGAAGTTTACGTTTACGAGAGATATCGCCACCATAACATTTTGCTGTTACATCTTTACGCAAAGCTTTGATGGTTTCACGAGATATGATTTTTGCTCCTATAGCCGCTTGTACGGGTATATCAAATTGCTGTCTTGGGATCAATTCTCGCAGTTTTTCTACCATTTTTTTACCGATATTATAAGCATTATCAGCATGGATCAATGCGCTCAAAGCGTCCACCGTTTGTGCGTTTAATAATATATCTACTCGTACTAACTTTGACTCCCGCATCCCGATAGGCATGTAATCAAAGGAGGCGTAGCCTTTAGACACCGTCTTCAACCTGTCGTAAAAGTCAAAAACGATTTCGGCAAGTGGCATATCAAAAGTCAATTCCACACGCTCTGTGGTGAGGTAAGTTTGATTGGTCACAATACCGCGTTTCTCGATACATAATGACATCACATTCCCTACAAAATCAGATTTAGTAATGATAGTCGCCTTGATATAAGGTTCTTCTACTCTATTCAAACTAGAAGGCTCTGGAAGGTCGGTTGGGTTGTTTACGATAAGGATCTCATCTGGATTCTTATGAGTATAGGCATGATAAGACACGTTAGGAACTGTAGTAATCACAGTCATGTCAAACTCGCGTTCCAGTCGTTCTTGGATAATTTCTAAGTGTAACATACCTAAAAATCCACAACGGAATCCAAAACCTAGCGCCGCACTACTCTCTGCCTGGAAGACTAGAGAAGCATCATTGAGCTGGAGTTTTTCCATACTGGATCGCAAATCTTCGTAATCCTCTGTATCTACCGGATAAATACCCGCAAATACCATAGGCTTTACATCTTCAAATCCACTTATAGGATTTGTAGTTGGCGTGGCGTGGTCAGTGATCGTGTCCCCTACCTTTACTTCTTTGGCATCTTTGATACCGGTAATGAGGTAGCCTACATCGCCGGTTTTTATTTCTTTTTTAGCAACTTGATTGAGTTTTAAAGTACCCACCTCGTCAGCATGATAGCTTTCTCCTGTGGCTACAAACTTAATGTGTTGCCCTTTTTTTATAGAGCCATTTATCACTCTAAAAATAGTCTCTACTCCACGGAACTGGTTGTACTGGGAGTCAAAAACAAGCGCTTGTAACGGCTCGTCTGGATTCCCTTTAGGAGCAGGAACTCTTGCTATAATCGCATCTAAAATTTCTTGAATTCCTTGTCCGGTTTTGGCACTTGCAGGAATAACATCACTAGGGTCACACCCTAATAAATCTACGATATCATCTGTTACTTCTTCTGGGTTGGCACTAGGAAGGTCTATTTTATTAAGCACAGGGATAATTTCCAGGTTATTTTCTAAAGCTAGGTAAAGATTAGAAATAGTTTGTGCTTGTATACTTTGTGCAGCATCAACGATAAGTAAGGCGCCTTCACAGGCGGCTATGGAACGCGATACCTCATAAGAAAAGTCAACGTGTCCAGGGGTATCAATCAAATTTAAAATATATTGCTCCCCATCTGGAGCCGTATAATCCATTTGAATCGCATGTGATTTAATCGTTATTCCGCGCTCCCTTTCTAAGTCCATGCTGTCCAGCAGCTGAGCTTGAGACTCCCGTTTTGTAACCGTTTGAGTAGCCTCTAACAGCCTGTCTGCCAGCGTACTCTTCCCGTGATCAATATGTGCGATGATACAAAAATTACGTATATTCTTCATAGTCCTTTCAATAGTGTGCAAATATAATCTAAAACATCGCGGGAAGTTTTGATGAGGTTTGGTATTTTAGCTCGTCTTTAAATTCTTTAGAATGAAATATTTACCCTTTTTTATTTTTCTCCTAGTCCTTAGTACGACTGCACAAAATGATCTTACAGGAAACGTATGGACTAAAGAGAAAGTAGCTATACCCTACGCCACCGTTGTGACTTTTAAAATGCCAGACAGTACCTTTTACAAAGCAACAGCAACAGATGAAAAAGGAGAGTTTGAATTCAAAGATTTTCAACAAGGAGCATATACTTTTCAGATTTCTTCTGTTGGATATGTTACGCTTTCGCGAAAGCAAAACATTACTGGCTCAGGGAAAATAGGAGATTTCTATCTTGCTGAAGACCCCGAACAACTTGAGGCGGTTGTGGTAACCGCAAGCAAACCTACCATAGATAAAAAGACTGATAGATTAGTTTTTAATGTAGAAAATACCATCTTAAGCATTGGTAACACTGAAAACCTGTTAAAAAAGACTCCAGGGGTCTTTGAAATGGAAGGAACCTACATGGTTCAAAATTCGCCCGCAGTAATTTATATCAATAACAAGCGTGTGTACCTGACCAATGATGAACTGAGCAGCTTACTACGCAGTTATAGCGCTGACAATATCAAGAGTGTAGAAGTAATTACAAATCCGCCGGCGAGTTATGATGCAGAAGGTGTTGCTGTGATCAACATCAATACTTCTAAAGGCATTTCATTAGGTTATAAAGGAAATGTAAACGGTTCGTGGACTCAAGGAACCTTTACTAAATACCAGATAGGAACCTCACATTTTTACAAGAATAACTGGCTTAATGTGTATGCCAATTACAACTTTAGCCCTAGAAAAGACTTCAAGTTTGACGACTCACAAATAGGCTTTTTTAATCCAGATGGCAGTAGGTCAGAGAGGTGGTTCACTGAACTAGAAAAAGTAGATCGCAGTGCCGCTCATAACTTCAATACCATTGTTGATATTAGCGTAGATAAGAAAAATGCTTTAAGCTTTTCTGGTAATTTTAGCACCAACCAAAATAACGATGTCAATTATCAAAACCAAACGCTCATTTTACCTCATGCAGGGACCAGCTTTTCTGGATTTAACACCGACTCTCAATTTGAGAAAAATAGAACTAATGGTTTTGTAAACGCACAGTGGCAACATAGTCTTAATGAGAACGGTGCTTCTCTAACTTTAGAGGGAAATTATATTTTTACCAATAGTGATCAACTGCAAGATTTAAGCACCCGCTTTTTTGACAACAATCAGGCTACAACAGGAACAAACAGTTTTTTAACTGATGCCCTTCAAGAAATCGATATTTATACGGCAAAATTAGATTACAATACCTCCTTAGGAAATTATGCCTTTAGTACTGGTTTAAAATTCTCCAACGTTGCTTCAAGCAGTTCCCAAAATTTCTTTGATACCGATAGTGGCTCTATTCTTAACCCCGCATTATCTGATTTATTCCTTTATGACGAAAATATTTATGCTGCCTATGCGCAACTAGATCGCAGTTGGGAAAAATGGTCCTTTGCTGCTGGGTTGCGAGCAGAGCAAACTGATGTAGACGGAGTCTCACAGTCTCAAGGCCAAGTGAATACTCAAGAATACCTAGAATTATTCCCTAATCTAGCACTGACCAACCAATTTAATGAGAACAATTCCTACACCTTAAGCTATAAAAGATCCATTGACAGACCTAGATACGCAGATTTAAATCCGTTCAGTACTTTTATAAATGACTTTAATACAAATACTGGAAATCCTAATCTACAACCAGCATTCAATAACAAATTCACCTTGAGCTGGAATCATAAGAATGCCTGGTTTATCAATACTTATTTTCTGTATGCCGAAAACTTGTTGAGCGATGTCCCTTTTCAAAACAATGCAACTAATGAATTGAACTCACAGAGCATCAATTTAAACTATGAATTACAGTATAGCATAGACGCTGCCACATATCAATATGTAAATAGCAACTGGTATACTGGGATCAGTACGAGTTTATTCTACATGGAAAATGAAACCAGGGCAGTTCAATCTGGAGGTGTAGATGTAGTCAATTCTACTACTGGATTCTATCTCAACTCCTTTAACCGATTCAACCTTGCAGATAACAGAACTTTATCTATGGATGTAGACGTCACCTATTTATCTAGTATACTCTTTGGATCTTATGAATGGGGAGATTCTTTAGGCGTTAACATGAGTTTTAATAAGAGTCTTTGGAATAGAAGAGCACAACTATCTCTGGCCTTTACTGATATTTTTAGAACCCAAAACCAAAGAATGACTACCCGTTATTTAAATCAAGATAATTATTACCTGAGCTTGCCAGAAACGAGAACAGTAAGTGTGGGCTTTACTTATAACTTTGGTAATTTCAGACTGGCAAATAAAGAGCTGTCTACTCCTGAAGAACAAAATCGCACCACTAAAAAAGAACTCGGACTTTAATAAAAAAGGTGGAACTACTTTGTTAGTCGCATTTTTAATCAAGACTTTAGCTACAATAAAATCGCTATTTTCATAAAACATACTCTTGATTCAAGATATCATTTTCCAGCATAAAAAAGGCTTTCCAGAAATGGAAAGCCTTTTTCAATAAATGAAATGCTCTTTTAAATCTTGTAATTCAATCCTATTAAATAATAAGATTGCAGCTTATTATTTACCGAATCAAATGTAAATGGAGTCGCCCCAACAGCTAGGTTGTTGTTTTCAAAGTTCAATGCTTCTTGCTTATTACCTCTTATACCAAACTCAAATCCTACACCTATATTTTTCCATAGGGTGTAACCAAAAGAATTGATCCACGTATAATTAGAAAGATCCCTGTTTTCATAACTATAAAACACAGACAAGTTAGATTTAAAACTCACCTCACCTATGCTACGAGTATAATCGGCCACTACTTTTGCTCCAAAAGAAGATTCAAAAACAGGGTTGTTTGTTACAAATACAAAGTTGTAGTTCAAAGGGTGCACCACTACGACAAGATTAGTAACAGGTGTCCAAGTACCACCAACTCCAAGATCCAAATACCCGGGATCATTAAGATTGTTAAGAATAGTAGTACGGTATTCTCCCAATGTAGAAATTGCTATTTTTTCAGTTAATTTAAAACCGTAGAGAGAGGAAATATTAAAAACGTCAGTCGCTTCTTGAAAACTAGCATCATCTGTTGGGTCGTCTTTATCATCAAATTTTACCCATCCTAAATTAACATTCAAGGAGTTTCTCCAGAAATATTTAGGTTGTTTGAGATTTGCAAAAGAATTGATCGTCAGCCCTATAGTTCCAGAAGACACATTAGCAGTCCCTTGAGAATACCAATTGCTGAATTCGGAGAGGTTCACCCCAACCGTTCCAAAAGCGCCATACCTCCAGCCTGGAATAGCGTCTATCTTTGATTGGATAGCATCTACACGTTCTTGGATCTGAGCTATAGAATCTTTCTTTACTTTTTTCATGGCTTTCAATTCTTGCTCTGTTTGAGCAAAAGACATGCTTACTGAAAATGCCAGTACAAGGCTGAACAGTATTTGTTTCATAATAGAATATTAGTTGAACGTGAAGTGAATATAAATATACTTTAAAAAAAATATAAAACAAAAATATAGGAATACCTGCCAGTCGCTGCCTTTCTACAAGATCACTGATCTTGCCTTTTGTAACTCTCTTTTAAGATGTAAATATCTTCTATTAATTTCTGCACATCTTCTGGATCTGTACCGTCATAAGAGCGGCCTCTAAGCCTTCCTTCTTTATCGACCAGCAAGAAATTCTCTGTGTGGATCAATGCGTATTCTCCTCCGTATTTGTTGTCTTTTGCAGCGAGATAAGATTTACGAGCTAGGTCATAGATTTGCTTGCGATCACCTGTCACTAAATTCCACTTAGCATCCATCACCCCTTTTTTAACTGCATACTTTTTAAGCACTGCTACAGAATCTATTTCTGGAGTTACACTATGAGATAAAATCAGTACTTCAGGGTCATTTATAAAGGCTTCCTGAACCAGCATCATGTTTTTAGTCATGACAGGGCATATGGTAGGACATGTGGTAAAGAAAAAGTCTGCTACATAAATCTTACCCGTATAATCGTCTTGAGTAATGCTGTCTCCGTTTTGATTTACCAATTCAAAAGGAGCTATTTTATGGTATTTTTTTACAAAAAGCATAGAGTCGTCTACCAGGGAAGGGTCAAACTTATCTGGCTGAAGAATTGGAAGCGTTTTTTCTGGTGTAAGTGCATATTGAAAAGCAGCCATTATCGCACTGCACAAGACAAACATAAAAAGAACGCGCCACTTATTTTTAATGAAAAATTGAAGCATAATTGATACTTTTTTGCAAAATTACGACCTAATTATCCTAATATTGAATGTTTTGTAACTTTCCTTACTAGAAACCCCCTATAAAATGAAGAATTTTAAAATACTAATTTTAGTTTGTTTTATTCTCGCTTTCGCGAAAGCAGCATCACAACAAACAACTACCACTTATCCACAGCCAGGTGTGGATGCTTGTCTCTTAAAATCTTCTTTGATCAACCCGTCCTCACGCAGTATACATCAAGCTACTGCAAATTACGATCTTAAATACGTACGTCTAGAACTCGATACAGACCCAGATGTTGCGATTATTTCTGGAACGGTAACCTCCCATTTTGAAGCGGTGGGTGCCATCAATCAAATAACATTTGACTTGGCTAATAATATGAATGTAAGCCAAGTAACACAAAGAGGTGTCCCACTTACCTATATCAATAATGGAAATGACGAATTGGTTATCGACCTGCCGGCAACGCAAAATAATGCTGTTTTAGATAGTCTAAGTGTGACCTATAGCGGTAACCCTATAGCAAGCGGATTTGGAAGTTTTGCGCAAACCACGCATAATAATGCTGGAATTATATGGACTCTTTCTGAGCCTTATGGCGCCAAAGCCTGGTGGCCCTGCAAACAAGACCTCAACGATAAAATTGATCAAACAGAAGTCATTATACATACCCCCGCAGGAAACACAGGCGTTTCTAATGGCTTGCTCCTTTCTGAAACAACAACACCCACTGGAAAAAGATTCAGATGGCAACACAACTACCCTATTCCAGCTTATCTGATTGCCATTGCGGTAACCAATTATGCCAGATATACCGATCTGGTAGGTAGCGGCGCAACCGCTTTACCAATAGATAATTATGTGTATCCCGAAGATCTCGCAACTGCACAAGCAAGTACTGCGGTGACCGTTCCTATTATGAACTTCTTTGAAACCACCTTTGGAGCCTATCCTTATAGAAGTGAAAAATACGGTCATGCACAATTCGGTTGGGGTGGCGGCATGGAGCACACCACTATTAGTTTTATGGGCGGATTTAGTCGGGGTTTGATCGCGCACGAGCTGGCTCATCAGTGGTTTGGGAATAAGGTAACTTGTGGCAGCTGGCAAGACATATGGCTCAACGAGAGTTTTGCTACTTATGCTACAGGAATGACGGTAGAGCATCTGGACGGAAGCAGCAGTTTTAAGTCTTGGCGTATGAATGCAAATAATAGAGCCACCACTTCTACTAACGGCAGTGTTTATGTTCCCGCACAAGACACCTTAAGTGTAGGACGTGTGTTTAATAGCAATCTATCTTATTATAAAGGCAGCATGGTATTGCATATGTTGCGTGAAAAAATAGGGAACACCGATTTCCAACAAACCCTTCAAAACTACTTGAACGACCCACAACTTTCTTTTAATTATGCCAAAACACCTGATTTTAAAGCTATAGCAGCAGCTACTAGTGGGCAAAATCTGACCGAATTTTTTGCCGACTGGATTTACGGAGAAGGCTATCCGCAGCATACGATCAACTGGTCAGCAACACCTACTGGAATCACAATGAACTACCAGCAGCTGCCCAGCCATAGCTCTGTGAGTTTATTTGAAGTAGCGCTTCCTGTTAAAATTACTGGAGTCACTGGTCAAGAACAATGGGAGGTATTGAACATCAATAATTTGAATGAAAATTTTAGCATCAGCGTTCCTTTTAACGTTGCTACGGTAGAAATAGATCCAGATGTTGCCACTATAAGCAAGAATAATACGGCTACACTTGGTATAGGTGACGCTTTCGCGAAAGCGGAATTTCAACTATTTCCCAACCCTACTTCCAATACTTTTCAAATTATTACAGACACTAGTGTTTTGACAGATCTTAAAATATATGACCTTCATGGAAGATTGATCCTGGACTATAAAGACCAACTGGAGGCTCGTCCTGCGATGGTTTTTACTGCGCCACAAATCAGTGGTATCTACTTTATTAAACTTACCTCAGAAAAAGGTGCGGTCACCAAGAAGCTAATGGTACGCTAAATCTATAATAGCATTATGCCAACTGTGCTGAATGACCTATTTTTGCGGCTCTTAAATTAAAAATATATGCATCCTACGGTTGTTCTGATTATAAATTTCTTAATGAGTCTTTCCCTGCTTATTGTTTTACATGAGTTGGGGCATTTTATTCCTGCTCGACTTTTTAAAATACGAGTAGAAAAATTCTATTTATTCTTTGACATCAAATATTCTCTATTTAAAAAGAAAATAGGTGATACCGTATACGGTATAGGCTGGTTGCCTCTAGGTGGTTATGTAAAGATCTCTGGAATGATCGATGAGAGCATGGACAAAGAGCAAATGGCTCAAGAACCTAAAGAATGGGAATTTAGATCCAAGCCGGCATGGCAGCGACTCATCATCATGTTAGGTGGTGTTTTTGTTAATGTGGTAGTGGGATTCTTTATTTACATCATGTTGTTTTATGCAAATGGTTCTAATACAGCCACTGGAGCAGATTATAAATACGGTTTTGGAATACCTCCAGTTCTTGAAGAAATAGGTTTTGAACAGGGGGATCAGGTTTTATTAGTTAATGGTGACACCCTAAACATTGCTCAGAACCTCATCCATAGAATGGTTTTTAGAGATGTAGAAACCGTTACGGTGTTGAGAAATGGGGACCCAGTAAACATCAATATCCCAGAAGATATAGGAAATATTGTTTTTCAGGCAGATATTATGGGGCCGTTAGAACCTAGATTCCCTTTTGAAGTGGGCGAGATAACAAAAGGAACTAAAGCCGATTCTATAGGCTTACAATCAGGGATGACCATTATTGAAATGGCAGGCTACCCTATTGCCTACAATTCAGATTACACCTATGCCATCAACCATAAAATAACAGATAGTCTTCCATTCGAGATTAAATATCAAGATAAAAATGGAGTGGTAGAGAGTAAAACGATTGATTTTAAAAATAATAAAGAAAGGATCCTAGGGTTTAGAATAAAACCCACAGCTGACTTTCTAACCACCACTGATATAGACTATAATTTTGCTGAGAGTGTTAGCGTTGGTGTTTCTCATGGGTACTGGACCATGCACGATTATGTGGTACAGTTCAAGTATGTGTTTACTAAAAAAGGCGCCAGTCAGTTAGGTGGTTTTGGAACCATTGCAAAGCTGTATCCTGATACCTGGGACTGGACTAAATTTTGGGAGCGTACTGCTTGGATTTCCTTTGTTTTAGCTATCATGAATATATTACCTATTCCTGCACTAGACGGTGGTCATGTGACTTTTTTACTTTATGAAATGATTACTGGCCGCAAGCCAGGAGATAAATTTTTAGAGAAAGCACAGATCATAGGGATCGTTATTTTATTAGCCTTGATGCTGTATGCCAATGGAAATGACTTGTTTAAGGCGTTGTTCGGTTAAATTATATAAGAAATAATGATATTTCTTATATAAAAGTTTGCCACAAATAAAAAACGTAGTAAATTTGCCATCGCTTAAGTAAATAGCTTGAGTTTGTGTATATCACAGTCCTCTTTAGCTCAGTTGGTTAGAGCATCTGACTGTTAATCAGAGGGTCCTTGGTTCGAGTCCAAGAAGAGGAGCAAAATCCCAATCAGCAATGGTTGGGATTTTTTTATGGTATTAAGTCTATGGGCCAGAAGCAGGCGCTACACTTGATGCAATAAGCCCAAGAAGGCTTAAAATATAAGTAGTGCAGTAGAATTACAATGATTTTTTAGAGAACTCTTGATTCCTGATAAAAGCTTAATATATTCAGATATACTTCATACAACATTTCAAGAATTATCTGAAAGAGTTAAAGGTCGGTAAAACAATCGAAGTAAAACTAAAAAAGAGGTTATTGCTATTACTCCATTTAAACCTGCCAAAAATTATTTAAATCTTAAATTTAAAACAGCAACATTCGGTTGTTATTTTTTTAAAATATTTCCTACACAACCTTACAAATGCAATGGATTATAATGAGGTGGCACAAGTAAAAACACTTAACCTCATTTTTCCTATAAGTTCAGTTGTTAGAGATTAGCGGAGGTGATTATGCGCAGAATAACAACCCTAAAATTGACTATATTTGGTTTAAAATATGTTATGAAAAAACTACTTCTACTATTATTATTTATTCCTCTTTTTTCTTTTGGACAGACATTTGATTATAGTTATTCCGATGGACAAAACTTTGAATTGGCTGAGTTTCGATTTTGGAAACCAAGTTCAAATAATGATTATAAAGGTGTCTTAGTTATTGTTCCTGGGTTTAATTGGGATGGTAGAAAAGCTGTTCTAGATTCAGTTTGGCAGAGTTTTGCAACTAAACATAACTTCTTAATAGCTGCTTGTCATTTTAAAGATTATGAAGTATCAAAAGGCAAACCTAAATATAGAGAAGTTTCTAAAGGAAGTGGGGAGGTTCTTTTGACAGCCATTAAAAGTTATAGTACAACTGTTTCAAAAAAATATATTAACGATTTACCATTACTGTTTTTTGGTATGTCTGCAGGGGGGCAATATAATTATGAGTTTGCTTGTTGGAAGCCGGAAAAAGTTCTTTCTTTTGTCGTAAATAAAGGTGGGTACTACCAAACTGGGATAGCACCAATTAAAACACATAAAGTTCCAGGGATATTTTTCATCGGAGAAGATGACAAATATTATAGGAATGATATGATTCAAGGTATTTATTCTGTCAATAGAAATTTGGGAGCTAATTGGACTCTGATAATTGAGAAGAATACAAAGCATTCAATAAAAAACTCAAAAATTTTATCTATCGCTTTTTTTGAAAGTATTTTACCCCAAAGGTTATCTAACACTAATTCATTATTAGATATTAATAGAGGAAGCAGCTTGCTTGGGGTCCCTGAAAAAAAAATTATTCGCTCTTTAAAAGAATTAGGTGAAACAGATTATCTAACAATATGGTTGCCTAATGAATATTTTGGTAATATATGGCTTGAATCTTTATAACATATATAAGTATTCTAAACCGTAGGCATATCTTCTTGGTCTAACTTATTTGTTTCAAGCCCTCTTATGCTGGTTAAACTGAGGGCTAAAGAATATCCTAATTAATTTTTATGTGTATGACTTTTGACGTCTAGATACTTTACATTTGTTAAATAAACATAAAACAATTAAAATGAAAAAAATTATTTTATCCCTTTTACTGCTTACAACATTAAATTTATTTGCTCAAGAAAACTATTGGACAAGTTACAGTTTTAATGTAGACGTAGAAGATGAAGAAATCGTTGCTAAACTTACTAATGATTATTTCAGTTCGCCAAATTCCAAAGCAGAGGGAGTAACAGTTTTCTTATTTGAAAATCATTTTAAGGATATTTCAAATAATGCTTCGCATACTATAGCTTTTACAGGAACATTAGATGCTATGGGTAATCAATATTCTCAAGAAGATGATTTAAGTTGGGACTTGTTCCTCTCTAAATTGAATAGATACACTACAACTCACTCGTCAGCAGCAGGAAGAAGCCTAATTTCTTTTGGAGAACCTGGAAATTACCCAGTTCAAAATCTTTATATTCTAAAAGTAAAAAATGGACAAAAGTTTGCAGCGGCTTGGGAAAACTACAACACTAAGGCTAACCCTGAAGACAGAAGAGTGACATTTGGACAATTTAATCTTGGAAGAAGTACAAATGGAGAAACGCATTATGTATTATCTGAAGTAAATTCTTTTAAAGACGCATTTAGTATGGGGAAATTTAGGGACCGTATTTCGTCAGCTAAAAATACTGCTTGGAATAAATTTATTGAGGAGTTTGATGGTAATGCCGAAATGGTAAAAACTAAAACAAGAACTGTGGTTGGTAAATGGTAAATTAATTTCACCAACTTAAGACAACTAAAAGCCTCCTTCTGGGGGCTTTTTTCATACCATAGGAATATCGTCTTCCTTCCATTCAGCTATTTCAAAACCCCGCAAGTAGGTTAAACTAAGGTTTAAACTTGAGTGCTACATAGCCTTTTGTAGTTTGGTTAATGATTAGGTTTTTTTATACCACGTAGTCTATGGGCCAGAAGCCCAATGGCTGTTCCGATTTTATATCAGAAAAGAGGAGCAAAATCCCAATCAGCCATGATTGGGATTTTTTGGTTTTACCTTAATCACAAACTATTGACCTAGATAGGCAAACAAAAAAGGTTTTGAACCATAAAAGAATTTCTAAAGGTTTCATTTACTTGCAATTCAATGAAAGTAAAAGAAGGATTAAAACGACAGATGCTATAAGAGGTTACCGAAGGTGAGGACCAAAACCCTCTCAATAAATCTTTGAACAGGTGATTCTTTAGAGGACTTTTTTAAAATTTCATTAACAACCGTACTACTCCTATGAAAACAACAATAGCACTACTCCTTGTTTGCGCATCACTTTTATTGAACAACAAGATTAACACTACAGATTCTAAAATAACATTTACTTTCGACAGCGAAGGTGTTGCTGGAACCATAGGCGATATTCAGTCCCAATCTGAAATCGATCTCACCCAGATTGAAGAATCCATCATTAAAGGCTCCGTAAGTGTCGGTAGTATAGAAACGGGTAACTTTTTACGAGATGGACACCTAATGTGGGAAAAGTACTTTAACAGAAGTGACTATCCTCGAATTTATTTTGAGAGCAACAGTATTAAAGAAAACAAAGACAGGACTTACAAGGTAGAAGGCAATCTTACCATCAAAGGAATTTCAAAACCGGTTACTTTTATGGCGGTAAAAAAGGACAATTTCATAAATATTACAGGCAACATTTATACGAGTGATTGGAATATCAATATTCAAAAGGAGAGAAAGAAAAACAAAGCGACTATAGCTATGAAACTTAAGATTGAATGACTTTAAAGTGTTTACACATAAGATACCCTTTATAATACCATGGACAATCAGCATAAATCAAAAAGTCTATGGAATCTTCTTAACCAGAGATTAAAACGTTCTACTTTATCAGGAAAGTGACACTCTGAAAATTAAAAAAGCCCTCACATTGCTATAAAGGCTTTTCTATTTATATTTTTGTGTAGTCCTGAAATAGATTCACACCAAAACAAAGTGTAAGGAAGCCATAAGCAACAACTGGGTACCTAAGACACACTTAAAAAGATTACTCTCTTTCCTTCAATATTAATAATGGCTTTGTAGTGTGAAATTCTTCTTTGAAAATTTCATTACGTTGCCATATTTTCTCAAAAATATTTTGCTTTCTTCTGCGCAGTAGACAAATCATATCTGGATTAATATGCTGATAATGCTCTAGAATACCTTGAAAAACCGTCGCATTATCAGACTCCGTTAAAGAAGAGCTGCGGCCCATCAAGCCTTTAGATATTACTTTTGCCTCCTCGGGAGCATCTGGGGTGTTGACATGAAGTAAATGCAGTTGCGAGTTAAATATGTTTAAAAAATCTTCTAACATCAAGAAGTTATCGTCATTCTTATAATTAGCGTTTTTAAACGCCATAAGAACCTTGTCTAGTTTTCTAAACAAGAAATTAGCCGGCACAATCAGTAACGGGATATCGTTTTGCTTCACAATTTTACCTGTTACTTTTCCTAAATAAAGCTTGTCACTTATATCAATACTCTTTGGAGATAGAATTATTAAATCAATTTTTAACGTTCTAGACAATTCTTGTATTCCTTCAAAAATATCACCAGAAAGAACTTTTGAAACTACTTGCACACTTTTTACCACTGGGACAGCTTCAAGAACATCTCTCAAAACTTGCTCAGCAGTGCCGTCAGAATTGATACAGGTCACATAAACTCTAGCCTGAGTGATCGAAGCAAAATTAACTGCGTAGGTTAAATTATTAATACCTTTTTCTCTTGTCCCAATAGGGACTAAAATGTTTTTCATTTAAGAAGTTTTAAATCTAATTAACTAAATGGTTTAACTATTCTTTTGAGCTTGTAAAACTAATCTAAAAGACCTTTTTGAAGGTGTATTTTATTGATTAATTAGTACTTAAACAAATTATTCTATCGGTTTTCAAATCATTTTAAATCAGATGTGCCACCATATATAAAATATATCCATTCCTATTATCTTTTTCACAAGCATGCTAGGTACCATATTCCCACATTTTTAATTGTTATATTTACGGTTCAAGGAATGACTTCAATTGGACGAGTTAATCGTTTCAATTTCAATATATAGAGAATAAAAGAATGAGCTGTAATAGTTGTGGAACGAGTGATAGCGCCCCTGGCGGATGTAAAAATAATGGCACCTGTGGAACAAGTGGATGTAATAAATTAACCGTTTTTGACTGGTTAGCAAACATGGAGTTGCCCAATGGTCAAAAACAGTTTCCTTACGTTGAAGTGCGCTTTAAAAACGGCCGTAAAGAATTCTTTCTCAATAAGGATGACCTACAACTCAAAATAGGAGATATTGTCGCTACACAAACAGAGAGTGGCCACGATATAGGTGGCGTCACCATTACTGGAGAATTAGTGCGTGTACAAATGAAACGCAAACGCGTTAAAATAGATGACGAGATACCGCAAGTGTACCGCATTGCCAGCGAAAAAGACGTAGAAAAATGGGTAGCTGCTCGAGAGAAAGAAGATCCTATGAAAATACGTGCTCGTCAGATCGCCATACGTCTTCAACTCAAAATGAAAATCTCTGATATTGAATTTCAAGGAGATGGGTCTAAAGCCACCTTTTATTACACTGCAGATGAACGTGTAGATTTCCGTGATCTCATCAGAGAATATGCCACTGAATTCAAAACTAGAATCGAAATGCGTCAGATAGGCTTGCGTCAAGAAGCAGCGCGTCTAGGAGGTATAGGTTCTTGTGGTCGTGAATTGTGTTGCAGCACTTGGTTGACAGACTTTAGGTCGGTTACCACTGGAGCAGCACGTTATCAAAACTTATCGCTCAATCCGCAGAAGCTTGCTGGACAATGTGGTAAACTCAAATGCTGTCTCAATTTTGAGCTGGATTCTTATATGGATGCTTTGAGTAATTTCCCAAAACAAAATCAAAAGCTTTATACAGAAAAAGGAACCGCTATCTGTCAAAAAGTAGATATTTTCAAAGGACTGATGTGGTTTTGTTACGATGGCGAGTGGATGAACTGGCATGCACTTACTACCGAGCAGGTTCATGAAATCGTTGCTAAAAACAAAGCCAAAGAAACCGTTGGCAGCATAGAAGAATATGCTAGCGAGCTCATCGTTGAAGAAGAAATGAACTTTGAAAATGTGGTAGGACAGGATAGTTTAACTCGTTTTGACCAACCTAAATCACGCAACAAACACACAAAAAAGCGCCGCACTAAAAGCAGTAACAATCCTAACAAAGCAGACTCTAATACGTCTACAGCTACCGCAAATCCTCCTGCAACTAAAGAAGGAACTCAAAAGCGTAAGCCAAGACCTCAACATAAAAACAGAAGTGCAAATAAACCCGGCGCTTCTGAAAACAAAACAGATCAGCCCAATCCAAATACCGATGTGAACAAGAGTTCTAGGCCTAAAAAGTCCAGACCCAACCAGAATAAAAGTCGCAATCGCAAAAACGATGGCAACAATCCACCTAAAAAGGAAGATTAGTGAACAGATACCTATTTTTTCTGGCAGTTATGACCTTGATCACCTCCTGTGATGAGCAGTTAGTAAATGCAGAGTACCATGACTTGCCGCAAACTGGCTGGTCGATTGAAGACGTAGCCACATTTCAAATCCCCCCTCAAGACAGCCTAGCAAGCTATAATCTCTTTATTAACCTGCGCAATACGCACGATTATGAATACAATAACCTCTGGTTGATCTCACAAATGAAATTTCCGCAAGGAAAAGTCGTTACAGATACATTAGAGTACCGCATGACAAAGACTGACGGCAGCTTTTTAGGGTCAGGCTCTAACGATGTATATGAAAATAAGCTGTGGTTAAAAGAAGGCATCCGCTTTCGCGAAAGCGGAACTTATCAGCTAGCTTTAAAACACGCGATGAGAAAAACAGGGGAAGTAAATGGAGATGCACAACTCAAAGGCATACTCGAAGTAGGATATAGTATAGAAAAACAAGTGCAAAATGGCAGCAACTAAAGCACAAATAGCTCAAGAAAAAGAAGGAAATAAGAAGAATATTTCACTCTTCTGGAAGATGTATGCGGTAGGCATAGGATTTGTAATTCTTCTGTTTTTATTAGCCGCATGGGAAGTCTTTGGTGATTTACCAGACCACACCGTATTAGAAAATCCGCAGACAGAACTGGCAACAGAAATCCTAACTGCAGATGGGAAAACACTAGGAAGTTTCTATAATGAAAATAGAAAACCCATAAAATTTGATGATTTACCTAAAAACCTTGTAGACGCTTTAGTATCTACAGAAGATGAGCGTTTTTGGGATCACAGTGGTATTGATGGTTTTGGAACCGCAAGAGCAGCTGCCTTTTTAGGAACTAAAGGTGGTGCGAGTACCATTACCCAACAACTGGCAAAACTCTATTTTACAGAACAAGCCAGTAGCAATAAATTAGAGCGATTGATTCAAAAAATACGGGAATGGATCATTACTTCAAGATTAGAAAAACAATACACTAAAGAAGAAATCATCACTCAATACTTAAACGAGTTTGATTTTTTATATCAAGCTATAGGAATAAGAAGTGCCTCTAATATTTATTTTGACAAAGAGCCTAGTCAACTAAATGTTTCTGAAAGTGCTGTATTTGTTGCTATGCTTAAAAACCCTAGACAATACAATCCGCATCGTGAAATTTCTAAAGAAAAATCATTTAACAGACGCAACCAAGTATTTGTACAAATGGTGCGTAACAACAAAATGACAGCGGCGGTAAAAGACAGCCTTAGAGAAATTCCTATAAAATTAAACTACAACTCCGCTAGTCATAATGAAGGTATGGGGACTTATTTCCGCGAAAACCTAAGGTCCTGGCTAACCGTTTGGACTAAAGATCATATCAATCCAGAAACTGGAGAGCCCTTTAACCTCTACAATGATGGACTTAAAGTTAACGTTACCATAGACTATAGAATGCAAAAAATGGCCGAAGAAGCTGTTTATGCGCATATGGAACGTCTGCAAGCAGAGTTTGATCACCAGCAAAAGCGCAATAAAACAGCTCCGTATACAGATCTAACGGTAACACAAATTGAAAGCAACCTCAACTCTGCCATGAAAAGATCGGTACGATGGAAGGAAATGAAGAAAAAAGGAATCGCCGAAGCTGCTATTATCAAGAGCTTTAGTGAGAAGACCGACATGACTATTTTTGATTGGAAATCAAAGTTTAGAGAACGAGATACGATCATGACCCCTATGGACTCCATACGTTATTACAAGCAGTTTTTACACACTGGATTGATGTCTTTAGAACCACAAACCGGACATGTAAAAGCATGGGTAGGTGGTATCAATCACAAGTATTTTAAGTACGATCATGTAGAATTAGGTAAACGTCAAGCGGGATCTACCTTTAAACCTTTCTTATATTCTGCTGCGATAGATTTATTGAAATACAGCCCCTGTAAAAAATATCCTGATGGAGAGTATACCATTCCTGCAGGTAAACACGGCAACATGAACGACTGGACACCTGTAGATTCTAATGGTGATTATGGTAATGTCATGACCTTACAAGAGGCCTTGGCAAAATCTAAAAACACCATTTCAGCACGTTTAATGGACGAAGTAGGACCTCAACCAGTGGTAGATCGCGCAGGCCAACTAGGAATAAACACTGATAACATGGTGGCAGTTCCTTCACTTGCATTAGGAACAGCAGATGTAAGTCTGTATGAAATGGTGGCTGCCTATGGGGTGTTTGCAAACGGTGGGATTTACAACAAACCTGTTTTGGTAACCAGTATTGAAGATAAAAACGGTACGGTACTCTATCAATACGTGCCAGAAAGCAAGGATGTATTGAATCCAGAAACCGCCTACGTAACCGTAAATCTTATGGAAGGTGTTACCAAAATAGGTAGTGGAGCAAAACTAAGAGGAAACAGCTCTTGGGCTGCAAATACCGACTTTTATAAAGAAGTCATTACCGATTACCCATATGATTTTAAGAATGATATAGCTGGTAAAACAGGAACCACACAAAACAATTCTGATGGATGGTTTATGGGAATGGTTCCTAATTTAGTCACCGGTGTTTGGGTTGGCGCTGATGATAGATCTGTACATTTTGGAAGCACTAAATACGGTCAAGGAGCTACTATGGCCCTTCCTATTTGGGGAAGTTATATGAAACGTATGTATGCAGACGAAACCCTAGAGATTTCTAAAGAGCCTTTTAAAAAGCCAGAAAATCTCTCGATTGAAATAGACTGCGATGAATATGAAAAAAGTCAAGGTAACGATCCTCTAAAAGGAACTAATCAACCTAATAGTAGTAGTAACGAATTAGACATGCTGTAATGATTTCGAAACTCTCCTTAGCAAACATCTTGTTTCTTGATATAGAAACCGTACCGCTGCAGGAGCGTTTTGACCAGTTGGAAGAAATCGACCAGCAATTGTATGCTGATAAGACAAAATACCAGCGCAAGGAAGAGTTCACCCCAGCAGAATTTTATGATCGTGCTGGTATCTGGGCAGAGTTTGGTAAGATCGTGTGCATCTCTGTTGGTTATTTTGTGAATCGCGATGGACAGCAGTTTAGAACCCGCAGCTTTGTGGGAGAAGAAAAAGAGTTGATAGAAGAGTTTGCGGCATTACTCAATGAACACTTTTCAGGAAGAAATCATTTGATGTGTGCTCATAATGGTAAGGAATTTGACTTTCCTTATATCGCTAGACGCATGGTAATTCTAGGAATAGAGATCCCTTCAAAGCTGAATCTGTTTGGAAAGAAACCTTGGGAGGTCCCGCATTTAGATACCTTGGAACTGTGGAAGTTTGGAGACTATAAACATTATACCAGCCTTAAGTTATTGACCCGTATATTAGGAATACCATCGCCTAAAGATGACATCGACGGCTCACAAGTTAGAGATGTGTATTACCAAGATCACGACCTCCAACGCATTGCTACCTACTGTGAAAAAGACGTGGTGGCTGTAGCACAAATTATACTTAAATTACGCAAAGAATCGATACTCACAGATGAGCAAATCATCTCCAAATAAAACCATAGCCTCTATAAGAGCCCTCAACGTAAGTTTTTCTAATGGAAAACAACGCGTTCAAGTCTTGCACGACATCGGATTTGATATTTATAAAAATGAGATTCTCGCTGTAGTAGGAGAATCTGGAAGCGGCAAGTCGGTTACCAGCAAAGCTCTTATGGGACTTTTGCCTTCAACAACCGCACAAATAACGGCTCAAGAACTCTCCTTGCAAGGAAAAGATTTATTAGAACTAGAAGATGGAGAATGGTCCCGCTTTCGCGGAAGCGAGATCAGCATGATCTTCCAAGAACCTATGAGTTCCCTGAATCCTACCATCTCTTGTGGAAATCAAGTCGTGGAAGTACTGCTACAACATCAAAAAATGAGTGCAGCTGCTGCTCAAAAAGAAGTCCTGCAGCTTTTTGAAAAAGTAAAACTTCCTACACCCAAAATTACCTTTTCAAAATTTCCTCATGAGATCAGTGGTGGACAGATGCAACGTGTGATGATTGCTATGGCAATAGCCTGTAAACCTATATTACTCATTGCAGACGAACCTACAACCGCACTTGACGTAACGGTTCAAAAAGAAATTATACTACTGCTTAAAGCGCTTCAAAAGGAATACGGCATGAGCATTCTTTTTATCTCTCACGATCTTTCCCTGGTGCACTCCATAGCCGACAGGATCATAGTGATGTATCAAGGCCGAATTGTAGAACAAGGAGCGGCAAATGACATTTTTGAACACCCAAAAGAAGCCTATACAAGAGCGCTGATTGCCTCCCGACCGAGCACCAAAACGCGGCTACGCAACTTACCGACCATCAAAGATTTTGTAGAACAGAGCGTGTCTGACGAGTTAGTGACTAAAGAGCAACGAGAAGAATTGCATAAGAACATCTACAACAAGACCCCTTTATTACAAGTGATCGATGTCGTCAAAGATTTTCCATTACAAAAAAAGCTGTTCTCTAAACAAGAGTATTTTAGAGCTGTGGATGGAGTAAGTTTTAATATCTACCCAGGCGAAAGCCTAGGTCTGGTAGGAGAAAGTGGTTGTGGAAAAAGCACCTTAGGAAATCTGATTCTGCGTTTGAAGGACGTCAGCAGCGGTACTATTATGTATCGAGGTCAAGATATTACCCATTTAAAAGCTGCGGCCATGCGCCAATTGAGAAAGGAAATCCAGATCATCTTTCAAGACCCATTTGCTTCGTTGAATCCACGGCTTACCGTAGGACAAGCGATTATAGAACCTATGAAATGGCATGGAATAGGTGCCGACAACGCTGATAGAAAGGAAAAAGTGCTGCATTTATTAAAACGCGTAGGACTTACCGAAGAGCACTACAACAGGTATCCGCATGAATTTAGTGGTGGGCAGCGACAACGTATAGGAATCGCAAGAACTGTGGCTTTAGAACCCAAGCTGATCGTTTGTGATGAAAGCGTCAGTGCGCTGGACATTTCGGTACAGGCCCAAGTGTTGAATCTGCTCAACGAATTCAAAGAAGATTTTGGATTCTCTTATTTATTCATCTCTCACGATCTGGCGGTAGTCAAATACTTTTGCGATCAGGTCATCGTCATGAACCAAGGAAAAATAGAAGAAAAAAACGAAGCCGATGCCTTGTATGAAAATCCGCAGAGTGCTTATACCAAGAAGTTGATTGCTGCTATTCCTGGGTGATTTTGTTTTTTACCGAGCATTGCAAATGCGCAACCTATAAACTCGTATCACAATTGCTCGAGATAAGAGTTACACGTCAAGTGCCGCAAAACAGCTTATAAAAATTTTGGGTGTAAATAAAAAAGGCCCCTCAATTAAGAGGAGCCTTTAGTACTCGAGACGGGACTTGAACCCGTACGGGCATTACTACCCATTGGATTTTAAGTCCAACGTGTCTACCAATTCCACCACTCGAGCGATTGTGTCAGCGACACATCATTGGTATTATAAAAACTTATTTTAAGAACAAATTTTAGAGCGAAAGACGGGATTTGAACCCGCGACCCCCACCTTGGCAAGGTGATGCTCTACCCCTGAGCTACTTTCGCAAAGTTAAAAAGTATAAAACTTTTCAAAGCGGTTGCAAATTTAACAACTTTCCTTATACTGCAAAGGAAAAAATGAAAAATTATGAGCTTGCTTTCTCTTTTTTTACCAGCATGCGTTTGATCTCATTCAATTTCATCAAAGCCTCTACTGGTGTTAAGGTGTTTATGTCTACCTGTAAAATTTCTTGTTTGATATTTTCTAACAAGGGATCATCTAGGTTGAAGAAGCTCAATTGCATTTCTTCTTCCTGAATAGCTTTCATAGCCTCTATAGAATCTTCTTGTTTATGACTCTTTTCCAGTCTTTTAAGTATTTTATTTGCTTTTGAAATGACTTGCTGTGGCATTCCTGCCATTTTTGCCACATGAATTCCAAAACTGTGATGACTACCCCCAGGAACTAATTTGCGCATGAAGAGCACTTTATCTTTTAATTCTTTGACTTCTACATTAAAGTTTTTAATACGGTCAAATTGTGAGGTCATATCGTTGAGCTCATGATAATGAGTGGCAAACAACGTTTTTGGACTAGAAGGGTGCTCGTGTAAGTATTCGGTAATGGCCCATGCGATAGAAATACCATCATAAGTACTTGTCCCACGACCTATTTCATCGAGCAGTACCAAACTTTTCTCACTGATATTATTTAAGATACTCGCACTTTCATTCATCTCTGTCATAAAGGTAGATTCCCCTTGAGAAATGTTATCGCTGGCTCCTACTCTGGTAAATATTTTATCTACAACTCCCATCTTGACCTCTTCGGCAGGAACAAAGCTTCCTATTTGCGCTAAAAGAACAATCAACGCCGTTTGCCTTAAAATGGCACTTTTACCACTCATGTTAGGGCCAGTAATCATGATGATTTGCTGGCTGTCTCTATCCAGCTGTAGATCGTTAGGAATGTAAGGCAAGTCTGCTGGGAGCATTTTTTCTATGACTGGATGACGACCGTTTTTGATGATCAACTCGTCGTTGTCTAATAGTTCTGGCCTGATGTAATTAGACTTCACGGCATGAGATGCAAAAGAAATCAAACAGTCCAACTGCCCTATTAACTGGGAATTGTTCTGAATGGTTTTAATAGAGGGCATAATCTCCCGAACTATAGTATCAAAAAGTTCTTGTTGTAAAGCGTTGATGCGGTCCTCAGCACCTAATATTTTGCCTTCGTATTCTTTGAGTTCTTCTGTGATGTAACGCTCTGCATTGACTAAAGTTTGCTTTCTCGTCCATTCTGCTGGAACTTTATCTTTATGCGTGTTGCGCACTTCTATATAATATCCGAATACATTGTTACTAGAAATCTTCAAACTGCTAATACCAGTTTCTTTTGCGTGTCTGGCAAGCATCTTATCCAGGTAATCCTTTCCTGAAGTCGCTAAGCCTCTTAGCTCATCTAATTCTGAATGGTATCCAGGAGCAATAGTGTTTCCTTTTAAAATATTTACCGGCGCCTGCTCATCAATAGCTTGTTTGAACAGGGCTATTAAATGACTACAAGGATTCAAGCTTTCTCCTATAATATTCAAAGCTTTATTATCTGAAGCCAGTGCTTTTTCTTTTACGGGAATAATAGCTTCCAGACTGTTTTTAAGCTGTACGACTTCTCTAGGGCAAATTTTACCTACTGCAACTTTTGAAATCAATCGCTCCAAGTCGCTCATGCGTTTTAGGTAGGATCTGATTTCTTCTTGTTGTTCTTGTGAGTTGGTAAAAAACTCCACGACATCATGCCGCTTTTTGATTTGTGCTGCATCTTTTAATGGGAAGGCCATCCAGCGTTTGAGCATGCGTCCACCCATTGCAGTAGTGGTCTGATCTATCACGTCAATTAAGGTTACCGCACCTTGACTTAACGGGGTGTATAATTCCAGGTTGCGCACCGTAAAACGGTCCATCCACACAAAATTATCATCTTCAATACGGGAGATATGCGAGACGTGATCCAGTTTATCGTGTTGGGTTTCTTCTAGATAATACAAAATCGAACCCGCCGAAATAAGCGCCTGATCCAACTTTTCTACTCCAAAACCTTTTAAAGAATTGACTTTAAAATGCTTGAGAAGTGACTCTGTAGCAAAGTCAATTTGAAATACCCAATCGTCTAAATGGAAGAAAGGTAAATCATACGGGAATTCTTTTGCCAGTGTTTTTTTATCGCTTCGAGTTACTAAAAGCTCGCTAGGATTAAAATTTTGCAATAACTTATCTACTTCTTCTTTAGAGCCTTGAGAAACTAAAAACTCCCCTGTAGAAATATCTAAAAACGCCACACCATATAAATTCCTGTTGACAGAAAGTGCGGCAAGAAAATTATTTGTTTTAGAACTCAGCACCTCATCGTTGAGAGAAACTCCTGGCGTAATCAACTCGGTTACCCCGCGTTTTACAATGTTTTTAGTCTGTTTAGGATCTTCTAACTGATCACAAATGGCAACGCGTTCCCCTGCTTTTACCAGCTTAGGCAAGTAATTGTTTAAGGAATGATATGGAAATCCAGCTAGTTCTACATGATCACCGCCATTGTTACGGCTGGTCAATACAATATTGAGAATACGTGCTGTTTTAATCGCGTCTTCTCCGAAGGTTTCATAAAAATCGCCCACTCTAAACAACAACAAGGCATCAGGATACTTGGTCTTGATCTTATTGTATTGCTGCATTAAAGGAGTTACCTTCTTTGAATTAGTGGCCAAATTTATACTTTTATATGAATATCAAAAATACGATTTAGCCACTGTGATCAATCTAAAACCACTCAACATTTTTCAACAGTGAACAGCTACTTATCACTATTCCCATTTGTAGTTTTTTGAGACCGATTGCTTCTTGATCGCCTTAAACATAGCCGACTCTAATCCGTTAGTCTCGGTGAGTGCTTGTGTCGCGATATATTGATCTCTTTTTTGATTGAGTTCTTTGATCTTGTTTTGTATGGAGATGCGCTCTTGTTTTTTCGCTTTCGCGAAAGCGGTAATATCCTTCTTACTTTTAGTGCGAATACTGTCTGGTAAGGTCTTTATATTATCTTCAGTAAGCACTTTTCCCTTCATGTCTTCATCATCTAAAGCATCAACAAGATCCCAGCTGGAATTGCGATAATTTGCAGAGGACTTGGCTAAGGTACGCTTCACATTTGCCTGTGCAGATACTTCTTGAACCGCTTCGTCCATAAGCATTTGAACGGCTTTATTTTCATACCCCTGACGGCCAAAAGCTATATAAGTATCATTAAGCAGATGGTTGTAATTCAAAATCTGATCGTCATAAGGAGTAGCGACGTAGGCAGATTTCTGGTTGTGATCCAGGTTCATGTATTGTCCTTTTCCTAAAGTCGCGCCTTCTTTCCACTTCAATTGTGCCCCCGTATTCCAGTCTCCACAAAAAATGGTGTTGACCACCACGTCTTTTTCTATAGCTTGAGCAATACTCGAAGAAAAAGGTACAGCCCCTTGATTAAAGCCTTCATTTCCAGCTATAAAAATCATTTTAAGATCGTTTTTTCCTTTTTTCCACTCCAATTGTTTTAAAGAGGCACCAATTACAGTACCGCAATACTCTTCTCCTCCATTGGTCCTTAAGCTAAATAGTTCTTTGCTGATCAGGTCTAGGTCGGTGGAGAAGGAGAGTACTTGACGCACAAAACCTTCTTCTGAATTTAATCTGCTGTTACCGTACTCATAAAGTGCGATTTCTAATAAAGCTTGTTGCTCATTGCAATGCGCCCCAGACATTTTGTTGACCACGTCCCAAAGCTGGGTTTTGGCCTGATCAATCAACCCATCCATACTATTACTGGTGTCTAGAAGTAAGGCTATTTGAATGGTTACCGGCTCTTCTACTACTGTTGCGATGTTGGCAGCAGTTTGTGGGGCTTCTATCCTGTTTGTTGCGATTTCTAATCCGTTATCAGCCGTAGTCCCTTTGCAGGCCATTAATGCGGTAACACTTAATGTAAAAGCAATTGTTTTTAAATTTTTCATCATGTTTAAATTTTAGTTTTTGTTTCCTTTTAAAAACCTACCCTTTAGGGCTAGGGAAAGGGTTTTTGATTTTGATTTTGGTTTTGATTTTGATTTTTTGTGTCCGTTCCCCATCCCTAAAGGGTGCGGAAACAAAATATCTTCAGTTTTACCTCCCTTTTAAAAAACCTACCCTTCAGGGCCAGGGAATGGTTTTGATTTTGATTTTGATTTTTTATTTCCGTTCCCCAACCCTAAAGGGTGCAGAAACAAAATATCTTCAGTTTTACCTCCCTTTTAAAACCAACCCTTCAGGACTAGAAAAAGCTTTTGATTTTGTCTTTTGTTTTTGATTTTTGATTTCCATCCCTAAAGAATGCGGAAACAAAATATCTTCAGTTGTACCTCCCTTTTAAAAACCTACCCTTCAGGGCTAGGGAATGGTTTTGATTTTTGATTTGATTTTTTGTTTCCGTTCCCCATCCCTAAAGGGTGCGGAAACAATAGATCTTCAGTTTTACCTCCCTTTTAAAACCTACCCTTCAGGACTAGAAAAAGCTTTTGATTTTGTCTTTTGTTTTGGTTTTGGTTTTGGTTTTGATTTTGATTTTGATTTTATTTTTGCTTCCATTAATTATTAGGTATTTCTTTAATATCAATAGGTCCACTCGGACTTACTACATAGACTTTAGGATTGGGTATTTTTACAGGCTCTGGTTTTGGCTCTGGTTTTTTCTCCACTGGTTTGAGGGTGTATTGCAAACTCAAATCCATCCCTAATTGGATAACCGGCTTCGTAATCGATGCATTTACAACTACGTCATACCCGTTATACGGAATAGGGTCGTAATAATAAGAAGTAGGTTTTCTTACGGTAGTCACACTTTTTTGATTTTTAAGGGCCTCCATACTTACATTTTCGGCAGCCAGGTAACTTTTATAAAAATCTTTAGGCGTGTGGTAATATTTCTTATCGGCCATCATGACGTTGTAATCGCTCATATCAAATCCTAATTCTTTGTAGTATAATTTCTTTTTAGCCACCTCAGCGAGTAGCTTATTTTGAAGATCTTCATAGACCTCTTCTAGGTTTTTTACATAGTAATCTACTTTTACCAGATTGTACACTTCCGCTTTTCCACAGGCGGTAAGGATCTTTTGAAATTCGCTGTCTTTTCTATAACTGATCAATAAGTTTTGTTGCAATTCAAATCCTACAGGCACTTCTGTATAGGTTTTGGAAAACAGCTTTTTAGTGACTTCAATCTCGTATTGAGGAACAAAAGAAATCATGTCCAGGGCAAACTGTCCCTGAAAACCTTGGGCACGCAACTCTTCTTTAATCAGATCGATTTTATCGTTCATCAATTGGGTGGTTTCTTCGGCAGTTTTACCTACTTGAACGATATTAAATACAGCCGTATAATCGGTAGCTTCTACATTGTATAGCGATCTCAAATTGATATGGAGCATATTACTAGGTTGAGGAGCTACATATTGTGGAGCATACGGATTTCCATAAGCAGCGCCATTGACCATACTCGTTACAATATTTGCTCTAGAAATACTCATGTCTTCTGCCATGTTGTTAAAATTCCCCATGTGTTGTGCATTCGTAACAAGTACGGCAAACAAGAGAATAGAGGTGATGATCGTTTTCATTTTCTGTTGATTTTGAATCAAATCTATTGGTATAAAAAACCTTTACATAGGCCCAATGAGTGAAAATAGCCTTTGAATGAGTGTAGAGTTGTTCTTGATGAGTCCGCTTTCGCGAAAGCGTGCAAAACACCGTCTATACCGACCTAAAGAAGGGTTTTGAAAGGAATCATATATTTTTTTATGACTAAGTTTACAGCCTGATGAAACACACAATCACTTTATTATTCCTGCTTTTTACTTTTCAAATAGCAGTGGCACAAAACAAGGAGTTCGCAACGCCGCGAACTGCAGAGACCAATATGGTACTGCAGGGACGTGTATTGAGTGAAAGCGGAGCGCCTATTTCTGGAGTGAATATAGAAGGGAAAATGGGCCGTTATGCAACTACAGATGCTCTCGGTAAATTTAGTTTACCAGCAAATATGGGCGAAGAAATTGTTATCAGAGGTCTTAATTTTGAGACCGTTTATTACCGTATCAGAAGTAATGACGATATAGAAATACGCGTGCAAAGTGATGAGCAAGATCAAAAAAAGCGCAGCCCTATTCCTTATCAAGTGGCCATGGATAGCGCACAAATCTTTCTGAAAAAAGACGCACAAAAATCAGCCGATTTCCTTATTGCTGCTTTATCTAACAACCCTAAATCACTTACCAAAACCCAAGAAAGTGCGGCTTATGAAAAACTAGGCGACCTTTATAGCTTTAATAAACAATACGATCTAGCTATTGCTAATTATACACAGGCAGAGGAGCTCAACAGCAGCCTTTCTCTTGTCATAAAAAAAGCAGACATGCTGCGTCTCAATGGTAATTACCAAGAAGCCATTGCCGCTTATTTAGCTGCAGATGTTTCCAATACTAGTAGATCAAAAAAGAAGCAAAGCACGGGAGGTTCTAATACTTTAGAAATAAAAAGACTGACGGGTCTCGCTGCTGCTTACGCTAAAACAAACGATAGCGACAAGGCATTGCAAATCTATAAACAGGCGCTGCAACTTGCTCAAAACGCCAGTTTAAACATACAAGTGACTTCCATCAATTCAAAAATCGCTGCGCTATTAAATGAAATAGGTCAGGTGGATAAAGCAGAGGCCTATTACAATAGAGCTATTCAAGAATCTAAAAAAGAAGGCCGTACGGCTAATGTTGTTGCCCAATCACAAACAGCCGACTTTTACCGAAGCAACTCTCAGTTTGACAAGGAAATTGCCTTGCGTAAGAATAATATTGAAATCCTGGATGATATTAAAAGCGACGAAGCTAAAGCTCCACAAAAAATTGCCAATAAAGAGGGTTTTTTAAACGAGGTGGCGATAGCTGAGGATGAGATAGAAGAAAGAGTTACAGGAAATTCTTATGAGCCTTCCACCTCAAATGGAATAAATCGCTTGTCCAAACAAAAAGAACAACTCAACATTGCCGAAGCTTTAAAGTCCCAAAACAAGATTAAAGAGGCGATCACCTATTATGAATCCAGTCTGGACGAAGCAACAGAAAATAACGACTTAGAAGTAAAAAAGGACGCTGCAAAAAGTCTGTATGAACTCAATAAAAAAGCGGGAAATACTAAAACAGCACTGGCTTATAATGAATTGTATATCAACACGGTTGATGCCTTGTACCTAGAGAAAGAAAATGAATTAGAAGAAAGCTCTAGAAAAACCAAAGAACTGGTTTCTAAACAGACCAGGATCCTTACTTTAGAAAAAGATCGCGAGCTTACCGAGAATAAAATTGCCTTGATCAATACCGAGCGCAAGCTTACACAGGAAATGAACCAGCGACAACGCTGGATCATTTATTCGCTTGTTGCCTTGAGTCTTTTGTTGCTCACGCTGGCGTATTTTATGTACCGCAACAACAAGCAGCAAAAAATCAACAACCATTTACTCGCTTTAAAATCATTGCGCAGTCAGATGAATCCGCATTTTATTTTTAATGCGCTCAATTCTGTAAATAACTATATCGCACAAAATGACGAACGTGCGGCCAACAAATACCTGGCAGATTTTTCTAAATTGATGCGTAGCGTTTTAGAAAATAGCGAGCTGGACTTTATACCGCTAGAAAAGGAAATAGATCTTTTGGGCTTGTATTTAAAGCTGGAGCACGAACGTTTTAAAGATAAATTTGACTTTACTTTAGATGTCGACCCTTCTTTAAAAGATACTAAAATACAAGTGCCGCCTATGTTGCTGCAACCTATCATAGAAAATGCGGTTTGGCATGGATTGCGTTATAAAAAAGAAAAAGGTTTTTTAAATGTTGCTTTCGCGAAAGCGGAACAAGGAATTACAGTCACCATAACCGATAATGGAATCGGTCGAGAAAAATCCAAGGCCATAAAAACAGAGCATCAAAAGAAACGAGATTCTAAAGGGTTGGGCAATATCAAAAACCGTGTGGCGCTATTAAACGAGTTGCATGATTGTAAGATCGATATGGAAGTAAAAAATGCTGGATTAATTCCAGATGTAGGAACTGAGGTTGTTGTGAGGATTAGGGGATGAGGAATGAGGAATGAGGAATGAGGAATGAGGAAAATTGAATTTCATCAGATTACTTACAAGCTTTGATTATGAAAATTGTATACTTTTTAATACTTCTATTATTCTCTATTGGATTGAAGGCACAAAATATTTCTGAAATCAATTCAGGTTTAAAATTACCTGATTCCCTTTCTTATGATACTGAAATTCGTATTTATCAAGGCGGTGGAATCACGAATTATTCTTCTATGCTCAGAATGTTTCAGGATAATTCCAAAAAATGGAATTCTGAATTTTTTGAACATTTTAATGCTGTGGAACCTCAAATTATTAAAAAGGAAATAAAACCAAAAAGCGATTCTGATTTTGTGTTCCAAAATTTTCTAAGAAGTTATGCTCTTGATTTACCAACCATGAGTAAAATAGGCTGGAAATTAGAGAAAAGGAATGATATCGAGATTGATGAAGGAATTGATAAAAGAGGAAAGTCTTATAAAGAATATTATACTTCAAGCTCACATTTCTATGCAGTAGATGGAGAATCTTTCTACATTGAAATTAGGGCTTACAACAAGACTAATTCTTTTAGTTATGCTAATCCAGATTACTATTTAGAAAAATACCCAGAAGTAGATGAGTTGCAATTTATGTGTGAAATATTAGATATCGTTAGGAGCGAGTTCAACATTTGGAAAAAAGAATAAAGCCATGAAACTAACCGCCATCATAGTAGAAGACGAGCAGATCTCGAGAGAGATCTTAAAGAACTATATATCAAAATACTGTATGCAAGTGGAAGTACTTCACGAAGCAACTAATGTAGAAGAGGCTTTTGAATTGCTTCAAAAAACAGAGGTAGATTTGGTGTTTCTAGATGTAGAAATGCCTTATGGAACTGCCTTTGATTTACTAGATAAATTACCCAACCGCACTTTTGAAACTGTTTTTGTAACGGCCTACGATCAATATGCAAAAGATGCGCTGAATCAGCAAGCGGCTTATTACCTGACCAAGCCTCTTGATATCGATGAACTGATCAAAGCAACAGAAATAGTTAGGGCCATCAAAGAACGTGAAAACGAAGTAAATGTGGACCTCAGCATCAAAGAACAAAACAGTTCACAGCTCACTGATAAAATCACTATTCCTACCCAAGAAGGTTTTGAAGTACTGCCTATAAAAGACATCATCTATTGCAGTGCAGACGACAATTACACGCATATCTATCTGGAAAATGACAAAAAACTGGTTTCTAAAACCTTAAAACACTTTGACGACATGCTGTCTGATAAAGGTTTTGCTCGTATTCATAAATCCCACCTCATCAATGTTTCTCATGTTACCGCTTATAAAAAAGGCAAAGGTGGTAGTGTGATACTAGGAACAGTAGAACTTCCTGTAAGTCCGAGTAAAAAGCTGGGTTTGTTCCGGTATTTTAGTTAGAAAAAAATGCTTTCTTTGGATCAAACAGCTTCATCTTTTCGGCTAAATTTCTGCAAGTTCCAATTTGCGCGCCCTAGGATTCCTCTCCTTTTGCAAACTACACTCGTGGGATGCTAGTAAAAAAGGAAAAGAGCTTTTGATCCTTTATGAAATCATAGCTTTCAATACAAATGCTTGGCATGTTGACTTCTATAAACCTTTTAGAAATAGGTTTAAAAATCCAATAACGACACCTCTCTATTTGCTATTTCTCTAGTTAAATAATCTAGAGTTTCTGTTTGTAGATTAGAATATAGCAAGTGCTTTCCAGCTTTATCACTTGGATTCAATAAGCTTTCTGACTTTAAAATATTTACCGTCTGTCTTGCCACTGCGGCTCCAGAATCAATGATGCGCACTCGTATAGGAAGAAGTTCTTGAAGCATTTCTTTTACATAAGGATAATGGCTGCAGCCTAAAACCAAATAGTCGATCCCAGAGATCATGAACGGCTCCGTAATACTTACCAAAAGATCTCGCATCTCTTCACTGTCTTTTTTACCTGCTTCTATTAACTCTACGATTCCAGTTCCTACTATTTCAATAGTATTGACATGTTGCGTAAATTCTCTTTGGGTATCATTAAAAAGTTTGCTCGACAGGGTTCCTTTAGTAGCCAGAATACCTATTTTTTTAGTGTCGCTTTTAAGCGCTGCAGTTTTTATAGCCGGCTCAATCCCTATAAAAGGTACGTCGTAATGAGCGCGCAAATAAGAAATAGCATTAGTAGTGGCTGTATTGCAGGGAACTGCGATAAGTTTGCAGTTTAGGCTTAATAAAAACTCGGTGTTTTTAATACAGAGCTTGATAATCTCCTCCTTAGATTTACGACCATAAGGCGCATATTTTGAGTCGGCTAGGTAGATGGTGTTTTCGTGAGGCAATAATTCAATTACTTCCTTCCATACACTTGTTCCTCCCACACCAGAGTCAAAAAAACCTATTGGATTGCTGTTCATAAGGCATAAAAGTAGTGGTTTTACTAGAGCAAAGTATCTTTGACCCTCAAAAAATACCAGTAGGTTTTTTAAAAAACCCTACTGGTCAGGACTCACCTTACCCCAATACCTTAGATTTAATTAGTCTTGCATTCATTTCGGCAATATTTAGTAGGGAGATACCTTCTGGACATTCCACCTCGCAAGCACCTGTAAACGTGCAACTCCCAAAGCCTTCTTTTTCCATTTGATAGGTCATTTGCTGGACGCGTTGATGTTCTTCAACCTTACCTTGTGGTAAACTGTTTAAATGATTGATTTTTGCTGATGTAAACAGAGCAGCAGAGGAGTTTTTACAAGTGGCTACACAAGCACCGCAACCTATACAAGCCGCGGCATCCATGGCTCTATCTGACACTTCTTTAGAGATAAGGATCGTGTTTGCCTCTGGAGCTGTTCCTGTTTTGGAACTAATAAATGCCCCTTGTTCTATAATTCTATCCAAAGAAGAGCGGTCAACAATCAAGTCTTTAATGACTGGAAATGAAGCTGCTCGCCAGGGCTCTACGACAATGCTGTCGCCATCTTTAAAACTACGCATATGCAATTGGCAAGTCGTCATATGATCATGAGGTCCATGAGCACGTCCATTTATAAACACCCCGCACTGTCCACAAATACCTTCTCGACAATCGTATTCAAACGCAATCACCTTTTCATCTTGGAGGACTAACAACTCATTAAGGTGGTCTAAAGCTTCCAAAAAAGACATATCCTCCGTGAGGCCATCCACCACATAGTCTCTTATAGCGCCTTTATCTTGAGGTCCTTCCTGCCTCCATATTTTGAATGTTACTTTCATAACTGCTTAGTTATTGGTTGACTGATGAGCTGTGTAATAGAGCTCTTTAAGCTACAACTATAAATTTATTTTTACTGTTTTAAGTAATTGGTGTCATCCTTAAGCTAACAACTTGTCTGCTATGACTAAAAAACCTATTACTTATAGCTTCTCAATGAAGCTGTTACAAATTCAAATTCTAGGGATTCTTTATGTAATTTAAAGTTGCCCTGATCGTATTCCCAAGCAGAAACATAACTGTAATCCTTATCTACACGCACTGCTTCTCCTTCTTCCGTTTGATATTCTTCTCTAAAATGTGCTCCACAAGATTCTTCACGTTGCAATGCATCGGTACACATTAATATTCCCAACTCTATAAAATCAGCAAGGCGCAAGGCTTTTTCTAGCTCTGTATTCATTTCTTTATCATGACCCGTAACTTTGACATCCTTCCAAAACTCCTTTCTAATGTTTTTGATTTGAGCAATGGCTTTTATAAGCCCATCTTGATTTCTACTCATGGCACATTCTTGCCACATCACTTGACCTAGTTCTCTATGAAAATGATCCACGGTTTTAGTTCCTTGAACTGCTAGTAGTTGATCTATATGTTCTTGAGTTTGTTGTTCCGCTTTCGCGAAAGCGGGATCGTTTACAGTAGGCTGCTCCTTTTTGATCTCTCCTGCTAGGTAATTATTAATGGTATTGGGTAATATAAAGTAACCGTCTACACTTGCTTGAAGCAATGAATTTGCCCCCAAACGGTTAGCCCCATGATCAGAATAATTACATTCTCCTATAGCATACAAGCCTGGAATGGTCGTCATTAATTCATAATCTACCCAGAGCCCGCCCATTGAAAAATGAGCTGCTGGCGAGATGAGCATTGGCGTAGTATACGCATCGATGCCGGTAATTTTTTTATACATCTTAAAGAGATTCCCGTAGCGATCTTTGATGGTCTCCAACCCGAGTTTATCAATGGCGTGTTTAAAATCAAGGTAGACGGCATTCTTTAAGCGTCCTACGCCATAACCGGCGTCCAAACGCTCTTTAGCGGCTCTCGAGGCGATATCTCGCGGAGCTAGATTTCCAAAAGTTGGATACCGACGCTCTAAATAATAGTCGCGCTCTTCCTCAGGAATAGCATTTGCTTCGGTTGTGTTTCCTTTAACTTTGGGAACCCAAATACGCCCATCATTTCTCAAAGACTCCGACATTAAGGTAAGCTTAGATTGGGCATCACTGGACTGCGGCAAAGCAGTAGGGTGTATCTGTGTAAAACTAGGCGCACCAAAATAAGCCCCTTTTTTATGCGCTTTCCACAAAGCACTTCCGTTACAGCCTATTGCTAGGGTTGACAATCTGAAAACACGAGAATAGCCACCAGTAGCCAGTACCACAGCATCTGCTGCATAGCGTTTTAATTCACCAGTGACTAAGTCCCGTATGATAATACCTTTTGCTTTTCCATCAATAACCACCAGATCCAACATCTCACTACGAGGAAACATTTCTACTTTTTTAGCTCGTATCATTTTGTACAATTGCGAGTAAGCTGCCAGTAACAGCTGTTGGCCGGTTTGCCCTCTTGCATAAAAAGTGCGCTGTACTTGTACGCCTCCAAAACTTCTATTAACTAAAGTGCCTCCGTATTCTCGAGCAAAAGGGACTCCTTGCTGCACATAGTGATCTATCAATGGGGCTGAAAGCTCAGCGAGTCTATAAGTGTTTGCTTCTCTGGATCTAAAATCGCCGCCTTTAAGTGTGTCATAAAACATGCGGTACACACTATCTCCATCGTGCTGATAATTCTTTGAAGCATTGATTCCTCCTTGAGCGGCTACAGAATGTGCTCGTCTGGCAGAATCTTGATAGCAAAAGCATTTTACCTCATAACCCAATTCTGCTAGAGTAGCTGCCGCACCGGCTCCAGATAATCCAGAACCAACGACAATGACATGGAGTTTTTTCTTATTTGTTGGGTTGATGAGTCTAGAAGTCATTAAATAATTACTCCATTTATCTTCCAGTTTTCCTTTAGGGATTTTTGCGTCCAATTTCATTTTCTAATTATTTAAAGTAAACAATAATTGGAATGAGACCAAATCCTACCCCCATAATGATAGCGTATACTAAAGATGCTTTGGCAATAATTGCAGTACCTTTTTTATGGTAAAACCCCAAGGTTTTAAAGCTGCTTTTAAACCCGTGATGCAAGTGGTAAGCTAGTGGTACAGCACATATAGCATAAAATAACACAAAATAGATGTTGTGGAACAAGGAATAAGTGACTTCATAAACATCCTTATTCCCCTTTGCATCAACGCCTACTGATTCCCCTAAGCCTAATTTGATACGTGCCCAGAAATTAGCCAAGTGTATCATGATAAAAACCAAAATTAGTACCCCAAGGAATCCCATGTTTTTAGAGGCCCAAGTACTGTTTTCTGAACTATGATCCATAACATATTTCTGTGGTTTTGCTTTTCTATTTCTTATGGTAATCAATAAGGCATATAGAGCGTGAAGAACAATAGACAGGTATAAGAGATAAGCTACGATCTTAATTAAGGGACTTTCTCTTAAGGTTGTGGAATAGGAATTGTACCATCCTCGAGCGACTTCTTTAGGAAAAATAAGGATCGCATTGGCACTGAGGTGGACGATTAAAAAAATACATAAAAATAATCCTGTAACAGCAATAATGTTTTTTCTACAGAAGAGTACATTCATTGATACTATTATTTAATACCAATTATTATTTAAAAGAAATCTGCTAATTGGTTATGACAACAGAATCATTTTCCTAATCGTAGAACACACTAGTCTTAAAGAAACTAGAATACGCTAGAAATACGTTCCTATCATATCAAAAATAAACAATTATAACAATTTGTCTTTGAATTTATTAGAAAAGAAAAACCGGCGTTTTAGTCCACTATGGCATCTCTACAAGTTCCTTATAAATTTTATAGCAATCTATAGGTATCAAGTCTAACAATACTAAATTTTAATGACAACCACAATCTCCATCACCACAATCAGAAGATTTGAATTTTTTAGGGAAAAATGATTTTCTAAAAAGCCAAAGCACTGCTGCTACAGCAATAAGAATAACGATTATGGTTTGTGTTATATACATTACTTCAATATTTGGAATGCGCCCAGTGCAGCAAAATATGCCGCAGCAGTCATGAAGAAAAATTGAATCGCTGGCCATTTCCAGCTATTGGTTTCTCGTTTTACAATGGCTAGTGTACTCATACATTGCATAGCAAATGCATAGAATAACAACAAGGAAATACCACTGGCAAAATTAAATAATGGACCTCCTAGAATAGGGTTCGTCTCTGCTGCCATACGCTTCTTAATGGTTTGTTCTTCCTCTCCATCGCTTTCTACACTGTAAATAGTTGCCAGAGTTCCTACAAAAACTTCTCTCGCTGCAAAAGAGCTTACTATCGCAATTCCAATTTTCCAGTCGTAACCCAAAGGTCTTACTGCAGGCTCAATCCCTTTACCTATGTGCCCTATAAAACTGTATTCCAACTCGTGAGAAGCAATCTTTTGATCCATTTCTTCCACTGTCAAATTCTGATTTCCATATTGTTCTTTGACAATGGCCTCGGCATTGTTAAACTCTTCTCCTACTCCATAACTGGCCAGTATCCATAAAACTACAGAAATAGCCATAATGATCTTACCGGCTCCTACTACAAAGCTTTTGGTTTTTTCAATAACCGTTATCGCCACGTTTTTAAACATCGGCAATTTATAAGAAGGCATTTCCATGACAAAAAATGATTTGCGATTTATAGGCAGTATCATATTCAAAACCCAGGCAGAAAATATAGCAGCTACAAAACCTAACAAATACAATAACATCAATGTAAGTCCTTGCATATTAAAAGCACCGCCTAAAATACGCTCATCAGGAATTACTAAAGAAATAATGATCAAATAAACCGGCAATCTAGCCGAACAAGTGGTGAACGGTACTACCAGTATGGTAATCAATCGCTCTTTCCAATCTTCTATATTTCTAGTGGCCATAACTGCTGGAATAGCACAGGCTGTCCCAGAAACTAAGGGAACCACACTCTTACCACTTAAACCAAATCTCTTCATGATATGATCCATAAGAAAGACCACACGACTCATGTAGCCACTTTCTTCTAGAATGGCGATGAAGAGAAATAGAAATGCAATTTGTGGTATAAATATGACGATACCTCCTAAGCCAGGTATAATACCTTCGGCTAATAAATCTGTTAAGGGTCCTGCTGGGAAAAAGTTATTTGCCCAAGAACTCATACTAGCAAATGCACCATCGATCCAATCCATAGGATACGTACTCCAATCATAGATAGCCTGAAAAATGACTAACAAAATGACAAAAAAGATCAAATAACCCCAAACCTTATGCAACAACACACGGTCAAGTCGTGTTCTTATATCTTTTGCATTTGCGGTATCAACCGTAAGTACTTTTTTAAGCAAGCCATTGATAAATTGATAACGCACCACTGTTTCTTTGTGTTGCATTCTGTTAAGATCTGACTCCGATTTGATGTCAAACTTATGCTGCTTTAAATCTTCTATATCACGATTACGATCTAGCTTTCCAAAATTGACATCTTGAGTAATCACCAACCATAACTTATAAACCAGCTGATTGGGATAGGTTTTCTTGAGATTTTCAAAATATTCGGTATCAATGATCGATGCGTTAACACAAGGCTCAGAGGTCAGCTTTTTATAGTTGGCTATAGCATCTTTAAGCTCTTGAATCCCTTGGTTTTTGCGCGCACTCACTAAAACTACAGTAGTATTGAGCTCTTGCTGCATCAAGTCGATGTCTAGAGAGATCGCTTTGCGCTTCATACGATCGGCCATGTTAATGACCAGTATGGTAGGGATTTCTAAATCTTTAATCTGGGTAAATACCAGCAGATTCCTTTTTAAGTTTTCGATATCAGAAACAACAACAGCAACATCTGGAAAATCCTTGGAGTTCCTATTGAGTAAAGTCTCTACTACGATACTTTCATCTAATGATGTGGTGTTCAAACTATAAGTTCCAGGTAGGTCTAGGATATGCGCTTTAAGACCTCGGTCTAGTTTACATAAACCTTCTTTTTTCTCTACGGTAATTCCAGGATAGTTCCCTACCTGCTGGTTGAGACCGGTAAGTCTATTGAATAGAGATGTTTTTCCTGTATTAGGATTCCCTATTAGCGATACATTGATTGATTTACCCATCGAGTTCTACTCTAATTTTAATAGCTGTTTCCCTTCTAATAGCAAGGTGAGTTCCATTAATATCGAGATAAATAGGATCTTTGAATGGTGCAGACTGCATCATGGTGACCCGATTACCTGGTAAGCAACCCATTTCCAGTAACTTTAACGGCACATCGATCTCATCAAATTGCTTGATAATAGCCGTTTCTCCTCTCTTTAAGTCTGCTATAGTAGTACTCAATGCTTATTTAGAATTAATTTGAATAAGCAAAAGTAAGGCATGATGGTGGTTTGCTAAAATTAAAGTTGTTAAAGAAAAATTATAATGAAAAAAGCTGGTTTAATCACCTGTGATACCACAATTAAAACAACCCCTTGTCTCCAGCCTCAAAACCTTCATCCACTAAATGATTGGATTTATTCATAGCCGCATTTACAGCAAGCGCATCACATCTTTCATTAATAGGGTGATCGTTATGACCTTTCACCCACTTCATTTTAGGCTGTGTTCTATTATAAGCTTTTAAAAAACGTTTCCATAGATCTGGATTCTTAACGTTTTTCCACTTGCGTTTTATCCAACCGGCCATCCAGTTTTTATTGATCGCATCGCTCACATAGCGACTGTCTGTAAAAACGGTGATTTTCACATTATCCTTTTTAATTTTTTCAAGTGCTTCAATAACAGCGAGGAGTTCCATGCGGTTATTAGTGGTCTTGCGATAGCCTTGAGAAAATTCCTTTTTAAAGCCTTTTCCTACTGCGATCATCACGATACCATAGCCGCCAGGACCTGGGTTACCTCGAGAAGAACCGTCTGTATAAATGTGTACTTCCTCCATTATTGAAGTAATTCTTCAATGGTTTTTGAGAAGTACTCTTGTTCCAATAGGTGAATTTTTGCAGCGAGATCTTCAGCAGTATCGGTAGGACTTATAGCACAAGTAGCTTGTTTAATAATAGCGCCTTCATCATAATTTTCATTTACATAATGAATAGTAATACCGCTTTCTTTCTCTTTATTTTCAATAATTGCTCGGTGCACATTCATGCCGTACATACCTTTTCCACCATAATTAGGTAATAAAGCTGGATGAATGTTAATAATCTTATTAGGATGGTCTTGAATTAAAAATGATGGGATTTTCCACAAAAACCCAGCTAACACGATTAAATCAGGCTGTTCTGCATTTAAAAGCAGTTGTATTTGTTCCGCTTTCGCGAAAGCGAATCTATTAAAACTTAGGGCAGGAACACCAGCTTTACTCGCTCGTTCTAACACAAAAGCTTGTGGTTTATTAGATAAAACCAGTGAAACTTCAACAGTTTCAGAATCTTTAAAATGATCTATAATTGACTGAGCATTAGTGCCATTACCGCTCGCTAAAATGACTATTTTCTTCATATATCTCTTTGATAAACTTGTTGTAAAACCATGGCTGAATGAGGGGGTTAAAATAAAATAAATGAAATTGCAAGTTAACTCAATTAGCTAAAAGATGGTTTTAACGCAAAGTTTGTTATTTTTGCAATTCATATAAAATTAAAATTAGATTATTATGTCAGACATTGCATCAAGAGTAAAAGCGATTATCGTAGACAAATTAGGTGTTGACGAAAACGAAGTTGTAACAGAAGCAAGCTTCACAAACGACTTAGGCGCAGATTCACTCGATACAGTTGAGTTGATCATGGAATTTGAAAAAGAATTTGATATCCAGATCCCAGACGACCAAGCTGAAAACATCGCTACTGTAGGTCAAGCTGTTTCATACATCGAAGAAGCAAAAGCGTAATTTATATTACATGGAATTAAAGCGAGTTGTCATTACAGGAATGGGTGCCCTTACTCCTATAGGGAATAACCTACAGGAATATTGGGAGGCATTAAAAGCAGGTAAGAGCGGTTCTGCTCCTATCACTTATTTTGATACAGAACATTTCAAGACAAAATTCGCTTGTGAAATCAAGAACTTTAATGTTACTGATTTTATGGACCGCAAGGAAGCTAGACGCATGGATCGATTTGCCCAGTATGCACTGGTTGCAGGCGACGAGGCTATAGCTGACTCTGGACTAGATATCGACTCTATAGATAAATATAGAGTCGGTGTTATCTGGGGTGCTGGAATAGGTGGTCTAGAAACTTTTCAGGAAGAAGTTAAAGCGTTTGCAGCTGGTAACGGTGTGCCTCGTTTCAATCCTTTCTTTATACCAAAAATGATTGCTGATATAGCTCCGGCTCATATTTCTATTAAATATGGATTTATGGGGCCTAACTACACAACAGTATCTGCTTGCGCCTCAAGTGCAAATGCGATGCTGGATGCCGTTAACTATATCAAACTAGGACATTGTGATGTTATTGTAACCGGTGGCTCTGAAGCTGCTGTTGCTCAAGCAGGAATGGGTGGTTTTAATGCCATGCATGCCCTGTCTACTCGCAATGAAAGTCCAGAGACAGCAAGTCGTCCTTTTGATGCTACCAGAGATGGTTTTGTACTAGGGGAAGGCGCTGGAGCTTTGGTACTAGAAGATTATGAATATGCAAAAGCTCGTGGAGCCAAAATCTATGCAGAAGTTATAGGTGGTGGTTTTTCTAGTGATGCGTATCACATTACTGCTCCAGATCCTGAAGGTCGTGGAGTTATTGCAGTAATGAAAAACACACTACATAATGCAGGAATTAATCCTGAAGATGTAGATCACATCAATACTCATGGAACTTCTACACCGCTAGGTGACGTTGCTGAGTTGAAAGCGATTAAAGCCGTTTTTGGTGATCATACCTCTAACATAAGCATCAATTCTACCAAATCTATGACAGGTCACCTTCTAGGTGCTGCAGGTGCGATAGAGTCTATTGCTAGTGTAATGGCTATAATTGAAGGTATTATTCCTCCTACAATCAACCACACCACTAGAGATGAAAATATTGATCCTTCCTTAAGACTTGTATTGAACAAACCTGAAATAAGAGAGGTAAACGTTGCCTTGAGTAACACTTTCGGCTTTGGTGGCCATAACTGTTGCCTTGCCTTCAGAAAGATCTAACCAGGTCTTTTCATTTGTATGAATAGAATTCGCAAAATATTTAAATCTCGAAGTAATACACATACTAACGAAGGTTTATCTGATGCAATAAAAAAGATGACTGGCTTAAAAGCTAAGGATATTTCTATCTTCGAAACTGCCTTTACTCATAAATCAATGGGCCTAAAAACAGTTAAAGGATTTGCTCAAAGTTATGAGCGTTTAGAATTTCTAGGTGATGCTATTTTAGGGGCGGTTATAGCAGAATACATTTATAATAAGGTGCCGAATGGTGATGAAGGCTATTTGACTAAAATGCGTTCTAAAATAGTAAGTCGTGAACACCTCAATGAATTAGGTCAAGATTTTGGCTTGATTAAATATGCACAAACGCAAGTCCCGACGCGCAATTTTGGTGCAAATATTCACGGTAATTTATTTGAAGCTTTAGTGGGAGCTGTATATCTCGATCGAGGGTACGCCGTCTGTAAAAAGTTTATTTGTAAAAAGATTATTGAGCCTTACGTAGATATTGAAAAGCTGGAAGGTAAGGTGATCTCTTATAAAAGTCTTCTAATTGAATGGTGTCAAAAGCATAAGAAAAAATTTGAATACAACACCTATGAAGATACCGGTGCTGATGAAGTCAGACATTTTGCAGTAAAACTAACAATTGACAATCGCATCATTGCAAAAGCGAGAGCGACTTCTAAAAAAAAGGCAGAAGAAAAGGCTAGTAAAAGAGCTTTTTTTGCTCTTCAAGACAAGTTTTAGAAAACCTAGACAATGCAAACTAAGCTTTAAATAAATGACCTGATCTGGCTTTTAGTTCCTCTTTCATATCTGATCAAAACTCAAAATTCAATACAAATAGATAATAGCAAATTATCAAAATATATTACTAGCTACTATCGTTTTCGTAATGTTTTATGTTCATTTAAGGTTATTACGCAGTAATTTTGTCTCTAGTCTTCTTAAATTAGCAAGGTTAAATAGGATAACAGATGGCTGTTCACAAATTAACAGATTGGGAATTAGAAGAAGAGCCCTATGTGCTTATCGCTATACACTCTACATCAGAGCCTTACAGAATGGCTTACTTCATTAATAAGTACTTAGAAATAGGCTTTAGTAGGACAGCGGTCGATCAAGATATTTTGCAGCAAGCATATACTGCAAATTATCCCGTATATAAACATTTTGACGAGGAGCAAAACGCACCTTTTTATTTGATACCGAATAAATACTGGGGTGTTTCAAATCAAGAAAAGGTGTCCCTAGGATTGTTTGATAATGAAGAGGAGGCGCAAGTTAAAATCATTCTGATTAAAGAATATGGAACAGTTGATTTTCTACTCAAAATAGAGAAAGATCCCGACTTTTTTCCAGTTAAAAAATTAATAAATGCCCTTGGGGAAATACCTCAGGTAATAAGTGTCTATCCAGTAGATACTTTTAAAATTAAACAACAAGATTATTTAATATTTGAATAATGCCAAACACTAAAAAAACTAAAATTGTCGCAACTCTAGGACCAGCAACTTCTACTAAAGAAGTATTACTGGCCATGATGAAAGCAGGCGTCAACGTATTTAGAATCAACTTTTCTCATGCAGACCATGAGGATGTAAGAGAACGCGTGCAAATGATACGCGACATCAATAAAGAACACGGTTTTGCCACTGGTATTTTAGGAGACTTACAAGGTCCTAAGTTACGTGTAGGTGTCATGAAAGAAGAAGTAGTCGTGCACCCGGGTGACATCATTACCATCTCTACAGGAACTCCTTTTAAAGGAACTGCAGAGCGTGTTTATATGAATTACGAGCACTTCCCAAGAGATGTAAAAGCTGGAGAACGCATCCTTCTTGATGATGGAAAACTCATGTTTGAAGTCATTTCAACTGATGGAATAAAAGATGTAGTTACTAAAGTTATTCAAGGTGGACCATTAAGATCTAAGAAAGGAGTAAATCTTCCTCAAACTAATATTTCCCTTCCTGCACTTACAGAAAAAGACATCGTGGACGCCATATTTGCTTGTGAATTACAAGTAGACTGGATGGCTCTATCTTTTGTACGTCACAGTCGTGACTTGATGGAATTACAAGAACTCATCGCAAAGCACTCGGAAAATAAAATTCCAATTATTGCTAAAATTGAGAAACCAGAAGCTGTGGAAAACATCGATAAAATCGTTGCTTATTGTGATGGTTTAATGGTTGCTCGTGGAGATCTAGGTGTAGAAATTCCAGCTCATGAAGTTCCATTGATACAAAAAACACTTGTTCTAAAAGCCAAGAAAGCGCGTATTCCTGTCATCATTGCTACCCAAATGATGGAAACTATGATCACTAGCCTTACTCCTACAAGAGCTGAGGTAAATGATGTAGCAAACTCTGTAATGGACGGAGCAGATGCTGTAATGCTTTCTGGAGAGACCTCTGTAGGTCAATACCCAGTTCAGGTAATTGAAAAAATGACTAGTATTTGTTTGGCTGTAGAAAATAGTGACTTGATCAAAGTCCCACACTCTGCACCACACATAAAAACAAAAAGATACATTACAAAATCAGTATGTCACCACGCCGCAAAAATGGCAGATGAGATTAATGCAAAAGCCATAACCACCATGACCAATTCTGGATACACTGCCTTCCAAATTAGTGCATGGAGACCAGCTGCGCATATTCTTACTTTTACTAGCAACCACCGTATACTGACACAACTGAGTTTGCTTTGGGGTGTAAAAGCATTCCTTTACGACCGTTTTGTAAGTACAGACGAGACTATTGAAGATGTCAATAAGTTTGCTAAGGACCACGGATTTGTAGAAAAAGGGGACTTCCTAATCAACCTAGCAGCGATGCCGGTAACTGATAAAGGAATGGTAAATACGTTAAGAGTTTCTGAAGTAGAGTAACGCTCAGACCACCCGTATATAATAAAAACCTTATCAAATCGATAAGGTTTTTTTGTGCTATAAAAAGCATCGCTAAAACAAAGCACCATCTTAGAACGCAAATCCCAGTTGCACTTCGACAAAGTCTTCTTCTTCCTCTTTTGCCGTGTTCAAATTACTCAGTGTAATCCCTAATAGGCGCACGCTTTCGCGAAAACTCTCTTGTTCCATAAGTTCTACGGCAGTATTTAGAATCGTTTGCTTGTCTCGTATAAAATAGGGCAACGTCTTGCTGCGAGTTTGAGTTTTAAAATCACGAAATTTAATCTTAAGTGTTACTGTTTTTCCCGCCACATCTGATTTTGAGATACGTTTCTCAATTTCTTCAGCAATCTGAATAAGACGTTCTTTCATAAATATTTCACTGGAAATATTTTCAGAGAAGGTGCGTTCTGCACCTAGAGATTTTCTAATTCGGTCAGCTTTTACAGGACTTTTATGGATGCCTCTTACGATTTTATAATAATGAGTGCCGCTCTTTCCAAAATTTTCAGACAGAAACTCCAGTGATTTCTGTTTTAAATCAAAACCAGTAAAAATGCCAAATTGATACATCTTCTCAGCAGTGACTTTACCTATTCCATGAAACTTACGGATGTCCAGTTGTTCCAGAAATTCAATGATTTCTTCTGGCACAACGGTTTTCTGACCATTAGGCTTGTTGTAATCGCTCGCTATTTTGGCGATGAATTTATTTACTGATATTCCTGCGCTGGCTGTAATTCCTGTAACTTCATAAATACGCCTCCTGATCTCGTAGGCAATAATGGTCGCGCTGGGAAAATTATATTTGTTTTCTGTTACGTCCAGATAAGCTTCATCTAGCGACAAAGGTTCTACCAGGTCCGTATAGTCATGGAAAATCTCTCTTATCTGTACAGACACCTCTCGGTACCTGTCAAACCTGCTTTTTACAAAAATAAGGTCTGGACACAATCTTTTTGCCGTCACACTAGGCATGGCACTGCGCACACCGTATTTACGTGCCTCGTAACTAGCTGCGGCGACCACACCTCGATCACTGCCTCCACCTACGGCAATAGGTTTTCCCTTTAAGTCTGGGTTGTCATGTTGCTCTACAGATGCATAAAACGCATCCATATCTACATGAATTATTTTCCTGTCTGCCAGTTCGTGCATATCGTAAAATTACTACCTTTAAGAAATATAACCTTCACTATTAACAAACTTCCACAAATGGAATTTACCGCTATCATTATAGGCGCCTCAGGCCTAACAGGAAACATCTTACTCTCGCAACTGTTAGAAGATAAGAGGTATGCTAAGGTAGTTACGCTTTCGCGAAAGCGTATCGACAACAAAAACCCAAAACATCATAATCACCTAGCCGATTTATTTGATCCCTCCACCTATAAGGAGTTCTTAAAAGGGGACCACCTTTTTATATGCACGGGAACCACGAAGGCCAAAACTCCAAACAAAGAAGAATACTACAAAATCGAACATGATTTACCGCTCGGAGTGGCAACAGTAGCAAAAGAAAACGGAGTGCGTAAAATAATTGCTATTTCTGCTTTAGGTGCAAACCCAGATAGCAACATCTCTTATAATCGCGGCAAAGGAGAAATGGAACGAGACCTGGAGGCTTTGAGTTTTGAAGAAAACTATTTCGTCCAGCCAGCACTCATAGGAGGTCAACGCAATGAAAAAAGAGCATTTGAAAGTGCGTGGAAAAAATTTCAAAAACTTATTGATCCGTTATTGTCCGGCGCTCTCAAAAAATACAGAACTATAGAGCCAGAAACTATTGCGAGCGCTATAATTTATATAGCGATAAACGGTTGTGATAAGAATAGAATAGAAAGTGATGAGTTGAAGAAAATTGCCGATAGGCATGAGGCAGTAGGCAGTAGGCAGTAGGCATGAGGCAGTAGGCAGTAGGCAGTAGGCAGTAGGCAGTAGGCAGTAGGCAGTAGGCAGTAGGCAGTAGGCAGTAGGCAGTAGGCAGTAGGCAGTAGGCAGTAGGCAGTAGGCAGTAGGCAGTAGGCAAAATTAAAAAATCGGCTCACAAATTTAGGTTCTCTGCTGCTTTTTCTTTCCTTAAGTTTTATTGATTTCTGGATGTAGCCTTTCCTTTCTCCATTCAGACAAAAAGGGAAAACTTCTCCATCAGATGTAGACAATGCCAAGAAGAATACTTAGCATGTCAAATCTAACGAGCTTTTTTAAAAAGGCATTGGAAAGTCTGTTAGAAAAGAGATTTGATTATTAGAGAGCTTGTATAGGAAAAAGTAAAAGCCTTTCCCTTCAGACGCTTGCATCCGACGATTGGAGTTTACGGAACGAGAGGAATGCATAAAAGTTTAGCCTCTCGGCTTTGCCGAGACTTCAAAACGCAAAGGGTTTGACGCGATGCTATAACCCAAAGATAGAGTTTGAAATAGTAGCCAGCAGATTCCAGATAAACTTGGATCATGCTTGATCTATTAATTAGAGTTTAATATTGCCGAATTTTCTGGAAGTCATCTTCTCAAAATCCTATCTTGCATAACAATTTATTCTCCAATGACAGAAATAGAACGCAAATTCCTACTTAAAAACACCGATTTCCTAAAAGGTATAGAAGGAAAACGCATCACGCAAGGTTATATATGTACAGATCCAGAACGTACGGTACGGGTGCGTATAAAAAGCGATCAAGGTTTTCTAACCATAAAAGGAAAGTCTAACGATAGTGGTCTCTCTCGTTATGAATGGGAGAAAGAGATAACCACACAGGAGGCGGAACAATTACTGCAATTATGTTTACCTGGCGTGATCGATAAAACAAGGTATGAAGTAATTATAGAAAATCATCTTTGGGAAATAGACATTTTCCACGGAGAGAATAAAGGCCTCACACTAGCCGAAATTGAACTACAATCAGAAGAAGAGCCCTTCTTAAAACCAGAATGGATCGACAAAGAAGTCACTGGGGATAAACAGTATTACAATTCTTATATCAGTGAAAAGCCTTATTCTATATGGTAGGTTAATTACTTTTTATTTTTCTATAAACCCTCATGAATATTAATGAGGAACCGATGCTTTTTGGGGCTAAATAATACAATAGGCCGTCGAGAATTCGAGAGCACTTCGTTTTGAGAAGAAAAAATAGCTTTGCACAGCCTGTGATTTTGTCCTAAGAAATTAGAGGAGAAGGAATTGCTTTAAGATCACTGTGGGTAGGTACAACTGATTTTTAAACGTCAATCAAAAACCACATAAATACGCACATCATTGCCCTCTTCATCCACCGCGGTAATCAGGCGCTTGCCTTTTTTACCTGTAATAGCAAGTTCATGAAAGTTTTTAGTAGTCCCTAAAAACTCTTCATCCATATACCAAAATACCTGAGCATCACTGTTCTTATGAGCGATCTCAAAAATGGCGCTATTTTGCGCGCCTTCTACATTTTTGGTAAGCGTGATGGTGGTATTGTGTTTGGGTTGTATAAATCGCATCACCTCTTCTGTGGCTGGAACGCAGTCTTCTCGGTAGTCGGGTAAGGCTTTATAAGCAGGGTTTGACCTTGCATAGTAATAAGACATCACCGGCGGCAACGTGAACCAGGAGGTGGTTACTATTTGCGAGGCAGGCTCACAATCGGCATTTACTTGATAGGTTTTTGTAGGGTCTAAGTTGATGGATTTATGAAAAGGACAAGAGGCAAACTTCTCTCCTACTGCAGGAATATTTTGGCTTGTAGATTCACATAATGGGGTTGCGAGATAGCCTGATTGTTTACAGGTTGGTACCTGAATCAAGTCATCATAAGGCGGGGCAAACCAGTTTTGTGTAGGCAATCTATTGAACAAATCAAAAAGTACTGGCGCGGCGCTGTCTATTCCTGTCATATCAGCTCGTCCTTCCCCATCAGCATTTCCTGTCCAGACGCCTATAATATATTTAGGAGTCACGCCTATCGCCCAGGCATCTCGGTTTCCAAAACTTGTTCCTGTTTTCCAAGCGATTTCTCGATCTGGATTGAAAAAGTGCCAAATCTCTTCTCCTTCTGGTCGGTTGACTTTTTTCATAGCTTCAAAAGTGTGGTAAATACTTCCTGCACCGTAGATGGATGACTCTAAAGACCAGTTGACGTGTTTCTGAGATGTTTCTTTTTCCGCTTTCGCGAAAGCGGAATTATCATCCAAATAACTCAACCTATTCATGACCTCTGGATCGTACTGACTGCTATTTTTTGTGTAGAGTTCTAAGGTTTTGGCCATTCCTAGATAAGCGCGACTCATGTCCCAAAGGCTGCTCTCGCCACCACCGATGATCAAACTCAGTCCATAAGTACTCGCACCACGATTGATATGGGTGAGTTTTAAATCTTGCAATTTGTTATAAAATTTAGGAACCGTATGCTCTCGCAACAATCGCACCGCAGGAACATTTAAGGACCTCGATAAAGCTTGAGACGCGGGAATCGCACCCGTATATCTTTTATCGTAATTCTCCGTAGAAAAGCCATCGATAACCGTAGGCGTGTCTTTTACCAAACTCTCTGGCAAGAGTTCGCCCTCGTCCAGCATGGCTGCATATAAAAAAGGTTTTAGCACACTACCCGTAGATCGTGGAGCAGTAATGATATCCACATCCTTACTGTGTTCTCTGCTCGTAGGAGCATTCCCTACATAGGCAGCAACGGTTTGGGTTTCCACATCCAGAACCAGCATAGCGAGGTTATTCACCCCATTTTGCTGAAGTAGGTTGTGATGGTTCTTCACGATGCGGTTGACCGTTTCCTGCATCTCATAATCAATGCTTGTGCGTAATTTTTGAGTCCCGTATTCTTTATTGGCTCGTTGCAATAAATGCGGTGCGAGTTGGGGCAGTCTAAAATCTTGAATCGGTACCTGTTCAGATATGGCGAGCTCGTAATCCATAGGACTAATGATGTTTTCCTCTTGGAGCTTTAGCAATACTTGATCGCGCTTTTCTTTGAGTAAGCGCTCCCTTTTTCCCGGATAAACCAGTCCAGGTGCATTGGGCAAAACCGCCAGTGTAGCACTTTCGGCCCAACTGAGTTCGTGGGATTTTCTCCCAAAATAACGCCAAGCCGCCATATCCAGACCAACTACGTTACCTCCATAAGGCGCGTGAGAAGCGTAGAGTTCTAGAATTTCTTCCTTTGAAAGTCGGAGTTCTAATCTCGTAGCCCAGATCAATTCAATCAACTTCTCGTAGTAGTTACGGTCCTTTTTACGCGATAGTCGGATCACTTGCTGTGTAATGGTACTGCCTCCACGCACTACTTTTCCAGCCGAGATATTATCAGCTAATGCTTTTCCTATAGCAACTGGATTGAATCCTGGGTGATCATAGAAATAAGCATCTTCAAATTGCAACACACATTGTTTGTAACGGTAAGGCACACTATCGACCGCAGGAAAACGCCATTGCTCATCTTTGGCAATATGTGCATCAAGCAGTCTGCCGTCCCTACTTTCTATAACGGTAGAATAAGGAACATCAAACAATCGATCTGGTAAACACAAGGCGTACCAAACCAGCAACAGGGTCAGTATGCTGAGTTTGATTTTATGTTTGTAGAAGAATTTTTTCACCAGTTGAAACTACGGATTCTTTGTTTATTTAAAACTCTAAGTTATAAGAATAGTTGTTTGTTTAAAACAAGGTGCAAAAGTCTTCTTTTTCAAAATAATGTAAAAGCATTTCCCTTCAGAAGAAGGGAAAAAAGGTTAAGCAACTTTGTTGCTAACCAAAAGGGTTTGACACGATGTTTGAATCTTTCTTTAAAAAGGGATTTCTAGATCGATTCCAGCTCTGCAAACCCCTTATTTAATTCGTACACGAATTAAATGTTCCCCTTTCAAAAAGGGGAAAGCTTTATACATTGAAATCCACTTATTCCCCTAAGGGAAATACAGTTGTGATCTTCTTCCCAACACTATTTGCATCCTTCTCAAAAATCGGAGCTTCTAATCCAAATTCTTGAGCAGCGTTTTGATAATATGCTTCCCGACTTATATGTGGTTCACTAACGGCGTGAATTACTGGAGCATCAAGTGTGCCTGCGATCACTTTTATAATAATGGCATTCACATGATCTCGTGTCACTAGATTTATGGGTGCCTCAGGATTTTTAATTCCTTTTCTTCCTGCCAGCATTTTAACAGGATGCCGATCACCACCTATCAGGCCACAAGGTCTGATAATGGTAGATTGATGTGCCATTTCTTGAACCACTTGCTCTGCAGCGATGATTTTTTTACCATTATTACTTGTGGCATTGGGCAGCGCATGTTCATCGTAAGTAGGCAATTCTTCCAAGTCTTCAAAAACGGATGTGGATGAAATAAAAAGAACCTTGTTGATTTCATATGCTTGAACAAATCTCATGAACAGCTGGATCCTAAAGGCAAAATCGCTTTCTGGATTTTGACGCAAGCCTGGCGGTATGTCAATCACCAAAACATCCAATCCCTCTAAAAAACCTTGAACATCGCCATAGATTTTATCTTCTTGAAGGTCGATCTTAAAAGCGTGAATCCCCTTTTCTGAAAGCTGTAGTAACTTTTCATCCGTTCTAGACGTACCTCTTACTTGGTAAGCTTGCTTTTTTAGTTGTAAAGCAAGATCAAAACCCAACCAACCACATCCTAATATCCCTATAATTTTATTCGCCATTTTCCTGTATTACTTCTGTTTGCTGTTGAAGTAATGAAAGGGTTCTTTTTCTAAGCACCGCATCATTTAAAACAAACGGCATGGACATTTGATCCAGCGGTCGCTTGCTGACCTGCATTTCTTTTTGACCTAATAAATCAAAGGAGGCTGCATAAATGATCAGTTCTGGTTCTACACCAGCGTCAAAAGTCATTTCCATTTCTAGAGCCGCGTTATCGCTCACGTAATAACTCAACATGCGATTTCCCCATCGGTTGCCAAATGGTTTTTTAGTCTTCCCTGTAGCCTGAATTTCCAAACCATTGACCACGGCTTTTTCGAATACATATTTAGAATCTGCAAAGACCTCATAACGATGTACGATGCTTTCACTGCTGACTTTAAATTTTACCGTACGCAAACCATTTACAGCGGTATCGCTCATGACCTCGATCTTCACTTCTGGCAATTCTTTATAATCGGTATTTGCCGCATAAGAGAACCCGGTGCCGTATTTGGAATCGATGGAGTTTTCGTTCAGTTCCCGAGCTAATTGAGGTTTTTCGCCTAATTTTTCCTTGGTCCAATCTGACAAGGCGCTGTCATAAGTGGCCCATTGAGCTGTTTTGGCGTCTTGGTCTTGCAAGTAGATCAGGCTAGTAGGTTGGGGTTGGGTTGGTGAGTATTCCGCTTTCGCGAAAGCGAAACACAAACAAACTAAAGTAACGATCAACGAGCCAAATGCCAACAATCCTTTCTTGCGGTAATGTCCTATAATAGGAATCAATAAACCAAATAACAACGTACTCAAAACAGCAGCGACAAAAAGAATACTCATTCCTAAAGCAACTGGAAAGGCGGTTATAAATGGAGCGAAAACAAAAACAGCAGGAACGGCGAGTAATAACAATAAAATATAACTAGGTCGTTTTTGATAAATATTAAGCCATAACATGATCAATCCGGCAAATAGAGGTACTACAAAGTAACCGGCACCCCCTAGATATACCCCTGGAATCAAGCCTGCATTCCCCACTGGAAAAGCCACTGCCAAAGAGATCACCCATAATAAAAATAAAGGAGCCACACTCAAGCTAGCAATACGGTCGCGATCATAAAATTTGTGATACAAGAAAAAGCAAATACTCACAGCAGCAAATGCAGCTGTGGCGATCAACCAATACCCATTATATGGAAAACCATGATGTTGATCTATATAAAAATCATTGAACTTTACAGCTGCCCAACCGTAGTTGCTCCATAAATAACCGATGATCATGCTTCCCAAGAACGGTATAAAACCTGCCAAAAGATGTTTCATGCTCATGCGCCTTTTGCGGATTCCTAAGATGATTAAAAACAGCAATAACAAACCACTTATAATTATCATCGCAGCCAGCCAGCTGAACGGAAAACTAAGCATTTTAACCAAGGGCATAGGGAAGTACACCAGGTCATCTCCTTTTTCTGCCATCATGCGATCGGTCATGTCTAAATCGCTAAAGTGAATCAACAAAGGCATCAAATAAGAACCTTGGTGCGCTAGGGTGTTTCGATCCAAGCGTTCGTAATTATCTAACTCTGTGTGGTAATCAAAATGGTCTCCTATAAATGCAAAATTAAGACCATTGATATCGCCATCTTGTCTAAAAGCCGTAAGATCTGTACTGTTAGGAATCATTTGATAGATGCTGTATGCGAGAGAATGTGCCACTGGATAATCTGTTCCAGCTGCCATAAATTCTTCTATAATCTTGCGATTACCACCATTAGTCTCCACCAGCATATAGCTAGGACCTCCACTACCGCGAGCTTCAAAGTTGAGTACAAAACCTACACTATTTGCCCAAGGATGTTCTCTTACAAAGAGACTGGCCCCATTAAGTCCTAGCTCTTCACCGTCTGTAATACAGATAATGATATCGTTTTTAGGCTGTTTATTTTGTGCTAGAAAAGCTCTTACTCCTTCCAAAATTGTTGCCACACCACTTGCCGCATCGCTAGCACCTTTGCTGGAATGTGGATCACTATCATAGTGACTTAATAACACCAATGCTTTATTGTTAGCATCGGTTCCTTTGATACGAGCTATTATATTTTCTGGCTGAGACATGTTCCCGTTGCTGCTAATATCGTAGCCTTTTTGTGTGGAAACTTCCAGTCCCATTTTTTGAAGTTCCCCCTTTATATAATCTCTAACTTCATTATGAGCTTTACTTCCTACATAATGAGGTTTTAGCGAGATAGCCTTTACATGTTGCAATGCTCTAGCAGTTGACCATTCGGTCGTTGGTAAATTCTCTTTTACTTGAGAAGATGGTGTCTGACTTTGAAAGGCATACCAAATCATCAAAATAATTACTAGAAATGAGAAGGCTGAGGTGAGGTGAGATTTAGGTCTCATGGTTGGTTGGTTTTTGCAGAGTTGGAAAGTTAAGAAAAAAGTAGGAAAATTTTCCCTATGCCTAAAAGGTAGGTTTCTTTTGAACTTGAAATGGTTAAATTTTGTTCCCGTACCCATGAGGCTGTGTAGGGATCACTTGGGTCAACTCAGTACAGGATTGCCAAAATGGTTGAGGAATATGAGCTTCTGTTTTCAAGCACCCCCTTCTAAAAACCTCCCCTTTCGAGTATTTCATCATTTTAAAAAACATTATTCTGAATTCTATTCTATAAATCTTACCTTTGTATCTTATCAAAAAAACGCCTTGAAACTCAATCCTAAAGACATAGAAACAGCTCAACTCCATAGCATTATGCTAGGAGCCGTTCAACCGCGACCTATAGCTTTTGCTAGTACTGTGGACGCAAATGGAAAGGTGAACTTATCACCCTATTCCTTTTTTAATGTTTTTAGTGCAAATCCGCCAGTGATGATTTTTTCTCCTGCGCGCCGGGTACGAGATAACTCGGTAAAACACACCTTATTGAATGCCAAAGCTACAGGAGAAGTGGTGATCAACATTGTAAACTATGACATTGTTCAACAAATGTCATTATCCAGCACAGAATATGGAGAAGGTGTTAATGAGTTTGAAAAAGCGGGTCTTACAGAGGCAAAAAGTGATATAGTCGCGCCGCCTCGAGTGGCCGAAAGCCCCGTACAATTTGAGTGTAAAGTAAAAGAAATCGTAGAATTAGGTCAGGAAGGTGGCGCTGGTAACCTCATCATTTGTGAAGTGGTCATGGTACATGTGAATGACAACGTGTTAGACGAGTACAACAAGATCGACCCTTTTAAAATCGATACGGTTGCAAGAATGGGTGGTAACTGGTACTGCCGTTCTAAAGACGCTATGTTTGAGGTTCCTAAACCTTTGGCAACTCTAGGTGTAGGCGTTGATGCGCTACCAGAACATGCTAGACAAAGCGATATCCTTACCGGAAACGATCTTGGTAAACTAGGAAATGTAGAACGAGTACCTGAGCAGGAAGAAGTGGTAGCTTTCGCGAAAGCGGAACAGTTATTCAACCTCTCTACAACAGATAAACACAATCGAGCTAAAGAGCTCATCGCAAAAGGGGAACTCCTGGCTGCGTGGAACTATTTATTATTATAGACTATGGAAGTATTAGGAAAAATTAAATTGATAGGAGAAACCAAAACTTTTGGTTCTAACGGTTTTCAAAAACGTGAATTGGTAGTAACTACCGAAGAGCAGTACCCACAACACTTGATGATCGAGTTTGTACAGGATAAAACTGGCTTATTAGACGCATTTAACGTAGGTGAACCAGTAAAAATAGGTATCAACTTAAGAGGTCGTGAATGGCAATCGCCACAAGGAGAAACAAAATATTTCAACTCTATCGCAGGATGGAGAATTGAAAAAGCAGGTGCTGCCGCACCAGCAGGTGGAGCACCAGAAGTGCCGCCATTTGATGAGTACGAGCCGGTATCCAATACCAAGAATGAAGATCATGATGACTTGCCTTTTTAGAACATTATCTAATTGATACAGGTACAAAAGCAGCAAGATGATTTCTTGCTGCTTTTTACATTTAATATTGATTCATAGGTGCGGACTTAAGTCCGCACCTATGAATCATGGTATTAGGATATTAAAAATAAAAAAATCCCAACTTTCTCAAGATTGGGATTTTCATTTTTAATAGGTTAGTCTTCAAACAAAATCAAAAAAAAAGCAATGATGAAAATAAATTTAAATCTGAAGACCATTCAAATATTAGTAATTTTAGGGCCATTTCCTAACTTAATTCACAATTTCTATTGCATTTATTAAACAAATCTTTAATTTTTCCCGATCCTAGTAACGCTCCAGAACATGGGCTTGCTGCTATAGGTGGCGATTTAAGCCAAGAAAGATTGCTCCTTGCTTATAATTCTGGATTCTTTCCATGGTATAATGACGGAGAGCCTATTTGCTGGTGGAGTCCAGATCCTCGAATGATTTTTGATTTAAAATCTACATCTCCTATGCGGGTGACCAAGTCCATGCGACAAAGCCAGCGCAATCGCGGTTATGAGGTGCGAGAGAACACTTGCTTTACCACTGTTATGAAACATTGTGGTAACGTGCCTAGAAACGACCAAGACGGTACCTGGATCAATGAAGAGATGTTGAAAGCTTATGCCCAACTCCATGAATCTGGTCATGCAAAAAGTATTGAGGTCTTTAAAGATGATGAACTCGTAGGAGGGCTGTACGGAATGGATTTAAAAGATAAAGGGATTTTTTGCGGAGAAAGCATGTTCTCACTAGCTACTGATGCGAGTAAAATCGCTTTAATGTATTTAGTAGAAAAATTACAAGCTTTAGATTACCAGCTTATAGACGCTCAAGTATATAACGATCATTTAGCTCGTCTGGGTGCGGTAGAGATAGATCGAGAAGTGTTTTTGAGTTATTTGAAGTAGAACTATTACCTACATTAAATTCTTCTCGATCTACCTATACTATTGAGTTGCATTATTTCTAGTTGAGCATCCCCTCTATTCATGAGAAAAGTATATTTATAAAGTTGTTTTTTTATTTGCTTGCTTATTAAGGCGGGCCTATTTCGGTTACTACTTTGGCCGCGTTCTTAGGAAAAAGATCTAAAGTGATTTTTTTCTTCTCGCTCCTTTTTTGTTGGAATGGAGTTTGTAGCGGTTCCACTATCGTGCCCTGACCTACCCCTGTATAAACTTCACTGCCCCAGGGCGCAGTGAAAGCAAGAACAAGACAAATCCATAATTGCTATACCTCATCATATCTAAAACAGCTTACCTCGTGATCGTTTACCATTCCAGTCGCTTGCATAAAGGCGTAAATAATAGTAGGTCCAACAAATTTGAATCCGCGTTTTTTAAGATCCTTAGAAATCTGGTCTGATAGCGCAGTATTTGGAGAGGCTTTTTTATAATTTTGGAGTTGGTTGTTAATGGGTTTCCCATCTACATACCTCCAGATAAACTTGGAAAAACTACCGTATTCTTTCTGGACTTCTAGAAATAGCTGTGCATTATTAATAATTGATTTTACTTTTAATTTGTGGCGTATAATACCGGCGTTCTGAAGAAGCTCCTCTTGCTTTTCCTGATCATAAGCAGCTATTTTCTGAACATCAAATTGATCTAAGGCATCAAAATAATTCTGCCGTTTACGTAAAATAGTGATCCAGCTCAATCCTGCTTGCATGGTCTCTAAAATCAGGAATTCAAACAAGGTCTGGTCGTCATAAACAGGTTTTCCCCATTCTTGATCGTGATAAGATTCATACAAATCATCTCCTAGGCACCAGCCACATTTTTGTTTTTTCATGGTTTAAAATTACTAATCTTTATATTTACGAGCTATGAAACAGTTGTTATTATTTATTTCGGTTATTTTCTTCTCCAGTTGTGCCTCTCAAAAAGCCATCAACATTCCAGAGATGGAGCAGTCTATAGATGCCTGGCACAATGCCGCATCACAAGCTAATTTTGAGAACTATTTTGATCTGATGACAGACGACGCTATTTTTATAGGCACCGACGCGACAGAAAACTGGCAAGTTGCCGAATTCAAAGCTTATTCCCAACCTTATTTTGACAAAGGAAAAGCATGGTCCTTTACCTCTTTAGAACGTCATGTGTATGCCCTAAATGGAATGGCTTATTTTGACGAATTGTTAGATACTCAAATGGGAATATGCCGTGGCAGTGGTGTCATGAAAATGCAAGATGGAAAGTGGAAAATTGCACATTATGTGCTTTCTATAGCCGTCCCTAATGATCATGTTTCCTCGCTTACCGAAATGAAAAAAGAGTGGGATAAAAATTACATAAAACAACTGCGAGACCACTAAAATTAGAAATACCTACTTAAATACATACCCATGAAAAATCTACTGACCTTACTGATTTTTGCTTGTTGTATAACGGCATTTGCTCAGAAAAAAGCACTTACTCACGCCGATTATGACTTATGGAAACGCTCCTCCAGCCGAGAGATTTCTCCTAGTGGTAACCTAGTTGCCATAAGCGTCGTTACTTCCACCGGAGCTGGAGATGGCTATCTGGAAATTCACAACCTAGCAAAAGATACCAAACACACTTTTTTCAATGGCGATAATCCGCAAATAAGCGCCGATGAGAATTACGTCTATTTCCTTCAAAAACCCGAATATCAAAAACTGAGAAACGAACAAAAAAAGGAAATAGATAAGGACAAGCAATCCAAAGATACTTTTATGGTCTACGAAGTAGCCTCTGGAACTATCATTGACTCTATACAACGAGTAAAAAAATATCAAGCCAGTGATAAGCGCAATGATTTTATTATCATTGAAAAGTACAAAGACCTGAAACAAGAAAAGAAAAAGGACACAACAGCTGTAAAAGAAACCAAAAAAGAAAAAAAACGCCGTTTAAAAAAGGAGCTTAAAAAAAAGACTAAAGAAGATGGTAAAAAGAAAGAAGTAGATTACACGGAAGAAGATTACCTCCTAATTTACCAGCCTGTTTCTAAAACAAAAGACAGCATTGATAGTTTTGAACACTATGAAATGCCTCGAGAAGGAACTGGTTTTATCTACTCTCGTAATCAAGGTAAAAAGAAAAAAGATCAGGGCATTTATTACTACGATGCTAACAGCCGAACTTCTACCACGCTATTAAATAATGCATGGCGCTATAAAGACCTTTCTATAGATAAGTACGGCAAGCAATTCGCCTATAAAGTGGCGATGGACAGCACAGAAACAGACTCCCTCAAATTTGAATTGTATTATCAAAAAGACAGGGATTCTCTGACTCGTCAGTTGGGCTATGGAGAAGGTAATATCAAAGACGGCTGGAAATTAACAGAGCAAAGAAAAGCGGTGTTTTCTGAAAACGGAAAACGTTTAATCTTCTACACACAACCTAAGATAGAGTACACCATTGACACTACTTTAATGAAAGACGAGATCGCACAAGTAGATGTATGGAATTACAAAGATGGCATGATACAACCAGAGCAAAAAACACGTTTCTCCAGTCTGGAAAACAAATCGGCAACGGTGGTTTGGGATACAGAAAAAGGCAGTGTTCAATTTCTCAATGATTATGATATGAGCGATACATACTGGGATAAGGATATGGAAGGAGCTTATGTGATTTATGAAAATACCAATAAATATGATGTATCCAGATCCTGGGAATATCCATGGAGGGCAGATTATTTAGTAGAGAACCTCAACACCCGCAGCAAAAAATTTATCATCAATAATTCTGGAAGTGCTCCGATAAGAAATCCAAATAACACGCATGTAGTCTACTTCAATTTTGACACGCAAGACTGGCACATGATGGATCTAGAAACACAAATAGGTAAGAATCTAACCAAGTTTGTAGAAGTAAGTTTTGCAGATGAGGATGACGATCATCCCGCACTTGCAGGATCTCATGGTATTGGAGGTTTTGATACCGATGGTTTTGCCCTCATTTATGATAAATACGACGTTTGGAAACTAGACGTCACCGGTGTTCTAACTCCAGAAAACTTAACTAAAACAGGTCGTAAAAATAAAATCACTTACCGTACAGAAAATTTAGATAGAGAAAACCCTAGTCTAGTTACTTATGTCGACGGTAAGTTATTGCTTTCTGCCTTTGATCACAATACAAAAGCAAGCTCGTTAATGATGTTAACCGCCAATGGTATAGAGCCTTTATATGAGGTCAGTGATCGTGATGTGTCCGCTTTCGCGAAAGCGGAAAACTCAAATGCTTTATTGATTACATCTGGAAATTTTCAAGAATATCCAGATATCCAATACCTCACTCCAAAGGTTAAAAAACCATTGACTGATATGAATCCGCAGCAGAAGGACTTTAAATGGGGAACTGTAGCGCTATTTAAATGGAAGGCTTATGATGGAGTACCTTTAGAAGGTCTTATTTATAAACCAGATAACTTTGATCCAAAGAAAAAGTATCCTTTGATCGTTTATTTCTATGAAAAATCTGCAGATGGATTACACCGTTACAACGCTCCACAACCTAGTGCAAGTATCGTTAACTTTTCTTATCTAACGAGCAATGATTATGTGGTTTTTGTGCCAGACATTGTTTACAAAGATGGGCATCCAGGTCAAAGCGCTTACAACTGTATTGTTTCAGGAACCGAAGCCGTAGAAAAATTAGGCTATATAGACTCTAGTAAAATGGCTTTGCAAGGTCAAAGTTGGGGTGGGTATCAAACCGCTTATCTGGTTACAGTGACTAACAAATATGCAGCTGCTATGGCTGGAGCGCCAGTATCTAACATGACGAGTGCTTATGGTGGCATACGTTGGGGCAGCGGTTTAAGCAGGGCTTTTCAATATGAGAAAACACAAACAAGAATAGGAGAAAACCTTTGGGATGGACTGGATTTATATATAGAAAATTCTCCTTTGTTTCATATTCCTAAAATAGAAACACCCTTGTTGATGATGCATAATGATGAAGATGGTGCCGTACCTTATTATCAAGGTATAGAAATGTTTATGGGTATGCGCAGGTTAAATAAACCCTCCTGGCTACTGGTTTATAATGAAGAGGCTCATAACCTTAGAAAGATGAAAAACAGAAGAGATCTATCGGTAAGAATGATGCAATTCTTTGATCATTACCTCAAAGATGCACCCGCACCATTATGGATGACAGAAGGCTTATCCAGAGATAGAAAAGGGAAGCAGATGGGTTATGAACTGGACACAAAAACAACTGCAAAAGAGTAATTCCTATATATATTCTCGATTAACAACCTGATTTGTTGATCAAAACACCTAAAAATAATGTCTTTAGGTTAAAAATAATAGCGTTTTTAACTAAATTAATGAATTAGTAATCAACGCTCATTATATTGCATATCCTTAATGGAATTCCAAATGAAAAAATTATTTAGCATTTTAGTATTTATTCTTAGCGCTTCTGCTATCGCACAATTAGGGGCAGATGCTCCATGGATGCAAGAATTGATGCTTCAAAAAAACGGTGTTACACCTACTTATGAAGAAATAAAAGCTGCTGGAGAAAGTTACTGGCAAGTTCATGATAAGGATGCAAAGGGAAGTGGTTACAAACCTTTTATGAGGTGGGTAGATAGAGCTGAAGCTTATGTAAAGGCAGACGGTACGTTACAGTCTGCTTTAGATATACAAAACGAACTCCAACAAGATTTATTTAAAAACAATTTAGTAGATAATTCCAACTGGGTTCCTGTAGGACCCTTTAGCTTTACAGCAACTGGTTCTTGGTCACCTGGTCAAGGTAGAGTGAATACGCTAGTGGTAGACCCTAATAATTCCAACACCTATTATATGGGTACGCCTGGAGGTGGTGCTTGGAAATCCACAGACGCTGGAACTACTTGGAGCCCAATAACAGACTTTCTTTCTCAAATAGGAACAAGTGCCATTGCAGTAGACCCTAACAACTCTAATGTTGTTTATATAGGAACTGGAGATGATGATGCAGGCGATACCTATAGTATAGGAATGCTTAAATCAACTGATGCTGGCGCCACCTTTAACACTACTGGATTGACATTTTCGAGGGGTGGAAATATTAGTGAAATCTACATAGACCCTAATAATAGTAACAACATTTACATTTCTTCTAGTAGTGGGTTTTATAAATCTACGGATGCTGGTACTACGGTTACAAGAACATTTAATGGTAATGTTAAGGATATCAAATTTAAACCCGGAGATTCTAATGTCATTTATATGGCTACGTTGTCGCAATTCTTTAAATCTACCAATCAAGGAGCGACTTGGACACAAATCACTTCTGGACTACCTACTAATCAAGGAAGATCTGTAATAGGAGTTTCACCTGCAAATTCAAGTTATGTTTACTTGCTCATAATTGATAGTAGTGCAGCCCTTGTAGGTGTTTATAGATCTAACGATGATGGTGTTTCTTTTTCTAAAAGAGATACGGGAACTGATATTTTAGAAAGTTCTCAAGGATGGTATGACCTAGCTCTAGAGGTTTCCCCAACTAATGCAGAAACTATTTATACAGGATGTCTTAATGTTTGGAAATCTACCTCAGGAGGATCTTCATTTACCAAGATCAACAGCTGGAGTAATAGTTCTCAAGCGGCATATACGCATGCAGACATTCATCAGATAAGACAATTTGGCAATGAGTTATTTGTTCTGTCTGACGGTGGAGTGTATAGAAGCACTAATGCAGCAGCAAGCTTTACTGACCTTACTAGCAGTGCACAAATAGGTCAATTTTATAGAATTGCTGTAGGAAAACAATCCAGTGCAGACATTGCAGGTGGATTGCAAGATAATGGTGGCTTTACGAGAAGCGCAAGCTCTTGGAAGAATTATTATGGTGCTGATGGAATGGAATCTGGGATTGATCCAACAGACTCCAACATTAGATATGGCTTCACACAACGTGGTGGTGGCTTATATATTTCTACAAATGGAGGAAACAGTCTCTCAAGCAGTATAAATGGTCCAGAACAAGGGAACTGGATCACACCTATGAAAACCGATAGTAGAGGAACTATTTATGCCGGTTACTCCATGTTATATAAAGTTGTTGGCGGATCTTTTACTGCGGTATCTCCGGCCTTCAATTCTAATATTGATGTTTTAGAAATAGATCCTAATAACGATAATGTCATTTATGCTGCAGTTAATGAAGTTTTATATAGAAGTATCGATGCTGGCGCAAACTTTATTAGCATATTTAACTTTCCTGAAAATATATCTGCTCTAGAAGTCAATGCTAACAATAGTTCTATTGTTTATGCTGCAACTAGATTCTCTGATGGACAAGTGTATAAAAGTACGAATCAAGGTGCCAGCTTTTCAAACATCACTAGTAACCTTCCTAATTTGGGTAAAAATACTTTAGTACATCAAGCACTAAGCGTAGACGAACCTTTATTTGTGGGGACTACTGTAGGTACTTATCGATATGATGAAAGTGCTGGACTATGGGAATCATTTGGAAATAACTTGCCTAATGTAAATATTAGGGATCTAGAAATAAACACTAATGACAACACCTTGACAGCTGGAACCTATGGTAGAGGTATCTGGCAAACGGCTGTCCAACGCGTTGCTCCCAATACAGACGTAAAATTAGTTGAGCTTCTCACTAATGGTGGTGACATAGCTTGTGGGAATAATGCTGTCAACATCATCTTAGAAAACGCAGGAATGACTGCTATAAATAGCGTTGACATCAATTACAGTATTGATGGAGGGACCAGTGTTTCACAGCAAACAAGTGTGTCTATCGCTCCGCAGGGAATAGCTAGTATCACTATTCCAGGACTTAATCTAACTTTAGGAACGCACACTATCGATGTCATCGTGACCACAATAAATGATTATTTCATTAATAATAATGAAGGCTTTATAGAGATTTTAAGCAACTCTTCTGGTGTAGTGAATGATTTACACCAATTTGAAAATAGAGCATTTCTTACCTCCAATGAAGGTGATCCATTTTCTGCATGGCAACGAGGTACAGCAAATGGCGCTGTTTTAAGCAGCGTAATTACAGGATCGACAAATGTCTACGGTACAAATATTTCTGGACCATATGGTAACAATTCTACCAGCTATTTATATTCGGGTTGTTATGATTTATCTAATGCGACCAACCCTGTTTTATCTTTTGATATGGCTTTTGATATAGAAAACAACTGGGATTTATTATACATGGAATATTCAATAGATGGTGGAGGTAACTGGAATATTCTAGGCTCTGCTGCTGATCCTAACTGGTATAATTCTAATAGATTCCCTAACAATTCAAATTGTTATAATTGTATAGGTGCCCAATGGACAGGCTCTTCTACAATATTAACTAATTACAACCTTTCTTTAAGCGCTCTTAATAACCCTACAGAAGTCGTTTTTAGATATGTTTTAAGAACAGATCAATCGGTTACTAATGAAGGAGCGGTGATTGATAACTTTGTAATTAATGGAACCTTAAGTACCCAATCCACATCTCTTGAAGATATGTTTTCCATCTATCCCAACCCATCGGCAGGAGTTTTTAATATCGCATGGAATGCTGCTCAAGAATTTGATTACAGTGTTTACGATGTAAGTGGGAAAAAAATTGCTGCTAGAAAAAAGAATTCCGGAACTACGCACCAGGTCGATTTATCTGGAGTGTCTCAAGGAATGTATTTTATAAATATCTCCACCGCGACAGGATCAGTAACTCAAAAATTGATTGTAAGATAATCGACAACTGATCCTTTTTTTACATCCAGTATGTTTTAAAATGTACTTGGTATAAAAGGCTTTTCTCTTGGGAAAGCCTTTTTTTTGGTTCTTTTACTCCCCACTAAATGAAAAATAAATACTGCCTAAATGGATAGTTGTATTGATAATAAAGCAGTTGACAATTGAATAAAATTATTTTGTACCTTAGATAGCCAATTCTAAAATAATAATAATTGAACTAAAAAGGAGCAAAATGAAAATTAAATCAACCTTATTAATAGCTGGAGCAGCCATGGTTGTACTAGTTTCCTGTGACACTAAAAAAGATGTCGAGGTAAAAGAGCAACCTGGACTAGAACTGAGTTACATGGATAAAAACACCTCTCCAAAAGATGATTTTTACCGCTTTGTAAACGGTGTCTGGATCGATTCCACAGAAATTCCTGACGATCAAACTGTTTGGGGCGGATTCAACAAATTAAGAAAAGATACCGATGCAGATGTGCTTGCTATCCTTGAAATAGCTATGAACGATAAAGGTCTTGATCCACAATCAGATCAAGCAAAAGCCGTTTATGTTTTTCAAAGCATGATGGATAACAAAGCTCGTAACCAAGCGGGTTACCAGCCACTAGTTCCTTACCTAGAACAAATTGAAAACATCAAATCCCTAGATGAATTACTAGATGTTAAAGCAGCCTTAGCTAAAAAAGGATTGAATGCTTTCTTTTATGTAGGAGTGGCACCAGATGCTATGGATACTAATATGAATGCAGCCCAGTTAGGGAACGGGTCTTTAGGAATGGCTCGTGAATACTATGTAGGAGAAGATGAAGACAGTAAAGAAAAACTAGCTAAATACCAGATGCACGTTGCTAGAATGTTAGGAATGACAGGGATGGAAGAAGCTAAAGCTCAAGCAACAGCTATAGAAATTGTTGCTTTTGAAAAATCTATGGCTGCTCCTAGACTCGACAAAGTGACGAGAAGAAACCCGATCAAAACTTATAATCCAATGACCGTAGAAGGCCTTCAAAAAATTGCTCCTTTAATAGACTGGAAATCCTATTTTGATAAAGCTGGAATGAAAGACTTTGATAATCTGATTGTAAGTGAGCCAGATTACTTAAAGGCTTTAAACAGCATGTGGAAGCCAGCAAATCTGGAAATCATGAAAAAGTATATGAGGTGGTCGCTCATTGACAATGCTGCCAGCATGCTTTCCACAGATTTAGAAGAAGCAAATTTTGACTTTTATGGCAAAACTATGGGTGGTGCAAAGGAACAACGCCCACAAGATGAGCGCGCCCTTGCAGCCGTAAATGGAACTTTAGGAGAAGCTCTAGGACAACTCTACGTTGATAAAAAGTTCCCGCCAGAAGCTAAAGCCAAAGCTAAGGAAATGATAGAATACGTAAAGAAAGCTTATAAAAAGCGCATCAATGACTTGGAATGGATGAGTGCTGACACCAAGACCAAGGCAATAGAAAAACTCAACGGAATGAACATTAAAATAGGGTATCCAGATAAATGGAAAGACTATTCTGAAATGCAGATTATAAGTCCTAAAGATGGTGGCACTCTATTTGACAACATGCTAGCTGTTCAAGAGAATAACTATAATGATAATATGAGTAAGCTGGGAGAACAAGTAGACAAGACAGAGTGGTTCATGTCTCCACAAACAGTGAACGCTTATTACAATCCTTATTATAATGAAATCGTTTTCCCTGCAGCTATTTTACAACCCCCTTTTTACAATTATGAAGCAGATGCTGCCATCAACTTCGGTGGTATGGGTGCTGTTATAGGACATGAAATCTCCCACGGTTTTGATGATCAGGGTGCAAAATTTGCTGCAAATGGTAATATGACCAATTGGTGGACCGATGCTGATAAAGAACAATTTGAAGCATTAGGGAAAGATCTTGCAGTACAATACGATGCGATTGAGGTATTGCCCGGTATTTACATTAACGGCTCTTATACACTAGGTGAAAACATTGGTGATTTAGGTGGGGTAAATGCTGCTTATGACGCCCTTAATATGTGGCTGGAGGATAAAGGGGAGGTAGAACCTATTGATGGGTACACACAACAACAACGTTTCTTCTTAAGCTGGGCAAGTGCCTGGCGTACTAAAATGAGAGACGAGGCCCTGAAGCAACGTATCAAAGGCGATACGCACTCTCCAGGAATGTATCGCGGTTATGTGCCACTTCAAAATATTCAAGCATTTTATGACGCTTTTGATATTGACGAAAAAGATGGTATGTACATCGCTCCTGAAGATCGTGTATTGATTTGGTAAAGAATTTATAGAACTTATATTAAGGCTTTCTTAACAGAAGGCCTTTTTTTGTATCCATCTGCTATATTTAGCATCTCTTAAATAGAAATCATGAAAAACTATATTCTATCTATTATTGCTGTTGTTAGTTTCGCTTTCGCGAAAGCGCAACCTAACTCCGACTACGTCAAAGAAAACTATACCAAAACGGTAGAAAATATCTCCATGCGAGACGGCGTGAACTTATACACGGTCATCTACGCACCAAAAGACACTTCAAAAGAATATCCTATGATGTTACAGCGTACTTGTTACAGCGTGCGACCTTATGGAGAAAACGAGTACAAAAGCGCCTTAGGACCTAATAAATTCATGATGGAAGAAGGCTACATCTTTGTCTATCAAGATGTGCGTGGTCGATGGATGAGTGAAGGCGACTTTGATAATATGAGACCACATATTGCAGGTAACGATGTCAACAATAAGAAAGACATTGACGAGAGCAGCGATACTTACGACACCATAGAATGGCTTATCAATAATGTCCCTAACAATAATAAAAAAGTAGGCCAATGGGGTATTTCTTATCCGGGATTCTATACCGCAGCGGCACTTCCAGAAGCTCACCCCTCTCTAGTAGCTTCTTCTCCGCAAGCACCTATAGGAGATTTTTTCTTTGATGACTTTCATCATATGGGAGCCACTTTACAGAGTTATTTAATGGCTTATCCTGTTTTTGGACATCAGACAGAACCTACTACCGAAAGTTGGTACAATGACAAGTGGGATAAAATGAGAGCTGCAGGAAACTTAAAAGACAGTTATGATTTCAACATGAAGTTAGGATCACTGAAAAATGTCACTGAAAATATATTTCCAGATAATTTCTTTTGGAAAGATGTAGCAACACACCCTAATTACGACGAATTCTGGCAAAAACGCGCTATTATCAATCATCTAACAGATGTAGATCATGCGGTAATGACTGTAGGTGGCTGGTTTGATGCTGAGGATCTTTATGGACCTCTCAATATCTATAAGAGTGTAGAACGTAATAATCCTACTAATAAAAACAACACCATCGTAATGGGTCCATGGAGTCATGGAAACTGGTCTAGAGAAACCGGTAAGCAAATGGTGAACCACATCTACTTTGGTGATAGTATCTCTACCTTTTATCAAAAAAATATTGAAACGCCATTTTTTGAGCATCATTTAAAAGGAGAGAAGAACCCACAGTTGCCTGAAGCTTATATGTTTGATACGGGTTTAAAAGAATGGAATCAGTTTACGCAATGGCCCCCTAAAGACGCTCAAATTACTTTTGGATTTGGGAAAAATGGGGAGTTGTTGATCAATGAAGCCGGCGACAAGAATGTAAAGCACTCCTACATAAGCGATCCTATGAAACCGGTTCCTTTTAGAAGTGAAGTAACACCAGTGACTTTTACGCCTAGAGCTTACATGACCGACGACCAGAGACATGCTTCAAGAAGACCTGACGTACTGACTTTCCAGACGGAAATTCTAGACAACGACATGCGACTTGCTGGAGAAATTCAAGCTAACCTAGAGGTCATCTTAAAAGACATTACCGATGCAGATTTTATTGTAAAAGTTATAGATGTCTATCCAGATGACGAACCAAATGGCGAGTACACCCCTGAAAATATAACTCTTGCAGGTTACCAACAACTGGTGCGAGCAGAAACTTTTAGAGGTAGGTTTAGAAATGATTTTTCTAAACCAGAACCTTTTAAAGAAGGAAAAAAGACTCAAGTAAATTTCCCTTTACAAGATGTGTTGCACACCTTTAAAAAAGGACATAGAATTATGATCCAAATTCACAGCACATGGTTCCCATACATAGATCGCAATCCGCAAAAGTACGTGGACAATATATTTGAGGCTAAGGAAAGTGATTTTACCGTAGGACAAGTCACTATTTTAGGAAGCAGCCAAGTGACAGTAGGAGAGAATAAGGCTATTGAAATGCAATTACCTAAGATGAAACAGTAGTATCAAATCCCTATTATAGGAAAAGCTCCTTAAATTCATAAGTTGATTTAAGGAGCTTTTTTATGTCCTGCTATGAACGTTCATGGAAAATAAATTAAAAAAACAGTATTTCATCGAATACTTATGCCTTTTAACTTGTTTTTTAAATAAAATAGTACATATTAGGAGTCGCCCAAAATACTCTAGACATGGAAGCAAATTATCTTGAAGAAAAAAAGCCTAATCTTATCCAGGCAACTTATCAATTGGTTACTGGTATTATCACATTAATTGCTAAAACCTTTTTTACGTTTTAAATAATTAATTTTTTATCCTAAAATAAATGGATCATCAAGTCCTACTGATCTCCGGCATGCCACTCGGCATAACTGGTTTCTGTCTCGCGCAATCGCAAGTGATGCAGTGCGATAGTAGCAGGCAATCGTTTTTGAATTTTATCGGCAAAATCGATGATCATCATCTCGCTGGTAGGCTGGTAATCTACTAAAATAACGTCGTGCCCACGATCTGAAAGTTCTTTGGCCAGTTCTACGTGGGGTGTATTTTTATTAAACACCGTTGCATGATCAAAAGGATCTACAATTTCTTCTTTGATGATCTTTTTTAAATCACCAAAGTCAATCACCATTCCGTGCTTCACATGTCCCAACTCATCAATAGGAGTCCCTATAACCGTTACGGCAAGCTTATAACTATGTCCATGCACATTACGGCATTTCCCGTCATAACCATAAAGAGCGTGACCAGTTTCAAATGTAAATTCTTTAGTAATACGTACTTTTCTCATCCTTTGTGTTTGTATTTATTATAAACCACTACAATAATGAGCAGTATCCCCAGCACTAAAAACAGTCCTGAGCCACCTAAAAACCCCATGATATCTAAGAACGTAGTGTCCTCTATGAGTAATGCATTCATTGATTACTATTTTGTGCTGCAAAGATACTATTTAAGAAGATGTTTGTGGTTGTTAGGCTTTCTATCTTCTGTAAAGCGTAAAAGTTCCTACTGGAGTCGGTTCCTTATTAAAATGGAGTTATCATCTAATTCATTTCCTATCTCCACTAGAAATTAAGATTCCATCGCAGCAAGCTTTCTTTTAAACTTAAAGAATAAAATAGCTGCACGACCTATCATCCAGGCAAAAAAGGCAAACCAAACAGCGTAGAAGTCCCATCCCAAATAATCGAGTAAAAACAAAACTGGCAAAAACACCAGCACGGTTAACAACCACAGCAAATTGCGCAAATAAGAAGCCTCTCCCCAGCCTTTAAAAATCCCATCATAAACAAAGGCCACCGCATTAATGGGCTGCATAAGCAATACGATCCATAAGGTGTTAGCAATGATTTCTAATACCTCAGGGTCATCTGTGAATCTATTTCCTAGTGCTGTATATAGAAGCGCACAAATGATCGCTAAAAGCACCGCAATCACAACACCGTAAAGCGAGGTTTTATTAGCTAGGTACTTAAGTGATTCTGCATCCTTGGAGCCCAACAACTTACCGCCTATGGCATTTCCTGCATTAGCAAAACCATCTACTAAAAATGAAAACAACAACCATATATTCATAAGTACCGCATGGGCAGCGACCTCAGCAACTCCGTAATCGTTTGCAAATCTATAGGAAAAGTAAATCGCCACATTAATAGCTACGGTACGCAAAAAGAAATTTGCTGTTAACCCAATGTGCTTTCGGAGTTTTTCATGAGGTTGCCACAGGGTCAACTTTATACTAAATATCGTGTTTTTATACAGAAAATAAACAGCAATCAACAACATGACCAACTGTGCTACCAAGCTGCCATAGGCTGCCCCCATAACACCGTAAGACGGAATCACACCGTCAATACCATAAACTAAAGTGAGTGTTAATAGAATATTTACAACCGCGCCAGAAAGACTCGCAATCATCGCCCAAGAAGTGTTTTGCAAACCTCTAAAAATGCCGAAAATAGCAAACGCACACAGCGTCATAGGGAATCCCAAAGCACGCACTTGATAGTAGCTAGAGGCGATAGAAAGGACCTCTCCTTGAGCTTTATACGAGCTAAATATAAAAGTAGCAATAGGGGCCGTAACCAGATAAATAAGAATTCCTAAAACAATATTCAACCACACCACTTGTGGTATCAAATCATTGATTTTTTCCAGCTGATTTGCTCCTAAAGTATTGGAAACTATAGAGGAAATGGAGGTTTTAGTTTGTGCTAGCGTCCAAATAATCGCACTTAAAAACGTACCAACTAAGCCTATTGCAGCAAGGGCATTGGTCGTTTCACCTTCCATTTTTCCTATGATAGCAAGATCAGTTATACTGATCAATGGCTCTGCAATACCAGCAATTATAGCTGGTATCGCGAGTTTGAGAATTTGTGATGTATTGATTTGTACTGCCATAAAGCGCGCAAAGATAATCTCTAAAATATGATAACTTCCGTGTATCTTTGAAAACCCTTTATGGGGAATTAGCTCATCTGGCTAGAGCGCTACGCTGGCAGTGTAGAGGTGACCGGTTCGATCCCGGTATTCTCCACAAGAATAAATCCTTAAAAGTCATTGCGATGAGCAATGACTTTTTTGTTTTAAAAAGTAGCACATACAAAATAGTTGTAAATATCTATTCAAATAAGCTTTAACTCCTATTCTAACAAACTATATTTGCAGCCCGCAACAATAAATGAGTTGAACAGACCTTTTACTTGTTGCATTTCTTTATTCTAAATAAAGAAGAACCTTATAAAAAAGAGTCCTACATATTGTTATATTGGACTACTAGAAAAAGCTGAGGAGCTCCATCCTCGGCTTTTTTGTTTTCTGATCAATTAATAAGCAACTATTTCAACCCAAGCTTTTAAGATCCCTTCAAAAAATTAACCATACACTGCACCGCCTGTCTTAAATCTTCTGGTAATAGATTGGAATTCCATGGATGCGTTGCGCCTAAGGTATGATTTGCTTCTCTGATGAGTTTTAATTGGGAATGAGGACTTGCTTTATGAAGATCATGAGCATCACTTACCAAAACTGCTTCATCTTGTTCCCCGTGAAGGATCAAGTGGGGTTGTTTGATTTTTTCAGCTTGCTTGAGAATGGTTAATTCTTCCTCATTTTGGAGGAAATCTTCATAAAATTGGTATAAAAGCGGCATTTCTTGCTTCGTACGGGCATTTTTCACGTAAGTCACTCCTTTTTCTTTCCATTCTTCTATGCCTTTAGCATCTGGGAAACGCTCGGCATAATGAGCTACCCCAGCAAGTGTAATGAGTTTTGAAACTCTAGGCTCTTTTGCTGTTACTATGGTGGTAATACCTCCGGCTCGGGAATGCCCTAATAGGTTGATTTGATGACGATCTACGGGCAACTCTGAGTTTTCTATCCAATCCAAAACCCTGATGGTATCTCTTACCTCTATACTGTAATTATTGTTTCCAAAAGCATCGAGATCTGGAAAATCAATAGGCTGTTCCACCGTACCACCATTGTGTGAATAGTTGAATTTTATAAATAGGAATCCCGATTTCGCGAAAGCGGCACCCATCAAACTCCATGCACCCCAATCTTTAAATCCTTTATAACCATGACAAAAAACAACTGCTGGTAAGGGCGTACGGGTTTCTTGATACTCATAATCCAGTAGTATAGCACGATCATTTTCTCCTTTTAAAATAATATTATTCCTAATTATCATACAGGCTTTTCAGTAAGGTGAATTTCTTTATTGAACAATTCTTGAATCAAATTCCAAAGTACTTTTTCAAAATCTTTCAGCACTTCTGCATCGATCATTTTTTCTTTATACGATCCTCTTTCTTTAAAAGCAAAAGGAATATAACCCTCATCGAAGTTCTTAAAGCTAATAATCCCCGCACTAGCTTCTGTAAAGGCTTCGTTAAGGCTGTATAGATAGGTGTACATTAGGACCTGAAAGGCTTTTGCCTTTTTATAATCATCACTTAGTACATTAAAATCTTCTGGGTCAATACCTACGTTTCCTTTTAGGGTGGCTCCAGACTTATAATCAATAATGCGCAGTTTCCCATCCAGCTGATCAATGCGATCCACCATTCCATGAATTTTCACTTTACCAATTTGTGGAACTTCTATCTGAGCCTCTAGTTTGCGCTCTACGCTTTTAATAACGAGTTCTTGGCCACCTTTAACAAGATCTAGGTCGCTTTGTACCATTTTCTTGATGTAATGAAGGGAAACTTCATAAATGATCTTATTCTTGCCTAAGGGTGTCGATTCTGACGTGTAACACTCTTGATAAGCTCTTTCTAATTCGGGCAGGATTTGCTTTTTGATTTGATCAAAATCTTCTTTGATCAATAGTTTACCGACATAAGGCTGGTATAGTTTGTCAAGAGCTTCGTGAATAATAGAACCCATGGTGTTTGCAGCAATATTCTCTTCCACATCTTCCAAATCTGAAATCCGCAAAATCTTGCTGGCATAAAAATCAATTGGATTGCGTACATAACTGGTCAGTGCAGATGGACTGAAACCACTAGTTGCAATTTGCTGTAATCGTTCAAAGTAAGAGGCTTCTTTTTTAATCACCATCAACTCTTCTTTTACCGCAGTATTTTTAAAAATATACTGTTGGTGGGAGATGATATGATTGGAGTTTTGATCTGTTTCTAACTGAGTTAGAAATCTGCTTTTCTCGCCACCACCTAAGGTATCTCCTTCTGTATTGTAAATAAAAGCAGCCTTTTCCACTCGATGAAGCAATCTGTAAAAGTGGTAGGCGTATACGCTGTCTTTCTCTGAATAGGTAGGCAACACAAACTGATACTTCATATCATTTGAAATATAGGAAGCGGTTGATTTTCCTGCTGGTAAAACCCCTTCATTTACAGAAAGCATAATGGTGTTTTTAAAATCCAGCGCTCTGGTTTCTAAAAGCCCCATAACTTGAAGTCCGCGCACTGGTTCTCCAATAAAATCGAGGTTTTTAAGGGGGACCAATTGCTTGTATAGATAAGCAACTGTTTTAAGGTCTTTTATTTCTTGATTATTGTCAATGATGGTCGCCAGGTTTTGAACCACTTCTGTAATACCTAATAATTGTTCTATTTCTAGCCTTCGGTTCTCTTCTTTTAGTAATTTTATTTTAAGCTCGTGCAGCAAAAACTGAATCAACTCAATAAGCGCACCTACATTCTGCACAGGTTGAAGTGTTTTCTGGAGAATAAGGTTTGTGGAGACTTCATCAAAGCTCGATGGAGTAACATAGATCAAATTTTTCTCTCTTATATATTGGACTAGTTTCCGAGAGTCATTTTTAATTAAAATATGAGCAAAGGAAGATTCTAAGATATTTAGCATGCCCTTATAATAGAATCCGTCCTCAATAGCCTCCGTATGCATCTTGATAATATCATAGATAAAAGCAGATAACGGCAACTGATCTAGTGCAAGTCCCATAGTCACATTAAAGTGCTCAATATTCTTAGGTATGGCGTCTAGCAAGGGAAGTAACAAACGCTCATCTGCAAGGATAATAGCAGTTTCTTCTAGTTCTTCCTGTGGAATTTGCTCCATTAACTGAGCAGCCACTTGGATCATGCTTAAATTACCTGCAGCACCATGAATATCTATTTGTTTATTGGTGTTGTAATCGTTACCATAAAGCTTTAGTTCTTTTGAATCATAATACTTCCACTCCTTCTTAAACTTACGTATAAACTTACCAGATTCATGATAAGGTAAATCCATCAGGTAGGAATCGATATCCCAATAGATAAAACCCTTTTCTTCTTCGAGGAGTTTTTGTATGATCTTAGATTCGGCAGTATTGAGTGCATTGAGTCCTAAAAAGATAGTTTGCCCTTTATGCATTGAGATAAAAGATGCTTGCTCTTCATTGCCTTCGACAAGTTTGGTATTGGTTGTATCGTAGTGCTTTGTACAGCGCGCAAATGCTAGTCGATAGGCCATACCTTGATAAGCAGTTTCATTTTCAATACATAGTTTTTGGAAGGCGTCGTAATACAAATGTAATTTTTTCCAAAATCTCAAATATTTAGAAACCATCAAAGTGGGGTTTTTATTCAAAGCCCAATGGTCCATTTCTTTGACACTACCCCAATAATTAAAGAATTGCTCTGGATCCACAAGGTAACGATCCATTTCATTAAAGTCCTTGAGAATAGTGGTTGCCCAGCCTATAAACTCGTCAAAGCTATCCAAATTATCTTCCTTCTCAATACTTTTGTAGGCTTTATAAAACAGCGGTAACAGGTCCAAATCATTGACTATTTCTACCTCAGCTAGTTCTTCTATATACTCTTCTACGCTATAAATTTTAGGTAAAAATATAGGTTGCTCCAGACGTTGTGCGATGTACCTGCTTAGAAAAACACCAACACGTCTAGACGGCACAACATAGATGGCAGTAGTGGTCTCTATTTGATTCTTCTCAAGATCTACAAGGACTTTTTCTAAAAATGAATTCATCTGGTTAAGATAATTAATATGCCCATTTTAGGAGCATATTTTAGCTCAGTTTTAGAAATAAAAAAGTCCATTTGCAGAGCAAATGGACTTATAAGCATTGGGTTGATTAGTAATGCGTATTATCTTTTTGTAATCGTAAATTCTGATCTACGAGACAACTCATACTCTGCAGACGTACATTTTTTAGAGGCACAGTCTACAATTGGGTTTGCTTCTCCACGACCGGCAGCGGTTAATCTAGAAGCATCCACTCCTTGAGAGGCTACATATTTAATGATACTTTCTGAGCGTCTTTCTGTAAGAGCTAGGTTGTAATCATCAGATCCTCTTATGTCCGCATAGGTTTCTGCGAGAATTTCAAGCGTAGGGTATTTTTTCATTAATCCTACTAATCTATCCAGCTCAAGCGCAGCATCTGGTCTGATATCAGAATTGTCTAAGTCGAAGTAAATCTTGTTAAGGATGATTTTATTTTCAACAATTTCAGGCTCTGGAACCATCAGTACTTCTACCATAGCAGTTTCTTCTTCAGCAACTGATAAAGTAGCTTCTCCACTTTCGTATTTATCTTTTGCTCCACGAGCAGTAAGTTCTAAGTTGCAATCAGTAGTAAATACAGCTTTACCATTTGCGTCTGTAGTCTGCCCTGGCATAGTATTATTATTCCCGTCTTGTAAAGAAACAATGGCACCTGGAATAGGCATTCCTGTTTTTGCATCCACTGCTGTTACACTAACGGCTACTTCACAGATTTCAATTCTTTCTATTCCATAAACGTCATCGCCACCTTGACCTCCATCACGGTTAGAAGAAACATAACCTTTACCTGTAGCTTCTGAATAAGAAAAACCAAAGTCATCTAAGGAACTATTAACGGGACTACCCATATTAGTTACTTGACCATCTGTATACTTAAATACATCAAGACCTCCTAATCCTAAATGACCATTACTTGAAAAATAAAGTGTATTATCGTCTGCGATGTAAGGAAAAGAGTCATCCCCAGCAGTATTCACTGAAGGTCCTAAATTAACAGGGTTAGAAATAACGCCGTCTTTAAGGTCAGCTTTATAAATATCAGTTCCACCTAGTCCATCTGGCGCTTGACTAGCAAAATAGATAGATTTTCCATCTTTAGTTATTGATGGGTGACCTACTCCATATTCTTTAGATTCTAAAGAAGTCGTGGCAACATCTCTCCATTCTCCACCAGCATTTAATGCTCTGTAAATGTTAAGTTTACTTTCTCCATCAACAGCTTTTTCATAATCTCCTTTATAGTAATCCACACGCGTAAAAAACATGTATTTCCCATCTGGTGTAATGTCTAACGTACCTTCATGATATTTTGTATTTACTTCTCCATTCACGAGTTCTGGCTTTCCTACTACTCCAGCATCATCAATAATTGCTTCATAAATATCCAAGTAAGGCTCTTTATTCCATCCATACTTACCTCTATTCTCATTACGAGCACTTGAGAAGTACAGTTTACTTCCTACTTGTAATGCAGAAAAGTCGCTTGCCTCTGTGTTGAATTTATGAGATTTAGTAGTAAAACCTACTTTCATACCAAGAATGTCATTGATATAATTTGGGTTTGATTTGTATTCCTTAGCACGATCGTCTCCGGGCTTTAGAGATGCAAATTGATTCATGATCGTATTAGAAAGATCATATTTTTGAGAAGCCTTTAAAGATTGAGCATATCTATAAAGAGTCTCAACTTGAGGATCATTTTTTATTGCTCTCGCATAATTCTTTTCGGCATTTTTAAAATCGCTGTTATAAAAATAAGAATCTCCTAGTTGTGTATAAACGTGTTGGGTTCTTACTCCGTTTTTGATCAGCTTTTCATAAGCCTCTGCTGCATCTACATAACGCAGTTGCTCGTATAATTTATCTGCTTTTGCAGTTTTATCGGTTTGTGCTTGCGCGCTCATCGCAACACCAACGAATAAAATTAAAAGTATGTATAGTTTTTTCATGGTTGTACTCTTTGCATGATTAGAATTAGAAGAAACGCGGTGATTGCATCACTTTACGTGGGAAGGCTAGGCCAAATGTTAAAAATACCTCGTGAGAGCTATCAGAAACTACAGAAATATCAGAGACTATTCGGTCATAAGCATAACCTACTTTAATAGTATCTGTGATATTCATTGCTATCAATCCACTGAAAGAATCTTCATAGCGGTAAGAAACTCCTAATTCAAATTTGTTGTTGAACAAAACGTTAGTATTTAAGTCAAAACTTACCGGAGAGTCAAAAGCTCCTTTTACTAGCACGTGTGGCTTCAATTTAATATTTTCGGCAACGTCAAAAACGTATCCACCTGTTAGGAAGTAATGTTGTGTCTCACTACCGAAGGTTAGGCCGTTCTCGTCAAGGTGTGTACTTCTCAACATATTAGGAACAGAAAAACCAGCATACCAGTTATCTCCGTAAAGGAAGGCGCCGGCACCTAGATTTAAATAGGTCTCGTTCAGTTCTTCAGAAAAAAGTGGGTCGCCTGGTTGTGTGGTCTGAACGGTATTCAGATTCACATCAAAAAAGGTAAGTCCTGCTTTTAGACCTAAGGCTAGTGTAGTTTTCTCCCCAACTTGTAGTTTATAAGAGAAATCTCCATAGGCATTGGTTTCACTTACCGGACCTATGTTGTCAGAGATAATGGAGAGACCTAAACCTAGTCTTTCCCCTAGTGGTGTACTACCAGAAAGGGTGATGGTTTCTGGAGCTCCAGTGATACCTGACCACTGCTGCCTGTAAAGAGCTGTGATATTTACACCATCTTGAGTTCCTGCATAGGCTGGATTGATAATGTTTTGATTGTACATGTACTGTGTGTACTGAGGGTCTTGTTGTGCGTTTACTATACTAGTAGCAGCGACAGAGATAAAGAGCCCCATTGCAAGTAATTTTTTCATTCTCACAAAGTTAGTTTTAAGGTTGCGGTTTCAGTTTCAGATGGCTAAATATAGAACGATTCTACTTATGATCTTGGATTTCTTGCTTCTAATTCCGCTTTCGCGAAAGCGAAATGATAAAAATTAGAAATCTATAAATAGTATGCTTATATCTAGTTTGGTGAATATATAAAAAAACTATCCCTACTTCTGTTTAACAAATCTATAATAGATTAAGAGGTTCGTTTTGGGGTTCAATAACGTCTTAGTTTCTCCTGAACAGCGCAAAAACCGGAAAATGATCACTATAACCACCTTTATAATTGTTTCCTGCAAATGTTCGAGCTGGTTGACCGCGATATTTTCCCTTCCATTGTCTCAACATAATGTCGTCAAAAATATCTGCTTTATGAAAATATAAAGAATTAGGAACATCATTATGTAAACTCTCACTAATCATGATCTGATCAAAAAGATTCCATTTAAATTGATGATTCAATGAACCTCGATGAAACTTCTTTAAAGGAGCTGTTATATTATCAAAACCCATAGGTAAAATTCCTTCTTTGATACTCTTATTCTCTGGATCGTCGTTAAAATCCCCCATGATAATCACATGGTGTGCCTCTTTTAATTCTAAATGTTGATCGGTGCGTTTACTGTTTGGGTCCTTTTTTTCTAGGTGTTGTACTAATTGACTAGCTACCTCAACCCTCTTGGCATCGGTAGTCTCTGTGCCATCGCGACGTGACGGCCAGTGATTTACGTAAATATGAACTGGAGTACCCGCTAGAACTCCTTCAACATAAAGTATATCCCTAGTAGCATCACGCACCCCTTCTTCGTTTTCTAAATGTATAACAAGAGGCTCTGAATGACTAGGTATAAAAACCCGAGTATCGTACAATAAAGCTACGTCTATTCCTCTCTCATCTGGACTGTTGTAATGAATAAAATCATAAGTGCTCTGAGCGAGTTTAGGTTGGGTAATGAGATCGTGAAGCACTTTTTTGTTCTCGACTTCTGCAAGACCTACTAATGCTGGTAATTTACCGGTAAGTTCAAAACCTATCTTACTTATCGCATCGCTTATTTTAGTGAGTTTCTTTTGATACCTATTTTCTGTCCAATTCTTACGGCCAAAATCAGTAAAATCTTCATCTACTACCTGTGGGTCATTAATAGCGTCAAAAAGATTTTCAACATTATAAAAAGCAACAGTGTACTGCTCAAAAGATTGTGAAGGAATGGACAAGGCAAGAATATTTTAGCCCTCAAATGTAAGGTATAACTCAGCCTTATTAAATAAATATATACAAGTAATATTAAAGGCAAATAAAAATTTGAGCTCTTTAAAATTAGAAGTATTAAGGTGTTGATATTAGTGTCCAATAGATTGGAAACCGACTCTAGGTAATGGCACAAGTTCCATTGATATATAGATAATTGACTGTTTTAATTACAGCCTAAATCAATTCTACTTTGGGGGTCTGCATTAGGAAAACAGTTCCCAGACTGCACGGCATCTGGCACATAGCGAGTTAATTCTGCATCGTACAAAGTGTTTTCTAAAAAATAAACAAGATCTGATATTTCTTCTTCAGTAAGGTGAATAGCACCCATTTCTGAAGCCAGATTTGAAGAAGCGTTTTGATCCTGTAGGGAAGTATTATTTTTATACCGCACCACTTCTTCTATACTACTAAAGGTAGCACCATGACCGTAGAAAGCTGCATCGCGTAAATTGTATAGAGTTGGTGTCTTAAACTTATAATTATCAGATGGGTCTCCTGTAAAGCCTCCGCGTCCTTTTTTTACATTATCAAAGCCTGCATCATCTAAAACTATTGCAGCATTAGAGTCGTCAAAGTGTCCAAAGCCAAAAGCGTGAAATTCCTGATCTTTCAGTGCTGGACCGGTATGACAAGTTATACACTCTCCTTTGTCTGCAAAAACAATAGCGCCTCTTTTCTCTCGATCAGAAATAGCATTGTAATCTCCTTTTAAATAATCTTGCCATGGAGAACGGTTTGCCAAAAGTGTCCTATTAAAGGCAGCAAGTGCTAGGGCAGCAGTTTGTGAGGTATACCTAGAACTGAGGGCTACATGTGGGAAGGCTTGGTCAAAAAGCCATCGGTAACCATTATTATCTATAAAATTTTCATCGATTTGAAGTCTGTGCGTGGACTGTCCTACTAAAGCTTGTGTTTCTATGCCTTGAAAACCCAAATTATTTTCAGGAACTCCTGTTGCTGCCCATCTGGATTCAGTTCCTACATTAGGACCCGTTCCTCCCAACATACCGTTCCACAAAGCTGTTTCTTGATAAGCAACGTTTAATAAAGTAGGTACCCGTACCGGCTGTAAGTCTACCGAGTCCAATGGCATGTTCAAATCAATTTGTCTGCCTTCTCCAGCAAAACCAAAACCAGTCCCTCCTTCCCCGATTCCTTGCCTTAGACCAGAATAAAAGCTGGAAGCTACAGGATGGCAGGAAGCGCAAGAATAAGTGCCTTCCATTTGACTCATTTTAGGCGCGCCAGCGGCAGCCGTTTCATGCAGCAACAATTGTCCTAAAGCAACTTTATAAGTGTTTAATGGATTTAACGGATCTTGAGGTATCGCATTAAAATCATCACTATCTGGCAATAAGAAAAAACTTTTGCCCTGCCCATTCGCATTTTGCTCTAGCAATTCTTCCAGACGAATATCTAAAGCTGTTCTCGCCAATTCATAATCTTCGGTGTCTGTACAAGAAACCAAAAATATAAATAAGATGCTCAATAAGTATAGATAGTTCTTTCCCATTGTGAATGGCTAAATTAACAAATATTTCACAACCCTGACCCATTTATGATCACCTATCCGTGAACTAGCTATTACCTTTGCTTCATGAACGATTTACACTATAGCTTTATAAACAATAATCAACCCGTAGTGCTATTGATACACGGCTTTTTAGGAAGCATGGAACAATGGAAATATATAGAGCAAGATTTACTGACTACTCATTCCTTGTTAAAAATAGACCTTCCTGGTCATGGCAAGACTTTAGAATTTAAGGAAGACTACACCTTAGAAAAGCTCAGTTTAAAGATCGATCAAATTTTAATGATTGAGAAGATAGAAAAAATTCATGTGGTCGGTCATAGTATGGGCGGTTATTTAGGTTGCGCTTTTGCAAAAGCGAGACCCGAAAAAACGCGTTCTCTTACTTTAATCAACAGCATCGCCTCTAACGATACCGAGCAGCGGAAACAAATACGCGATCGATCGATACAGTTGATTGAAAAACATCAAGCTGCTTATGTAAGTATGGCAATAGGAAACCTATTTACTGTTGAAGAAAGAAAATTATATGAAACTCGCATATCATTAATGAAGCAACAAGCAGATAAAATTTCTATTAGAAGCATTATTCAAGCTCTTAAATGCATGCGAGATAGAAGTGATTATTTACCTCTTTTAAAAGAAGTTGATTTCCCCATTACTTATTTATGTGGTCAACAAGATGAAATTGTGCCGGTGGAACTAGTTGAAAGAGAGCGGGTTCACCTAAGAGCAAATACTAGAATAATCGACAACGGACACATGTCTTTGTTGATAAACCCTTTAGATATCCTAAAAAACATGTATTTCATCGATTAATTATGCCTTTCAACAAATTTTATTAACAAAGTTCCTATATTACAGTCAGTTAACCACTGATAAAGGATTTTTATCTCATAAAAACCTAATATATGGACAAAATATATTCTCCTTTAAAAGCCTTAGGCTGTTACATTATAGGTCACCACTACCGAGTGTCCTACAAAGTGAATGATCATATTCAAGAAATATGTTGTTCCAAGTGTCATAAACAAATGACAAGAACTATTTATGGAAATATTGTGCCTCTTAACGAGCGCCAATCACAAATTAATCGCACCTTAAATGATGTGGATCGCAGAAGAAAACAGGCAAGAACGCAAATTTATTCCTGAAAACTATTCCATCCCATTGCTTTAATTGGTATTTGTTCTCCCCCACGAGTCACTAAATTAATCCCGTAAGAAGCATCTACTACATGTCCTATTACCGATAAACTAGGATTTGCTTTTATTTTAGGAAAATCTTCCTGTTTTACAGTAAACAACAATTCATAGTCTTCTCCACCACTTAATGCTATTGTAGTACTGTCCAAATTAAACTCTTCACAGGCCGTAATCACTGTAGGGTCTAATGGTATCTTATCTTCATATAAGGTCATTCCTACTTCACTGTGCTTACATAAATGAATAATTTCAGAACTCAATCCGTCAGATAGATCGATCATACTGGTAGGGTGTACCTCCAGTTCTTCTAATAATTTACAAATATCTTTTCTAGCCTCTGGCTTTAATTGTCTTTCTAATAAATAACTATATGCCTCAATATCTGGCTGATTTTGCGGATTAGCTTTAAAAACAGCTTTCTCTCTTTCTAGAATTTGCAACCCCATATAAGCAGCTCCTATATCACCAGAAACAACTAATAAATCTCCTTCATTTGCTCCTTTTCTACGCACAATTTTATCTGCATCTTGCTCGCCAATTGCCGTTACAGAAATAACTAAACCGCTACGCGATGCTGTGGTATCACCACCTATAAGGTCAACTCCATAGGTTTTACAAGCCATGTGAATACCTTCATACAACTCGTTAACTGCTTCTACAGGAAATCTGTTTGAAATAGCAATAGATACTGTTACCTGTGTGGCTTTAGCGTTCATAGCATACACATCAGATAAATTTACCATAATCGCTTTATAACCTAAATGTTTTAATGGTACATAGCTCAAATCAAAGTGAACACCTTCCACGAGCATATCTGTCGTTACTACAGTAGACTTTGTGTGATTTAAAACCGCTGCATCATCACCTATTCCAGTAATGGTAGAGTCTTGTTCTATCTCAAAATTCTTTGTTATAAAATCAATCAGGCCGAACTCGCCTAAGTTTTCTACTGGTGTACGTTGTGGGGACTTGTCTTCTATCATCCTGCAAAACTACGATTTAGGCAAGAATGGCCACATAAAAATAACTTAATATTTAAGAAAACTCTACTCATCAATAGATTAAATAACGCTATATGAGAATATCATAGCTCGACCGATTTTACAGCTTAGTGTGTTGTATATTTGTAATCGTTATAAATAAGCTATTTAATATGATAAGTGTATCAGAAACCGCAAAAGCTAAACTCGCTCAGTTAATGAGTGAAGAAGGATTTGCAATCGATAAAGACTTTGTAAGAGTTGGAGTGAAAAGTGGTGGCTGCAGCGGTCTATCTTATGATCTAAACTTTGATAAGCAAGCTATAGAAACAGATAAAGTATTTGAAGCAAACGATGTAAAAATCGCTGTGGATAAAAAAAGCTTTTTGTATCTAATGGGAACTGTGTTAGAGTTTAGCGGTGGTTTAAACGGTAAGGGATTTGTTTTCAACAATCCTAATGCACAAAGAACTTGTGGCTGTGGAGAGTCTTTCTCTCTGTAGTAAGATGATTTAAATGACGCTTTCGCGAAAGCGGTTATAAGAAAAAAAAATGTCAAAATATACAGAAGAACAATTAGAGGAAGAACTAAAGGTTAAAGAGTACGAGTACGGCTTCTATACAGATATGAAGTCCGACACTATTCCTGTAGGTCTCAGTGAAGAGGTGATACGTATTATTTCTTCAAAGAAAAATGAACCAGAATGGATGTTAGAATGGAGACTTGAAGCCTACCGAGTTTTTATAGAAATGGAAGAGCCGGAATGGGCTAATGTAAACTATAAAAAACCAGATCTTCAATCCATATCTTATTACTCAGCCCCTAATTCTAAGCCTAAATACGACAGCCTAGATGAGGTAGATCCAGAATTGTTAGAGACTTTTAAAAAGCTAGGAATCTCCATAGACGAACAAAAGAAACTTAGTGGAGTTGCCATGGACGTGGTGATAGACTCTGTATCTGTAGCTACAAGTTTTAAGAAATCACTAGGCGAGAAAGGAATTATTTTCTGCCCTATTTCTGAAGCTATTCAAGAACATCCAGAATTAGTAAGAAAGTATTTAGGAACAGTAATTCCACAAAATGACAATTATTACGCCGCTTTAAATAGCGCCGTATTTTCTGATGGATCGTTTTGTTATATTCCCAAAGGAGTGAAATGCCCTATGGAACTTTCAACTTACTTCCGAATCAATGAAGGTGGAACAGGACAGTTTGAGAGAACACTTGTTATAGCAGACGAAGGCAGTTACGTTTCTTATTTAGAAGGTTGTACAGCCCCATCACGTGATGAGAACCAGCTGCACGCAGCTTGTGTAGAGTTAATTGCACTAGATGATGCAGAGATCAAATACTCCACTGTTCAAAACTGGTATCCAGGTAATGCTGAAGGAAAAGGTGGTGTATTTAATTTTGTAACCAAACGAGGTATTTGTGAGAAAAACGCAAAAATATCTTGGACTCAAGTTGAAACTGGTAGTGCCGTAACCTGGAAGTACCCTAGTTGTATCCTTAAAGGAGATAACTCAATTGGTGAATTTTATTCCATAGCAGTAACAAATAATTACCAACAAGCAGATACTGGAACTAAAATGATTCACTTGGGAAAAAACACCAAGTCTACCATTATCTCTAAAGGTATCAGTGCTGGAAAGTCTCAAAATTCCTATCGAGGTCTAGTGAAGATAGGTGCTAGAGCAACAAATGCTCGTAACTTTTCACAATGTGATAGTTTGTTAATGGGTAATGAATGTGGAGCGCACACGTTTCCATACATTGAGACCAGTAACAGTACTTCCAAAGTAGAGCATGAAGCTACCACTAGTAAAATAGGTGAAGACCAAATTTTCTATTGCAACCAGCGTGGTATCGATACAGAAAAAGCCATTGCGCTTATCGTCAATGGTTTTTCAAAACAAGTGTTGAACAAATTACCTATGGAATTTGCCGTGGAAGCACAGAAACTTTTAGAAATAAGTCTAGAAGGATCTGTAGGCTAAAAAATAACTAATACATTGATTATGAATCGATTGATTATTTTAAGTTTCTTGCTTTTAAGTGTAGTCTCTTGCAAAAATGATAAGGATTCTACAGAAGAAACAACTGTAGTCAAAAAAATCACTGCAGAAGTTCTTCCCGAAGGACAGCTAGTATACAGAGGTGAATTTATCTTTATCAAAGATGCTGCTGTACTCACTACAAGAAACGAAATTTATGCCATAGCAATCGACGATAAAATGAGGGAGCTAGATCAAGTAGCAAAAGCCTTGAAAAAAACCAAATTCGATATGGTAAACGTGGTGATTCACGGTACTGTAAAGCCCAACCCTATAAAAGCAGAGATCGGTGAAGGATGGGATAAAATGGTTACGATTACAAAAATTATAGAAGTAACTCCAGCAACTAGTGCCGATGTAATTAAGACTGGAAAAACATTAGATATTAAAGAAGTTAAATAACAGCTATGTTAAAGATTAAAGACCTTAAAGCAACAATCGAAGGAAAAGAAATCCTGAGTGGAATCAATCTTGAAGTAAATGCAGGAGAAGTACACGCGATAATGGGACCTAATGGTGCTGGTAAATCCACCCTTGCAAATATTATTGCAGGACGTGATGAATATGAAATAACTGGAGGCGATATTTCTCTAGAAGGAGAAGACATTACAGAGTTGGATCCAGCAGAAAGAGCGCACAGAGGTGTTTTCCTTTCTTTTCAATATCCAGTGGAAATTCCAGGAGTATCGGTTACTAATTTTATGAAAACCGCTATCAATGAAACCCGCAAAGCCCAAGGAAAAGATGATATGACCGCTAAGGACATGTTAAAAATGATCCGTGAGAAATCTGAAATGTTAGCGATTGATCGCAAATTCCTTTCCCGTTCTTTGAATGAAGGATTTTCTGGAGGAGAGAAAAAACGTAACGAAATATTCCAGATGGCCATGTTAGAGCCTAAACTGGCAATTCTTGATGAAACCGACTCTGGACTAGACATCGATGCATTACGCATTGTTGCAAATGGAGTGAATAAATTAAAAAATAAAGACAACGCCACGATTGTTATTACCCACTATCAGCGCCTTTTAGATTATATCGTACCTGATTTTGTACATGTTTTATATGACGGTCGCATCGTTAAAACTGGCGGCAAAGAATTGGCGCAAGAATTAGAAAAACGCGGTTACGACTGGATCAAAGAAGAGGTAGAGGCTTAGAAACAGCAACTTAAGTGTTGAAGCTATCTAAATTGCTTTTACTTTTCAATAATGAACTTTTAAGTTCGCTTTCGAGAAAGCGAAAAAAATATTAACTATGAGTTTTAAAGACCATATCCTTTCTTCTTTTATTGCCCTAGAAAATGAGGTAGATACCAATAGCTACGTGCATCATTTACGCAACGAAGCATTGAACGATTTTGAACAACTAGGAATACCACAACGTCGAGAAGAAGCCTACAAATACACTTCCTTAAAGTCTCTATTCAACAAAGAATACGTGCTTTTCCCTAAAAAAGAAACAAGTATTTCTTATGGAGATATCAAAAAATACCTCATGCACCAAATTGATGCATATCGAGTGATATTTATTGATGGTATTTATAGTTCGCAACTTTCTCAAACGACCCATGAAAAATTTGACGTTTGTTTGATGTCTAGTGCATTGAATAATCCTAAGTACGCGACAGTAATAGAAAAACATTACAACAAGCTTGCTACTAAAGATGGGCTTACATCCTTAAACACGGCATTTGCTAAGGAAGGAGCTTACATACATATAGGTAACAACATCGCAGTAGAGAAACCTATTGAGATCGTTTATTTCTCTACAGGAAATGAAGCTCAGTTGATGACACAACCCCGCAACCTTGTTGTGGTAGGAGAGAATTCTCAAGTACAAGTTATTGAAAGACACCAAAGTCTGAATGATAACGAGGTGCTGACCAATAGCGTTACAGAAATTTATGCTGCAAAGCGTTCCTTAATAGATTGGTATAAAATCCAAAATAATCGTTTGAGTGCCTCGTTAATAGATCACACCTTTGCTGAGCAAAAGGACAATTCCGAAGTGCGTATTCACACCTTCTCTTTTGGAGGGAAATTGACTCGTAATAACTTGAGTTTTTACCAGCGAGGAGAGCATTGTAATTCTGTTCTTAATGGCGTAACCATTATAGAAGGAAAACAACACGTAGATCATTCCACGCTTGTTCATCATACAGCTCCTAATTGTGAAAGCTTCCAAGAATATAAACAGATTTTTGACGAGCGTGCCGTAGGAGTCTTTCACGGTAAAGTTCTGGTAGATAAAATTGCTCAAAAGATCAATGCCTACCAACAAAACAACAACATTTTAGTAAGTGATACTTCTACCATCAATGCAAAACCTCAATTGGAGATTTTTGCTGACGATGTGAAATGTTCCCACGGATGTACTATAGGCCAGCTCGATGAAGAAGCATTGTTTTACATGCAAGCCCGAGGGATTCCTAAAAAAGAAGCTCGTGCTTTATTGATGTTTGCTTTTGCTAACAGCGTATTAGAAACCGTAAAAATCCCAGAGATTAAATCTCGTATTACGAAACTTATCGCGATGAAGTTAGGTGTGGAAATAGGATTTGATCTGTAAAAGTATTTTTTAAAATTAATTACTAACGCTAGACCCCAAAGGTCTGGCGTTTTTTTATGTCCCAATTTATGAAGGAAAGCATGCCCAGACTAATCCCTGTATAAAGGCTTACACTGTAACATATTCCAATACTATATAGAAGATAAAACGAGCTAATAGCACTACAGAAAACTCAACAAAAAGGAGTACCTCTAAGAAGATTTTGGCGTCCTATTCTTCCAGCAACAATTAAAGAACTATATATTTATTGGTCATCCTCGTATTATTTGCTCTAAGGGGGCTTCTATAGATTGCATAAAATGAGCTATTTAAATAGTTTAAACTATTTTTGAGAAAAGTAAAAGTTATAAAATGGGGGTTTTCAATAAAATAAGAAGGAATGCTATTTTATCAATATCTTTAAAGGGTTACATAAAATATGGTGTAGGAGAGATTTTAATTGTAGTTATCGGAGTGTTTTTTGCCCTTCAAATTAACAATTGGAATGACAGGAGAAAAGAAGATGAAGTTATGAAATCCTACTTCAGTAAAATGCATGAAGAAATTAACTCTACCACTCAGGTTATTGACTACAGTTCAAAATACACGAACGAGTCTATGATTCCTCAAATAAGGCGTGGGTTAAATGTCATGTCAACCCATCAAAAAGATTCCTTAAATGAGTTTAAAACAGCTCTTGGGGAGTTAACCGAAGGGGAATCTCTTACTTTCTACCTTCCCATAATTGACGAATTTATAAATCAAGGTTACTTGTATAAGATAGATGATGATGCACTTAATCGTCAATTTGAAAATTTAAATTATTTTAGAAGTCAATGTATAATTTCTAATGAACTATCTAGAGAGTACCAAATTAAATTAATAAAACCCTATATCGGGAAACACATTAATTATTCAGAAATTGCTCTTAATCAAGATTATATTCAACCCAGTGGGACAAAAACAGACTTTGACAAGCTCTTGAAGGACCAAGAATTGCGAAATCTGATGACTTTTCAATTAGAAAACCTTCATAAAAGTACGTCCAACTTTACAGCATTAAGCGCTACCTTAAAAAGGATTGATTCCATTGTAATAAAGATCAATAAAAGCTATAATTAATTTAATTACGACGTTCCGCTGCAGTTGTTCTGAGGTATATTGTTATTTAGTTGTTCCTCCAAAAGTAAATGCATCCTTAATTCTTCAAGAGTGTAAACTCCCTCTTTTAAATCTTTAAGAGAAGTTTACAGGTATTCATAAATGAGTAAATATAAAAAATATCTCTCTGATTAAGAGGGAAGTATGTAAGAATACTACTATCTTTAAATTGATTATTAAAAATCATTGAACTTAGCAAATCAATAAATTATGAAAAATATTATAACCATAGCACTGCTCTTTTTATCCTTAACTGCATTTTCTCAAGCAGAAACCTTTATTAGCTCTGTCTTTGCCACCTCTACTTTAGGATCCTATAGCAATTGTACTCGACGAGGTCTTTGTGCTATTAAAGAAAGTCTAGAGATCAGTAAGTCCAACACTCAAACCATAATAAATGAAGATAACACCTTGACTTTAGTTTTTGAAAGAGACCAACTTACCAAGGAAGATGAGATTAAAATATTAGGTAAAGAAATCAATATAAATACACCGACAGAGAACTTTGCTTTTCTAATGGAAGAAGCTCTTGTGCTCGACGAAGAGACAAGAAAAGCCTTAAATTTTCCTCAGAACTTCACTACCATAACAACAGGAACCTATCCTGTCATAATCACAGAAGATTCCTTTACAGTGACCCTTAGGCTCCTCTAATTATCCTATTGCTGGCAAATTATAACCCTTGTAACAGTTCTGTTATTTATGGTAACCAGCCTATGGCCTGTGCCTCCTCATCCAAATGAAGAGATCCATCTACTCCTAAAAGGGTTAGGTACAGAACTGCGGGAAGTACAAGCCTTATTTGAGGAGCAAAACCACAGTTTGCATCAGCCTATCCATGAACTAACATCACAGCGCAGCAAGTGGCCCTACTTATACACAAAGGTCAGTTACAAGAGCTGTTGCGATTTAATAAATATTCTGAAACTACTGATATTAGTAAAATAGGTTGTTCAAAAGGTTTCCAAACTATCAAAATCTTGTATGAAAAGACCTTGACACTGAATCATCACTATGCACAGGTGATTACTTTTAATGAGGTTAATAATTCCAGTGCAGATAAAAAAAGCCTTAAAGAAGTAGAGTGTATTTTAGACTTTACATTAGGAATGCATAATGATCTAAACACCATGTACTTTGAGACGGCATTTCTTCAAAAGAGGAATACTGATGTCATGTTAGAACTACAACAGTTATTTGTAGATCACACAAAGCCTATTAAGTACCACACAGCATTGGAACAGTTAAGAAATACTGATGACTGGGAGAGCGTTAGAGACAATTTATGTGAATATCTAAAGGAACTGGACAACGCGTATAAAAGATGACTCTGAGTACTATGGGCAAATTCATTTAGAAGCATGTTAAACCCCTATAAAAACGAGAGGCAATATGCCCCTAAAATACCTAGGGATTATCATAAACTTAAAGATAAAATGAATCTTGGATTGATCTATTTTCTAACTTCTATTTAACAAAGCCTTCACGCGTAGAGCTTACCTTTGCACCTATGCTAGATATCAAGAAAATAAGAGCCGATTTTCCTATTTTAAACCGAAAGGTAAACGGACAGCCATTGATCTATTTTGACAATGCCGCGACTTCTCAAAAACCTATACAGGTGATTGATAAAATCGTAGAGTATTATACCCTATACAACGCAAACATACACCGTGGTGTGCATGCCTTGAGTCAGGAAGCAACTGACCATTTTGAAAGTGCTCGTGAGAAAGTAAGAGCTTTTTTCAATATTCCTCTTACTAAACAGGTCATCTTTACTTCTGGAAATACCCATTCTATTAATGCCGTAGCAAGTGGCGCTCATGTCTTTGTAAAAAAAGGAGATGAAATCATTGTTAGTGCAGTAGAGCATCATTCAAATATTGTACCCTGGCAAATGCTTTGTGAACGGGTAGGAGCTGCTTTAAAAGTGATTCCGGTATTAGATGACGGACAGTTAGATATGGATGTTTATCACAAACTCCTCAATTCTAAAACTGCATTTGTAGTTGTAAATCATATTTCTAATGCACTAGGCGTTACCAACCCCGTTAAAGAAATCATAGACGCAGCGCATCAATACGGTGCGATGACCCTTATTGATGGAGCACAATCATGTGGCCATATGAAATTAGATATGCAAGCGCTCGGTGCTGACTTCTATACCATGTCTGGGCATAAAATGTGCGGTCCTACAGGAATAGGAATCCTTTATGGAAAAGAAGAAGCCTTAACCAGCTTACCTCCTTATCAAGGTGGTGGCGAGATGATTGATCAAGTAACATTTGAAAAAACAACCTACGCTGGATTGCCTCATAAATTTGAAGCGGGAACACCTAATATCGCTGGTGGAATTGCTTTAGGTGCTGCTATTGATTACCTAAATGAAATAGGTATGGAAAGCATCGCTGCTTATGAGCACAAGCTGCTAGTTTATGGAACAGAGCAAATCAAAAGTATTCCAGGCGCTAAAATTTATGGTGATGTAACTGACAAAGCTGCGGTCATTAGTTTTAATGTGGCTAGCCTGCATCCTTACGACATAGGAACGATTATAGATAAATTAGGAGTGGCCGTAAGAACCGGGCACCACTGTGCACAGCCTGTTATGGAACGTTTTGAAATTCCTGGGACCATTAGAGCCAGTTTTGCTTTTTACAATACTAAAGAAGAAATAGATGTTATGGTACAAGCTTTGCAGCGTGCTGTAAATATGTTATCTTGACTCTGATATAAAAAAATCAAGTATTATGAAACTAGCAACAATACTATTAGCTTTTATATCTATAATCATCACAAGCTGCAAAGACATGAAGGATGCAGACGGAGATTATAAGGTTACCACGGTAAGAAGCAACGACTACTCTAAGTACGATATCACTTTGTCTATAGAAATGGGTGAAGAAAACAAGATTTCAGGAAAATCTGCTTGTAATCAATATTTTGGAAGCTTTAAAAACCCTGAAAAAAATCAAATTGAAGTGGGATTACTCGCGGGAACAAAAATGTACTGTAGCGACCTTGATGAAATAGAAAAAGAGTATAAGAATCAGTTGTCAAAAGCAGCCTCTGTAGAAGTTACCAAGACAGGCATCAACCTTCTTGATGAAAAAGGAAAAATAATTATAGTTGCAGTAAAAAAAGAAGATAAATAATGGCGAGTATTCAAGAAATACAAGAAGAGATAGTTGAAGAGTTTTCCATGTTTGACGACTGGATGCAGCGTTATGAATACATGATCGATTTGGGGAAAAGTCTTCCTTTAATTGATGAAAGTTTAAAAACAGAAGACCGTATTATAAAAGGTTGCCAGTCTAAAGTATGGGTAAATGCAGCGCTAGAATCTGATAAAATTGCCTTTACAGCAGACAGTGATGCAATTATTACCAAAGGTATCATTGCCATTCTCATAAGAGCATGGTCTGGTCAAAAACCAGCAGATATTATCGCGGCCAACACCAATTTTATAGATGAAATAGGGCTCAAAGAACACCTTTCCCCTACAAGAGCAAATGGACTTGTTTCCATGATCAAACAATTAAAAATGTATGCGATCGCATACCAAACACAAGTCAACTAAGATGGAAGAAATTAACGGACAAGAAATAGGAGAAAAAGTAGTAAAAGTACTCAAGACCATTTACGATCCAGAAATACCAGTAGATATTTACGAACTAGGATTGATCTACGATGTTATGGTAAGCAGTGATGGTGACGTAAAAATACTCATGACGTTAACGTCGCCTAATTGCCCAGTGGCCGAAACGCTGCCAGTAGAAGTAGAAGAAAAAGTAAAAACCCTTAAAGAGGTAAATGATGCAGAAGTGGAAATCACTTTTGACCCGCCATGGAATAAAGATTTGATAAGTGAAGAGGCAAAGTTAGAATTAGGAATGCTCTAGATATGACAAAAGAAATCATCAATCGCGTTACAAGTTCTAAGTTAAAAACCTTTGACTTAGAAGATTTTTATCCGCCTGGACCTAGAACAATTATTGATATTTCTCAATGGTTGTTAGAGGGAATAGTGCTTGTGGAATCCCGCTTTCGCGAAAGCTTAAAAACAACAGACTTCTCCGTATATAACAATCATTACGTAGCTATCCATTGCAGTGAAGATGCCATTGTACCACAATGGGCGTGGATGCTGGTGCAAAGCCACCTTTATGGAATTGCTAAAAAAGTAGTTTATGGCTCTCTGGAACAATTAGAAACTGAAATTTATAGAGAAGTGATCGCAAGTATTGATGTGAGTGAGTTTCAAGACGCTCCAGTAATTGTAAAAGGCTGCTCTAACAAACCTGTTCCCGTTGCCGCGTACGCCATGATGACCGAGAAGTTACAAGAGGTAGCTCGATCTATTATGTACGGAGAAGCTTGCTCCTCTGTACCGGTTTTTAAACGTAAAAAATAGCTGCCGTGGCCATTTTGTCACCTCAACCTTATAAATACGCTATGGCACATTACTTGAAAACAAAGATTTGTAATCGAGACCTATCTCGGCCTGCCAAATAAATTTTAAAATGATTGCCATTTAAAGATTTACTAGGTGTACTCATAACCAGCACAACAACATATGTCATTTTTCGGCTATATAGCTATATTTTTTGTTCTCAGATGGATTTACACCGCTTTTCTAAGTGATGGGAGTTCCCAGCAAAGAAGAACCCAATCAGGAAGCCCTTTTCAGAGAAGTACTACGGTAAGCCCGCAGGATTTTGAATTGAATTTACTATCTCTTACCTCTTTAGTTATTAAAGCAGATGGTAAAATCACCCAAAACGAACTGGACTACGTAAGACAGTATTTTGTTGGTTCTTATGGTAAAGAAAGAGCTAACGCTATATTCAAAGTCTTTAATGAAGTGGTTAAAAAGCGCGAGGTCGATGCGGTAAAAATTTGCAATTACCTCAACGCCAGAACCAGGTATGAATCCAGATTACAAATCCTTCATTTTCTATTTGGCATTGCTCAGGTAGATGGTCATACAAGTGAAGCTGAAATTCACGTGATCTATCAAATAGCCGGCTACCTAAGACTCACAGAGCGCGATTTTATCTCGATCAAAGCTATGTTTGTAAAAGATCAAGATAACGCCTACAAGATTCTAGAAATCGATAAGTCCGTTCCTGATCATGAGGTAAAAAAAGCCTACCGCACCATGGCAAAGAAATACCATCCCGATAAATTAATGGATATGGATGAAGCCTATAAAAAAGGTGCTGAAGAGAAATTCAAAAAGGTTCAAGATGCCTATGAAACAGTGCGCAAAGAACGTGGAATAAGTTAATAGTCCCTTTTCATTTTTCTACAAATTATTAATTCTCTTTCTTTACAACTATGCAAGATCAAGAAAACCCCTACCTAAAAGGTCAAGTACTACTTATAGATAAACCCTTAGAATGGTCTTCTTTTCAAGTAGTCAATAAGTTACGCTGGCTGATCAGAAAAGAATATAAAATTAAAAAAATTAAAGTAGGGCATGCAGGGACATTAGACCCACTTGCAAGTGGTTTGTTAATTATATGTACCGGTAAAGAGACCAAAAATATAAGCACCTATCAAGCTCAAGAAAAAGAATACACAGGCACAATTACTTTGGGTGGCACCACGCCTAGTTATGATTTAGAAACTGAAATAGATCAAACTTTTTCATTAGACCAGCTCACAGAGGAATTGATAAAAGAAACAACAGCACAGTTCACAGGAGAAATACAGCAAAAACCGCCTATTTTCTCCGCTATTAAAAAAGATGGGAAACGACTGTATGAACTAGCCCGCGCTGGAGAAACTACAGAGATCGAAGCAAGAACAGTGACTGTAAACGAATTTGAAATTACTAGAATCGAACTTCCAGAAGTAGATTTTAGAATTTCTTGTAGCAAAGGAACTTACATCAGATCCATTGCACACGATTTTGGTGCTGCACTAAATAATGGTGGTCACCTATCTTCCTTAAGAAGAACCGCTATAGGAAATTATCGTGTGGAAAACGCAATGAGTATTGAGAGTTTTGAAAAGTTAGTGAAAGCAGATGCACAAGAATAAAGGTAGAGGCTTTTTATTTACTCTAAAGAAATATTTGTCAATCATGTGACGAGATAAGCTCTAGAAGATACTGAATTTGATTCCGTATCTTCTAGAGTTAAAAATTAAAATTCACAGGAACACTCAAGCTATCTACCACAGGAACCCTAAAGTGGGTCGCTCCTTTACCCACCTTGATACTTCCTTCATATTTTACATCCACTTTCTGACTAGCGAGTATTTGAAGGGCTGCTCCTAAAACTCCTTTTCCTTTCTCACCATAAACTTCTTTAGGGTTTACCGATGCTCTTATAGGGAATTCAAATTCAGAGTTGGCTGGCATAAGGACCTTTTCCAATTGCTTTATAAGCGCTGTTTTATCTCCATTAACGTATACGTCAAAATCTACTTCTTCAAGATTTATGGCTACGCTATTAGGGTTATAAAGCACACAAGTCGCCAAAATATCCAATTGATCTAATGTTGCTTTTTCAAGTGTTGGATTTTTTATTTCTACAAAAACGATGTCTTCATAAGGATTCTTGCAGGAGCCTAGAAATAAAACGGTGAATAGGAACAAAAGTTTTTTCATGGTTAGGAATTTGTGCAAATATAAAAGCCCTCATAACAGATTCAGACACTGGCATCACAAATAGTTGACTTAGGTGTTCTCAAGCCATAACCAATGTGGTGATTCTCTGCCTTATAATTAGGCAGGTCCTAAATAAGTTGGAACCAAATGCCTGCCTGAAATTTATAAGTTGAACTCCCATTTTTTAAAGACTGACTTAAGTTTCCCCTAGGAAATCGTGTTTAAAAACACTTCTTTGCCTATTTCAAGGATCTTTTTTGATCTAAAAAAAAGCTTTTTTTGATCTTTTTGTGCGGTAATTAGATAATCTGCTCCTTGAAAAAAAGACTGTTGTACCTCCACAGAAAAGCCAGTTTTAGAAACCTTCAACTGGTGTGGGTACAGAATTAAATCCTCCTTAGTATCCAACCAGTTCTTAGGAATCGCATTGACCTCATCAAACAAAGCTGCAGTATAGGTGCTTAATGGACTTCCATACACCTCTGCTGTCGCTCTAAAATCGATAATCTGACCTTCCTTCATGATGATGGTTTGATGACAAAAAGAAAGCACATCATCTCGATCATGTGTGGCTACTAAACAGCTGATATTATTATGGGTCAGGTAATCAAAAAGTTTTCTACGCAACTCATTTTTCCTGAAGTTATCGATGTGTGAGAATGGTTCATCGAGCAATAAGAGTTGAGGCTCCTGAGCGAGTGCTTTTGCGATCGCTACACGTTGTTTCTGTCCGCCAGAAAGTGTTTTCACCTTGCGGTTTTTAAAGCTGCTCATATCGACTACATCGAGCAATTCATCAATACGACTTACTCGATCGTCTATTTGAATAGAAAGATGCTCTCCTACGTTTTCAAAGACGCTCGTAAAAGGCATGAGGTCAAATTCCTGTGGCACGTATTTCATCATGGAATGCCCCGGCACCAAATGGTGGTCTGCTCCCTCTAACTCTTCATCATTCCACTTGACAACACCTTTTTGTGCCTGTAACAACCCGTAAACGATGTCTAAGAGAGTGCTTTTACCACAGCCGCTTTCCCCTATCACAGCGACATGAGCTCCCTGTTTCATTTTTAGGGAAATATTTTTTAGAGTTTCCGCTTTCGCGAAAGCGAAACTAATATCAATCAATTGCAACATAAGACAAAGGTATCAACAAAAAACCCATGTCTTGCAACATGGGTTCTTGAAATAATATACCAGATAATTTTACATCTTTACTTGAGACTTTAGGTCTGGAAGCTTCTCATAGCCCATATTATAAAGGCCAAAAGCGTAAATATCTGTACGTTCTTGAATCTGTTGCTCTGTAGATTTACCCGCCCCATGACCTGCGTCAGTTTCTATTCTGATCAATGTAGGTGCATTTCCCGCTTGCTTTGATTGCAACTCTGCAGCAAATTTAAAAGAATGTGCAGGAACTACACGGTCATCATGATCTCCAGTAGTCACTAAGGTCGCAGGATAGGAAACCCCTTGTTTAATATTGTGCAATGGAGAATACCCTTTTAAGTATTCAAACATTTCTGGATTGTCCTCAGCCGTTCCATAATCGTAAGCCCATCCGGCACCAGCAGTAAATTTATTGTACCGCAACATGTCCAGTACTCCTACAGCAGGAAATGCCACGCCAGCAAGATCAGGACGTTGAGTCATGGTAGCTCCTACTAAAAGCCCTCCGTTTGAACCTCCTTGAATAGCCAGGTGTTTTGTATCTGTATACTTGTTGTCTTTTAACCACTCTCCTGCAGCAATAAAATCGTCAAATACGTTTTGTTTTTGCATTTTAGTTCCCGCATCGTGCCACTTTTTACCATATTCTCCTCCTCCACGCAGGTTAGCCACAGCATAAACACCGCCCAAGTCCATCCACGCAGCCTGTGTCACAGAAAAACCAGGGTTTAAAGAGATATTAAAACCTCCATATCCATAAAGTATGGTTGGGTTCTTACCATCCAACACCAATCCTTTTCTATAGGAGATAATCATAGGGATTTTTGTGCCGTCCTTTGAGGAATAAAAAATTTGCTTGCTTTCAAAGTCTTCACTATTAAACTTGATGTCTGGCTTGCGGTAGAGTTTTGAAGTTCCTTCTTTAATATCGTACAAATAAGTACTTCCTGGAGTGGTATAATTAGTAAAACTGTAATACAAAGTTTTGTCTTCTTCTTTTGCACCAAAACCACCTACATTTCCTATACCCGGAAGTTTTACTTCTCTTACCAAAGAACCGTCATAGTTGTATTGTTTTACTTGAGAAACAGCATCTACCATGTATTCTGTAAAAATATAACCTCCAGCAGTAGAGGGAGAAAGTACGTGTTCTGTTTCTGGGATGACATCTTTCCAAGTTTCCTGAACAGGATTTGAAAAGTCTGTAGTTACTATTCTTTTATTAGGTGCATTGTCATCTGTTACCAACCACAGTTGAGTTCCCTCATTGTGCAACAGGTAGGTGTTGGTTTCAAAATTATCCACTACAGCAATTAAAGGTGCATTTGGGGTATACAATTCCTTCATCCACATTTTTCCTCCATTTGTAGAAGTACTTCCAGAGACGACCAAATATTTTTGATCTTCTGTAACGCTACCTCCTACGTAACGGTATTTTTGGTCTGGTGTACCGCCAAAGATCACTTTGTCTTCACTTTGTGGGGTCCCCATTTTGTGGTAATACAATTTATGTTGATCAGTCATAGCACTGAGTTCACTTCCTTTAGGCTTATCATAACTGGAATAGAAGAAACCCTCGTTTCCTTTCCATGAGGTTCCTGAAAATTTTATATCTACTATCGTGTCACCTATCTGTTCCATAGAGTTAACATCCAGTACGATTACTTTTCTCCAATCACTACCCCCTTCACTAATAGAATAGGCAAATAAAGAACCGTCTTTAGTAAAGCTGGTTCCTCCTAAAGAAGTGGTTCCTTTCTCGCTAAAGGTATTAGGATCTAAAAACACCTCAGCAGTTTCTGGATCGCTGTCTTTTAGATATCTATAAATAACGTATTGATTTTGTAGCCCATCATTTTTATAGAAATACGCATAGTCTCCTTCTATAAACGGAGCGCTAACTTTCTCATAATTCCAAAGCTCTGTAAGTCGTTTTTTGATCTCGTCTCTGTAGGAGATTTTAGAAAGGAAGGCTTGAGTGGTTTTATTTTGATCTTTTACCCATGCTTCTGTTTCTTCACTGCGATCGTCTTCTAGCCATCGGTAAGGATCTGCTACTTCTACTCCATGATACACATCTACGGTATCCACTTTTTTTGTTTGCGGATAGGTCATTGCCATACTTGTTTGTTTTTTCTCTTCTTCCTTACAGGAAATTAATACCACTAGAGCTGCTGCTCCCACTAGCCATTTTTTCATAATTGAACCCTTTAATATTTTATAAATTTAGCAGTTTTAAGGCCAGAACCTGTGAAGATTTGAGCGATATAAACTCCAGATGGAATGAGATTTGTAGTTGTAAGCTTGCTTGCAGATATTAGTACAAGTCTTCCATGTAAATCATAAATCCTTACATTTTTGAACTGTTGATCTGTCGTAATGACTAATTGTTCCCTCCGGTTGTTATGGAACAGCTGAACTTCAACAAATTCCTCTACAGATGCTTCGTTTAAAACGGTATCTGTATATCTAAACACACCCAAGTTATTAGTGGTATTACTAAAACTGCCACTGTATCCTACGGTACTATTAAAAAAAGCAACATCTACATGTTGATCTGTATCTATATTAATCCATGTCGTCCCGTCATCTATTGAATACGAACTCCCAGTAAAGCTTACATCACCACCGGTACTCACCATAACAAAGGTGTTTGGTAAATAAGAAATTGCACCGCCGTACGGTGCGCCAGTGCCAGAAAAAACAACCCCGTTCCAAGTCTGTCCAGCGTCTGTAGTTTTAAAAATATTCCCCGCGTTATCCTGAATGACTCCTCGATTTGCAGTTGCAAAAGAAATATCTCCAAAAATAGTATTACCTCCAAAATCGCTCAAAGGCGACTGGTAGACACTCCAAGTCACACCCCTATTTGCCGAATGAATAATACGTCCTGCGCTGGTTGTAAACCAAATACTATCTCCAGAATGAGCAAACTGAGATAAATAACCAGTTTCATTATTCAATGGTGCTGGCAAACTTGCAGAGGGAACTCTACTATACGTGGTGCCCCCGTTGTTAGAGGTGTAAATCTCCCAATATCCATTTGTAGGATCTCCTATAGCAAGACCATTATTTGCATCAAAGTAATGCACGATGTTGGGAAAACTAGCTGCATTATTAAAAGAAGCCGCTGTTTGTTGCATCCAAGTTACCCCAGCATCTATAGTTTTCCAGATCCCCCCTTGTTGTCCAGCTTGTCTAGGGTAAGCTGCTACAAAAGCAGTATTTGAATCGACGCCACTTAAGTCTGCTATTCCTAAGGTGGTATCTCCTAGGTCAAAAATTCCTGAAGTCCATGTCAATCCGGAGTCGTCTGTTTTAGAAAATTGCTGGATATTATTTGCTGTATTAACACCGTCATAACCAATAGCCCATGCTACGTTTACATCTACTACATGAAACTTGCTTAAGCCTGTAAAGTTAGCTGGGAATCCAGAAGAGGTTTCTGTCCAAAATTGTGCTTGCGCTACCAGGCCAAAAAAAATAAAAAAACCAGTGTATATTTTTCTCATCATGACTTTAAGTTCGATAGGTAAAGTTAGAGAAAAATATACACTGGCCTAGGGGTTGAGCATAGCTTTCTAAACAAGATTGTTTTTTATAAGGTATTCGGCAATTTGAACAGCGTTAGTAGCGGCTCCTTTTCTAAGGTTGTCTGAAACAATCCACATGTTAATTGTTTTTTCTTGAGAATGATCTCTTCGTATACGGCCTACAAAAACGTCGTCTTTACCATGGGCAATTAACGGCATAGGATATACGTTTACATCTACGTTATCTTGAACAGTTACTCCAGGTGTTTCTGATAAAAGTCTTCTTACATCAGACTCGGTAAAATCAGTTTTAAATTCTACGTTAACACTTTCAGAATGCCCTCCCACTACAGGAATGCGGACAGCAGTTGCGGTAACAGCTATCGTATAATCATCTAGAATTTTTTGAGTTTCCTTGATGAGTTTCATCTCTTCTTTTGTGTACCCGTTTTCTTCAAAAACGTCACAGTGAGGAATGGCATTTTTATGAATTTGGTAAGGATAAGCCATAGGACCTTTTTTACCTGCATATTCATTTTCTAATTGCTCTACAGCTTTTACTCCTGTTCCTGTAATGGACTGATAGGTAGAAATTACCACCCTTTTTACACCGTATTTTTTATGAAGAGGTGCCAAGGTCGCTACCATTTGAATAGTAGAACAGTTAGGATTTGCAATGATTTTATCCTCTTTTGTAAGAGTGCTGGCATTGATTTCTGGGACGATCAGCTTCTTATCGGTATCCATCCTAAAGGCACTGGAATTATCAATCACAGTAGTTCCCACTGCTGCAAATTGTGGTGCAAATTCCAGACTTACCTCACCGCCAGCTGAAAAAAGAGCGATGTCTGGTCTACTATCGATAGCCTGTTTCATACTTACTACCTTGTACTGTTTGCCCTTAAAAATGACCTCGGTACCTACAGATTTATCGGAGGCAACAGGAATAAGGGTAGAAACATTAAGATTGCGCTCCTCAAGGATGCGCAGCATGACCTGGCCTACCATACCGGTAACGCCTACAACAGCTATTTTCATGATTACATAATTTAAGCTGTAAAAGTATTACGCGGATTTTTATTAACCTTCTAAAATTCTTATAATTTTAGAAGGTTAGAAAATTTGTCCTCTTTAAGTAAGTGTTCTATAAAGAGCCATTGCTGTCGGACTAAAAAAGCCGTCTTATTTTTCAATAAGACGGCTGCATTCGATCGGTTAAAACTCTCTACTAAAAGTGATGTTGTTAACGTATGTGCTATTTCTGTAATTTGATGGCATCGCGTATTTCCATAAGAAGTTGTTCTTCTTTTGTAGGTCCTGCCGGTGCTGGTGCTGCTTTGGGCTTTCTAGCTTTGTTGTATGCTTTTACAATTAAAAACAGAACAAAACCAACGATTACTAAAGAGATAATGGTGTTGACCCATGCACCGTACATAATTGCGTTTTCTGGTTTTGTCACTACGCCATCAGCGCCTAGTACTGCCTCAGACAATACGAGTTTAAGATCGGCAAAATCAATACCTCCTGTAAAATGACCTATGATAGGCATCATAATTAGATTTACAAACCCTTTTACTACAGCACTTACAGCCCCGGCTAATATCACTGCAACGGCAAGGTCTATAACGTTTCCCGTCATTATAAAATCTTTGAATTCTTTAAACATATAATTGTATTTTAGATGGATTGATTCTGTAAAATTAGTTCAATTCCATTTATTAACACAAATTTAAGAAAAAATTATTTGACCAATAAACTCAAAGGAGCTAAAAAACTAATTAATTGGATGCATTATTTAAATACACGCGTCTTACCCGTTTTTGAATACCTGTGAGGAGTTCGTAAGAAATGGTGCCGGCATCTTCAGCCATTTGTCTTGAAGTGTGAATGTGAGGGTCAAAAATAACAACTTCATCCCCCACTTTTGCCTCTATGGAGCTCATGTCTACCATGAACATATCCATACATATAATACCTAATGTAGGGGCTGACTTCCCGTTAATTCTAACTTCTAGCTTCCCATACCCATAGATGCGATTAATTCCATCGCCATGACCTAGTGCAACAACGGCATAGGTAGTTCGACCCTTTGCAACAAACTTGCGGTTATAACTTACCGTCTCACCAGCTTCTATAGTTCGTATCTGTGAAATGTTGGAGATAAGGGTCGCAATAGGTTTTAGATGTGCATCATACTGTGCATCGTTTCCATAACCATACAGGCCTATTCCTGAGCGCACCATGCTAAAATGGGCGTTCTTATAATTGAGAAGACCGCTGGTATTGGATTCGTGTTTAAGAATCTCATAACCCAATTTTTGTTGAACTTTTGATGTGATTTCTTCAAATAAAGCAATTTGTTTTTGAGTAAAAACACTTTCACCTAGATCTTCACTGGCTGCGAGATGTGATTGTAAACCTCGTACTTTGACTTCTGGGCTAGAGGATAGCTTTTCCAGGACGTTGTCTACATCTTTATGATCTATTCCTATGCGATTTAATCCAGTATTGAATTCTAAATGTATGGGATAGGATTGTTGTTGTTTCGCTTTCGCGGAAGCGGTAAAAGCATCGAGCATCTCCATACTATAAATAACCGGCTCTAAACAGCGATCTATGCATACATCCAGATTGTGCTGCTGTGGATGGAGAATGAGAATGGGTTTTATAATTCCGTTATCTCTCAATTCTACGCCTTCCTCCATATAAGCGGTCGCAAAATAGTCTGTTCCTAATTCTTGTAGTTTTTGGGCAATAGGTACCATTCCATGGCCATAAGCATTAGCCTTAACGACCGACATAAATTTAGTGTCTTCACTTATTTTGCTACGCAAATAATGGTAGTTGTGGGCTAGCGCTTCTAAATTTACTTCTAATCTGGTCCCTTTTAATTGCATTTAGGAGGTGTTTTTATCATTCACTTGATCCGTCTTTACGTCTGTATCTTTCAATTTGTCAGAAAGCATGGCTTTATAGTAAGCTGCCCGACTCAAGGGTTCGTATTCTTGTTGCTCTCCTAACATGACTACTTTTTCATCAGCAGTTTTGCGGTAAGAATACTGGGCTAGATTTCCTGTTCTAGTACAAACCGCGTGAACTTTAGTGACATACTCTGCTGTTGCCATCAGTGCAGGCATCGGACCAAAGGGGTTTCCTTTAAAGTCCATATCTAATCCGGCCACAATCACTCGTATACCGCGATTTGCAAGAGCATTACACACCGCAACTATTTCATCATCAAAAAACTGGGCTTCGTCTATTCCTACAACTTGACAGTCACTTGCAAGAAGTGGGATGTTTGCCGCAGCAGGAACTGGTGTACTCGGAATCTCGTTAGAATCGTGAGAAACTACCATTTCTTCATCGTATCGCACGTCAATAGAAGGTTTAAAAATCTCTACTTTTTGCTGTGCAAACTGCGCTCTTTTTAAACGTCTGATCAATTCTTCTGTTTTACCAGAGAACATGGAACCACAAATTACTTCGATCCAGCCAAATTGCTCTTCATGATTAACCGTATTTTCTAGAAACATTTTGTAATTTACAGGCGTTTAAAGTGAAGAACCTTTTCTTCACTCAAATATCAAAAATACAAATAAACCAGCGGCAATATTCCCATTATGAAAAAGAAAATAGCAGCAGACCTTACCAACCTTGCGCACCGTGTTCTTCAACTTCAACAAAAAGAAGACATCATTGAGCTACAGGCCATTGCCAAGGAATTGTATGAAAAACTTACTATACTTGTTTTTACAGAAAAGCACTTTTCAGATATACAACCCACAGCTGGAAATGCAGAAATAGAACGCAGACTGTCTAGCGCATTTACAGAAGCACAACAAGATGTGGACAGCATTACAGGAGATGTAGAAAAAGTGATAGGAGGTGCACAGGAAAAAGCGCAAGAAGCCTTTACAAATCACGATCTAAGCGACCTTTTCATGCCTGCAGATGAAGAGGATACCAGAGAAGAAATAGAGCTGCCTGGAATAGCTACCATCAGTAAAATGGTGCAGGAAATGCCTGATGAATTACCAGAAACTAGCGCAAAGATTAGCATCCCTGAAGATAAAGAGGAGCCAACTGAATTTCCTGATCCCAAACGATATGCCAAAAACGACCTGGAAGAAATCACAGCAGATTTTCAGACCATGCCTATTTTTGAACGTAAAGTGAATGATGCAAAATCTGATGAAAAGCCGATTTCTCTAAACGACCGTCTGCATAAAGGCTTGAAATTTGGAATGAATGACCGACTGGGTTTTATCAAACACCTTTTTAATGGAAGCGATCAAGATTTTAATCGAGTGATCTCACAGCTCAACACCCGAAGTACTTTTAAGGATGCCCAAAACTTCATCAACAGCATGGTAAAACCAGATTACAACAACTGGGAAGGAAAAGACGCCTATGCCAATAGGTTTATGGAGCTTGTGGAAAAAAATTATTGATGCCCCACATAAATTAAGTTCTAACGCCTTAGTAAATTGGATTTAATGAATTGAAAACGGACACAGTGTGCGACCCAAATAAGACGTTCATTTAATCTGTTCACTGGTGGAAGGAATTGGTTCTTATCTCGCTTTCGCGAAAGCAAAACTTCTAGCCCAAAAAAAATCCTAAAAGTTAGTTTTTCAAGACACCACATTAAAAAAGCCTTTCAGAAATTCTGAAAGGCTTTTACAATTTTATATCTCTCGATATATTTATAAAGATTTCCGCCTCCGCAGAAATAGTCGTTTAGCTATTCAATGCTTCAGCACCACCCACGATCTCAAGAATCTCGTTTGTAATAGCTGCTTGACGTGCTTTGTTGTAAGTCAATTTCAATTGATCTCTTAGCTCAGTTGCGTTGTCTGTTGCTTTGTGCATTGCTGTCATACGAGCACCGTGCTCACTAGCCCAAGAATCACGCACTCCTTTGTACAATTGCATCTTAAGTGACTTAGGAATCAATTCTTCAATGATTTCTTCCTTAGAAGGCTCAAAAATGTAGTCCAGCTCGGTTTCTGCTTGAAGGGCATCCTCATCTTTTGCCACTGGCTTAAGAGGAAGAAAGTCTTCTGTCATTACGATTTGTGTAGCAGCATTTTTAAAGCTGTTATAAACGATAACGATCTTATCAAATTGACCTGTTGTAAACAGCTCCATCAATTCTTCGGCAATTACAGCTACGTTATCATAAGAAATATTCTCAAATAAATCGCTTTTATTAGATTGTACGGGAGATTGTTTGCTTACAAAGTCGTTTGCTTTCTTACCTATAGTCATGTAAGAAACGTCCACACCTTTTAATTCGTTTTGATTCAGTCGAATCAGCTCTTTAATAATATTGGTATTAAAAGCGCCTGCAAGACCACGGTTAGAAGTAATTGCAACCACAAGAGCTCTTTCTACATCTCGTTGCTCTGTATATTTACTTCCAGCATCGCCGTCCGTAGTAGCACTAAGGTTTTGAAGAAGTTCTGTAAGCTTATCAGAATAAGGACGCATTGCTGTAATAGCATCTTGTGCTTTTTTCAACTTTGCCGCACTTACCATCTTCATTGCAGAGGTAATCTGCATGGTAGATGATACAGAGGATATTCTGTTTCTTATTTCTTTAAGGTTTGCCATTTTTTATGAGGTTAGAGTATGGAGTATAGAACATGGACATCCATATTCTATACTCTAAATTCTATATTCTTAGTAACGAGAAGAAAGATCCTTAGCTACTGCAGTAAGTGTTTCAATCACTTCATCAGTAAGTTTTCCAGCTTTAAGAGTATCTAGAACCCCTCTATGCTTTGCATTAAGTAATTCTAAGTAATCTCTTTCAAATTCTTTTACTTTATTAATAGGCACATTTCTCAACAAGTTCTTGGAACCCGCATAGATAATCGCAATTTGATTTTCTACTGGGAAAGGATTGTTTTGTGCTTGCTTAAGAATTTCAACGTTTCTCTTTCCTTTCTCGATAATACTTAAAGTAGCGGCATCAAGATCAGAACCAAATTTTGCAAAGGCTTCTAATTCACGGTAAGCTGCTTGATCCAGTTTTAATGTACCAGATACTTTCTTCATCGATTTGATTTGTGCGTTCCCACCTACACGAGATACCGAGATACCTACGTTTATCGCTGGGCGTACACCAGAGTTAAACAAGTCTCCATCTAAGAAAATCTGTCCATCTGTAATAGAGATCACGTTAGTCGGGATATATGCAGATACATCACCAGCTTGTGTTTCAATAATAGGTAGAGCAGTAAGCGATCCACCACCTTTTACGATAGGCTTCAAACTTTCTGGTAAGTCGTTCATGTTTGCTGCAATTTCATCATTGTTGATGACTTTTGCCGCGCGCTCTAACAATCTAGAGTGAAGGAAGAATACATCTCCAGGGTATGCTTCACGTCCTGGTGGACGACGTAGCAAAAGAGATACTTCACGATAAGCAACTGCTTGTTTTGATAAGTCATCAAAAACAATAAGTGCAGGACGACCCGTATCACGGAAATACTCCCCAATAGCTGCACCAGCAAATGGCGCATATACTTGCATAGGAGCAGGATCAGATGCATTTGCTGCCACGATAGTCGTGTAAGCAAGTGCGCCAGCTTCTTCAAGCACATTAGCAATTAATGCTACGTTAGAGGCTTTTTGCCCTATCGCAACGTATATACAATATACTGGCTCGCCAGCATCATAAAATTCTTTCTGATTGATGATTGTATCGATACAAACAGTAGACTTACCCGTTTGACGGTCACCGATTACCAACTCACGTTGTCCACGACCTACAGGAATCATCGCATCAATAGCTTTGATACCGGTTTGCATAGGCTCTGTAACAGGCTCACGGAAAATTACTCCCGGAGCTTTACGCTCTAGTGGCATCTCGTAAAGATCACCTTCTATAGCACCTTTACCATCGATAGGCTCACCAAGAGTATTTACGACACGACCTACAATTCCTTCTCCTACTTTCAGGGAAGCAATTCGCTCTGTACGTTTAACAGTATCACCTTCTTTAACCTCAAGTGATTTACCTAGAAGTACAACTCCAACGTTATCTTCTTCAAGGTTAAGAACGATTCCTTCCAGCCCACTTGCAAAAGAAACAAGTTCCCCGTATTGTGCGTTAGAAAGACCGTAAACACGTGCGATACCATCACCTACGGTAAGTACGGTTCCCACTTCATCAAGTGATGCAGTCGCATCAAAACCTGATAGTTGTTGCTTAAGTATTGCTGATACTTCTGCTGGATTTACTTCTGCCATGTTCTTATTTTTATTCTTGTTAAATGTCTATGCGTCGACAAGCGCTGCTGGACAGTTTTTATTTGTTGTTATTTAGTTTATGCCTCCACAAGGAGTAACACGAACCTCTTTTTGTTTCACTTTCGCGAAAGCGAAATAAAAGAAAGAGAACTACTGATCAATCGATTACTAATTACTAGCAAAAGTTCTTTTTAGTTCACCAATTTTATTTTGCACACTTGCATTAATCTCTCTATCCCCTACTCTAAGTATAAAACCTCCTAAAATACTAGGGTCAATTACTTTCTCAAGGGCTACTTCTTTACCTGCTAATTCTTGGGCCTTAGCAAGCACTTTCTTCTCAAGATCTGCTGTGATTTCTACAGCAGTTGTAACCGTTGCAATCTCACGCTTATTCATTTCTTCAAAAAGAACGATAAAGCTTGTTGCTACATCCAGAAGGATATCTGTACGTTTATTAGCTACAAGTAGATCAAAAGTCTTCATAGTCACCTCATTTGCATCCTTGAAAACTTGATGTAATCCAGCGCGTTTTTGTTCGGGCTTAACCAGTGGGCTAGAAAGATAATCGCGTAACTCCTTGTTTTTAGAAACAGTAACAAGGATGCTTTTCATATCTTCATTTACAACAACAGCATTGTTCTCATCTATTGCTAGAGAGAGAATAGCTTTTGCGTAACGTGATGCAGCTCTTGATAATTTCATAGTTTCTAGATATTTGCTTCTGCAAGCATTTTATCGATAAGTGCAAGTTGCGCATCTTTTTCAGAAAGCTCGTTGCGTGTTAATTTCTCAGCTATGCTTACAGAAAGTTCTGCAACTTGAGATTTAATGTCTGCAAGAGCAGCTTTTTTCTCAGATTCTATAGCTTCTTGAGCACTAGCAATAATTTTATCTGCTTTTTCTTGAGCCTGCCCAGCAGCATCTGAGATCATTTTTTCTTTGATCTCGCGAGCTTCTTTAATCATCTCGTCCCTGTGGACACGAGCCTCTTGAGCTGCCGCTTGATTGGAAGCTTCCAGATTTACCATCTCTAGCTTTGCGTTTTCTGCTGCAGCGAGTGCATCAACAATTCCTTGTTCACGTGAGTCTAAGCTACTCAATATAGGCTTCCATGCAAACTTTGCCATAAGGAATATTAATCCTATGAAGATAACAAGTTGCCAGAAGAAAAGGCCTAGCGAAAAATCATTTATTAACTGATCCATGATCTGTATTTAATATAATTGTTTTAATCTTTAATTTATAAATCATTACCTATAACCAACCGTTATAGGTAAATGATTTATGTGGTTGTTTTACTGAGCCTATCCTAAAAGAAGCGCAGCAAAAGCAAAACCTTCAAGAAGTGCTGCGATGATAATCATCGCTGTTTGGATTTTACCAGCAGCCTCTGGCTGTCTAGCGATTGCTTCCATTGCTTTTCCACCGATCATTCCTAGACCGATACCAGCTCCGATTGCAATAAGTCCTGCACCTACAATAGTTGGGATTTCCATAATAAACTAATTTAAAAATTAAACAAAACGTTCTCTTACTTCATCTACATCATCTTCTTTTGCACCGGCATGTTCTGGATGATCATGCTCTGCTACCGCCATACCTATGAATAGGGCAGAAAGTAGGGTGAATATATATGCTTGTAGAAAAGCTACTAATAATTCTATTAATGTGATAAACAAAGCAAGAATAAAGTAAAAGACCCCATATCCTATACTTGCTCCAGTGGTAACATCTAAATCTGTTTTGGCAACGGTAATCGCTCCTAATAAGGTAAAAAGTACCACGTGACCTGCAGTTATATTTGCATATAAACGTACTAAAAGCGCAAATGGCTTGGTCAATGTTCCTAGTAATTCAATAGGTATAAAGAAAATTTTCATGACCCAGTGTACACCTGGCATCCAGAAAATATGCTTCCAGTAATCTTTGTTGGCACTAAAGGTTGTAATGAGATAGGTCACTAAAGCCAAACATACCGTTACGGCTATGTTACCAGTTAAATTAGTTCCTAGAGGAGTAAGTCCTAACAAGTTTGCAATCCAGATAAAAAAGAAAACCGTTAATAAGAAACCCATAAACTTGCGGTACTTTTTCTCTCCCACATTAGGCTTTGCGATCTCGTCACGAACATAAATTACCAAAGGTTCTAATACACGACCAAAACCTTTAGGAATGGAACGTTTTTTATACTGCTTTGCTAGCCCACCAAAGATCAAGAAAATAATCAGTCCCACTAGAATCGCGGTAACCACATTCTTGGTAATTGAAATATCAAAAGGCTTTATATTTTCTGGATGGTGAACATCTGCGGCGATAAAATCATCTGGTCCATTGACCTTATATATTTTGCTATGGTGCAATTGATAATAGTTGCCGTCAATTTCTGCAATCTCTTCACCATGGTGGAACAGAGATGACATAAAAACTCTTAAACCATTATCCCATATGATGACGGGTAGTGGTAGACTTACAAAAAAGTGATCTTCAACCTTTTCAAAAAGAGTAAAATAATGGGAATCTTGAAGGTGATGCGCTATAAAATTATCTACTTCAGTCTTGGTGTTTACAGCATCTCCTTCGCCATAATCGCCACCATCAACTTCATCAAAGACGATTTTTTCACCCTTAGTTAATTGTTTCTCGTGGTCATTTTGTCCATTCGCTTTCGCGAAAGCAATAAAAACCAAAGCGAAAAAAGCTGTTTTTAGGTAAGCTCTATACATGTAATACACCGTAAAAAGTTATGTTCTTTAATTCGGCTGCAAATGTACGACAAAAAAGAAATTAAAAAACAGCCTTTTATTAGTAAATTTTTTATTAGAATTTTTAATTTTCTAAAGACTCTAAAGTGTTATTATTGAGCCACTTGATCACCATAAAAGCTTCTACAGCTAGAAAGGTAAAATAAGGAATTAGAAAAGTAAGTATTTGACCTTTAGTCAAAGGTGGTTCTTGACTTAGTAATTGAGGAAATAAAATCAAGGCGGCACCAAATTTCACAAATACCGTTACTAAAAAAACATAGCCCAATTGATCAGGAACTAATTGATATAAATAGTGCATGCAACAAACTGAAGCAAATGTAGCAGAGCCTAGAAATATATAAAGTTTATATAGCTGGAATACTGGAGATTCTTCTATAAAATAATGCAAACTAATACTTACTGAAGTCAATACTAGAATAAGTAAAAATGCTTTAAGGTAAAAATTCATAATTATGGATATGTGTTTAAAAGTAATCTTAAACAGATTTTTCTTTTTTACTATTATTCATGGGGTTTGACCCCGGCTCCATCGTACAACTGGCATTAAAAGTAGCCCCTGGCTCTACAGCTAGTTTTTGTGTCGTCACCTCTCCTGTGATATGTGCCGTAGACTTTAAAGTAAGTAATCCTTGAACTAAAAGCTTTCCAGAAAAAACACCTTCAATGTCTGCATTGTTACAATCTAAGGTACCCTCTACTTTACCGTCTTTCCCAATCACCACTTTTGCTGATGTTTTAAGAGTGCCGTTTATAGTTCCATCTATTCTAAAACCACCTTCACTAACTACATCTCCGTCTATAGTTGTTCCATGACTTATTCTGTTTTGTGACTTACCTGATTCCATATAAGAGTTGCTGTTCTTTTTATTGTTAAACATACTATTTGCCTTTATAACATTTCTTTCTCGTACTTATCCAGACTTTTATAAACCTGTATGATCTTATAATTTTCTGAAGCTATAGCTAAGTAAGGTTTTGAAACTTTATAATCATTCTCAGGTTTTGCCAAAAGATCCCCTAGACCTTTTGCCCCTAATTTTGAACTTAGCCCATGTACTATTACAAGTTTTTCTTCCTTGTTGTATACATCTATAGAAACTGTAAAAGCAAAGTTTTCCTTTTTAAAGGCCTCCACTAGTTTTTCCTTTAGGTCATCCATCTCGGTAACCTCTGTGATTTTAAATCTGTATAGCAATTTAAAATCAGTACGTCCATTTTCTGGAAGAAACACCTCTGGTATTTGAAGAGCTTCGGCATCGGCAGATAGCTTTTGAGCACTTTTACCTACTTCTGTATTAGGGAAATTTAAAGCTACGTAATCTATACCCTTTTTATATTCTTGAAAACCGTACAGTCTTCCAGCAGCAAATGCTTTTAACAACTCCAGCCTTGGCACGATATCATCTCCATTAAATAAAGTGGAGTACCTCTCAGCGCTAGTGATCACTAGATCGTATTTTTCTTTTTCGTATTCCTTATACAATCGATTATAAACCGCCAGCGGACTCGCACTGTCGTCTAGTTGTGCATCAGGGTTTCTCAATATTTGAGCATATCTCGTATCTGGATAATCTGTTATGATTCTATTTTTTAACTGTTCCGCTTTCGCGAAAGCGTCACTACTATTATCTTCCTTGTAAATTAAATACAGGTTGTAGAGTGCTGGCAATAAAAGCTTTTCGGCTGGGTCGTGCGTCAATAAAGTATTAAAACGGCTGATGGCAAGATCGTTGCGCTTAAATTTCTCCTTATAGATAACTCCTAGTTGATAATAGGCAAAGTTTCTAGCCTTTGCAATACTGTCCAGCAGTATTGCACCTTCTGGAAGTCTGCTGGTATAAAACTCTGTAGTGAATTCTGGTCGTACTTCTACTTCCTCAACGACATCCTCTTGTTCCACTTCTGCTTGCAGCTCTACTTTTTTATTCTTACGGCGCCAGTTGTCATTGAGGTTTCGTTTTCCCCATTTTCTTCTAAAGTCTAACTTACCACGAGCAACCGTTTGCTGGTTAAAAAAGTAGAAAGAACTTCCGCCAGGAGCATTAGAGCCTATATTAGATCCAGGGGTTCCAAAAGCAGGTCCTACATTACCGCGATTAGTAACATTATTATTGTTGATTGTTTGAAACGCATTTTGTTCTTGAGCTGCTTTTGCTGCTTCTAATTCTGCTTCCTTTGCGATGCGTTCTTCTTCTGCTTTTAAACTGTCTATGTATTCTTGATAATATTGTGCTTGCTGTTCTAGCGACATATCGAGAACCTTAAAAATACTATCGGCGCTGCGGCGTATTCCTTCATAAAGGATCACATCATCTAGATTGTTTCTCTTTTTAGTAACCAATCTATGCTCTTTGGTGCGCTCCACGTAATTTGCAATAGCACTGTCAAAATATTTACCGGCGTTCACAAATTTAGACTGATCAAAACTTATCTTTCCTAGAGCAGTATAATTGTTAGCTCTCAAATAGTAATCCTGTCCGTTTTTTGCGCGTAAGGATTTATTGTAGTATTCTTTTGCTCCTTCTATACTGTCTTCTCTCTCATAATAAATTGCTTTACGAGAATAAATCGCATCCAACCAAGGTCTGTTTTCTCTGTTTTCTTCTAAGTCAACGATAGTCGCGAGCAATTCTTCCCTATTATCTTTAGAGGTGTCAAAATTTTTGATCTTTTCTATAAAGGCATTGATATAATAACGACGTGGTATTTTGCGATGCATTTCTATGATCTCATCATAATGTGCAAATGCACTGTCGCGCTGACCAGACTTAGCAAATAGTTGTGCGGTAATGAACTTATAACGCGCTTGTGTTTCTTTATTTTTAGTCTGTTGCTCAGCACGATTCATATAGATAAGAGCGCTATCTAATTGCTCGAGGTTTAAAAATGCTTGAGACAAAGTAGCGTTTGCAATAGCAAGATCTTCCATTTCTATTGCTCCCTCCTCTTCCTTGAGCAACTTACTTAAATTCTTGATCGCAGTTTCATTGTTATTCAGCCGCATATTTGTTTTCTCACGCCATACTTTAGCCTGATTTATTTGATCGCTTTCGGGCATGAATTGTAAGATGTAATTGAAAGCCTCTAATGCCGGGATAAAACGCTGGTCGTAATATCGCGCTTTACCGAGCAGCATATAAGACTCATCAATTTGCGGGTTGTACTCCGTCTCATTGATAAGCATGGAGTGTTTTTGTACGGCTTTTACCGCTTTTTCTTCAGCACGCTCAAAGTTGGGATCTGCTGGCTTATCGCCTGGCATAAAGACTTGGTCTTTTAACGTCATGCGTTCTACAGGTAATACATCCCAGTAATTCTCTTTATAGGTTTGTTCCAAGCCATCAAGGCCTGCTTGTAAAGCGAGATCGCCATTATACAAGACGTTGTATTCTGTTCCTACCGCATGAAGATTCCGGCTTATAAAGGAATTCTTCTTCCTGCTACAACCGGCAACAATTGCTATAAGCAAGAATGCGATACAAATATTGTAGAAAAACTGTTTCAAAAAATAGGTTTTAAACTAACTTCCATAACTCCAAATACCGCGTTGATATTGTAAAAGATCGTAAAAATAAGGATTTTTTACTACCGATGATGTTTACAGCCCGAAGATGGTAAATTTATGAGGCTTTTGATTGATAACAGATCGTTAAAGGTTTGATTAGAAAAACGGTTGGTCCTATTTTAAGTATCGGTAGGCGTTTTTTTTGATGCTTCTACCATTTTACCGCTTTATATAAAAAACTTTTTTACATTCTTTTTCTAATTTTTTTTTCGCAACTATCTAATTAATAAATAGATAATAGTGTTTTTTGGGAAGTTACAGGTAACGGTCTAAAAACCTTCCTCCCTATACATGTGAGTAGCAAAATAGCTTTTAGACTGGAAGACGTGTTTTTTAAATCTCTTGAAAAGCAGACGATTTAAAAGAAATCAAACACAAAGATCGCTGGAGAGTGAATTAAAAGCTATTTGTCTATAGTTAAAATCTTAGGCCACTGCAGCTAAAAATGCAAGAATAATGGCTTGAATTGTGCCTTAGTAATTCATCGTTTAAAACTTAAATGGTTTTTTTAAAAATATAGATTTTAACCCGTATTCTCTGCCGTTCTCAGTTTCTTCAATATGGGGTTTGGGAGAAATAATCATCGCAACGGCTATAGGTATAAACATAGTCATCATTCCTTGCTCCATAAACTGCGATACGATAAATCTTGAAATTAAAAATAAGGCAGTAAAAGAAACACCGTAAATAAGAAAGGATTTGATTTTAGGGCTCATGGAAATTGATTTTTTCCAAAGGTATATCATTAGACCTTAAATACCTTCTTGCTGAAAATTGATTTCAACCCATATTCCTTGCCAGATTGCATTTGTACCACATGAGGTCTAGGAGCAATCAACCACGCACAGGTTAATGGAACGACAGTAGTCCAAATAGTAGGCTCTATAACAAACTGCATCGTTATATATCGCGCTAGCAAAAAAGCTGCTAAGAAAATAATCACATGTATACCTAACATTTTATATCTAGGGCTCATAACTATTCCTCTTCTATGGTTGCTGCCACTGGCGCATGACTCTCTGAAATGCCTATAAAATAATCTTCTAACTCTTTAAAAGTAGCACTACTCTTTTCAATATCTTTTACCACTTTCCCTTTTTCTAAAAGCACCACCCGTTGAGCAACTTCCGTCACGTGAATCAAATCGTGACTTGAAACCAATACAGTCACCTCAGGATCGTTTGCGAGTTCTTTGATAATTTTCTTTAATCTGATTTGGGTAGAAGGGTCAAGATTTGCAAAAGGTTCATCAAGAATGATCACCCGTGGATTTCCTATTAGTGCGGCTATGATTCCTACTTTTTTCTGGTTTCCTTTAGAAAGGTCACGCAAGTATTTCTTTTGTCCTACGGCTTCCCCGTTAAAGAAATCACTGTAGCTGGCGATAAGAGCATCAATAGCTGCTTTGTTTTGGCCACGCAATTCTCCTATAAAATAAAAATATTCTTCTGGTGTGAGGTAGCCTATTAAAAAGCTCTCATCTATAAAAGCACTTGTAAAAGGTTTCCAGTCTTCACTTTGATCTATTCTCACGTCGCTTGAAACAATATGACCGGTAGACGGCTGTATCAAATCTAGAAATAGGGAAAACAGAGTCGTTTTTCCAGCACCGTTATTTCCTACTAATCCTATGGCCTGACCTTTAGGGATTTCAAGATGTTCTATGTCTAGTACGCTTGTACCGTTGTATTGTTTTGAAAGCTTATTTATAGTAATCATAATGGTGTAGTGTTAGTTGTTGGTTTTAATTTCGCACCGCATCAAGTGCGGCATGAACTTCATTTTTGTTCCGCTTTCGCGAAAGCGAAATTCATATAATCAATGTGCTCAGGTCAGTTCTTTTGTGCATAAGCAGCTATAGTGTCGTACTTCTCGTTTTTATAAATGTCTTCAATCAGGTCAAAAATCTTATTCCTAAAAAGCAACCCTAACACCCCTGTAGCCGCAATCGCTATAAACCCAGCAGTCTCGTTGATGGTCAGTGCAAAGGCATAATAAATAACTACTGGTAAGACCAATTTAGGAAGAAGTAAGAGTAGTGTTTTAGCATTAAAAGCCTTGGAATCGCCAAAGGCTTTTTTAGTCGTCATTAAATCAATAGGTGTTTTTACAAATGCGCCACCCCATAAAACGACAGAGCTATTAAAACCGATGTTGTAAACGGCTCCGGCCAATATTCCAAACCACCAATCCCATCCAAAATAGATGTAAAACGAGCACAAAAGTGTACTTATCACAGTAGCGGCCACCATAAGCCACCATTTACTCAACAAAAACTCCCGGTAAGGTATGTTTTGTGCCATCATTAATTTGTAATAACTACTGTCCCAACTAGGAACTAGACCGCCAAAACTGAATAAAAATCCGCCGGTACAAAACAAGCCTGCAAAAACCTTCATACCATTGATATCAGCATACACGTCTTGCATAAAAAACAAGCCGTAAAGCACAAAAAAGAATCCCATGAAAAAGGTCATTTTTGCGCGTTTGTTACGTTTGATCAACTTGATATCATTCTTTAAATAAGTGGACAGTTTGCCAAAACGGTCAAGAAAACTTAAATCCTCTGTACTCGCTTCTTGAGCTACAGACTTTAATCCTTCATCCAGATACAACTGCTTTTCAAAATAATGGTAGGCGTAATACACTGTGCCTATCAACAGCAATAAAGGAATTATAAATGCCCATGCATTTTCATAGAAAAACATAAACACAGTACCTGTATACAACGTAATATCAAATATGCCATAGTACTGAGACAAGCCTAAAGCCGCCATTACGGCAATAACTGGATAAAATACTTTATCGATGTTATTCATAAAAACGTTGAGAAAATTAGTCGCTAGAGTAATAAAGAACATGGCGAGGTGCCAGCTTATAACCCCGGTAATACTGTAGCCTTTAACTATTAAGACCACGCTAAATGGAATAAAGAAAAACGCAGGTAAGAAATTGAAAAAGGATACCACTGTTTTTCCTAAGGCATAGTTGACTATTTTTCCTTTCTCAAAAGGCAGGTATAGCAGCGGTTTTATGTTGGCCACTGGCATTTTTTGAAGCATATAACGGTAGGCTATATCTGCAAAAATCCAATAAATTAAAAACTGATTAATGACCTCAAAAGGATTGCCCGCAATGATTTTCCCCTCTTCAATAAACTCTTCTATAATGAAATAACTACCGCCACCTAGCAATCCAAACATTGCAATAAAGTACAATGCCCCAAAGCCCATCAAAATTTTAATAGCAAGATTTTGTTTAAATGCTGCACTTCTAATAAAGCTTTTCCATTCTAGATGGATAAATTGTTTGATCATGGTCAGTGAGTTTAAAGTATTAGTTACAAAAATTATAAAATTGTTACAGCTAGATTTTCCTTTATTACTTTTGCAACTTTAAAAATACGACATGATTTTTCATAAGCTTACTATAAAACAAGTTACTAAAGTCACTTCCCAAGCAGTAGAAATACTATTTGAGATTACTGAAAACCTGCAAACTGACTTTGCCTATGCCGCCGGTCAATACTTAACTCTCAGAGCTACGATCAACGGAAATGAGGTGCGTCGAGCCTATTCTCTTTCTAGTGCACCGCACGAAAAAGACCTGAAAGTCGTTATAAAAGCCGTAGAAAAAGGAGTGTTCTCCAACTATGCCATGACACTACGTGCAGGTGACCAACTAGAAGTTGCTCCTCCTGACGGTCTTTTTATTCATAAAAAAGGAGACGGCCCACAAAACTATCTAATGATTGCAGCTGGTAGTGGCATCACTCCTATTACCTCTATTATCAAAGATGTTCTTACTCAAGAACCAGATAGCAAAGTAGCCTTGATCTATGGAAATCAGTCTGTAGCTCAAACCATTTATTACGAACAGTTCAACGATCTTAAAGATCAATATGCAGATCGGTTTTTTCTTAAATATTGTTTCTCCCGTGAGGAACGCGATGAGGCATTATTCGGTCGTGTAAGTAAATCTAACCTCAACTTTTTCTTGAAACAAGTGGTAGGCGATCTCGCTTTTGCAAAAGCCTACTTATGTGGACCTGAAGAAATGATTGCTATGGCAACAGATAATCTGATAGAAAAGGAAGTAGTTACCAAAGAACAGATCCATTTTGAGCTTTTTACCGCCAAAGAAAATGACATGGAGATTACCGAAGACAGTCACCTGACCGAGCTTACGGTTATACTCGATGATGAAGAGCACAAACTTACCGTAAAACGCAGTGATAATTTACTGGACGTGATGCTTAAAAACGACATTGAGGCCCCTTATAGTTGTCAAGGTGGTATTTGCAGCTCCTGCATTTGCCAGATACAAGAAGGAACCGCACAAATGGCAAAAAATGCAATCCTAACCGACAAAGAAGTAGCCAGTGGCTTTTCTTTAGCTTGCCAAGCTTATGCTACTAGCGCTAAATTAGTGTTGAATTTTGATGAAGTGTAATTTTCCTTTTCCCAAAGGACAGAATTAACTCTGACATTAGAAAAATGTAACACTTACAAAATGAGATTACTCGTATTACTTCTATCGTTAATAATACTCTCAAGTTGTACAAAAAAGTCACAGCGTAGGCTAAGAGCAGATGTTTTTAAAGGAAAAACCTTTGACTTCACAACTCCTTATGGATCTGATGTCTTGGAATTTAATGATTCTACTTACAGGGTTCTCAATCGAAATGGCTCTCACGATTCCTATTATATTCAAGAAACAAATGATAGCACTATACTTTACCTTGAATTCTTTGGTTCATATAAATTAGCGATTGATTCCTTTTCAGAAAACCAAATTAGCGGTAGGTATTTTCTCAAAAATGAACCTCGTAGATTTACTTTAAAGGAAAAACCTGTTCAATGGGATAAAAGTCTTTTACAAGGAAAATGGGTCAATGAGTTTTATTTGGATCCTAATGATCAACCCATGGACATCAATGAATTCCCTCCATTTCCTCCTGGTCCCGATGGGTTACAAGTGAAATGGCCACCAACTACAGAGTTTAAAAAGGATACGTTACATTATGATTACTGGTACTCAACAAAAATAGATGCTTACCAGATTAATAATTCTAACGAATATATTACTTTGAATGTTTCAGACTTTCTAGGAAGAGAAAACACATTATGGAAAATAAAAACATTGAATGACTCTACATTAATTGTTGATCAATATTACAGTGATGAAGGGAGATCCGGTATAGAAGAAAACGTGAGGTTTGTAAAAAAGAATTAAAAGCAGGTTTTTACAGATTTGACATGCCAAGTTTTTGTCTTGGCATTGTCTAAATCAGTTCGGGAAGTTTTTTATTAAACTTCAAATTAATCTAGTTTAAAGACATTTAAAATGGAGGTTTAATTCCTAGATTTATAGATCACCCCCAAACATGCCAAGACAAAAACTTGGCATGTTGGTTTTGAAAATAATTTTTACTTGAATATCAGTTCGAGGGATAGTCGAGAAAATTTGCTTTTGAAGAAAGATTCAGCTAAATAAATAGGTTTCGACTATTGCTCAACCATACATCGAAGGTTCTTTTTCTCGGTAGTCAATAGTAATCCATAAATCAAAATATCGTTCTTCCCAAAGGGCAATATTAATTCTGCTCTTTGGGAAATAACAATTCCTAAATCCTCATCTCAGGAATCTCTCCATCAATAATCAAAGTCCCTTCCGTAGCATTTTGAATTTCTTCTACGCTTACTCCTGGAGCGCGTTCTAATAATTTAAAACCTTTTTCAGTTACTTCAAGGACCGCAAGATTGGTCACCACTTTGTTGATGCAATTCACACCAGTTAACGGCAATGAACATCTTTTTAAAAGTTTAGATTCTCCTGCTCTATTGGTATGCATCATCGCAACGATAATATTCTCAGCACTGGCTACTAGATCCATAGCACCACCCATTCCTTTTACCATTTTACCCGGTATTTTCCAGTTGGCTATGTCGCCATTTTCAGCTACCTCCATAGCTCCTAAAATGGTCAGATCAACATGTTGTCCTCTTATCATCCCAAAACTCATGGCGCTGTCAAAAAAGCTGGCGCCTGGCAAAGTAGTGATGGTTTGTTTACCCGCATTGATCACATCTGGATCTTCTTCTCCCTCAAAAGGAAAGGGTCCCATTCCTAAAACACCGTTCTCTGACTGGAACTCTACATCAATCCCTTCTGGAACATAGTTAGCTACCAAGGTTGGTATTCCTATTCCTAAATTGACATAGTAGCCGTCTTTTACTTCCTGCGCTATTCTTTTTGCTATTCCTATTTTATCTAACATTTCTATTTAATGTGCTAATTAATTGATGTACTAATGTGTTAATGATCACATTCTACTTTTAGTTGTTGAAATTATTTTTGACAGTAACTTCTCTATACTTTCTATTTCTTTAAATAATTCTTGCTTTGGAGATAATAAACTATCTGATTTTGTACATAGGTATAACCAGTACCTTGTTTCTGCAACTTCTTTTGCTGCTATCTTCAATTTATGTATAAAGTCTTTTCTACTTTCGGCATGTTGAGATTCATTAATATTTGCTCCTATGCTAGTTCCACTTCTAAAGAGTTGGCTAGAAATTTCGTAGTGCTTTTCTTTTTTCAATAAAGAAGTAAATTCAATAATTTCAAGAGCAAACTCAGTTGATTTCTCAACTATAATATTTTTCTGCATATCAAATTATTTTTATTCATCAGCACATTAGCACATCAGCACATTATTTATTTATTCTCGTTTTCTCACTGTAAGTTGCTCAATCCTCTTCTCATACTTCTCTCCTTGAAAAATACGTTTTACAAATATTCCTGGAACATGAATTTCATTGGGATCTAATTCCCCCGCAGGAACCAGTTCCTCTACCTCAGCAACAGTAATAGTAGCTGCGCCAGCCATTAATGGATTAAAGTTACGAGCGGTTCCTTTGAAAATTAAATTTCCTGCCTCGTCTCCTTTCCATGCTTTTACAAAAGCAAAATCTGCTTTGAAAGCCTGTTCTAGAATATGTGGCTTTCCATCAAAATCTCTGACTTCCTTTCCTTCGGCTACTTCAGTACCATAGCCTGCTGGTGTAAAAAACGCTGGAATACCGGCTTGTGCTGCGCGACATCTTTCGGCTAGTGTTCCTTGAGGGATCAAATCTACCTCCAACTCACCGCTCAACATCTGGCGTTCAAACTCGTCATTTTCCCCAACGTAGGAAGAAATCATTTTCTTGATTTGTTTTCCTCGGAGTAATAAACCTAAGCCAAAACCATCTATACCTGCATTATTTGAAATACAAGTAAGATTGCTAACTCCTGTTTTCACTAATTGAGCAATACTGTTTTCAGGAATTCCAGACAGTCCAAAACCACCTACCATAAAAGTCATATCGCTTTTAACGCCTTCCAGTGCTTCTTCCACACCTTTTACCGTTCTATTGATCATATCAAAATTCTTTGGTTTAAAAATACACCAATTTATTGAGGATTTAAAGCGCTTATCGGCAATATGAAGGCAAGTATTTCATTAAATTGCTATAACATTGAATCATTCATTATCATGACATTTAAACACCTTATCGATCCTAAATACAGTTCAGAGGACTATTTCCCTATAAATCTGTCGGTTGCAAATTCCTTTTGGGATGAGAATGATGTGAGTGACATTCCTGTTTTTGAAAAGTACCTGCAAGAACAACGTGCTCTTACTGGTAAATATGTGGCTCACGGTGGTTATTTAGAACAGCGTGCTTTGTATAGAAAATCGGCTCGATTTCAATCTGGTAATGTACGAGATGTTCATATGGGAATCGATCTTTGGGCTCCTGCAGGGACTAGTATTCACGCCTTTATGGATGGCGTTGTACACAGTTATGCTCACAACGACGACGCTGGAAATTACGGTCCTACCTTAATTTTGGAACACGATCTCAACACTAAGAAACTCTATACTCTTTATGGCCACCTCTCAATAAGTGACATGGAAAAATGGTCTGTGGGGTTCCGCTTTCGCGAAAGCGAGATTATAGCAAGCTTAGGAAAACCAGAAGAAAATGGTGGTTATTCTCCACACCTGCACTTTCAGATCATGACCGATATGAAAACTTATAAAGGAGACTTTCCAGGTGTTGCAGCAACAGAAGAGCTAGAGGATTATAAGAAGATTATTCTCGATCCCAATCCATTTATTTTTGGGGATGCTGTAATCTAACAACTTGTTTTAGCTGTTCCCAATAAAGCTGGGTCAGCACGCATTCAATTTTCCTATCTTTGAAAACTTATAACTGATCTACGTTTTACATGAAAAAAAGAGTTCTTATTACTGGTGCTGCCGGATTTTTAGGTTCCCACCTATGCGATCGTTTTATAAAAGAAGGCTACCGAGTGGTAGCAATGGATAACCTGATCACGGGCGATCTTAAAAATATCGAACACCTTTTCCCTCTTGAAGATTTTGAATTTTACCACCACGATGTCTCTAATTATGTACATGTCGCTGGAGATCTAGACTATATTTTACACTTTGCTAGTCCAGCAAGTCCCATAGACTATTTAAAGATTCCTATACAAACCTTAAAAGTAGGTTCTCTAGGAACACATAATCTTTTAGGTCTGGCAAAAGCAAAAAATGCGAGGCTACTTATCGCTTCTACTAGTGAAATTTACGGTGACCCTTTAGTACATCCTCAGGATGAAAGCTATTATGGTAATGTAAATACTATAGGCCCGCGTGGTGTTTATGACGAGGCAAAACGTTTTCAAGAATCCTTGACAATGGCTTACCACAGGTTTCATGGATTAGAAACTCGCATCGTACGTATTTTTAACACCTATGGACCGAGAATGCGACTCAATGATGGTCGTGTGATTCCTGCCTTTATGGGTCAAGCACTGCGAGGAGAAGACATCACTATTTTTGGTGATGGATCGCAAACAAGATCTTTCTGTTATGTGGACGATCAAGTAGAAGGAATTTATAGATTACTGCTTAGTGATTATTCAGATCCTGTAAACATCGGGAACCCTAACGAAATCACAATAGGAGATTTTGCTGAAGAAATTATTGCCCTTACAGGAACCGACCAAAAAGTAGTATATAGAGATCTTCCACAAGACGATCCTCTAAAAAGACGTCCAGATATTTCACTTGCTAAAAAAATCCTCGATTGGGAACCTAAAGTAGGTCGTGAAGAAGGAATGAAATTAACTTATGACTATTTCAAATCACTGTCTACAGAAGATTTAAACAAACGTGACCACAAAGACTTTACAAAACATATCCGCAGATAGTATCGCCTATCGCAATGGCCGTTTTTCTGGCTTTATAAGACCCATTTCCTATTTGGTGGATTTGAGTCTTATCATTTTTGCTGCGTCTTATTTTTTTAAAGAAAGTTTTGACTTACTTACTTATAGTATTTTTATAGGTATTTGCTGGGTGATTGTCTCCATGCAACTGGATTTTTATAGAATACGTAGGAACACAAAATTTGCCACTTTACTGTCACGTCTGGCTAAGCAGTCTGTGTTTTTTGCGTTTGTGGTCTTTGCGTTTTTTGGGTATTACTATGAGTTGAACAGAGAATCTACCTTTATATTCAATTATATTGGAGCTACTATTACGGGTATTTCATTCGTAAAAATATCCTTGTTTTTTATACTTAAAAACTACCGCAGCGCGTTGGGTGGTAATTATAGAAATGTGGTGATTTTAGGTAAAAACAAAGACGCCCAACAACTTCTTGATTTTTTCAAAATACATACAGACCTGGGCTACCGATCTAAAAAATTAATAGACGTCACAGCGAGTTCCTTTTCCCTATCTGAATTTAAGAGTTGGGTGATTCAGGAGAAAATAGATGAAATTTTTTGCTCTGTTACCGAATTGAATAATGAGCAGCTCCTAGCGCTTACCGATTTTGCAGATAACAACCTTAGAACACTTAAATTCATTCCTGATACAACAGCAGTACTCTCTAAGCATTTACAATACGACTATTACGGTTTGACACCTGTGCTATCTTTAAGAGAGATCCCACTGGATGATATCGCTCATAAATTTGCAAAAAGAACCTTTGATATTCTGTTCTCCCTATTTGTGATTACTTGCCTGATGTCTTGGCTCACTCCTTTAGTGGCTATTATTATAAAGATGGAGTCCAAAGGTCCTGTTTTCTTTAAACAATCTCGCAATGGACTGGACTACAAGGAGTTCACCTGCTTTAAATTTCGTTCTATGGTTCCTAATACCACCGCACATTTACATCAAGTAAAGCGCGGTGACCTTAGAATTACTAAGATAGGTCGATTTTTACGCAAGACTAGTGTTGATGAATTACCTCAATTTTTCAATGTCCTTTTGGGAGATATGAGTGTGGTTGGGCCGCGGCCGCACATGGTAAGTCACACCCATATGTATGCAGAGCGGATTGATAAATTTATGGTGCGTCACTTTGTAAAACCTGGTATTACAGGACTTGCTCAAGTGAGTGGTTACCGAGGCGAAGTAGAAACAGAAGAAGATATTAAGGGCCGTGTGCGCAACGATATTTATTACATCGAAAATTGGAACATCGCTTTAGACATAAGAATCATTAGTAAAACCATTGCAAATGTGTTTCAGGGTGAAGAAAAGGCCTATTAAATGAGCCTGGTTTCTATCATAACGCCAACGTTTAATAGCCTTACAACGCTAAAAGAATCCTTGGACAGCATTCTAGCCCAAACGCATCGACCTTTAGAAATCATTGTTATAGACGATGGTAGTACTGATGGTAGTTACGCTTTCGCGAAAGCTTATGCTGCAAAAAACACCTCTTCAGAACTAACTTTTATCAACTTAAAAAATGCTTCAAATTTTGGAGCTGGAATCACCCGAAACAAAGGAGTAGAAGCCGCAACTGGCACCTATATAGCATTCCTAGATGCAGACGATTTATGGAAACCTCATAAACTAGAAGTGCAGCTCCAGGCGATGAAAAAGCAGCAAGCTACTTTTTGTTATGGCGCTTATGAAATTTTCAAATCATCCCCAGATCAACCAGAATTTATTCATCAAGTATTTGAAAAACTGACCTTTCAGAAACTCTTAAAAGCTAATTATCTAGGCAATCTTACTGGAATCTACAACGCAAAAAAACTAGGTAAATTCTATATGCCAGCGTTGCGTAAAAGACAAGATTGGGCCATGTGGCTGGACGTGATTCAACAAGCAGATTTTGCCATAGGAATTCAAGAACCTATTGCCAGTTATCGACTAGCAGACGATGGGCTATCTTCTAACAAACTGAATTTGATCCCTTTTAATTATGCAGTTTACAAGAAACATTTGGGGTATTCTAGTCTCAAAAGTAGTTGGATGCTGTGCCGCTTTTTTTATGAGCAGTTTTTTGTAAAGGGAAACATGAAGCTTAAGATCAGACCTCACTCATAAACTGCTTCAATTTCCCGCGTTTGCTTCTGTCGAGAACTTCCAGTTTTGTGAACTCTAATGATAATCCAGGTTCTAAATATTGATCCATGGCTTTTTGAATGTTCTTTTTTATAACGGTATTCATAGCCCTTTTACTTACATATTGAATCTCAAAAAATGCAGGTCTTTTCTGGATGACTATAAATTCTAGAATATCCAGGTCTTCCTTAATGATGGCTTTAGTCACATAATAAAAAGTCAACCCTGGAACTACTTTACCACTAGGTAATAAAGCGACGTCGCTGGTGCGTCCTTGCAACTGTTTTAAAACTCGTGTTCCATTCTCTAGGGTTTCTAAACTCCCCATATCCCCTATTTCATATCGTATCATGGGGCTAGCTTTGTTGTAAAGATCGGTGACTAGAATTCTGCCTATTTCTCCATCAGGAACTTGCCTGTTATCTTCATTAACTACTTCTACAAAAAGGTTCTGTTGATTAATTTCAAAATCCCCATTGGAATTTTGAATGGCGATCAATCCTACTTCGCTTGCTCCATATTCATTAATTATTGGAATTCCTAGCCATTTTTCTAAAAGCAATCGGTCGTCTGGGAAAAGCATTTCACTGGTAACGATGCTTATTTTGAGTGTTGGGCAACTACTTTTGAGAACTATATTTTTGCTTTGACAGTATTTTGCTAGTAAAACAATACTGCTCGTATAACCATTGATGTATTCAAAGTCATGTTTTGAAAACTGGTTGACAAAGCCTTGCAGGACTTCCTCGTTCATATTAAAAATAGGAAAGCGTTTGCGGTAGCTTACAAAATCTTTGACAAGCTCTAAATACCTTGCTTTTCCGCTTAATGGAATGCCATAAAAACGTGCTTGTAATGAAGTGTTTAGATCGATTCCATGTTGCTTATAGGCCTTATGAAAAGCTGCCCAAGTCATGGCATGAGCATATTTATCCTTAGCATATGTAAAAGGGTGACCGCTGGAACCGCTTGTTTTCCCTTTGAAGATGTTTTTTGTGGTAAAGCCTTTACTCAGTCGCTTGTGCAAGGCTTGCTGTAAATTTTGTTTGGTTAAAACAGGTAATTCTTCCCAAGAAACTGTTTTATCAGTTACAAGGCTATTGTAAAAATGATTATTGGTAAAGTGGTATTTTAATATCGCTTGTTGTTGGTTTTCTATATCGCCTAAATCTGATATATCAAAAGCCATACGAGCCTTGTCGATCTCAAAGCCTTGTAGCTTTAATATGGTGTCAAAGAGTTGTAGAGGCAATTTATATAGTTTTGAATCAAAGATCGTTTATTTAGACCAAGATATGATGCGCTCGTACATTTCCCAATCAAATGCAGGCCGAATTTTTCTACTATTCGAAAAACCGAACCACATGAAAGAACTCCGGCAGTGATGCTGAGTTTACTTATTCTTGAAATTTATGTGTCGCTTTTAGAAGGGTCCCTTTTGAAAGCATGAATTATATATAGCTAGCGGAGTATTCTTTTTCATCTATCTGAATTTTCAGAATCCTAAACTTTATGGAGGATATAAATTTATTCTCCAACTACATTCTTATAATTACTATAACTATTGAATAAAGTATGACAGTTCTTTGCTATTCAATTTGACAAAAACTTATTTTTGCATTCTATAAACACAACCTATGAATGTTCTCATTTTAGGAAGCGGTGGCCGCGAGCACGCTTTTGCACACTCGATTATTAAGAGTCCTCTTCTTTCCAAATTATTTGTAGCTCCAGGAAATGCTGGAACTCATGAAATTGCAACAAATGTAGATCTAGGAATTACCGACTTTCCTGCTATCAAAGCCTTTGTTCTTGAGAATGATATTTCTATGGTTATCGTTGGTCCAGAAGCGCCTCTTGTAGAAGGTGTTTACGATTATTTTCAGACAGAAGAATTACAGCATGTGAATGTAATAGGTCCATCTCAACAAGCCGCGGCTCTGGAAGGTTCTAAAGAATTTGCAAAGGAATTTATGCAGCGCAACAACATTCCTACAGCAGCTTATCAAAGTTTTACAAAAGAGACCTTAAAAGAAGGAATGGCTTTTATAGATAGTCTGAAACCCCCATACGTACTTAAAGCAGATGGACTTGCTGGAGGTAAAGGAGTACTTATCATTCCACAAGCTAAGGAAGCAAAAGAATCTCTTGAGGAAATGCTGGTAGGTGGAAAATTTGGTGCTGCGTCTAATAAAGTGGTCATAGAAGAATTTCTCGATGGAATTGAGATGAGTGTTTTTGTCATGACCGACGGTACTTCCTATAAAATAATGCCTACCGCAAAGGATTATAAACGCATAGGAGAAGGCGACACAGGACTGAACACTGGCGGTATGGGCGCTGTCTCTCCGGTTCCTTTTGCAGACGATGTGTTGATGCAAAAAATAGAAGATCATGTGATAAAACCTACTATTGAAGGTTTTGCAAAAGAAGCTATTGTTTATAAAGGTTTTGTATTCATAGGTTTGATGATTGTGAATGGAGCACCTGAAGTTATCGAGTATAATGTAAGAATGGGTGATCCAGAGACCGAAGTAGTCTTACCTCGTATTTCTAGTGATTTGCTGGCTCATTTACACGCTTTCGCGAAAGCGGAACTGCACAAAGAACAGCTCACTATAGATTCCAGAAGCGCGACCACTATAATGTGTGTAGCAGGTGGCTATCCAGAAAATTACGACAAAGGAATGGAGGTTTCAGGCTTGAAAAATGTAGAGGACAGCATCGTTTTTCATGCTGGGACGGCTCTAAAAGAAGGGAAAATAATAACTAATGGTGGACGCGTTATGGCCGTAACTAGTTATGGAAGCGATTTCAAACAGGCCCTAAAAAAATCCTACCAAAATGTAGAAAAACTACATTTTGATAAGATGTATTATCGTAAGGATATAGGTTTTGACCTATAAAAAGTAATTGATTATCCTAAGAAAGAATGACCAGTTTGAGTTTTGTCCTCATCCTTATCGTACTTTTTAAGTTGTAACATCCAGTAAACAAAAGCTACCACTAGGGTAAGAATTGCGATCCATGATACGGCATTTGCTGCAAACCAACTTTCATTCTCTAATTCTCTAAGAGCATTAAAAGGAATTAAAATAAGTTCAAATAAGCTTACTATTGCGTCTAATAAAGTTTCCATTTCTGTAAATTGCTTGTTGCTACTGCAAAAATAGTCAAAAATCTCTATGCTCACCAGTTTTTTTAAGACCAGTAAACCCATTCATTTCATCATCACTTTTTTGATGGTGGGTTTCATGCTTGGGTATTTTGTAGTACACGACCCCTATTTAGGTTGGAGTCTGATATGGATTTCTTTTGCAGCTGTGGGATCTATAGCGCTATTCCAATTTACCACTCTTAAAAATGAGCTCACTCAAAACAACTCCTATTCTTTATGGATTCACAGCTGTTTACTTGTAATAGGAGCTTTATATTCAACTAGTGTAGAGGCTTTTACTGCTTATCTGTTTTTTCTTCTCGCATTGAGAAGGTTGCTCAGTATGCGTACTGGCCTGGGTCTGGTAAAAAAAATATTTGACGCTTCTTTTTGGATAGCCATTGCTGCGCTATTTTATTCATGGACTTCCTTATTGATCTTAGTCATATTTATAAGTATTATTCTTTATGCTTCTAATAATATAAAATACTGGACGGTTCCTTTTATTGCTGTTAGTTGTGTGGCGTTGCTCACTTTTACTTTTGATCAATTTATAGGAACGGATTACCTCATCCAAGTGTTTAAAGGCTTTGATTATAATTTTGATTACTTGACCAATGAATGGTCGCTATCTACTATCGTTTCTTTAATTATAGGGGGCGTTGGGTTTCTTTTTTCTATGGCTATCTTACTCGGTTTTCCCAACATCTCATTAAGTGCTCGTTCGCGATTTTCTATATTAGGATTTGCTGGTGTTTGTGGGGCTGTATTTTTAGTCATCGAAGGTGTCGCGTTATTCTTACTGCCAGTAATAGCTATATTTATCGCTAGATTTATACAAGAAACTGATAATAAAATCATTAAAGAGTCACTCTTATGGATTCCATTTATCAGCATGCTGATTCTCTTTTTTCTTAGATTCTAGAGCAATTGTAAATCTTTATATTTGCATTATAAAATCATAATTATGTTTTCAGATAAAGCCAATAAAATTTTTCAAACTGTTATCGATAAATACCACGTTGCAAATACGGTAGATCAGAGTTTTGAAAATCCTTACGACCGCAATACACATCTTATCGAGCATTTATTGTATCGCAAATGCTGGATTGATACGGTTCAATGGCATTATGAAGACATTATTAGAGATCCGCAAATTGATCCAATTGCCGCACTGACTCTTAAAAGAAAAATCGACGCAAGCAATCAAGATCGCACCGATATGGTAGAATATGTGGATGGTTATTTTCTAGATCAATACAGCGATCTAAACATTAAAGATGGTGCAACTATCAATACAGAAAGTCCTGCATGGGCAGTAGATCGCATGTCTATTCTGGCTTTGAAAATATACCACATGAATGAAGAAGCAACTCGTACAGATGCTTCCACAGACCATATCAACGCCTGTCAAAAGAAACTGGACATTCTTCTAGAGCAACGCATTGATTTATCCACTGCGCTTGATCAATTGTTAGAAGATATCTCTAAAGGAAACAAATACATGAAAGTGTATAAGCAGATGAAAATGTACAATGATGACGAACTTAATCCAGTCCTCAGAGCTTTAAAATAATTCATGCCTGTACCTCAACGCATACTCGTCATAAGACTAAGCGCTATGGGCGATGTGGCGATGTGCGTTCCTGTTTTACTGGCTCTAAAAAGAGATTACCCAAGTGTTGAAATCGTAGCCCTTTCGCGAAAAAGGTTCCGTTCCATCCTAGAGCCCCTATCTGATATTAGTTTTATAGAAGCAGATGTGGATGGAGTCCATAAAGGCATTTCTGGACTTTATAAACTTTCTAGAGAAATAAAAGCACTAGAAATCCATGCTGTAGCCGATTTTCACAATGTGCTGCGCAGTAAAATCTTACGTGCTTTTCTTAAAGGAATTCCTAAAGCCAAAATCGACAAAGGCCGCTCTGATAAGAAACGACTTGTAAGTGACCCAGATTTTTTCCAGCCCTTAAAGCACAGCACCGAACGCTATGCAGATGTGCTACGAGACCTTGGTTTTGACATAGAATTAAAAGGAACCGAGTTTTTGCCTAAACATAGCCTTTTACCTCAAATCCAGGAACAAATAGGACTTAATTCTTCTAAATGGGTAGGTTTTGCGCCTTTTGCTGCACATCAGAATAAAGCGATTACGCTAGAGAAGGCTAAAGAAATTGTCAAGGAAATAGCAAAAAACGATCAAGTGAGTATCTTGCTTTTCGGTGGTGGGAAAAAAGAAACAGAACAATTAAAAGAGATTGCCAATTCTTATAAAAACGTGATCAATCTCGCTGGCACTAAAGATTTTAAAAACGAACTAGCCGTGATCTCTAATCTAGACGCCATGATTGCTATGGACAGTGGTAACGGACATCTCGCAGCTTTGTATGGAGTTCCTGTAATTACATTGTGGGGAAACACACATCCCTACGCAGGTTTTGCTCCTTATGCACAACCAATGGAGAATCAACTAAGGGTAAATAGAGAACAATTTCCATTAGTGCCTACTTCTATTTTTGGGAATAAAAAAGTGAAGACTTACGAACACATCACAAATACCATTGAAGTGAAAGCTGTTCTAGATAGGTTGAACAAGATTCTTGATTCCTAGAGACGGACTAATTCTGAGCGATTCTACTATACAGCAGAATGAGGGTTGCGTCTATTTTACCTTAAAAAGACAAACCCTAAAGGATTTGCAAATCCTTTAGGGTTTGATATAAAGAGTACCTTCTCCATCTCTACCTCACCTCACCACCTCTATCCATTGACCTTTATTTCTGACTATATAATCTGCGTCATACATGGCTTCACATTGTATACCTGGTAAATAGTAGGTGCCTAGATAACTAGCATTTATTGTGGTCTTAAAAGTCAGTGTTTCTTTTGCTTTTAGATCAAAATAATAGTTCACCCGGTCATCTCTTATGTCTGTGTATTCTATGCTGGTATTTGCTTTTTCGGCTCCATAATCTGTAAATCTGGTATTGACTATTTCCCAACCTGATGGCAAGATTTGTGTCAAGGCCACATCTTCAATTCTAGAACCTGTGGTGTTGGTAATGGTAGTAACAGCAGTGATCTCGGTCCCTTGATTGAGCTTACTCACATTTACCGCATTTCCATCTTTATCCACATAATTCATAGTCGCACTCAGCTTGCTTTGAGCCGCTTTCTCACTTCCTACTGGCAATTTGCCGGTCATGGCATTGGTAATGAAAATAGTATTGTCCCCTTTGTTTTTCACTGTAACTGTAGTTGGGTTTTCGTCAATATCTATATCGCGATTAGCAATACTTTTAGCACTGGAAACGCTATTGGTTTTAGCTTTAAAAGTATAATCCACATTCACTCCTTTACCTCCTACATGTTTTGCATATTTACTGATGGCAATAAAGCTATAAGCTAATGCTTGGGTGTTGTAATAGCGATCAGAGTCTAGATTTCTAGCTAGTTCTTCCATAAGCTGTCTAGCACGCTCCTCCTTTTTCATAATCGTATAGGTTTCTAGAGCCATAGCACGATTACGTTGTGGAGAACCATAAGTTCTATAATCATAACTACTCAGCTGGAAATCTATATTGCTCTTCTTTAATAGCTCTTCAGCTGCCTTGTTCTGACCTACTAATGCATAGGCAGCAGCTAGTCTTAACTTGCTGTCGTTAGAAAGGTTTGCGCTTTCGCGTAAGCGGTTCATAGAAGATAAGTCTGGTGCTCCTGCAACGGCTAGTGTATACAACCTATAAGCTTGATACAAGTCATTGTGGTCGTTGTACCTCCATTGTTTTGCTACTCGTTTTTGATAGGCGATCCAGTTGGATTTAAACGAAATAGGAACTGTATATCCCGCTTTTTCTGCTTCGATCATAAAATGACCCGCATAAGTAGTCCCCCAATCGTTAGCGCTACCGCCTCCTGGCCAGTAAGAAAAACCGCCATTTGCTTTCTGATAATAGCCTAGTTTATTGATCGCCGCTTTTACATTAGAGCTGATTTGTTTTTGCTGGTTTCCATTCAAATCTACCACGCTAGAAAGGTGCAATTGAGGAAAAGCAGCACTGGTAGTTTGCTCCACGCAACCATGCGGATAACGAATCAAGTAATTCAATCTGCGGCCAAGATCCATAGCAGGCAAACTAGAAAAAGTTAGCGTAGAGGCATTGCTTCCTTTAGTGCCAAAAGGCTGGATAGAAATCGTTGCTGTTTCTCCAGGTTTTAACATCGCTTTTTCTGAAATGGTACTGTAGGGATTAGGATTCACCACATCGATTTCTGTCTCGTAAACAGCAGTTTCTCCGTTCCCTGATGCAGAGAGTTTCAACTTAGCAATTCCTGTAGCCTTCTTCACTTTTACATCAAAATAAGCGATTTGATCGCCGGTCTCCGTAAACTTTAATTGCTGTGTCTTCCCATTTAATAATTCAAAGAATGGGGAGCTTTCTAATGTCACCTTAACGTCTTTTACCTTATCGTCCATTGCAAAAACGGTTACTGGTAGTTTTACTGTTTCTCCAGGGGATAGTTTTCGCGGAAGCGATGCCAGCATCATTAATGGCTTTTTTACCGGAGTTGCAATTTCGGCACTTCCGTAAGCTTCCTTGCGGTCATTTCCAGCAACCACCATCGTGCGTACCGAACCTACATATTGAGGAATAGAAATAGTATGTGTTTTCTTCTCGCCCGGCTTCAGTGTAAAAGGTCCTAGATGAATGACCATAGGTTGGAATCGGTTGGCTTTTTTAGCCTTAGAAGCTGCAGCTGTTCCATCACCACCTATGGCAAAAGCAGCGTCAATTCGACCTCCATAAGCACCGATCACATCATCAAAAACATCCCAAGTCTTGACACCCAGTGCCTCACGAGCAAAGAAGCTGTCCCAAGCATCTGGTGTTTTAAAGTTGGTCAAGTCTAATAATCCTTCATCCACAACGGCAAGGGTATACGTCATGGCTGTATTATTTTTCTCACTCACGGTAATCTCAGCGCTGCTTTTAGGAGCGAGTTCTTTAGGCATCTTTATCTCTGGCTCGAGGTGAGTTGCGGCGTTCTCAACCAGCAATGGAATCACCCCATACATTCTCAAAGGAAGATCATTTGCCGTTTGAGCATGCGGTTGCAAATAAGTAATATGAACATAGACGTTAGGAACATACGGATCAAGGAGCGGTATGTCAACTTGAGTTTGCTTATCCTTTGTTTCTGCCCATTGTGCGTCGAGCACTTCGGTTCCGTTTTCTACAGTAATTAAAGCACGGCCGCCAGCTGATGATGGGAACGTAATTTTTGCGTTCTCCCCTACTTTATAGGTCTTCTTATCTGCATTGAAAATAAGCATGGAAGCCATTTCCGGGTCTACTTTACGGCTTTTTCCTGCCCAACCTGGCCAGTCCACATAAATGATTTTTCCAGTGGAGTGTCCGGAAGCAGGATCATAAATACGTACCAAGTACCTGCCCCATTCTGGGTATTTCAGTTGAAATTTAAAGTTTCCTTTTCCGCTAGAATTAGTGTTGATCCTGTTGCTATATACTTCCTGTCTGTATTCACTTGCTTCATATCTAGACAGGCTTCCTGCCTGGCTTTGCCACCACCATCTCCAGTTGACTTTATATACTTTTACTTCCAGATTTTTGGTCGCTTTAGGAGTACCGCTTTGATCTAAAGTCACTACATCAAAGTTATGGTCGGTATCTGTCAGTAACATTCCTCTTTGCTTGTCTCCAGGAGGCACATCAATTCCTACATAGGTGTCATAAGGCGAGTAAGTTTTGGTAGTCACATTAGTACTGAAATCCCCTCCGTTTTCATACACTTTAGTCAGGAAACTAGCCTTTAACATGCCCGGAGCTTGAGAATCCATTTGAGGTTCAAAATTGAAACGGGCATCTCCGTTTTGATCTAAGTTTCCATCAAATACTTCAGATTCTTGTAAATCAAAATATCGAGACGGATCATCAAAAACATAACTGTCGTATTTCTTGAATTGAGTCGTTGTAGCGTAATATTTTGCTGTAACGCTAGCTTTGAGGCCTTTTGCGATAGCGCCGTGCAGCCACATCGCATTTAGAGAACCCTTGACATTTTGTCTAGATTTAATAACCTCTTCATCAAAATCCAGTTGTACCTTTAATCGGTTGGGTTTGATGGTTTCTATCTTGAGCATTTTATTAAAGCTTACACCACCTACTTCTATTTTGGCGTTCCAGTTTCCTGTTGGCGCAGCGTCATCTGTTGTTAGATCAAATTGATAGAAGTTGTTCAATCCGTTTTTCTGAACTTCAGAATGTGTGATTTTACCATTAGGATCTCTTAATTCTAATTTGATCGGGTGAGCATTGGGTAGTTTATTATCGGTATCATTGAGCATAAAAGTGAGGTAGATATGATCTCCAGGACGCCATACACCTCGCTCTCCGTAAATATATCCTTTGATTCCTTTTTGAAGTCGCTTTCCTGAAGTGTCAAACTTACTTACCGATAATGCGTTACCATCATCCAGCTTTACATATCCATGCTCATTGTTATAAGTAACCTTGGCAAAAAAGGCAGGCTTGTCTGGACGTATGTCTAACAATCCTTCATTATTAGTACGTCCACTGCTAATTTCTTGCTGTTGGAAATTAAACAACTTTACTAAGGCGCCACCTAAAGGCTTTGTAGAAATGATATCATTTACTGCAATCAAATAACCGTTATTTTCTCCTCTTTTTACCGTAATTCCTAGATCGCTGGAAAGAACGTTAGTACTAACGGACCTATTTCTATAAAAAGAAGACGTACATGGATCTTCACGATCTCTCCAATTGTAGTCGTAATAGTCGTACTCCTCATCATAATAGTTCTGAGCGCCATCCCAATTACTAGCTTCAAAAGAATCGTCATAATCCCCCTCTTCTATCTCTGGCTGATTTTCGGCAGTATACTCACATTTAAAGGCACTGTAAGCAAGCTTGTATTTAAACTCCACTCGGTAAATAGCACCAGGGTCTGAAGAGATGATTTCGTTGAGGTCTACCGAATAGGTATTCCATTTATTTACGTCATTTCCAGTTGCTTTAATATCAATCACTTTGCGAGCGACTGGCCTTCCTACATCACGTAGGTTTCCTGAAGAGCTCAGATCGTTATTTTGCAAAAACTGCAACACATTGTTATTAAAAACTTTGTACACCCAAACATCCACCGCATTTAAATTCACTGCTTTAAAATTGATCTTTGAATTTTGTGAAGAAGGAAGAATGGTACCAGAACGCACCAACTTCACTTCTGGGTTTACCTGCTCAAAAGCTATAAAACTTGAAAATCCGTTTTTTAATTTATATCCGTCGACACTTTTTATACCTGTAAAAACTTCTACTTTTTTAGACCCCGTAACTGATTTAGAAGGAAATACTTTGAGTTCGTTTCCTTTACGCTCAAATTTCATGTTATCCACGCCTTCTATTTGAATCATCCCATCGAGGTTCTGACTTTTATCTAGCGGATCAGAAAAATTGATCAAAATATAGGCAGTGTCTCCGTTAACCAACTCTATATCAGTTACTGAAAAGCTGTTTTTTCCAGGAAGTGTAATGGTATTTGATCCTTGATCATTTACACCTATACCGCTACCGTTCCACGAAATTTCCAATTGGTCGTCTTCGATAGGCCTTTTGATACTGTCTATTTTAAACTCAAAAAACTTACCTAGTGCATTTGTATTAGGAAACTTGACCACCAAATTGTTGCCGTTTAATTTTGCTACAACTAACTTTTTTGCATTCTCTAACTCCATAATATCACTGGCTTGTATGGCTCCATTGATATATTGATAATCACTCTCATAGCTTCCTACTGGGTCGGTACTTACAATAAAATCCTGAGCAATCGTTTTAAAGTTAAAAGTGAATTCCCTTAAGTCTTTTGCTACCTCCTTTACTTTTCCCAACTGGAATTTCACTTCATACTCTGTGTCCTGCTTCAAGGGCTTTTCTGGTAAAAAAGAAATGGTTTGTGCATCCTGAACAGTTAATTTTCCTAAAGCACTAGGGTATAGCTGTATCCAACTGGCGTCCAGCTCTTTTCCAGCTACCCAGCCTTCTACCGGCTCTGTAAGTTTGATTAGAATAGGTTCTCTAGTAGAAATCACATGATCAGAAACCTGGCTGACGTGTTCTCTAAATTTGAAGAGTTCATTTTGTTGTTCTTGAAGCTTTTCTTCGTCGGTTTTATTAGTACAAGAAGCCAAAACAAAAAGCGAAAACAGAAATAAAATAGATTTTTTTATCAAAACGCAGTAAGTTTAATGATGAACAGGAATTTTTATTAAAATTATAGAAACTTATTGAGGATTAGCTATATAAGCTTGTAGTTTTTTGAAATATTTTAATCGGTGTCTGTTTTTATCTCGCTTTCGCGAAAGCCTAACAAGTAAAAGAAGTTGAAAATAGTTTTATAATCAAACCCAGATTTAAAGCTTCTGTCACACTGAGCTTGTCAAAGTGCTATTAAAACAAAGTTTTTCAAAGCCTGAGTGTTTTTGGTAGAGTACTGTAATAAATTCCGCATAGGTCGCTTAAAAACCTCTTGAACTTTGTAATGGCTTTTTCGGTAGGTAATCGTTCTCGACTCTCGCTCGAACTGACATGTTTAGTTTCTATCTCAATGACTGTAAAATCAAATAGCATTAAAAAGGGGCAGATTTAATTCTGCCCCTTTTGATGGTTATGGATACCTTATTTCTCACATTGCTTTTTTACATCGGTTGCTGCTTTTTTTCCCCAGCCAGGATCAAAACCTGTAGCGATTTCTTTTTCAAATAGTTCAATCGCTTTGTCGATCTCGCCGCAATAAGGCGCGATGTCTTTACCAAAGAATTGAGCGCTACCCATCAACCATCTTGCTCTGTTGCTGATCACCCTAGGGTTTTCTGGAGCCATACTTATGGCTTTATCATAAAGCGCAGTAGTCGGGCCAGACAGTTTCATGCCATAAGTACGGCTGTCGTATTGAATCCAACAAGTGTTTAACATGCCTTGTAATACCATGATTTCTGGATTGTGCTCTGTTAAGAATTCAGCATCATTGATGAGCTCTTGAGCTTTGTTCATGTGTTGCAAGGTGGTCTCTTTAGGAAGTTGCCCCCAAGAACTGTTAATATGGCACAAAGCTGCGTAATAAGGTGGCAGCCAGTTTTCTTTTTCGGCCTTTGAGATGCGTTCAAATTGTTGTGAAGCTGCTTGCAAGTCGCTTGCCATGAGTTCTAGTCCTTTTTGCATGGCTTTTTCGTAGCCTGTTTGTGCGTGGAGGCTTAGTGATAAAAACAGGATGAAAGTGGTGAGTATAGTTTTCATAAGTAAGAGTTTATTTGATATATGGTACAATGATAGTGGCGATCTCGCTTTCGCGAAAGCGGAACCAACCCAACTGTAGAAACCAGTAACTGAATTGTTATTTGACACCCTTCTTGACTATAATAATAGAGCATCATCCCATTCCAACTCCTAAATAATTTTATAAGTTGTCCAACTGATTATCGCTACCGCCAATAGTCCAAAAGAAGCCTACAAAAAAGAAACGGTCTGCTGCCTGACCTATCTCACGACGGTCAAATTGCCCTTGAACATCTGGCATGTCGCCGTATTGATACCCAAAAACATTAGCTCTTCCCAGCACATTAGAAACCGATAAATACAAGATCTTTTGTTGATCGATCAGGTAAGCCCAGTTCAAATTGAGGCTTTGAAAAGAAGAGGTTTTATCCTTCAAAAACCCAGACTCGTTTGCATTTGTAAATGGACGACCGCTAGAATAATTAAAGGTCGCACCTACTTGTGACTGCCAGTCTTCTATCCAGTATTTCCCTACCAGACTAAAGTTATGATCGGTTGCAAAATTAGGAGTCGCCTCCACAGGAAAATTGCGAAATTTACGCTTGGTATCCAGATAAGAATAACTGACCCAATAATCCAAGTTCTCAATCGAGCGCTCATCTCTCCAAAATAAATCCAGCCCAGCGGCATACCCATCGCCACCATTACTCAAATCGCTATCAAATTGAACACGTGTCGTGTCGTAGGTCAACAACTGCTCGTACTTTTTATAATAGGCCTCTGCTCTAAACATGCGATCATTCTTTTTAAATAAAAAGTTAGCTATATAATGTTGTGCATTTTCTGGTTGGAGGTCCTTTTCATATTGCTGCACATTGTTTTGGGCGGCTTGATAAAAATTACCATATGCCAGTGACAACTGTGAGCTGCTATGGAGACTTACCGCAGCGCTCAACCTTGGTGATACTTTAAACTGCGAACTGGCGCTGTAGTAATCTCCACGCAGACCAGCTTTGAAGGCAAGATCTTTAGAGGCAAAAACCTCAGCTTCTGTAAAAGTGCCCGTAATTCCATGTTCAATACCGCTGTTAAAAGTGTCATTTTCTAATAGCACCTCTTCCTTGTAGTTGATAAGGAACTGCTCTACGCCCATATGGAGTTTAAAGTAATTGTTATAACGTTTTTGAAGTTTAAATTTGGCATGCAAGGCGTTTTCTACAGCGTCGATTTTGGTCGTTGCAATATTTAAATCGTTAGTGTCGTGGGCAAGACTTAGACCTGTTTCTATATTCCAACTTTCTGATAAAGAACCGTAGTAATTAAGGTTGCCGTAATAATTTCTATTTCTCAAACCAAAATAAAATCCTTCTTCTATGTCTATATCTTCTTGGATAATAGCAAAATCACTATAAGAATAGGCACTGTAAGCCTTAAAAAGCCCTTTGTCAAACTCATGTCTGTAAACCGCTTCTCCATTGATGCTTTGAAAAGGCTTTTCAAATTGGTTGTTTTGTGGAATCAACTCATTGTATGGGGCTAGGTTGATGTATTGTGCATTCAGGCTTAGACTGTTTTTACCCCATATTTTTGTCTTTCCAAAATTCCCTCCTACGGTCATGATTCCCAATTCTGTTTTTTCTTCTTTGGGGAAGTCGTTCGTATTTAAGAGCAACACACTAGAAAGTGCATCTCCATATTCGGCACTGTAGCCACCGGTAGAAAATGTAATACCGTCAAACAGGAATGGTGAAAATCTTCCTCTCGTTGGGATGTTACCAGTTGTGGGAGCAAATGGTCTAAAAACACGACTTCCATCGATAAAAATTTGAGTTTCTTCTGCACTTCCACCACGCACAAACAAACGCCCATCATCTGCGTTGGAAGATGTTCCTGGAAGGGTTTGTAATGCACCAACAAAATCTCCTACTGCCCCAGCTGTAGTCACAATATCTAAGGGCTTTAAAACACTTGCTTTAGAACTATCTCCTGCACTAAAACTCCCTGCACTCAGGACTACGGTATTTAATGCGTTCAAGCTTTCGCGCAAGCTTAACTTTAATCCAACCATATCTATTACAAGAGCTTCTAGCTTGTATTCTTCATAACCTATATAGCTGGCGATCAAAGTTGCGTACGAAGTTTCTTGTGTGGTAAAAGAGAACTTCCCGTCAAGGTCTGTAATTGTACCGTCATAAGTTCCTTCCAAATAGACATTCACACCCATCACTGGTTCATTTTTATCATTGAGAATCACTCCTGACACAGTAGATTGTGCCATTGTGATCGAACTAATAAAAAGACAGAGAATTGTAAAAAGCGTTTTCATAATAATCGGTTTGATGATGCAATGATGGGACTGAAAAAAGCTTTTTAAAATTTAGAATGACCGAGTTGTATCATTTGGAGGATGGATTGTAGAATGGAAGTCAAATTTGAAAATAGCAACCTGATGTCGTTATCAAAAATTCAAAACACCTTCTTAAATCAACAACAAGCAGTATGCAGGTTTCTAATGGAGCTTAGATTTCAAATAGATAAGATTTTCTTCATCATTGAAAATTGGTAAATCCTTATCTTAGCAGCAACAAAAATATCTTATGAAAAAAATTGCTTTTATTCTTACAGTTGCAGTTGCATTAGCTAGTTGTAACTCTTCTAAAAATGTAGTGGCTAACCCATCATCTGATTCTGGTACATACTGGCAACAACATGTCAACTATGATATGGATGTGAATATAGATGTAGATCGTTACCAATACACCGGTCAACAAAAACTGGTGTACACGAACAATTCACCAGAAACCATAGATCGAGTATACTACCACCTATTCTTTAACGCCTTCCAACCCGGTAGCGAAATGGATGTGCGTTCCCGTACTATTGCAGATCCTGATAGACGCGTAGGTTCTCGTATTGTTGCTTTAAAGCCTAATGAAATAGGGTATTTGCACGTGAGCAGTATGAAGCAAGACGGTGAAGCAGTAATAGCAGAAGAAGAAGGAACTGTACTCGTAGTAAAGCTTGCAAAAGCAATCGCACCAGGACAGTCTACTACTCTAGAACTGGATTTTAACGGTCAGGTTCCTGTACAAATAAGAAGAAGTGGACGTAATAATGCCGAAGGAGTTGCTCTTTCTATGACGCAATGGTACCCTAAAATGGCTGAGTTTGATAAATACGGTTGGAACACAAGTCCGTATATCGCACGTGAATTTCACGGTGTTTGGGGAGATTTTGATGTGGAAGTAACTATTGATAAAGAGTATACGATCGGTGGAACTGGTTACCTTCAAAATCCTAAAGAAATAGGTCATGGTTATGACAAAGCAAATTCTGGCCCTGCAAAAAGTACGGACGGAAAATTAAAATGGCATTTTAAAGCCCCTCAAGTTCATGATTTTGCATTTGGCGCAGACAAAGATTTTATCCACGACATCTACAAAGGAGCAAAGGGAGTGGACCTTCACTTCTTCTACAAGGATAACGATGCGATCAAAGAAAACTGGAAACAATTACAACCGGTAACTAATGAGTTCTTAAAGTACTATAATAATCATGTAGGAAATTACCCTTACAAACAATACTCTGTAGTTCAAGGTGGTGATGGTGGTATGGAATATGCCATGTGTACCTTGATAACTGGAGAACGCAGTTTTGGCAGTCTTGCTGGAGTTACCGCTCATGAATTTGCACACTCGTGGTTCAACCACATTCTGGCTACTAACGAGTCTAAAGATGAGTGGATGGATGAAGGTTTTACCACCTATATTTCTAATCTAGCCATGAACGAAGTTTTCAAAGAAGGAAAAGAAAATCCTAATGCTGGTTCTTACAGAGGTTATATAAGTCTTGCCATGTCTGGTAAAGAACAACCACAAACCACCCATGCAGATCGTTATGAATACAATGGAGCTTATGGAACCAGTGCTTATTCTAAAGGAGCTGTTTTTATGGCGCAACTAGGTTATGTGGTAGGAGATGAAATACGTGACCTAATTATCAAAGAGTATTTCAATACCTGGAAATTCAAACATCCAGACCCTAATGACTTTAAAAGAGTGGCTGAGCGTGTGAGCGGTTTTGACTTGGAATGGTATTTAAGAGACTGGACCATGACCACAAATACGATCGATTATTCTATTGAAAATATGAGCAATCTGGATGGTAAGGCAGTAATTTCGCTTTCGCGAAAAGGCCTTATGCCTATGCCACTAGACATAGAAGTTACTATGAATGATGGTAGTACAAAAATGTATTACATCCCTCTGGAAGAAATGCGCGGAGAAAAGAACATCACTAGAAATATTACTAAGCTTGCAGACTGGGCTTGGGCATATCCTACTTATGAGTTGGCTCTTGACGGTGTCAACTTCAACAACGTAAAAAGTGTAACCATCGATCCTAAAGAAATGATGGCAGATGTAAATAAGGATAATAATACTTTTCCAATAGAGGAATAGGTTATAGTAAACAGTGACAGTAGGCAGTAAGCAGATTGATTTCAAAAAAGTTTGAAATTTTAGTAGGCAGTAATTCTTTAAATAGAATTACTGCCTACTTCTGTTTTGGGCATAAAACCAAAACCTTTTCCCTAGCCCTAAAGGCTAAGGTTTCTTAGTTTTTATATATACATTTTGATCAACTAAAGTACGCTGAGTTCCTGCATCTTTTAGATTTAGGGAACAGAACCTCTAATCTTCAAAGAATTTAATACCTGCTGGCTCTGAATACCGTGACTGTACACTGTATTTGATTGGATTTTTTTCCCTTTGTAAAGATGTACGCAGGACAGATGGGTTTGCAGAACTGTTTTAAATTCCATCCAAAAAATACTGCCTACTTCCGTTTTGAGCACAGCTCAAAAACGAACCTGCCTACTGCTTACTTATTAAAAGGCTCGAGAGCTCAAAGACTAACAGACTCACAAACGGAAACCCTATCTTTGCATCACAATGAAGCTCACTTTAGGCAGAAATAAAAAACTAAAAAGCAAAAAGGCTACCGACCAGCTTTTCTCCAGTGGTTCGTCCATGAGAAAAGGACCTTTGCGCGTGGTTTATTTTATAGAATCTCAAGGTGGCGAGCATCAAATAGGGGTGAGCGTAGGAAAGCGTTTTTTTAAAAGTGCTGTTGATCGCAATCGCATTAAAAGATTGATGAGGGAGTCGTATCGATTGCATCAAGAATTACTACCTGTTTCTGAAGCTGTTCATTTAAAGGCAATGTTTATCTATCAATCTGGTAAAATGCCTGATTATGACTATATAGAAAGCCTGACTAAAAAGCTATTGAAAGAACTGACTAAAAAAGTGGCTTCATAAGAATAGGAATATGGATTAGCTTGCTTAGTTAAGCCACAGCAGTAGGTTTTTTATAAATTCTAGCACGCTAAAGATTCCCGACTTTGGCTCGAACTAAAATGATTTGTTCCAGCTAATTTCCATTTTGTATTCCTAAGATTTCTTTTAAAAAACGCTGAAGGCCAAAACTGCGGTACTCCTTTTATCAAGATACTCCGTATAAGCCTTCTTAAGGCTAAACAGTCTGTTTTTCATCATCCAGATATCAGGCCTCTTTCCTCAGTGCTCGACTCTAATAACTGATATTGTGCTTGTGAACAATCCATTAGCCATAATTGCGTTGTAACTGTTATGGTGCTTCTGAGTATTTATCCTATATTTAATGCTGCTTATTGGAGCTACAAATAAAAAAAATGAGTAAAAGAATAAATATAAAAAGACAGATCCTGCTTCCTATAGCGGCAGCTGGACTGTTATTTACTACTGCTAGTTTTCAAAATGATTTTTTTGAGATCGCAAAACAGATTGAGATTTTTACAGAAATGTACAAACAACTCAACATGAATTATGTGGACGACACGAACCCGGCAGAGCTTATGGATAATGCCATAGAAGGAATGCTGGAAGGACTGGATCCCTACACCGTATACTGGACAGAGCAAGAGGTAGAAAAATCTAAAATCAATCGTCGAGGTTCTTATACCGGCATAGGTGCAAATGTGCGCACTAAAGAAGATGCAATCACCATTATAGAACCTTGGAAAGATTATCCGGCAGATAAGGCTGGCCTTAAAGCTGGTGATGATATCATAGAAGTAGACGGTATCAAAATATCTGAATATAAAGATAATGCTGGTGACTTGTTACAAGGCTCTTCAGGTACAGAGCTAACCATCACCTATACCCGTCAAGGAAAAACCATAACGACTACTCTTAAAAGAGAAGGTGTTGAGGTAAATGCGGTTCCTTTTTATGAAATGGCAACTCCAGAAATAGGCTACGTGGTCCTTTCTAAATTCAATGAAAAAGCCTCTAAAGAAACTAAGGCTGCCATTAAGGAACTAAAAGAAAAAGGAGCCACCAAAATAATTCTTGACTTACGAGGTAACCCTGGCGGCTTATTAAGTGAAGCTGTAAATGTGTCTAACTTATTTATCCCTAAAGGAAAACTCATCACCAGCACGCAGTCTGTCGTAACTAAATACAACAGAACCTATCTGACCAAGCGCAGTGAAGAATTTGAAGGAATGCCAGTGGCGGTTTTGATCAATGGCCGCAGCGCGAGCGCGAGCGAAATAGTAAGTGGTAGTCTCCAAGACTATGATCGCGCTGTCATTGTAGGCGCAAGAAGTTTTGGTAAAGGGCTGGTACAACGCCCTAAACCTTTGTCTTATGGAACTCAGGTGAAGATTACTATTTCCAGATACTACACACCTAGTGGTCGTTGCATACAAGCCTTAGATTATTGGAACCGAGATGAAAATGGCGACGCCGTGCGTACCAAAAAAGAAAATTACAAAGCTTTTAAAACAGTAAACAGCGGTCGTACCGTTTATGATGGTGGTGGTGTAGAGCCTGATATTAAGATAGAGTCTGCTGCATATTCTCCTATTACCACAGCTCTTCTTAAAGAAAACTCCATTTTTGACTACGCCACCGCATATTACTATAAACACCAATTTAATTCCCTAGATGAGATTCAGATTTCAGATGCTGACTTTCAAGAATTTGTTTCTTGGATAGAAAAACGCGGCTTTGAATTTGAGACAGTTACAGAGTCCGCTTTCGCAAAAGCGTATCAGGCAGCAACTAACGAAGAGTTAGATGATGATATCAAAACCTCTTACAACTCCATGCTAGAAGCTATTAAGAAAGCCAAAAAGAAAGAAGTTGTGGATAAAAAAGCCGAAATCAAAAGCCTACTAACTGATGAAATTGTAAAAAGGTATTTCTATAAAGAAGGTCTTTACAATCACCAGATCAAATACAACCCAGAAATCAGGGCAGCCATTGAGGTGCTCAACGATGAAGGTAAATATCAACGTATTTTAAAATAAATGACTGTTAAAAAACACATAGCGCTTCTTTTATTCATGGTAAGTTTTACAATGAACGGGCAGCTTACAGAAACTCATTCCGTTTACTTTGATCTCGATCAAGACCAATTTCCATTCACTGAGGGAAAGCAACTCAATGCCTTCTTTGATGACTTGTTATACAAACCTCTTCTAGATGTAAAAATACTAGGTTACTGTGATGATCGTGGTTCTTATGATTACAATCTAGATCTTTCTAACAGGCGCGTAGAGACCGTTTCTAAATGGTTGCAGGAGCATGCCATTACCATAGAACACATTTCTAAAACCATTGAAGGTCGAGGCGAAGTAGCTTTAGAAGACGGAGCTGAAGAATTAACTTTAGAAGATGAACGCGCTCAAAATCGTCGAGTTGATGTTATTTTTTCACTAAAAGAAACCATTACCCAGCGACTGGAAATTAAAAAGCTAGACATAAACGACCTTACAGAAGCAGAAGCAGAAGAAATAAAAACCTATGAGAAAAAAGCCGTGGAAGCGGTTCTCAAAGATGCAACAAGCACTGCACTTATTCCTGCCTCTAAAAACTTAAAAACTGTTCCAGAAGAAACCATAGATGAGGTAATAATAGAATATCTAGACATACCGACTAAGCTGGACACTCTTATTGATAATTCTACAGAACCTTTTAAGTCTTTATTAAATAAAAACCTCAAAAAAGGCCAGGTCATTAGGCTTGAGAACATTCTGTTTTATAGAGGAAGATCTGTTGTGCTGGAAGAGTCTCAACCCCTTCTAGATCGTGTTGCAGAAATCCTTATAGCTCGTGAAGACATTCATTTTGAAATTCACGGTCACGTGTGTTGCATCAATCCCGTTTATGACGATGCTTATAATAGAGATACCAAAAAATCCAACCTTTCTTATGCCAGGGCCAAATCTATTTTTGAAACTCTAAGAGATCAAGGTGTGAGCTACCGTAGGATGAAGTACAAAGGATTTGGTCGTACCAAACCCTTGGGAGGTATCGATAAATTAGACCGTCGTGTAGAACTTTATATCACTAAGATCGATAAAGATTAGTTTAAAAATAGGCTTTCTTCTCTATAATGAAACGCCCCGTATGTATAATTACTTTGTTTCTGTGTGTCTCCTATTCTGACTCCAAATAGAAAAAGCTTAAAAGTGATTTCTGGAAATGTGTGCGGTAGTTTTGATTCCATTTATTCTAAATTCTTAGTTTATCAAAATAACAAAGAGAAGTATGTTGATTTGGATTGTTACCATTGGATAGCAAACCAAAAGGGTAATTTGAAATTTTGGCCTGACCTAAAGATCAACCTAGTTGACCTCAAAAATAAAAGTGTCCACCGATGGGCATTTCGTAGTCCTTCTCAATGGGTTGAGAATATATTTTGGCAAAACGACTCGCTTATGGTGCTTCTATAAAATAATTATTAGAGGCGACCCGTCATTTCAAAGCTCGATCTGAATAAGAAGACCGTGACAACATTTACCTAGAACTAGGCTTTAGGTTTTGATAGTGACTGTTCTCAATTAAAGTTTAAGAAAACAAAGGCTTCTAAAGAATAAATAGAGACTCAAAAAGAAACTTAACATCTATTTATACTGATTTACAAGGGTCTACAATACCTGTACATCTTGATCTATTAAAATAAATAAATAAAATCCTATTTATAGCATAGTAAATTAGTATATTTATCGTAACTTAGCGATGAAAGATATGGGAGTTACAAAAAGTGAAAAATTTACTGAAGAGCAAAATCAAATCGCTCGAATGACAAAAGCGATCGGGCATCCCGCTAGAATTGCAATCATCCAGTATTTATTTTCCATCGATTCTTGCGTATGCGGAGACATCGTAAACGAGATCGGTCTAGCACAGCCCACTATTTCACAACATTTAAAGGAATTAAAGTCTGTCGGACTCATAAAAGGCAGCGTCGAGGGCACAAGTGTTTGTTATTGTATCGATTATCAAAATTGGTCATTAATGAAAAACTTGCTTTCCCCTATTTTAAACCTTGACGCTGCTACTTTAAATAAATGCTGTTAAAAAAATTTTAAAGTATTCATCGTAATATTACGTTTAAATCATTAAGAAATGAAACTATCTGAATTCAACAACCAGTTGTCACAACTGGATAAAATCTCTTTTACACTTCCAGACGGCACGCTAGTGCCTTCACATTTTCACGTTACTGAAGTAGGAAAAGTAGTAAAACACTTTATAGATTGTGGCGGCAAAGAGCGACTAGAAACAGTAGTCAGCTTCCAGCTTTGGGAAGCAACCGATTACGATCACAGGCTTCATCCAGAAAAATTACAACAAATTATTGAACTATCTCAGTCTCGATTAGGACTTCCAGATGTAGAGATAGAAGTAGAATATCAAGCAGGAACAATTGGAAAGTTCGGTATAGATTTTAATGGAGATCACTTTGTGCTCACTAATAAACTGACCGACTGTCTTGCTAAAGACAGTTGTGGCATCCCACAAGAAAAACCAAAAGTAAAGCTTTCAGAAGTTCAAAATTCATGTGCACCAGGTTCTGGTTGTTGCTAAATAAATTTTATGTTTTTACCTATCAAAAATTTGCTGGATGGCTTAGATGTTACTACCATTCCGCTTTCGCGAAAGCGAGAACTCCATCAACTCTCAGACTATATCAATTACAGTCTTCAACATCACAACAAGACACAGCTAACCTTTATTTGTACCCATAACTCCAGGCGCAGTCATCTATGCCAAATATGGGGACAAATCGCAGCTAGATATTATCAAATAGGCGATATACATTGCTATTCTGGTGGAACAGAGGCTACAGCTGTTTATTCTAAAATCATTAAAACCCTCAAAAGACAAGGCTTAGAAATCACTAAAAGAAAGCCTAAAGAAAATCCCAAATACTATATAGAATACAGCGAGGTGATGCCCCCTTTAAAAGCGTTTTCAAAAATATTTGATGATGAGGCAAATCCGTCACAACAATTTGGAGCGATAATGACTTGCGACCATGCTTCAGAAAACTGCCCCATAGTTCCGGGAGCAGAAAAACGTATCTCGATTACTTATTTAGACCCAAAAATAAGCGATGGAACACCAGAACAAAAAGCAGTTTACGAAGAACGCAGCCTACAAATCGCTACCGAAATGAAATATGTCTTCTCTCAAGTAACCCCAAATAAACTTCAAAGTGATTGATTGAAATTCAATACTATAAAAATTCATTTGATACCAATTATGAAAAAAAAACTCTCCTTCCTCAATCAGTACTTAACCCTATGGATTTTTACCGCCATGGCTATAGGTGTAGGATTAGGTTATTTGATACCTAGCATCGCAACTTCCATCAATAATATGAGCAGTGGAACTACTAATATTCCTATAGCCATAGGCCTGATATTAATGATGTATCCGCCATTGGCAAAAGCAGATTACCAACTCTTACCGGTTGTTTTTAAAAACACAAAGATTTTAAGTATTTCCTTACTTCTCAACTGGGTGATAGGTCCTATTTTGATGTTTATACTGGCCATCACCTTTTTACATGACTATCCAGAATATATGGTAGGGCTTATTTTAATAGGACTCGCACGTTGCATTGCTATGGTACTGGTCTGGAATGACCTCGCAGAGGGTTCTCCAGAGTACGGAGCTGGTTTAGTCGCTTTAAACAGCATCTTTCAAGTGTTTGCGTATTCTTTCTACGCCTGGATATTTATCACGGTATTACCGCCTTATTTTGGCTTTGATGGTGCCCTTGTAGATATCTCCATCGCCACCATTGCCGAAAGTGTTGCCATCTACTTAGGAATACCGTTTTTACTAGGTATTTTAAGCCGTTATTTTATAGTAAAGGCTAAAGGTAAAGACTGGTATGAGCATGTTTTTATCCCAGCAATTTCGCCTATTACTTTAGTCGCCTTGTTGCTTACTATTGTATTGATGTTTTCCTTAAAAGGGGAGTTGATTGTAGAAATTCCTTATGATGTATTGTTGATAGCCGTGCCTTTATTGATCTACTTTATCATCATGTTTTTAATTGCGTTTTTTATCAGTAAATACCGAGGTGCTACCTATGTCCAAAATGCAGCAATTTCATTTACCGCCGCTGGTAATAATTTTGAACTAGCCATTGCAGTAGCCATTGCCGTTTTTGGGCTCAATTCTGGTCAGGCGTTTACTGGGGTTATCGGACCACTAGTTGAAGTTCCTGCATTAATTTTATTGGTTAGGGTTTCTTTTTGGTTGAAGAAGAGGTATTATTAAACCTGTTCATTCTAATGATATAGAAAGAATACTATGAATTCTTTATTCAAAGATGCGGACTTAAGTCCGCATCTTTGAACAGAAATAAACTACTAAAATTCCTTAATTACAACGATATTTGCAGCGCCTAAAAACATTTAGGAACACCTCATGACACTTGTTTCAAAAGACATCTTAAAAGCAGCAGAAATTCTCTCTCGTGACGAACTAGTAGCTATTCCTACCGAAACCGTATACGGGCTGGCCGCTAATATCTATAGCGACTCAGCGATTAAAAAGATTTTTGAATTAAAAAAAAGACCTTTTTTTAATCCGCTGATTGTACATATTCACAGTATGGAACAAGTGATGGAGCTGGCTGTTGATTTTCCAGAAAAGGCACAACTATTAGCTAAAGCGTTTTGGCCAGGTTCACTGACTTTAATTTTAAAAAAACAGGCCGCTGTTCCAGACCTCATCACCGCGGGAAGTAATACAGTAGGAATAAGAATGCCTCATCATGATTTAACCCTAAAATTACTAAAAAGCCTTCCTTTTCCAGTGGCTGCACCGAGTGCAAATCCGTTTACGCATATAAGTCCTACGACTGCGCAACACGTAAAAAATTATTTTGATGGTGCATTAGAAATGGTGCTCGATGGTGGTGACTGTAAAAACGGGATTGAATCTACCATCGTAGGTTTTGAAAATAAGGAAGCTGTAGTGTATAGATTAGGGTCTATTTCTATAGAAGACATTAGAGCAGTAGTGGGTAATGTAACTCTTAAAAATAATAAAGATAAAGCTCCCAATGCCCCTGGAATGCTGGAAAAACACTACGCCCCTCAAACAAAAACATATCTTGTTGAAAATATAGCCAGTTTTATTGCGCAGCATCCTCATCAAAAAATAGGATTGCTGCTTCATATAAAAGAGTCAAAAGAGCTTGAAGTTGCAAAAACTATCTATTTAACTGAAACTGGAGATTTAAAAGAAGCCGCTTCTAAATTGTACAGTGCTATGCACGATCTCGATAAATTGGACTTAGACTTGATAGTAGCGCAACGATTGCCAGATACTGGTTTAGGAAAGTCTATTAATGATCGACTAGAACGCGCTACAAAATAAGCCCTGTTGGGATTTCAAAAGACCTTAAAAAAGGAATTTATTTTTAGCTTACTTATCATCATAAAATAGAGCTGTGACCTGCTTATATGTTCCTCTTGAAATAGGCCAAAATTGATATGATCTATTTCTTAACAGGACAAGAATTGATTCCTAAAATTGAATACAAAGGACAGAAGTTGATAAAACTAGTCGCTAAGAAAACACCACCTATAACTAATAAAAAAACACCTAATGTACCAGAAACTACATTGGTAAAAAATAAAATTGATATGATTATAGCTAGCAGTACACGAACTATTCTATCGATACTTCCCATATTTTTTTTCATGATACCTGACTTTAATTATGAGCTCAATAGTACTATTGTTCATGCTTTAAAAATGTGATATAAATCACATATGCCTCATTCCTTAAGATAAAAATTCTATCTGCTTACTCCGCGTTAGAATTCTAAAAGCATGGCTTGATGTGGTATCCCGTCTTCCAAATATTTTTCTCCAGTAAAGACAAAACCTAAATCCGTATAAAATTTGTCCAGATAACACTGTGCAGAAATCTTTATAGATGTATAGTTTTCCGCTTTCGCGAAAGCGAGACTCGCCTTCATAATTTCCTGACCATAAGATTTTCCTCGATGCTGAGGGCTTACGACTACCCTTCCTATACTGGACTGTTCAAAGTAGTCACCAGGTTTAAATATCCTGGTATAAGCAACAAGCTGATCCTGTTCATATCCTAAAATATGAAGGGCCTTTTGATCTTTTCCATCTAAATCTTGATAGACACAATCTTGTTCTACTACAAAAACTTCTGAACGTAATTGAAGTACTGCATACAACTCTTGTGTAGGAAGTTCTGAAAAAGATTTTACAGTTGTTTTCATAATTAAAACCTTTTGGGAACATTCTTAGGCTGTGGTGGCTTTACTCCGATTCTTATATCAGTAATAATCTTTTCCAGCATGTTACCGAATTCTTCATCGCCTTGTGCCATAAGATCTTGTCTTATAATATCTAGATCGTCTAAAGTTTCTTCTTTCTCCTCCTCTTCGTACAATTCTAACTCACGCCATATTTCCATAAGTTTTTTTCCTGGATGTACAGCAGTTCTCAGTTGATGAATAATTATAGAAGCTTCTTTTTTCATGAATTCTCAGCAGGTGGAAATCTCATGGAGTCACACCTTTTTTTAAGTTAATTATCAATTTCTACATAGGCAGAAATCTTTATATGATTCTTTTCTAAAACAAAAATACTACTTATTCTTAGCTCGATAAGCCAAAGAAATCCTATTGTGTTCTAACAGTAATTGCTCATCTATTAGATAATTTTTCAATAGATGGATCACATAATCCAACTGTTCTTCCGTAATATTTCTATATGCTGGAGCTGGTACCACATCCTTCCATTTTGCAAACAGAGTATTATCAAGTGCGATGCGCCAGTAACAATGATTATCAAAATTGAGATGTATATACGTATTAGGTAATTGATTACCTAAATCAAAATATTGTTGACGTTTGTTAAGATTCATATGTATGATACTGAAGTTAACATTTAACTTGATAGCAATGTAAAAACGATATTATTAAATATGACAAATCACTTACAGCTCCCTTATTAAGAACAAGCTATTTTATTCACACGATTTGCATGACGGCCCCCAGCAAAATCAGTATCTAAAAAATTTTCTACCATAGCTACTGCTTGTGGAATAGAAGTAAAACGAGCTGGAATACATATAACGTTTGCATTATTATGTTCCCGTGCCAGTCCTGCTATTTCCTTTATCCAACAAACTGCACCACGTACATTTTGATACTTATTAACAGTCATAGAAACACCTTGTGCACTGCCACAGATAACTATTCCTAATTCGGTAGTTGACGTATCTACATCTTGAGCTACTTTGTGTGCAAAGTCTGGATAATCAACACTGTCAAAAGTATCAGTACCGTGATTAGTAACATGGTGACCACGTTCTTTAAGCATTTTTACAATTGCTTGTTTATAATCTGGTCCTGCGTGATCGTTTCCTATAGAGATTTTCATGTGTGGTGTGTTTGCACAAAAGTAAATTTTAATAGATAGAAATACCTAATAAATGAAGCTCTCTTTCATAAACACTTAATGATTGATTTTTAAATTACTGATAAGCACAGCACGTCAAAAGAATAGACTTGTTAACAACAGATATGAACAGTATAATATATTGAAATTCAATATATTAATATTATGTTTTATTTTATAAAAAATGTTTTTAAGTAATTGATTTTATCTAATATAGTTCATTATTAAGGTTGTTAACAATGTGTTTTTTAAATAATTCATAAGCGATATATAACCTGTTAATAGAAAAGGAAAGATTGTATTAGGAATATTAAAAGGAATAGTCCATACCCTTTTTAATCTGGGAAAACCAAAATATAACTAAGGTATTTTCAAGATAGTTTTAAGACCAAAATCGATAGAAGTCAACAAGAATTAAGGAGCTCATTTCTTTACAATTTGATGTTCATAAGGCTTGTCAACAAATGTGTACAACCGTCATTTTATAATAGTATTATATTACTTAACAGTATCTTAACTTTAAAATAACCTGTGTATAAGTACATATAAGTTGTTAGTTTTTGAGATTCCTAATTTTAGGAGTAAAAGTTATACCGCTATTCACACTACATCATCATCATCAATTTGATTTAAATTTAAAAAAAGAAATAATGATATTGTTTATATGTGTTGATAACAGTAAAAACAGATAGTTGGATTCCTTTTCTAAATCCCCCTTTTGAAAGTAGAATTAATCTATCTGAGTATATTCTAATACAGTTTTATAAAAAGAGAATATTTATAGGGTAGAGGTAAATAAAAATTATACGTTAACTTCTGCTTCAGTAATATAATGTACAGCGTTATTATCAATGGTATCGGTATCAGTTTGTAAAGCTCTAGAAGTAAGTACATACAAAGCTATAATACCTGCAAGAAGGATTCCGGCAAATATAATTGTAGATAGTAAGGGTTTTTTCACGCGCATAGGGAAACGTTGATCAGCAAATAGACTGAAATAATCCTACAAATTTAAAGTATTTTCTTAATTTAATGTTAATCTAAGTTAACTAAGGTGTTATTTTATTGGTTTTCACAAGTATTTAGTACTCAGCAATACTAAAAGATTAACTTTGTAGGATATATGAATAAAGATAAAAAAAGCAATTCAAAGACGAATTTTCCAAATTTGAGTCAGTCAGTTCTCAATGCTATAAAGCAAGATCCTGATAAGAGTTATAACTACAAGCAAATTTGTGCCCTATTAAATATTACCGATTCTAGCGGTCGTAATCAGGTTATAAAGAAATTACACCAGCTTAAATCTAAAGGTAAAATAGAAGAAATTGATCGTGGCAAATTTAAGATCATTAAAGCTATTGATTATTACATAGGAAGAATAGATGTAAGTACTCGCGGTACAGGGTATGTAATTACTGAAGAACTGGATGAAGATATAATGATTCCAAAACGTTCTTTGGGCCAAGCACTCAATGGCGATGAAGTAGAAGTCTACGTCTATAATAGAAAACGTGGTTCTCAACCAGAAGGAGAGATTACCAGAGTGATTAAACGTAAAAAGACAGAATTTGTAGGAGAGATACAGGTACATGAAAAATTTGCCTTTGTAAAAGTTACCGATCCTAAAATTCAAACTGATTTCTTTATTCCAGGTCGTGAGATCAATGGAGCAAAAGATGGTCAAGTAGTTCTAGTAGAATTTGTAGAGTGGAATGATAAACAAGATTCCCCTAATGGTCGAGTTAAAGATATTTTAGGAGAACCTGGTGAACACGATACAGAGATTCACGCAATTTTGGCACAGTACGGTCTTCCTTATGAATTCCCAGCCGAAGTAGAAGAATATACAGAAAAATTAGATAAAACTATTTCTCAAAAAGAAGTAGAAAAGCGCCGCGACATGCGAGATACGCTTACTTATACTATTGATCCTGCCGATGCTAAAGATTTTGATGATGCTTTATCATTTAAAAGTTTAGAAAATGGAAATTACGAGATAGGAATTCATATCGCTGATGTTTCTCATTTTGTAAAAGAAGGCACACCGCTGGACGATGAAGCTTATGAACGCGCAACCTCGGTTTACCTTGTCGATCGAGTAGTACCTATGCTTCCAGAAGTACTTTCTAATGGGGTATGTTCTTTAAATCCGCATGAAGATAAATTGTGTTTCTCTGCTGTTTTTGAAATGGATAGCAATTGTAAGATTCATAACGAGTGGTTTGGTCGTACTCTAATTCATTCTGACCAGCGATTTGCTTATGAAGAAGCCCAGCATATTATAGAAACTGGTAAAGGAGAAATACCTGCTGATATATCGCTTTCGCGAAAGCAAACTACCATACAACCCGCAATCGTAGATGCGACTTTAAAATTAGATGAACTAGCTAAGATGATGCGTGCCGAACGTATGGATGCTGGAGCTTTAAGTTTTGATAAATCAGAAGTAAAGTTCAATTTAAATGAAAAATCAGAACCTATAGGAGTTTATTTTAAGACTTCTAAGGATGCCAATAAAATGATTGAAGAATTCATGTTACTAGCCAATAGAAAAGTAGCAGGGTTTATAGGTAAACAACAACCTAAAAAGACTTTTATTTATCGTATTCACGATGAGCCAAATGATGAAAAATTAGGAGCACTGGCAAATATTGTGGTAAAATTTGGTCACAGACTGGATTTAAGAGATCGTAACACGGTGACACAATCATTAAACAAATTACTAAGTGATGTAAAAGGGAGTAAAGAGCAAAATATGGTAGACACCCTTGCGATACGTACTATGTCTAAAGCGGTATATTCTACTAATAATATTGGTCATTACGGTCTTGCTTTTGATTATTACTCACATTTTACAAGTCCTATACGTCGTTATCCAGATGTTATGGTGCATAGATTATTGCAACACTATTTAGATGGTGGTAAGACAGCAAGTGAAGAACTTTTTGAGGAGAAATGTGAGCATTCTTCAGAAATGGAAATATTAGCTTCAAAAGCAGAACGAGATTCTATCAAGTACATGCAAGTGAAGTATATGAAAGATCATTCTGATGAGGAGTTCATAGGTGTTATTACTGGAGTTACCGACTGGGGTATTTATGTTGAGATCATGGCTAACAAGTGTGAAGGAATGATACGATTAGGTGATCTAGATGATGATAGTTATGAATATGTAGAAGAAGAATTTGCTGTTGTAGGTCGTAAAACTAAAAACACATATACTTTAGGAGATGAAGTTTATGTAAAAGTAAAAAACGCAGACCTTGTTAAAAAGCACTTAGATTTCTGGATGATAGGAAGTAAAGAACAAGTTGAGAAAAACTAAAGTTTTATATTTTTAATAGTAATTGTAACTCAATTGTAGGTTGTAATTTCAAACAGATTACAGCCTAAATTGTAATTTATGAAAAGTAAAATTTGCGCTACTTGTAAAAAAGAAGATACGGTTATGTATCGAGTGCAGATGGGTGCTAATAAACCATGGGTTTTTTGCTGCAAATCTTGTACAGAAAAAAATCAATCCTTAGCAGATTACAAATACGGAGGTACTTGGAAGGGTAAAAGACATTAGATGTGCTGCAAATTATAGTTTTGGCACGAGATTTAGATCATTTATAATGCAGGTTATCAAGAGTAGCTGTGGCATGATTTTCAGGTTAGTAAAAAGCGGTACTTAGAAATAAGTACCGCTTTTTCATTAGTGTATTAAATCAATTGTAACACATTAAAAAATAAGGAGTCTTTTAAAAAACATCATCATGAAACAATTAGTACTTACCACAGCAATTCTTTTCACTTTGCTATCTGTAGCACAAAATCCCATTGAAACAGTAGTTTCTGATTTTGATACCATAAAATCCTACGATCTCGTTACCGTAAATTTGGTCAAATCTTTAGAAAATAAAATTATTATATCTGGCAGAGATGCACAAGATGTAGAATACGTTCAAAAAAACGGTGTTTTAAAAATACGTATGCGAGCAGAAAAAATATTTGATGGTTTAGAAACCTTTGTTCACGTGTATTATAAAGAACTTGCAGTTATAGACGCAAATGAAGGTTCATTAATTGTGTCAAATGAACTACTAGAACAAGATAGATTAGAAATAAGAGTGCAAGAAGGTGCTACCGTAACAGCTGGCTTAACCGTTAAAAATCTTGATATAAGAGCTGTAACTGGTGGTATTGTCCAGTTATCAGGTCAGGTAGAAGATCAAATAGTAGTGGTAAACACTGGCGGAATTGTAGAAAACGCCCGATTAACAACAGATTATACCAAAGTAAAAGTACAGGCTGGTGGTGAGGTAGCAGTCTATGCTACTCAAAGAGTCGACATCAGCGTTAGAGCAGGTGGCGATGTAATGGTATACGGCCATCCATTAAAGGTGAAGAAAAAAACCTTGTTGGGTGGTAGAATAGAGATAGTGGATAAGCATTAGACTTAGTATAAGTAAGAGTTTATCTCTAGCAGGTCAAGCATTCCAAAAGAAAAATAACAAATTGTTTTCTGTATTTGAAAACCTTTAGTGTTTTCCTACCTTTGAGCTTCAATTCAATTTTGAATGCTCGACGATATTCTTACAGCCTTACCTATAGGTCTGTTAATGGCTTTTCTTATAGGACCTGTATTCTTTGCATTACTAGAAACTAGTGCGATCAAAGGGTTTAGGGCAGCTATTGCGCTAAACGCGGGAGTCATTATCGCAGACATTGTATTCTTGCTTGCAGCTTATTTCATGACTTCTAGTATTCTAGAAAAACTTAAAGATGACCCAGGGCTTTTTATATTTGGAGGTAGTATCCTTTGTCTTTACGGGATTGTATCTTTTGTAAAAACAAAAAAGACGTTTCTTAAAGAAATACAGACCAAGGTCCTTACTGTTCCAAGGAACAACTATTTCACTTTGTTTATAAAGGGATTTTTACTCAATTTTATCAATATAGGTGTATTGGGTTTTTGGTTGGGGTTGATCGTTGTCTTTAGTCCACAATTAGATAATGATAGTGAACGTATTATGGTGTTTTTCTCATCTGTTTTAGCAACCTATTTTGTTGTTGACATAGGGAAGATCATACTAGCAAAAAGTTTAAATAAACACCTAACGTTATTGCGTATTTACTGGTTAAAACGCATCATCGCAGTTATCATGTTTATCTGTGGAGCCGTTTTGATTTTTAAGGGAACTTTTCCAACTGCTACAGAAAAAATTGAAAATCAGTTTCACTTGTTGCCAGAGGAAGTAGAACCTGTTGCCCCAGAATTAAAAGGAATACAAGAATTTAAAGAAAAACGAATACCTATAATTGATTCTTAGAATCAATAATCAACACCTTAATAATTAAAAAATCCCCTATCAATGAAGATAGAGGATTTAAGAGGTACCAAGCGGATTCGAACCGCTGTACTAGGTTTTGCAGACCCATGCCTAGCCGCTCGGCCATGGTACCATAATTGGTTGGCAAAAATAACAATAATTTACGCTATTCCTATGTTGAATGAAGTAAAATGTTTTAGTAAGGAACTATTCCTATTGTTTCATGATTCTTGTCGTAAAGCTATTTTGACTCTATTCTCTCCTGACTCATTATTACAACAACACTTTGCACATCACCTCCTATAGGTGGATTAATTTTGGCTACTTTAACTTCTGCTTTCTCTACTAGAGATTCTTCTTTAAAAATACGATTTAAAATACGTTGTGCTACATGTTCTAAAAGTTTAGAACGCACTGCCATTTCTTCTACTATAATAGCATGGAGAGATACATAGTCCACCGTATCTAATAGTTCATCAGTCTGCGCGCTCTTAGATAGATCTGCAGTTATTTGTAAATCTACTCGGTACTCACTACCTATTAAGTCCTCTTCAAGAAGACAACCATGATTGGTATAAATTCTTACGTTTTCTAGTTGAATTTTATGCATCTAACAAAGATAGGTCGTACATCGTTAGCAGTAAAATAAACAGTAAATTTGTATTGGTAAAAAAGGATACAAATGAGTGAAGATAAAAAGCCTAATAATTTTATAGAGGACATCATTGAAGACGATTTGAACAATGGCCTTTCAAAGGATAACCTACGTTTCCGTTTCCCGCCAGAGCCTAATGGGTTTTTGCACATCGGTCATGCTAGTGCTATATGTCTCAATTTTGGGTTAGGAGAGAAGTTTGGTCAACCGGTCAACTTGCGTTTTGATGATACTAATCCTGCAAAGGAAGAGGCTAAGTACGTAGATGCGATTAAGAAGGACGTGGAATGGTTAGGTTATCAATGGGATGAGCTGCGTTTTGCATCAGACTATTTTCAGGAGCTATACGATTGGGCAGTACAAATGATTAAGGATGGTAAAGCCTATGTAGATTCTCAGTCCAGTGAAGAAATCGCAGAGCAAAAGGGAACACCAACACAACCAGGAGTAGATGGACCTTACCGCGATAGAAGTGCAGAGGAAAACTTAGCGCTTTTTGAAGGAATGAAAAACGGTGAGTATGGAGAGTCAGAACATGTCCTACGAGCCAAAATTAATATGCAATCTACTAATATGTTGATGCGTGATCCCATCATGTATCGAGTAGTAAATCGTTCACATCACAGAACGGGGGATACTTGGAAAATATACCCTATGTACGATTGGACTCATGGAGAAAGTGATTATTTAGAACAAATTTCACATTCTTTTTGTACCCTGGAATTTCTGCCACACAGAGAGCTGTATGACTGGTTTTTAGATCAGATTACAGATTCCAAAAAGGTACGTCCTAAACAACGAGAATTTGCTCGTAGAAACGTTTCTCATACAGTTACTAGTAAGCGCAAGCTTCAAAAACTTGTAGAACAAGGAATTGTTACGGGTTGGGACGATCCACGTATGACTACGATTTCCGGATTGCGACGTCGTGGCTATACAGCAAATGCGATTAAAAACTTTGCTGAATCCATCGGTATAGGTAAACGTGATAATCTGGTAGACATGAATCACCTGGAGTTTCATTTACGTGATGATCTCAATAAAACTGCCGATCGTGTCATGTGTGTTCTTGATCCTATTAAATTGGTAATTACTAACTATCCAGAAGGAAAAGTGGAAATGCTAGAGGCAGAGAATAGTCAGGAAGATGCGTCTAGAGGTTTTAGAGAAGTACCCTTTTCAAGAGAGATTTTCATTGAACGTGAAGATTATAAAGAAGAGGCAAACAAGAAATTTTTCCGTCTTAAGAATGGAAAAGAAGTACGCCTTAAAAACGCCTATATTATAAAAGGGGAAGGCTGTATCAAAGATGCTGACGGCAATATCACAGAGATTCATGCTACTTATGATCCAGATTCACGCAGTGGAAGTGGTACAGAGGCTAGTATGCGTAAAGTTAAAGGAACATTGCATTGGGTAAGCGTTGCTCAGGCATTACCAGTGGAAGTAAGACTTTATGATCGCTTATTCACGGTACCATCTCCAGACACAGATAAGGAAAAGGATTTTATGGAATTTGTGAATCCAGATTCATTGGAAGTGATTATAGCAATGGCAGAGCCAGCTATGAAAAACATAGGGGTAGGAGATACGGTACAGTTTCAACGTATGGGATATTTTTGTTTAGATCCAGATAGTACCAAAGATCAAATGGTATTCAACCGCACAGTAACCTTACGTGATAATTGGGCGAAGTTAGATACCTAGAAGAAGGGAAATATAGAGTCTGCTTTCTTTCTTACCGTAAAAAGTGTGTGGCGTTCTATAATGGTATGAATGCGGATATATACAACTGCGGTAAAAATAAAGTTATACGAATGCAAAAGGCTCACCTACAAGTGAGCTTTTTTGGTAATATGTTATTAAAAATGTATAATTTTAACTAAATTTGAGGGTAACATCAGCCAATTAGGAGTAATGTGATACTAATACCTCTAAGCTTAACGAGTTATTAACTAGGGTGAGTTCGGTTTAAAATTATCTTTGAAACTAACACAAAAATAAATATTATGTCTAAATCAGCAAACACATTAGTAGCATTAGCAGCAGGAGTAGCAATAGGAGCAGCAGTAGGATTGTTGTATGCGCCAGAGAGCGGAGAGAAGACTAGAAAGAAAATTAAAAAGCAAGCTAAAAAGGCGCAGAGAGACATTGATGAACAAGCACGTAAAACTTATGAGCAAGTCACTGAAAAAGCTTCAGAGTTTACATCTTCTTTAAACTCTACAGCTACAGAATTAAAAGGGAGTGTAGAGGAACGTATAGAAACAGCATTATCAAGCGCTAGTTATAAGGCAGATGAGGCTATAGTAGCATTAGAGACTAAGCTAGAGCAATTACGCGAACAAAACGCAAAATTGCAAAAGTCAAATACAGCAAAAGCAAAAGCATAAATCTAGGATTTGGGAAATAACTTAACAGATAACCTTAGAGAATTTACTACAGCTGTTGAAGATTATATAGAATCTTCGATAAGCTATCACAAATTAGACCTTTTCAAAAAAGTCATGAAAGGCGTGGTAGCTGGAAGCTATCAAATCATTTTAGGTTTTTTTCTTCTCATTGCGTTACTTTTTTTGAACATTGCTTTATCCATTTTTCTTGGCGAATTATTGGACAGTATTGCTTTGGGATATTTAATAGTAGGGGGCTTTTATCTTTTAGTAACGATCATATGTTCTTTTTTCTTGAAGGGAACTTTAGAAAAGATTTTAGTGAGAAAGGCAAGCATCCAATTTTTTAATCATAATGAAGATAAAAATGCGAAAGAATCATGAGAGTCTACAATAGTTTTGACGAGATAGATCGGGATTTAAGATATCTAAAATTGCAACAACAAGTACAACAAGAGACTATGAAACTTCAAATAAATGAAGTTAAGGATAAGTTGTCTGCGGTAGCGGTATTATCAAATATCATAAGTTCAATAGCTAAAAAAGCAGAGCTTCTTAAAGTTGCTAAGAAGCTTCTAGGATTAAAAAAGTAATTGCTTTTTAAAAAGACAAAGCATAAAAAACGCGATCCTTACAGATCGCGTTTTTGTTTTTATAAATGAATTATTATTAAAAACTTATTCTTGGCTTCTGCCTTCATCATAAGTAGAGTCGTCTCTTCTAGAGCGTGATTCTTTTTTTACTTTTGCTTCTTTGCTAGCATTTGTTTTTTTCATTTGTTCCCCTATCTGCGCACTGGCGGTAAAACTAGCAATCATGTTATTCAACATGTCGCTACCGGCTTGTGGTGAGTTAGGAAGTAAGATCAAGTTAGATTGTGTCGCTTCACCTATAGATTGCAGCGTATCATAATGTTGTGTAACAACAATCAATGCACTTGCTTCTTGAGAGTTGATACCTACATTGTTGAGCACATCCACACTTTCTTCCAAACCGCGAGCGATCTCACGTCTTTGATCTGCGATACCTTGTCCTTGTAGACGTTTGGACTCTGCTTCTGCACGTGCTTTTGCAACTATTTTGATACGATCTGCTTCTGCTTCGTATTCAGCAGCTGTTTTCTCACGCTCTGCTGCGTTAATTCTATTCATAGCTGCCTTCACCTGTATATCTGGATCAATGTCTGTTACAAGTGTTTTAATGATGTCGTAACCATAATCCATCATGGCTTCGTTTAATTCGCGTTTTACAGCAATGGCAATATCATCTTTCTTTTCAAATACGTAATCCAGTTTCATTTTAGGAACTTCGGCACGCACTACATCAAATACATAAGCGGTAATCTGATCATGCGGATTTTGAAGTCTGTAAAAGGCATCGTAAACTTTCTCTCTTCTTACTTGAAACTGTACCGAAATTTTAAGACGTACAAATACATCATCTTTAGTTTTGGTCTCTACGATAACGTCCAGTTGTTGGATTTTCAAATTGATTCTTCCAGCAATTTTATCAACTAGCGGTATTTTAAGTTGAAGTCCAGATTGACGCATTGTGGTAAACTTACCGAAACGCTCTACTACCGCAGCAGTCTGTTGTTTTACGGTAAAAAATGTGCCTAATAATAGAAAAAACCCTACTACTAGTAATACAGGTATTAGAAATATCCCAAATCCTCCCATGGTGTTTGTTTAAAAGGTTAATGATAATTAGTAAGTATAAATGTAAACAAGTTGGGCTTTATTATGGCAGTATGACCATATTTTAAAACTGATTGTACCCGCTTACTTTAGATTAGTAGTATGTTTGCGCAATTTGTTACAGCTATTATGAAAAATACATTCCTATTATTAGTCTTCCTCGCAACAGTATTTACGAGCTATTCACAAGAACTGTTGGACGCTCCTTTTATAAATTTTGAAAATCCAGACCAAGCTATTGATCTATTTGAAAGCATTGTAGATAAAAACAGTTACCCTGTTAACTATGTTTCTACTACTCGTAAATATTCTTATAATAATCGCTTAGGTTTAGGTGGGGACGCTACCTTTTTCAATATTACTAGTGATGACGTAAATGTTACACAAGGAACAGGTTGGTCAGTAAATTTTGAAACGAGAGGAGACTTTAGAGATGATTTTGATTTGATTTATTCCTTAGGTATCTTCAATCACAACTTCTCGGTAAATGAAAATGTGACCAATGATAAAATTGATATGAGCACCTTGGGAGTAGAGATTAAATTTCTGCTTGCTTGGAAGATAGCTCAAAGTGATTATTTTTCCATCGAAGCAGGACCTGCACTGCAATTAAATGGAGAACTTAAAATAGGTAACGAAGAACGTTATGGAGAATCTTTTATAGGAGGATCAAATCCAGTTGCTATACAAGAATTTCAAAATACGATGCCAGTTAATTTAAACGGTGTTATTGGTTTTTCTGGAGGGGTACGCAATTTTAGAGTAACAGCACATTACCATTATTCACTGGTGGATTCCTTGACGGGTACGAACCTTATCGGTGACGATATAGATGGAAACTTTAGTTTTTTAAGTGTAGGTGGAAGGTTCTATTTCTAGCAATTTATACGTTATAAAAAAAGCCTGCTGAAACTTAATTTCAGCAGGCTTTTTATTGGTGTAAAAAGAAGGTTTAACCCAATTTTTCCATCGCCGTGTTGATACGACTTATAGCTTCTTCTTTACCTATCATTGAGGCAATTTCAAATACATCTGGGCCCATAAGGCTACCAACCAGTGCTAGCCTCAAAGGCATCATCACTTTGCCAAATCCCATTTCCTGAGAAGTAATCCAGCCTTTGATGGCAGTACTTAATCCAGCAGCAGTATCATCTTCGGTGTCGGTTATCACTTGAATGACGTCAGACATTATTTCATTAGTATCTTCTTTCCAGGCTTTTTTTACTGCTTTTTCATCATAAACAGTTGGTGCTGTGAAAAAGAATCCAGCCAACTCAAATAGATCTTGGGTAAATACAGCACGTTCCTTTACCATTCCAGCGACCATGCTTACATAATCTTCAGAACCGTAGGGAATATTTTTTTCTTGTAAGGCTTTCGCGAAAGCGGCACCTACAACTTCATCGTCTTGATGTACATACCATTGCTGTTGAAACCATTTTGCCTTTTCAGGATCATACTTTGCCCCAGAGCTGTTGACCTTAGCCAAGCTAAAAGCTTGAACCAATTCATCCAAACTAAATAACTCTTGATCTGATCCTGGATTCCAACCTAAAAAGGCAAGAATATTGACCATAGCTTCTGGTAGAAAACCATCTTCTCTAAACCCAGTAGAAAGCTCCCCAGATTTAGGGTCTTTCCATTCTAATGGAAAGACAGAAAAGCCCATTTTGTCTCCATCGCGCTTGCTCAGTTTTCCCTTACCAGTAGGTTTCAAAATCAAAGGTAAATGTGCAAATTTAGGTCGATCCCAACCAAAACTTTCATATAACAACACATGTAAGGCCATACTAGGCAACCATTCTTCACCACGAATTACGTGAGAAATATTCATGGTGTGATCATCTACCACATTTGCTAGGTGATAAGTAGGCATACCATCACTTTTAAAAAGCACTTTATCATCCAGTAAAGTCGTATCAATTTCTATCCCTTTACGGATTTCGTCGTACATGTTTAAGGTTTTCAATTCTGGCTTAAAACGCACGGTATATTCATCGCCTCGATCTAATCGTTCTTTTACTTCTTCTGCACTTATAGTAAGAGAATTAGTAAAGGTTAGTCTATTGTTATGATTGTAAATAAAAGTTTCTTTATTTGCTTCACAAACAGCTCTTGCTTGCGCTAATTCTTCAGCGGTGTCAAATGCATAATAAGCGGCATCCTTCTCCACCAATTCCTCAGCATAAGCTCGGTACATATTTTTTCGGTCGCTTTGACGGTAGGGTCCGCAATTGCCTTCTTTTCCTGGGCCCTCGTCATAAGGAATATTACACCAGTTCAATGTTTCTATTATATAATCTTCTGCGCCTTCTACATACCTGTTTTGATCGGTATCTTCTATACGTAGGATAAAGGTTCCGTTGTGTTTTTTGGCAAATAAATAGTTGAAAAGTGCTGTTCTCACACCACCTATATGAAGTGGCCCTGTGGGACTAGGAGCAAATCTTACACGTACATCTGTACTCATTTTTAGCATTTTTTAATGTGTGGCAAAGATATGGATTAGTTGGTAGTATGAAGGAGCAGTTAACAACCTAGTAGGTTTTCTTCGAGTTCCATAATCAATGTATTGTTTTGGGATGTTTTTTATGTCTGCACCCTTTAACCTTGGGGAGCTTAAACTAGCAATCTTCTATTCTTGTTATACGTATGATTATCATGGTTCATTGCCTCTTAAAAGCCTGCTGTGAACGGCCTTATTTTAAATAGTGTTTTAAGACTTAACATCCATTTTTAATGTCTTTAGTGTTCCTGTCATAAACGTCGCTCTAATCCGTTATATTTACGGTAAGTACGCGACTATATAGACAATGACAAACTTTGAGATTATAGAGCAAAAGCTCCAACGTTTTATCAGTAAATACTACCGCAACGCCTTAATACGTGGAGTGATTCTATTTGTTGCTCTAGGCCTGTTATATTTTTTATTAACGGTAGTGATAGAGTATTTCTTGTGGCTCAATCCTTTGGGAAGAACCATATTGTTTGGGCTATTTATGATGATGGAATTATTTCTTTTGGTTCGCTTTGTAGGAATTCCTTTAGCGCGATTATTGAAGCTGTCTAGAGGAATTAATTTTAGAGATGCGAGTACGATTATAGGAACTCATTTTCCTGAAGTTTCAGATAAATTGATCAACGTGTTACAGCTTCATAAAAATGGAGGTGATGACGAGTTGACTTGGGCGAGTATCAATCAAAAGAGTGGGGATCTCAAACCCATACCTTTTAGCCTTGCTATTGATTATAAAAAGAACAAAAAGTTTTTGCCCTACCTCGCTATTCCGGTTGCTATTATCGCAGGCTTGTTCTTTACGGGAAATAATGAATTACTAACAGATAGCGCTAAGCGGGTTGCCGATTTCAATAATGTGTATATACCGCCAGCTCCTTTTACTTTTTCGGTTCTCAATAAAAAACTGACCACCTTGCAACGAAGGGATTTTAAGCTCAACGTAGAGGTGAGTGGAAGCAAAATACCAGAGAATGCGAGTATTAACTATAACGATCAGACTTATTTTTTAACCCAAGATGCCCCTGGAAAATTTAGTTTTATATTTTCAAAACCTTTAGAAGCTATTGGTTTTCAGTTGTCAGCTAACGAGGTGACCAGTAAAAAGTTTATACTAAATGTGGATGATGTGCCTGTTATCATTGGTTTTGAGCTTTTCTTGGATTATCCGTCGCATACGGGTAAACGAGATGAGAAATTGGTGAGTACTGGTAATGCAATTGTTCCACAAGGAACTCAAATTACATGGAAAATCAACACATCAAAAACAACTCAAGTAGATTTTATTACCCCAAAGGATAGGTATATGTTCCAGGAGGTGGATGGTAGTTTCGCTTTCGCGAAAGCGGTATTGCAACCTCTCAAGTACGGTATTGCAACTTCTAACGATCATATCAAAGAATACGAAACTCTCAATTTTAAAATTGATGTAGTAAAAGATGAGTATCCAGAATTGGACATAGAAATGAAAAAGGATTCTGTAGATACCGATTTGATGTACTTTAAAGGTCAAGTTGCTGATGACTACGGAATACGTAAAATACAGCTTGTCTATTATCCATCTGGAGATGTCACCAAGACCAAGAGTTACGTCTTGGGTTCCAATCGGGGGACCTTTGATCAGTTTTTACTTACGTTTCCAGGTAAGGTTCCTTTAGAAGCGGGTACAAGTTACCAGTTTTACTTTGAAGTTATTGATAATGATGCAGTTAACAGTTATAAGTCAAGTAAATCTGAGGTTTTTTCTTACCGTAAGCTGTCTAACGATGAACTTGAGGACAAGCAGCTTAATAAACAAAAGGAATCCTTCTCTAATTTAGAAGAAGCGGTCAAAGAGCAACAAAGACAACAAGAGAAACTGGATGAAATCTCAAAAGATCAATTACAAAAAAAGGAACGCAGTTTTAATGACAAGCGTAAGTTAGATCAAGCTTTAAAGAACCAACAGAAGCGAGAACAAAAAATGCGTCAAGAATTAGAGAAGATGAAGGATAATCTTCAAAAGTCTACTGCCCAAAAGGATCCAATAAAGGAATTGCTGGAAGATAGAATGGAGAAAAGTGCTGAAGAATTAAAGAAAAATGAAGAGCTGCTCAAAGAGCTTCGGGAGTACCAAGACAAAATTTCTCCGGAGGAATTAAAAGAGAAAATGGATAAGTCTAAGAATAAATCCAAGCAGCAAAAGAGAAATTTGGAGCAACTTTTAGAACTGACTAAGAGATATTACGTAAAGCAGAAGTTTGAGCAATTGGGTAGAGAACTAGAAAAGATAGCGCAGGAGCAGAAGGAACAATCGGAAAAGGATGGTCTAGATAACAAGAAGGAGGATCAGGATAAGCTTAATGTAGCGTATAAAGATTGGGAAAAGGAATTGAAAGAATTGGAGAAGGAAAATGACGGTCTTAAGAAACCTATGGACATAGAGTTTGAGCCGGAAGAATCACAAGAAATTAAAGATGAGCAGGAGAAATCTAGTGAGGATTTAGAAAAATCTAAAACATCAGATGCCAAAAAGAAGCAAAAGAATGCAGCCCAAAAAATGCAACAACAAGCTGCAAGTATGGCTTCTCAAATGTCTTCCATGTCTCAGGAAGGGGAAAAGGAAGATGCGGAAAGTTTGCGTCAAATATTAGATAACTTGATTGTGTTTTCTGTAGAAGAAGAGGAACTCATGGAATCTATGAAGCAAATGAATAGGCTCAGTCCTAATCTGGGTAAAAAGCTCAAAGCTCAAAAAGATTTAGAGCTGGCTTTTGAACATGTAGACGACAGCTTGTTTGCATTGGCAACACGCAACCCTAAAATAGGTCAGGAAATCAATAAAGAGGTTACAGAGATTTATTATTACTTAGAAAAATCATTGGACCAAATTGCTGAGTTCGAAATGCGTGAAGGTCAAGGCTCGCAACAATTTGTTTTTAAAGGAGCAAATACACTTGCAGAAATGCTAAGCAATTCTCTGGATGCCATGAATGATGCTATGCCTAAGCCAGGGATGGGTGAATCTAAAAACGGAGGGCCGGGGTTTCAGTTACCAAACATTATTAAGAAGCAAGAGAGTCTTTCTAAATCAGGGGAGGGTGAAAAACCTGGTTCAGAGGGGAAAGAGGGTAAAGACGGGGAGAAAGGAACTTCTGGTGAAAGCGGTGCTTCGGGGCAATCTGGTAAGAATGGGGAAAGTGGAGAAGGTGGTGAGAGTGGTGAATCTGGCAAATCTGGTGAAAGTGGTCAAGGTGGACAATCTGGTGAGGGTGGTGAAGGTGAAGGCAGTGGAGGAGAAAACGGTAAAGCGGGAAAGAATGGATCAGGAAGCGCTGATGGCGATGCAGGTGAAGAAGGCGAGAAACAAAGTTATAGAGAAAGTGAAGAAGAATCTAAGCGTATTTATGAGATTTATAAGCAGCAGCAAGAGTTGCGCAATGAGTTAGAAGACATGATAAGGCGAGAGGGTTTAGAAGAAAAAGTAGGTGATATCACAGACAAAATGAAGGCTGTGGAGCGTCAATTATTAGATCAAGGCTTTAATAGGGAAGTACAACAGAGAATGATGGAGATTCAGCACGATTTATTAAAACTAAAAGATGCAGGATTGGAGCAGGGTGAGGAGAACAAACGGGAGGCTCGTACTAATTTGCGGGACTTTAATAACAACACCAAGGCGCAAATTCCAGATGCCTCTAAGTACTTCAATAACAAGGAGATTTTAAATAGACAAGTCTTACCTTTGCAGCCCCAATACCGCAATAAGGTGAAGGACTATTTTAAAGCTAATGATTGAATTAAATTATCAGAACGATTTTGAACAGTTGGACGCTTTGATCTATACCAAATGGTTGGATCTAATCGCTGGGTCCGAGACTAAAACTATAGGGGAAGTTTCTTATGTTTTTTGTTCTGACGAGTTTCTTTTACAGATCAATCAGGACTATTTGGGTCATGATACTTTTACAGATATCATCACTTTCGATTATTGTGAAGAGGGATTAATTAATGGTGAAATATACATCAGCACTGATAGGGTTAAGGAAAATGCCATCAGTTTTGGTGTTAGCTTAATAAATGAATTGCAAAGAGTAATGGCACATGGTCTTTTACATCTTTGTGGTTATGGTGACAAATCGGAGGCTGAAGCGCAATTGATGCGTGATAAGGAAAATGAAAAAATCGGTATGTTTCACGTGAAACAATAAACAATGTTTGATAAGGAATACGACGTAATAGTAGTAGGTGCTGGGCACGCTGGAAGTGAAGCGGCGGCTGTCGCAGCTAACATGGGGTCTCGGACTCTATTGGTCACTATGAATTTAGAGACCATAGGACAGATGTCTTGTAATCCTGCTATGGGAGGAATCGCAAAAGGACAAATTGTTAGAGAAATAGATGCTTTAGGAGGATTGAGTGGTATTGTTTCTGATAAGAGTGCTATTCAATTTAAAATGCTTAATCAATCCAAGGGCCCAGCAATGTGGTCGCCAAGAACTCAAAATGACCGTATGCGTTTTTCTGAGGAATGGAGAATGCAGTTGGAAGCTATTCCGCTTTTGGATTTTTATCAGGAAATGGTTTTAGGATTAATCATCGAAGGTGAAAAAGTAGTTGGCGTGCGCACCTCTTTGGGAATTGAAATAAGGTCTAAAGCGGTGGTGCTTACTAATGGTACATTCTTAAACGGGTTGATTCATATCGGTGATAAGAACTTTGGTGGAGGACGAGCAGGAGAAAGAGCTTCCACTGGAATTACTGGTCAGTTGGTAGAATTGGGTTTTGAGTCTGGAAGGATGAAAACCGGTACGCCACCAAGAGTTGATGGAAGGTCATTAGATTATACTAGAATGGAGCCTCAACCTGGTGATGCAATCACTTCAAAGTTCAGTTATAGTAATCTGACCAGCTCTTTAAAGCAGCAACGGGATTGCCATATGACATACACAAGTCCGGAAGTACATAATCTACTTAGAGAGGGTTTTGATCGTTCGCCTATGTATAATGGCAGAATCAAATCGGTAGGCCCAAGATATTGTCCAAGTATTGAGGATAAAATAGATCGTTTTGCAACTAAGGACAGACATCAAATATTTGTCGAACCAGAAGGATGGAATACCTGTGAGGTTTATGTAAATGGGTTCAGTACTTCTTTACCTGAAGATGTTCAGTTTAAAGCATTGCGCAGCGTCGTAGGTTTTGAGAAGGTTAAGTTTTTTAGACCTGGATATGCCATCGAGTATGATTATTTCCCGCCCACTCAATTAAAGCATACACTGGAAACCAAGTTAATCAGCAATTTGTACTTTGCGGGTCAGATTAATGGTACTACCGGTTATGAAGAAGCAGCTTCTCAAGGTTTAATGGCTGGGATAAATGCAGTGCGCAAAATTAGAGATGAAGAATCTTTTATTCTTAAAAGAGATGAAGCTTATATAGGCGTTCTTGTAGATGACCTGATTACAAAGGGTACAGATGAACCTTATAGAATGTTTACTTCTCGTGCCGAATATCGAACGCTTCTAAGACAAGATAATGCCGATCTACGATTAACACCCAGAGCGGTTGAATTGGGAATTGTTACTCCTGAAGCTTTGAGTCGAGTGGAGCGAAAAGCTAATGAATCTGAAAAAATGGTTCAGTTTTTACGGGACACCAGTTATGACTATAAGGAAATGAATCCTTTACTAGAGGCAAAGGGAAGTAAAGTAGTTACCCAAAATGACAAGCTATTTAAAGTCTTTTCTCGTCCTCAGATCAATCTGGAAGATATTAAAACTATTTCTCAGGTGAAGTCTTATTTAGAAGAGAACGATTTAGATGATGATATTCTTGAGCAGGTAGAGGTACATGTGAAGTATGCAGGATATATTTCCAAGGAAAAAGACAATGCAGATAAACTTCACAGATTGGAAAATGTAAAGATTCCGTCTAATTATGATTTTAAAAGCATCAAATCACTTTCTTATGAAGCTAGAGAAAAATTAACTAAGATACAACCGGTGACTGTCTCGCAGGCTAGTCGTATCTCTGGTGTGTCACCTAGTGATATTTCTGTTTTATTAGTACACATGGGCCGATAGTTTCACGTGAAACAATTAATGAATTTGAATTTCTCCAAACACTTTCTGACACTTAACGACTACTTTCTGACCCAGGAAAAGTTTGAGTTGTATCAGGATTTAAATACAGAATTGATAAAAACTACTCCTCCACCAAAGGAGTTAGATCCATATTACGAAAGCGAAGATTATCTTTCTCATGATGACACGGCTACCTCTTTTTTTGCACGATGCTATAATTTTGCTAAGGGTTTTAATTTAAAGTCCAAGACTTCCTTAATTAAGGAATTTGCGTTAAACGGGAGAGTGTTGGATATAGGTGCAGGGGTAGGAGACCTGGTTGGAGCATTACAAAATTGCGGAATTGAAGGTACCGGTTTTGAACCTAGTGCTAAGGCAAGGTTGGTGGCTCAAGAAAAGGGAATTGATTTGCATGCAAGTCTAGAAGTATTTGATCCACATTCTTTTGATTTAATTTCTATGTATCATGTGTTAGAACATGTTCCAGATGTAGAAAAGCAGAAAGAAAAAATCCTTGAGTTGTTACAACCCAATGGTGTTTTAATCCTAGCCTTACCTAATTACAAATCTTTTGATGCTAAGTTTTATGGAAAGTATTGGGCAGGTTATGATGTGCCTAGACATTTATTTCACTTTAATAAAAAAGCGGTAAGAAGTTTATTTGAAAAGGATTTTGAAATCATAAAAATGAAACCGATGTGGTTTGATAGTTTTTATGTTTCGATTTTATCCTCTAGATATAAAAAATCACTTTTTCCCTTTTTCTCAGGAATGTTCATTGGCTTGCTCTCCAATTTGATGGCAATGAGTACTAAGGAGCCCAGTTCCATCACTTACATACTAAAAAAGCGCTTTTAAAACCATTTAAAAGCGCTTTTTTAGTCAATCAAACTTGGTGTTGCCAATTTCTTTAAACCAGCTTAAACAGCCTTATTTTGTTTATAAACACATAGTTTTTACTTATACAAATAAAGATTGCTATAGACATTATATATATTGAGACCAGAAGAGCCCCATCATGCTAATGATAAAGTAAATTCCTAATCCTGAAGATCCGGAGTAATCTTTTATAAGTCTTAAACCTATTAGCAAAATTATAATAAGAAAACCGGAAAGTACTAATGCGTATTGAGCATATAGAAAACTTTGAACGCTTATAATATCATATACGGCAATACCGATTATGGTACTCAGTATAATTTCTATGCCTAAGATGATAATGATACTTAACCTAACAAGGATAGGATTAAATATACCCTTATACATATCGCAGTAGTCTTCAAATGTTTTGTTCCAATCAAACATTTTTTCATAAGCAGACAGTAAATAGGTGACTAGCAAAAAAATCAGAATAAGGATTATCCCTGAGTAGGTGAACATCATTTTTTTATTCTAAAGTAATACAATGTGTTGTGCTTCTAACTATTTGGGAAGAAAATTCAGTAATAGACATAAAGATTTTATGCTACACCTATTTAGCGTGTAAGATACGCGTCATCCCTATACTCAAATCAGTAAGAACAATCTTGCCATTAGCATTACGTTCTATATGATATATGGCTTCTTGAAGCTGCTTTTGTACTTCCATCATTCTATTACCGTCTACAAAAGGGGCAAATTTACTTAAGTCAAAACCGCTTTGAGGAGATAGATATACAGCAGTATCTGCTTTGTAGTTTTTCAACATGGCTTGTCTAAAGAATTCCATACAATACATTAGAAAACGTATTTGGGTTTCTCTGTTGACCGCAGCTATGTTATGAGCCCATTCCATAAGGTCATTTATGGCCGTCATTTTTGTCTTAGCTACAAAAGCTGTTCGTACCCATTCCACAAACCACTGTTCAAATTGCAGGTCTTCAGCGCTATTTTGTGAAAACTGTACGGCTTTTCTGTAATCTCCATCTGCTTGCCTAGCAACTATAGAGCTCTGACTTTCAGACAGATTAAGGTTTTTTTGTAGTCCTTGAGCGATGACAGCAGCATTGAGTTTAGGGACATTGATAATTTGACACCTGGACTTAATAGTATTGATAATTCGATCTTCAGATTCGGCAACAAGAAGGATAATCGTCTTTGCTGGCGGCTCTTCTATAAGCTTGAGGAGTTTGTTTGCAGCTTCGGTATTCATTTTATCGGCACCCCAAATGATAACCACTTTAAAACCTCCTTCATAAGATTTTAAGCTCAGCTTTTTCATGATGAGTTGTGCTTCTGCTACCCGTATTTCAGCATTCTTTTTTTCTATATCGATGGCTTTATACCAGTCTGGGAGGCTTCCATAAGGGTTAGAAACTAAAAAAGTGCGCCACTCCTTTAAGAACATATCTGATGTTGCTTTGGTAGTACTGCTTCCAACAGATGATGGCATGGGAAAAGAAAAGTGTAAATCTGGGTGGGCGAGGTTGTTCAATTGTGCATGACAACTTTCATTAGAAGCACCACATAAAATCTGTCTCGCATAAGCAACGGCAAGAGGTAAAACACCGCTTCCAGTAGGACCTACTAATAACTGAGCATGAGCTATACGCTCGTTTTGCACCGTGGATTGCAGGTGCTTTTTGATATGTTCCAGTCCTAAAACGTCTTGATATTGCATAGTGCAAATATAGGTGGATCCCTGTAGGTCAGGAAACTTGAAAGGACTTCACTTTTTAGTTTTCTTTAAATAACAATCTGCCTATGGTAAATAGAGAACCGTTATATTTGTTTTTCAACAATTTTGAATACCATAAGATGACTATAGACCAAATTAACTTTGAGAATAAAAAGGCGCTAATAAGAGTAGATTTTAACGTACCACTAGACGAAGACTTTAAAGTAACTGATGCGACCAGAATTGAGGCCGCAAAAGACACGATTATTTATGTTTTAGAACAGGGTGGTTCTGTGATTTTAATGTCACATTTAGGTCGTCCTAAGAATAGAGAAGAAGAATTTTCACTGCGTCATGTAGTAGAGAAGGCGAGCGATATTTTAGGGGTACAGGTAAAGTTTGTAGAAGATTGCAAAGGGGAGATTGCTCAAAAGGCAGCACAAGATCTGGAGCCAGGCCAAGTACTTTTATTAGAAAACCTTAGATATTATAGTGAAGAGACTGCTGGGAATACCGCTTTCGCGAAAGCTTTATCACAACTAGGCGATGTCTATATCAATGATGCCTTTGGGACTGCTCACAGAGCCCATGCGAGTACGGCAATAATTGCCCAATTCTTTAAAGAAAAATGTTTTGGTATGCTCATGAATCGGGAGATCCAAAGCTTAGATAAAGTTTTGAAAACTCCAGAAAGACCATTAGTAGCGATTTTGGGAGGTGCAAAGGTGTCCTCTAAAATCACCGTAATCGAGAACATATTAACTAAAGTAGATGACCTGATCATCGCTGGGGGAATGGCTTATACATTCATCAAAGCCCAAGGAGGAAAAATAGGAGACTCTCTAGTAGAAGACGATAAACAAAAGCTAGCACTGGAAATCCTTGCTAAAGCAAAGGAGACTAATACCAATATACATTTACCAGTAGATGTAGTTATTGCAAACTCTTTTTCAGAATTGGCATCCATTGATACATCTGCGATCAATGAAATTCCAGATGGCTGGATGGGCCTTGATATAGGAGAAAAATCTCGTCAGGATTTCCACAACGTACTTCAAGGCGCTAAAACTATTCTTTGGAATGGACCAGCAGGAGTTTTTGAAATGGACCCTTTTGCAAAGGGAACGATAGCTTTAGGGGCCTCTGTTGCAATGGCAACAAAAAGTGGTGCTTTCTCGTTAGTAGGTGGTGGCGATTCTGTAGCTGCAGTAAAGCAATTTGGTTTTGAAAACCAAGTAAGTTATGTTTCCACTGGTGGTGGTGCCATGCTAGAAATGCTAGAAGGAAAAACACTTCCTGGTATTGCTGCAATGAATAAGTAGCTATTCATTTTAATCTTAAATTCTAAAAAACTTACATGAATAAATATGCTTTGTTTCTACTCGTCGTCTCTTTTTTATTTCTACCGCTATCAGCGCAAGTAAAGAAAGATTCTACAAGTATTCCAGAAAAAGTAATTGTTCATAAAGAGCTTGAAAAGCAGCAAGCTGAAAAGGATTCGCTAGAATTAGGAATGAAGGTAGTCAGAGAAATACCTGTCCAAGAAATAGCCATGGATACCGCTGTGACTGGCGAGCCTTTAAAGCTATATCCAGAAGCAGATGATTTTGATAAAAATCTACTTAATGAATTGTACAACAATGATTTATACGATTATATGTATGATGAATTGGTGCAAATGGATTATAGCGAAACGGTAAAACAAACACTTCCTACAGACACGCTTAAAGCACGACTGGCGGCCATCAATGAAACCACACCTTTTCAGATAGATTACAATCCAGTGCTGGAAAAGCTTATCAATAAAAAGCTCAGTTATCAACGCGTATATATGGAGCGGTTGATGACATTGAGTGATTATTATTTCCCCTTATTTGAGCCTTATCTCGATCAGTACGATATACCCTTGGAGATGAAATACCTGGCCGTTGTAGAAAGTGCTTTAGACCCGCGTATCAAAAGTCGGGTAGGAGCTACAGGATTATGGCAATTTATGTTTACTACAGGTCGTAGTTTTGATCTGGAAGTGAATTCTTATGTAGATGAGCGCATGGACCCTATAAAGTCTACGCAAGCTGCCTGTAAATTTATGCGCAGTTTGTACAATATCTATGGGGATTGGGACTTGGTCTTGGCAGCCTATAATTCGGGTCCAGGAAATGTGAATAAAGCCATACGTCGCAGTGGGGGATATAAAAATTACTGGAACATCAGACCTTATCTTCCACGAGAAACGGCTGGTTATGTTCCTGCTTTTCAAGCGATGATGTATTTGTTTAAATATGGACCAGAGCATGGGTTCCAGCCACAACAGACCTTATATAAAACTATTGCTACCGATACGATTAGTATTAAAAGAATGATTTCTTTAGAACACGTCGCTCAATTTACCGATCAGGATCTGGAAGTGATCCAATTTCATAATCCCTCTTATAAATTGGATATTATCCCGGTAGTGGAGGGTAAAACTTATAATTTGAGATTACCTATAAGGGATGCGGCAAAATTTGTTAGCAATGAGGATGCTGTCTACGCTTTCGCGAAAGCGGAATTTGAAAAAATAGAAAAACCAATACCAGAACTTCTCAAAGCAGAAAGCCGAACGGTATACCGAGTTAAAAGTGGAGATTATCTAGGTAAAATAGCCAACAGATACGGTGTCAGGGTAAGTCAGATCAAGCGATGGAACAGCTTGAGAAGTAATAATTTGCGTATTGGACAAAGATTGTACATCCACTCTAGAAATCCGGTAACGACCTCGAGTTCAAAGCCTACTGAAACGCCATCTACTTACAAAGTAAAAAGTGGAGATAGCTTATGGAAAATAGCCAATAAATATGGCATATCTATTGCTAGTATACGCAAAATGAACCCTGCCAAGTCAGATGACCTCAAAATAGGGGACATTTTAAAACTAAAGTAATATGAATAAAGTATACGTAATTCTCGCCATATGTCTGGCTTTTATAAGTTGCAATGATCAAGCAATTGTTGTTCAAGATAGTGCGGGAAGACTCAATGATATTTTAGTAGTTATAGAAAATAACGATTGGGATGGAGCCCTAGGTGATACGATTAGAAAAGAGTTTGCGAGACCACTTGACGGTATCGTGAGAGAAGAGCCCATCTTTACACTGAATCATGTAAAACCAACCGCATTTAAGGGGATGCTTAAAAAATCACGTAATTATTTGTACTTAAAAAAATCAGATAGCAGCGGGGTGAGTGTTAAGAAGGATGTGTACGCCAACCCGCAGTTGGGAATTGTAGTAAGGGGTAAAAATAAAAAGGAAATCGCTCAAGTCATTTCAGAAAATGCCGATAAAATGATTGCTCTTTTCAATCAAGGAGAAGTGGAGCGCAAGCAATACCTCATGGATAAAGTAGCCTTAAATACCGATAGGTTAACAGAGCGTTTTGGCTTTGAAATTATTGTTCCTCGAGCCTATCATTTTGCTACCTATAATGGAGAAATGGACAATGATTTTTTCTGGTTGCGTAGAAATATTACTGAAGGCACTATGGACTTAATGATTTATGAAGTAGATCGCAATAGAATTAAGCGCAGTGACAGTACGGTGATGGATATTGTGAAGGTGCGAGATTCTATAGGAGCAATTAAAATCTTAACAGACGGTGGCCCATTTCAGACAGAGCCTGCTTTTTCTCCATTTTTAAATGAAAGCCAGATCGATGGAAACTTTGCCTTTGAAACCAAGGGAACTTGGGAAGTAAAAAACATGTTTATGGCAGGACCATTTGTCAACTATGCGATTTACAATAAAGAAAAAGACAACTGGTTGATCATAGAAGGATATGTGAGTGCCCCGAGCAGCAAGCAGCGCAATTACTTATTTGAAATAGAATCTATTTTGAAGAGTGTGAGGTTTGTAGATAAAGAGGAAGACTAAAATTAGTTTGTAACCACAAAAAAATCCGCATCATTTTAAAATGATGCGGATTTTTTGTTTCTAAGTGCTTCTAACTATTTGTTCAGATTCTTAGAATCCTCTTTTTTAGTCTCGTCCTCTTTGGAGGCATCTTTAAATTCTTTGATTCCGCCACCTAGACCGCGCATCAATTCTGGTATTTTTTTACCTCCGAAAAGAAGTAAAACCACAACCACAATAAGGATAATACTCCATAAACCTGGCATTGCTAAAAAGAAATTTGCTGACATGATTTGTTCTTTTATTAAAGTACAAAGATACAACAAGCCATATAACAACACCTATATAGGCTGTTAATCTTTAAAACTAAAAAAATTAAAAAGAAACTACTTGAACTCGAACTCGAACTCGAACTTGAACCTGAACTTGAACCTGAACTTGAAAAACGATGTTGTTGTGGAGCTGATAAATTAGAAGGACCTGAAGATTCCATGTATATCTAGATAGGTGCTTTAAGCTGGAAAGGATTTAGGATAGGGCATGGTAAAATCAAAACTTAATAATCAATTCATTATTTGCCTTATAAGCTCAAAAAATTTATTTTTCCACATTCCACATTCCACATTCCACATTCCACATTCCACATTCCACATTCCACATTCCACATTCCACATTCCACATTCCACATTCCACATTCCACATTCCACATTCCACATTCCACATTCCACATTCCACATTCCACATTCCACATTCCACATTCCACATTCCACATTCCACATTCCACATTCCACATCCCACATTCCACATCCCACCTTATCCGGACACCTTCTTTATACCTAATAAAGGATTACCTCATTGGACATACCTCATACCTGTAAAAACTAATTATATTTGTTGAATGTTAACGACAGATGGCAAAAAGGAAAAAAAATAAAAACCAAAAAAGCAAGTGGACACACCATTACCGCATGGTGGTGCTCAATGACGACACTTTTGAAGAACGTTTTAGTCTTAAGCTAAATAGACTCAATGTATTTATAGTAACTCTTATAAGTGCTGTTTTATTGATAGGAGCAACCACAGTTCTCATTGCATTTACACCTATACGAGAATACATTCCTGGATATGCTGATGTAACCACTAAGAGAAACTCTATACAACTCACTAAGGAAACAGATTCTATACAGCAGGTTTTACGTACCAATGAGGAGTTTTATTCTCGTATTAAAATGCTGCTCAATGGAGATATTACTTCAGAAGAATACGAGCGTATTGACAGCACAGCTAAGGTAGAAACGGATATAGAAATCACAAACCTTAAACCTATCAAAGAAGACAGTCTTTTGAGAGAAGAAGTAGCTCAGGAAGAACGGTACAGTGTCATTGCCGGAGCAAAGGCCAAAACGAACTTTGTCTTCTTCCCACCAGTAAAAGGAATTATTTCTGGAGACTACGATGCAGAGATCAAACACTATGCAGTGGATGTAGCAGCAACTACAGGCACCCCTATAAAAGCCGCTGCTGATGGAACGGTAGTTTTTGCCAGCTGGAGTGTAGAAACTGGTCATACTATGCTTATAGAGCACGCTTATGGTTTGATTACGGTTTACAAGCACGCAGGAAGTCTTCTCAAAGAGCAAAATGACAAGGTACTTGCAGGAGAGGTGATCGCTAGCGTTGGAAATACGGGAGAACTGACCACAGGGCCTCACCTTCATTTTGAAATTTGGAGCGATGGGTATTCGCTAGATCCTACTAACTTTATCAATTTTGAATAAATGTCGTTAAAGTCACTCGGCGCAAAGATTTTTGCCGCAATAACTGATAGAAAAACTAAAAAATGGGCTACAGATCCGGTAGGCTCACAGGATAAGGTTTTTAAAAATTTATTAAAGACTGCTTCGGGCACCGCTTTCGCGAAAGCGCACTCCTTTTCCAGCATCCAAACACATAAAGACTTTATACAACAGGTTCCAGTAAGAGATTACGAGCAATTACGCCCGTTTGTAGACCGAGTAGTCGCTGGCGAAAGCGATATTTTATGGCCAGGAAAGCCTCTTTACTTTGCCAAAACCTCTGGGACTACCAGTGGCGCAAAATACATTCCCCTTACTGCGGAGTCCATGCCTGAGCATATCAAGGCAGCTCGTAATGCCATATTGAGTTATATACATGAAACTGGTAAAGCAAAGTTTGTGGATGCTAAGATGATTTTTCTTCAAGGAAGTCCAGAAATGGAGTCTAAAAACGGCATCCAACTCGGTAGATTGAGCGGTATTGTTGCACATTATGTGCCTAATTACCTACAGAAAAATAGATTGCCCTCTATGAAAACCAATTGCATTGATGATTGGGAAACAAAAGTAGAGGCTGTTATCGATGAAACTTTACCAGAAAAAATGAGCGTTATTTCTGGAATTCCTAGTTGGGTACAAATGTATTTTGAGCGCATCGTGCAACGTACAGGTAAAAAAGTAGGCGAGGTTTTTCCAGACTTCAATTTATTTATTTATGGAGGGGTTAATTTTGAACCTTACCGCGCTAAATTTGATCAACTCATAGGCCGTCAAGTAGACAGTATAGAATTATTCCCTGCAAGCGAAGGCTTCTTTGCCTATCAAGACAAGCAAAACGAGAAAGGAATGTTATTGCTTCTCGATGCAGGTATTTTTTATGAATTCATTCCTGCAAATCAGTTCCAGGAGGAACACCCACCTCGATTAAGCATAGGAGAAGTTGAAATAGGAATCAATTACGTCATGATTATTTCTACTACCGCAGGATTGTGGGCCTACAACATAGGCGACACCATTGCCTTTACCAGTACAAGCCCTTATAAAATTGTTGTGACTGGTCGTATCAAACATTACATCAGCGCGAGTGGCGAGCATGTTATAGGCAAAGAAGTAGAAGAAGCTATGAAAGCGGCAGCTACTCCATTGAGCATTATCATCAATGAGTTTACGGTAGCGCCTCAATTGAGTCCAGAAAACGATGCGCTTCCTTACCACGAGTGGTTTGTGGAATTTGGTGCGAATACCGACTTAGACCTGCCACAGTTATCTCAAGTTTTAGACCTCAAAATGAGAGAACAAAACAGCTATTACGACGATTTAATTACAGGAAAAATACTACAACCTTTAAAGCTAACCGTTGTACCTGAAAACGGTTTCAAGGTTTATATGAAAACCATAGGCAAACTAGGAGGGCAAAATAAACTTCCTAGACTATCAAACGATCGTAAAATAGCTGAGGTGCTAGAGAAGATTATCCAGCAAAAGGCTTGATTTTTTATTCCTACTAATTGGAATTGATTTTATTGTGAATGAATAGGATCTTATAAAAAAGGTGCGAGAATCACCCATGACTCCATTGATGTGCAAAGTAAGTTTAGTAAATACATAGCTGGTTAAGAAAGCGTTTATCAAGGAGATACATCAGTATCCCTAGAAGTATTTAACAGTTATAAGATCTTGAATTTTTTTAATTCTTTAGACATGTGTGCTATTAATACAGGGTTCGGTTCTCATAAATAAGCGGTATTAATAACCGATAAAACGAGGGGTAAAGAACAGTTTGCATATAGCTTTGCAGATCAGCATCGCTTAAGAATGGAAATTTTTACTTTTCTGACGTCCTTATAGCTGCAGCGGTGGAGTAGAGCTTATGTTATCAGAAAACCGGTTAAACAACCTCAAGGATAAAACACTAGAATACGTTAAAGAACACCATATAAAGCACCTTGTTTTTTCTAGAGAATCCGTTAGTAAAAGCAAAAAGTTGTTAAATCAACTTAGTCAAGTAGGAGTTAAGATCTATGTTTAGTATGTTAATTTTCAAGCAGGAAGGAATGAGAAATATGCAGTTGAATATAAATTGGGTTCTGTTTTTGGCATGTATGCTGATGACTGGAATTTTAAAGCAAATTAATTAGTGATTAAAATCGCCTTTTTAGTAAATCCTATTTCTGGAAAAAACGGAAATAAACTAGAGTTCAAGCAAATCAACACCTTCTTTGACTTCGATAAATACGCTATTGAAATACGCTATTCTTCTTCTAAAAGTGATTTAGAGCGATTGACAAAAGAGTGTATTCATAAAGGTTGCGATATCATCGTTGCTTCTGGAGGTGATGGTACGGTGAACACAATTGCAAAATTTCTAGTGAATTCAAATATTAAATTAGCCATACTTCCCAGAGGATCTGGCAATGGCCTTGCAAGTCATTTGGGCTTGTCAAAATCTATAAAAAAACTCTGCTCCTCTATAAAGCATGCCGAGACCGTTCACATAGACTGTGGAGAAGTAAATGGAACTTATTTTTTCTCCAACTTTGCCCTAGGCTATCCAGCTGATGTGATACACCGATACGACAAGGATACTAAAAGAGGCCTTTCTACTTATGTCCACCACAGTTTGAAATCCTTTTTTAGTAAAAATAAAGATGTGATTATGCTAGAAAAATCTGATAAGCCAAAATTTTGTGTACTCATTTCTAACACCAAATATCTAGGCTATAACGTATCCCTTACTCCTAAGGCAGAGATCAATAACGGATTGTTAGATATCGTTTTTGCAAATTCAAGAATAGACCTTGCTTTAAAAATGGCAGGATCGATTCTTTTCAAGAAGAATTTTGCACACTCAGTAAGTGAGGTTGTATTGAGCAGCAATGATAGTTGTTCAGCACAGCTGGACGGGGAACCCATTCATCTGAAATCTCCATTTCATATTACGGTGAAGAAAAACTGTCTTAAAATTATTGTGTAGCGCTTATATAAATGAATAAAAATCTTTCTTAAGACGATTCTACAAAGATGTATCTTTGCTACGAAAGAATATTTATGCCGATAATTAACGTAGAACCACGGACCAGAGCTCAAGAAAGTACTAATGCTATAGAGCGCATGTACATCACCATGCGACATCTTTTTAATAGAGGCTTTTATAAACCTATGGGAGTGAGTGGTGAATCTTTAAGAGAATCCTTACTCACAGTAAGACCAGAAATCTACGGTTCCATTGCTGAGGACAAGATAGAATTAAACGGTTTACTTTACGTCATGGACCGACTTCCAGTAGGAATAGAAGAGTGCACTTACATCAACCTTACTAGTGATGAAGGTTATGAAGGCTCTCATTTTAAGGCTATTATTCCTAAAAAAAGAAGACGTAATTGTTACCGTATTGATGGGCAGCAAATGAATATTGAGGTGACTCGTGGAAGATCTGAAATCTATGACATTCTAACACACCTTACTTTTTTGATGATAGAATCTCATAAGATCATGAAACAAGTGATCGTGGGTGATAATGGAAATACTACAAGAGACTGGAAAAGTCTAGAAACAGCTGTTTCAAAGAAAAAACTCACTCAAGAAGAAAAAGAAGTAGCTATTACTCATGTAGCAAATATTCTAGGGCGCACCTTTGATGAGGTGACCTCTGTTTATGCAGACTTTGCTACCGAAGGAAACCCTAATAGGTTTTTAAGCATCATTTACCACTTAGGTAAGCTTGCAAAACAAGAAGTTCTCGATGAAGAAAAACGTCTTGTGACTTTTTCTCCAGTGTTAAGAGAACGACTAGGTCATCACATTCACGGTGATGCTTGGGCCTTGAGAATCAAAAAACACCTGATTGAAAAAGGACTTTTTGAAAGACCCTTGCACATTATTAGCGCTAACCTACACAGCGTTATGAATTCGCTTTATGGTCCTGTAGCCTTGGCCTCTCAAATGGCAAAGAAAAGCCGGATGGAAATCTTTGCAGATTTGAGCAACGATAGCGGGAAGAAAAACCGCGACTTGATCAAGAAACATGCACTATCCAGGGGAATGACGGAGCTTAAGGATAAAAGCGGCACTAATATAGATGTACAGATTTTTGATCTTGCGACTTGTGAATTTGAAAAAGTAGACTTTTGCGATCCACGCTTTCGCGAAAGCGAGAACGACACAAAACCAGTTCTTATCGTGATGGATTATGCTTTTGGCGAGCAGGCTTATGAAACGATGGACGAGTTGCTCAAACCTTTTAAAGATGAGCAAGGAAAAACACACCAGATGAATGTTCAATCCATCAATATCATGGGTAAAGCAGGTATTCTGGAAGGAGATAAAGGCGATATAATGGTGCCTGATGCACATGTTTTTGAAGGTACAGCAGATAATTACCCCTTTAAAAACAGACTTTCTAAAAAAGACCTCGAGAGCGATGATATCAAAGTCGTTACTGGATCTATGGTGACTGTTTTAGGGACTTCACTACAAAATAAAGATTTATTAGACTTTTTCTATAATTCCAGTTGGAAAGTCATAGGTCTAGAAATGGAAGGTGCTCATTATCAAAAAGCCATACAGGCAGCATCTCGAGTAAGACGCAGCATACGTAAAAAAGTAAAAGTGCGGTATGCCTATTACGCAAGTGATAACCCGTTAAAAACAGGACATACGCTAGCAAGTGGTGGTTTGGGATTGATAGGGGTAAAACCTGTTTATGTTATTACAGAGAAGATACTGGAACAAATCATAGAAAGTAGTATTAAAGTAGTACCGCAACAAGAGGAAGAAAAAGAGCAATAATTTTACTGAAAATTATGCGTTTAAAGAATTCAGAGACTTCAATTATATTTGAAGACTTGAAAAAATAACAACTTCATGGACAACCAACCTAACAATAATCAAGAACAAGAGGTAGATTTAGTACCTGTTTTTGTGTGGATCAGCAATGGATTTAAGAATCTTTTTAGTGCCATAGGAGGATTCTTTAAAGGAATTGCACATTTCCTTATTTTGTTTTTAATCTTTATTAAAAATAACATCATATTATTAGGGGTCCTATCCATCTTAGGAGGAGGCCTTGGGATGTATACCAGTAGAGAAAATAAAAAGAACTTTACGGCACAATTAAGAGTACAACCTAATTTTGAAAGTGCTGGACAATTAATTTCTAATCTCGAATACTACAAGTCCTTAGTAGATCAAGAAGATTTTAAGAACCTAGGGAAGGAGTTAAACATATCTATAGAAGAAGCTAGTCAGCTGAAAAACTTTGAGATAGAAGCTAATTTTAACGATACAGAGCTTCTTGAAGAATACGATTTCTTGGCACGCAGCGCAGACACTATTGCACTAGAAAACTACACCTTTGAAGGCTTTAAACAGGCAAAAAGAGCTATTGATTACCAATTTTATAAAGTAGAAATAGTTTCTAAGGATAGAGCAGTTTTAGAAAAAGCAGCCTCAGTAGCTGTTCAAGTAGAGGATAACCCACTGATCAAGGCGCAACGATTAGCCAGTAGGGAAACAACGGCCTTTAATATTCGCAATATGGAGTATCAATTGCAAGAGATTGATTCCCTAATAGGAGCATTTCAAGTGTCCATTAAAAACACCGATTCTAAGGCCTCTCAAGGCACCAGTGTATTTGTCAATGGACAGAATAAAACCGATGTGTTTAGAGATTTGTTTAACGAAAAGTCCAAAACCTTATTTAACCTGGAAATTGAGCGGGAAAAGAAATACAGTTACGAAAACACCGTAAATATCGTTTCTTATTTTATTAAAAAAGGAGTGATAGAGAAAAAGCACCTTACGCTTACTTACGCATTGGTGTTTTTTGGTTTAGGTCTTCTTATAGCATTGGTACCATTGGTATTGCGATTTTTAAATAACTATCAAAAAGAAGCTATCAAGTGAATATAATTGAGACACCACTTTTAGACTGTAAGATTATTGAACCCGTTGTTTTTAAAGATGCTCGAGGTAAATTCTGTATCGCTTTTGACAGTATCGCTTTCGCGAAAGCTTTACCTCAACAAGCAGCTTTTATTACTATTAATGAAAGCACCTCTTCTTATGGTGTTTTAAGGGGCTTACACGCCCAAAAAGCAGATGCAGCACAAACCAAGCTGATAAGATGTGTACAAGGTCGTATACTAGACGTTGCAGTAGATTTTAGACCAGACTCACCTACTTATTTAAAGCATTTTACTATAGAGTTGTCAGGAGATAATCACAAACAGTTACTTGTGCCTAGAGGCTTTTTACACGGCTTCTCCGTACTTTCAGAAACGGCTATTGTGAATTATCAAGTAGACAATGCCTATCAGCCAGAAATGGAAGTGGGCTTGAGGTACGACGATCCAAAATTAAACATAGACTGGCAACTGCCGGAAGAAGACATGATCCTTTCTGAAAAAGATGAGAAGTTGGGATTCCTCAAATAACCACTAAATTTTACCGTTTTGAAAATTCTTATTACAGGTGCAAATGGCATGTTGGGAACTGCGATAAAAGCAGCCTTGCAAGAACAAGAACTCTTCTGTTTTTCAAGTAAGGAACTGGATATTTGCTGTAGTTTTCAATTGGATCAAAAGGTCAAAAATATACGACCAGATTACATCATCAATTGTGCGGCCTACACAGCGGTGGACTTAGCAGAAGCCGAAGAAGAAAAAGCTTTTAAAATAAACGCGCTTGCTGTTCAGAAAATGGCGCAAATCTCAAAACAATACAAGGCTACTTTAATTCATTTTTCTACAGACTATGTTTTTAAAGGCGATGCTGCAACTCCATACGAGACGGATCATGAAACAGATCCTATAAATGTGTATGGCGCGAGTAAACTTGCAGGAGAAAAGGCCATTACTCAAATAGGGTGCAAACATTATATTTTTAGAATTTCCTGGCTGTACGCACCACACGGCAAAAACTTCTTTAAATGGGTGGCTGGAACAGACATGAAGGAATTGAAAATAGTCGACTCTCAAACCGGTTCTCCTACCAGTGCGCTAGATGTAGCTGCTTTTATACATCACACCATTAAAAACGATCCTACAGCTTATGGCACCTATCACTTTACCAATCAAGGAGCGTGGACCTGGTTTGATTTTGCACAAGCGATTAATAACAAGTTGGATTTAGGTAAAAAAATAACTCCAGTAGCAGAGTTTAAAACCGCTGCAAAACGACCCGCTTATAGTGTGATGAACTGTGAGAAAACAGAAAGTGTTTTTGATTATCAGATTCCTTCTATTGAAGAAGGCTTGGATGAGGTGGTTTCACATTACACCATCAAGTCTTAGGTTTTAGAAAAGAGATCGCACAGTTCATAATCACATTGTTTAATAAACGGCTTCAAAACCTTATTTTTACAGCTTTACAAAAAGAATATGTCTGTACAGCATCATAAAGTAGCCTTAATCACTGGAGTTACCGGTCAAGATGGCGCCTATTTAAGTGAGTTTTTATTAAAAAAAGGATATGAAGTACACGGTATCAAACGCCGTGCTTCTTTGTTTAATACAGATCGTATCGATCATCTGTATCAAGATCCGCATGAAACTGATGTAAAATTTAAATTGCATTACGGTGATCTTACAGATACGACTAACCTTACCAGAATTATTAAAGAAACGCAGCCAGATGAGATTTATAACCTCGCGGCGATGTCACACGTACAAGTTTCTTTTGAAATGCCAGAATACACCGCAAATGCAGATGGTATAGGGGCCCTACGCATTCTAGAATCGGTACGTATACTTGGTTTGGAAAAGAAAACCAAAATCTATCAAGCCTCTACCTCAGAATTATATGGTAAAGTGCAAGAAATACCACAATCAGAAACCACCCCATTTTATCCGCGTAGTCCTTATGCCGTAGCAAAAATGTATGCGTATTGGGCAACGGTAAATTATCGGGAAGCTTATGGCATGTTTGCTTGTAACGGAATTCTTTTTAATCATGAATCTCCAGTACGAGGAGAGACCTTTGTTACTAGAAAAATTACTCGTGCGACTTCTAAGATCGTAAAAGGTCTTCAAGACAAAGTCTATTTAGGAAACCTAGATGCCAAAAGGGATTGGGGACACGCCAAAGATTATGTGCGCATGATGTGGATGATCCTGCAACACGATGAGCCAGAAGATTGGGTCATCGCTACAGGAACTACGACTAGCGTGAGAGATTTTATACGCATGGCATTTCAGTATGTAGGTATAGACTTAGAGTTTACAGGCGAAGGCGTGGAGGAAAAAGGAACAATAAAATCTTGCTCCAATCCGGACTACCAATTAGAAATAGGTAAAGAAGTCGTAGCCGTAGATCCGCGATACTTCCGTCCTACAGAGGTAGATTTATTGATAGGAGATCCTACAAAAGCTAAAGAAAAATTAGGTTGGGTTCCAGAAATTGCACTCCAAGAACTGGTAAATGATATGATGCAAAGTGATTTACACCTCATGTCTCGCGAGGAATATTTGAAAAAAGGCGGTTACCGCATCAACAACTATTTTGAATAAGCCTAGCCCTTTCCAATGGAAAGGGAATTTGAACTCGAACTTGAACTCGAAAATTGAAATAGTTTTTAATAAAGTAAATAGCCTTTATAAAAGATCAAATTAAAAAAACGAAATGTGTTCCTTTCCTTTGGAAAGGATTTAGGATAGGCTAAGAGGCTTTTGAATAAAGAATATCGATTAAAGAATATGGAATATAGAAGTTGTAATTGAAAAACAAACAACTCCTTCCCTTGAGGGAAGCTTGGGATGGGTGTGTTATAAGAAAACAGCTTTAATATAAGATGAAAGCAATAAACGATCGAGAAGAGGTCCTTTCCTTTGGAAAGGATTTAGGATAGGCTAAGAGGCTTTTGAGTAAAGAATATCGATTGAGGAATATGGAATATAGAAGTTGTGATGTGTGTTTTATAAAAGAAGCGCTTTAATATAAGATGAAAGCAATAAGCGATCGAAATGTGGTTCTTTCCTTTGGAAAGGATTTAGGATAGGCTAAGAGGCTTTTGAGTAAAGAATATCGATTAAAGAATATGGAATATAGAAGTTGTAATTGAAAAACAAACAACTCCTTCCCTTGAGGGAAGCTTGGGATGGGTGTGTTATAAGAAAACAGCTTTAATATAAGAAGAAAGTAATAAACAATCGAGAAGAGGTCCTTTCCTTTGGAAAGGATTTAGGATAGGCTAAGAGGCTTTTGAATAAAGAATATCGATTAAAGAATATGGAATATAGAAGTTGTAATTGAAAAACAAACAACCCCTTCCCTTGAGGGAAGCTTGGGATGGGTGTGTTATAAGAAAACAGCTTTAATATAAGATGAAAGCAATAAACGATCGAGAAGAGGTCCTTTCCTTTGGAAAGGATTTAGGATAGGCTAAGAGGCTTTTGAGTAAAGAATATCGATTGAGGAATATGGAATATAGAAGTTGTGATGTGTGTTTTATAAAAGAAGCGCTTTAATATAAGATGAAAGCAATAAACGATCGAAATGAGGTCCTTTCCTTTGGAAAGGATTTAGGATAGGCTAAGAGGCTTTTGAGTAAAGAATATGGAATATAGAAGTTCATTCCAAAGTGAAGTACTTAGGATTGGAAAAGTTATTATAAAGAACATATAAATACAAATCATTAAGAAAAAAGTCCTCACCCCTGGAGAGGATTTAGGATAGGCTAAGAATAAAGAATGGAGAAATCTTCAAAAATATACATTGCTGGGCATCGTGGTCTGGTGGGAAGCGCTATTGTGACGGAGTTAAAAGACTTAGGTTTTACGAACTTTATCTTGCGCACTCACAAAGAATTAGATCTTACCAACCAACAAGCTACCGCCCAATTTTTTGCTGATGAAAAACCAGAATATGTATTTCTGGCAGCAGCAAGTGTAGGAGGTATTGTGGCAAACAACACCTATAGAGCCGACTTTATTTATAAAAACTTGATGATTCAGAATAATGTGATACATCAGAGTTATTTGAATGGGGTGAAGAAATTATTGTTTTTAGGAAGCACCTGTATTTATCCTAAAATGGCGCCACAACCTATGTCAGAAGACAGTTTGCTTACCGGGCCTTTAGAATATACCAACGAACCTTATGCCATTGCAAAAATTGCGGGTATCAAGATGTGCGAGAGCTATAATTTACAATACGGCACCAACTTCATTTCAGTGATGCCTACCAACTTGTATGGGCCTAATGATAATTTTGATTTACAAAAATCTCATGTACTACCAGCATTGATTCGTAAAATGCATCTAGGCAAGTTGTTGATGCAAGGCAATGAGCAAGCTTTATGTGAGGATTTAGGTGTGGACTATAAAATCGCGCGCCGCACAGAGCTTGTCGAAGTGAAAGCGGAATTACAAAAAAATGGCATCACAGAAAACGGCATTTCGTTATGGGGAACAGGAACTCCTAAACGGGAATTTTTATGGTCACATGATATGGCCAAAGCTTGCGTTTATTTAATGGAAAATATTGATTTTAAGGAGGTAAAAGGAGTTGACAAAGACATAAGAAATACCCATCTTAACATAGGGACAGGAGAAGATATTGCCATCAAAGACTTGGCAGAGCTGATCAAAAAGACCGTAGGTTATCAAGGCAATCTCGATTGGGACGCCTCAAAACCAGACGGTACCCCACGCAAACTCACTGATGTATCCAAGCTTCATAAGCTGGGCTGGAAACACGAGGTGGAGCTGGAAAAAGGAGTGGAGATGATGTATGCGGCTTATATAGAAAATTAAAATATTGTTATCTAAAATATTCAAATCTGTAGAAATATCTAGGTATTTCAATAACGCACTATGGCTTCTAGTAGAAAAAGGCGTACGAGTTATCGATGCTTTTTTTGTAGGTATATGGATTGCAAAATATTTAGGACCTAATGATTATGGAACCTTAAGTTATTCAGAGTCTTTTGTGTATTTATTTACTGCCATAGCCGGACTAGGTTTAGATCAAATAGTAGTAAAAGAACTGGTAAAAACACCTGAAAAAAGAGATCAGATTATAGGCACAGCAATGGTTTTAAGGACCTTAGGCTTTATGGCGATGGTGTTTATTATGTTGCCAGTTCTTTATTATCAACAAGAAAGCACAACGACACTTTATATTATTGGACTTCTTTCATTATCAGTGGCTTTTCAAAGTTTTAAAATAATTGATTTTTATTTTCAAAGTGAAGTTAAAAGTAAATACACCGCAATATGTAATATAATTGTCATAGGATGTTTAGCCTTATTAAAGGTGTATTTTATACTATTTGAATACTCATTATTGTGGTTTGCATTTGCTATACTTCTAGAATGGGTTTTACTAGCTATAGCCTACATAATTGTCTATAAAGGGCAAAAATTAAACCCATTAAATTGGAGCTTTGAAAAAGAAGTAGCAATAGAGCTTTTTAATAAAGGGAAGTTATTAATATTAGGTTCTGTTGCGGCGGCGCTTTATATGAAAATAGATCAAGTAATGATCAAGCAATTCCTTAGCGAGTATGAAGTAGGTATATATAGTGTTGCTGTTAAACTTACTGGTGTATGGCTTTTTATTACAGTAACGATTACACAGTCTATTTTTCCATCATTAGTTGCTTTGAGAAAAAAAAGCAGAGTACAATTCATTAATAGATTGCAAAAATTATATGATTTATTAATGAAAATAGCTATTTCTGCGTGTGTTCTTTATACTTTTTTCGGCTCTATAATGGTTCAAGTATTATTTGGTGAAGAGTATGCGGCAAGCAGTGGATTATTAAGTATTTATATTTGGTCCATAGTTTTTGTCTTTTTAAGTAATGCCTCATGGAGTTATTATCTTAATGAAGGATTAGAAAAGTTAGCGAGTTTTAGACTTATATTAGGTGCCGTATTAAATATATCGTTGAATATATATTTGATTCAGGATTATGGTTTAAAAGGAGCTGCTTATGCTACCTTGATTTCATATTCTATATCGAGTTATTTTATAAATTTTTTCTTCAAGAAAACAAGAGAGAATTTCTACTTACAAACCAGGTCTATTATTAATGTTTTGAGACCTAAAACATGGATCAAACCATTATGAGTGAAGTTATTAGAAGGGAAGAATTAAAAACGCTTGAGATTTCTATTGATCAAGTATGCACTTTATTTTTTTATGGAGATAGAGTCATTAGAGGCGTTAATAAGGAATATATAGAGCAAGTTAAGGATATGATGTCTGGTGGTATGCTAGATGAATTAATTACCAAAAAACTCTTTGTTAAAACATGGATCTCTGACTTGAAAATAGAAGGATTTGATCTAGTCATTGAACATGAAAATATAGAGTTTTGGAATTACCCGTATGAGTGGTCATTCTCGATGTTACAAGATGCGGCAAATACGGTTTTAGATTGTAATGAAGTTGCAAACAAATACGGATATGAACTATTTGACGTACATGCTTTTAATGTGGTCTTTAACATGGCTCAGCCGGTTTATTTAGATTTTGGTAGCTTTATAAAAGTAGATGCCAAAAACGATAAGGCTTGGACGGGTTTTAACAACTTTTATAATTCCTTTTACATGCCTTTATATTTGTATAATAAAGGGTTTTCTGATTTATCAAACAGTATCTACTTACATTACGGACTCTTTAGTGATCGAGACTTGTTCTTGTTAAGAAATAAACATGTCACAATTCTAGGAAAGAAAATCACTTCCTGGATTTTTAAAATTCATAACAGCAAAAGGAGACTTGCAGCAGCTCGATATGTACGAGTTATTGAAAAATACGGGAAGCATAAACATATTGATAAGCTTTTAAAATTTAAAAAACTCTTTCAAAATAAATATTCTGTTTCTTACGCAAAGCGACTATTGAAAAGAGTATCAACAAGCCATATAGATTCTTACTGGAAGGATTATCACAATAATAAAAATCCTTCTCAAGACAATAGATTTTTGAGAATAACAGAAATCATTAATAAAGACCTAAGTGACGCTACTTCTTTAATTGAGCTAGCTTCTAATCAAGGTAAATTTGCTGATTATGTCAGAGAGAATACTCAGATGAATCAAATTATTGCCACTGATTATGATAAAAACGCTCTTGATCAGATTTATTTAAACAATAGATTTAGTGATAAAGTGTTGCCTTTGCTTTATGATTTTGTACGTCCTAATAATAGAACAAACACAAATAAAATTGAAGATAGAATTAATGCTGATGTAGTAATGGCACTTGCCGTGACACATCATCTTATACTTACTCAAGACATTACTGTAGATCATATTTTTAACGTGTTAGAATCTCTAGCTACTAAATATGTTATAATAGAATTCATGCCGCTGGGACTATATTCTGGTGATATGGATAACATACCAGAGGTTCCAGAATATTATACTTTAGAATGGTTTAAAACCAACTTTTCAGATAGATTTGATTACATCCTTGATGAAGAACTTGACATAAACAGACATGTTTTTGTAGGGAAAATAAAAAATTAGGAATAATGTTTTTAAGAAACACATTCATATTTGTTTACTTACTTGTAACGGCGTTCATATTTGCAACATTTGATACAAGTATTTCCTTATGGTTGTCTTTCTTCAGTAATGCAATTATCATTACGTTTATAACGTATTTCCATATTTTTATTGAAAAGACATACAGTCCTTTTTTAAGTACTTATATAGTTTTCAACTTCCTGTTTTTTCTGGTAGCTCCCATGTCTCAAGCAAGCACCATGACAGCTATGGAATTCCCGGTTTATGGGAATCAGTTTCCCTTTGATGAATGGGTATTTATCAAAACTAATTTTTTAATTTCTGGTTTTCATATTGTTTTTTTTCTCACTTATATAGGCACAAAAACTTTAATTAAAACCACTAAAAAACCACCGGTTAATTTAAAAGGTAAAACTTATATAATTCCTTTTATATTTTTAATCCTATCAGCCTTAATAATCATCACTAACTTTGGTTTTCTTGTGGATGAGTTTACACGGCCCAGCTGGAAAGTTTCCGATTATAACATCAGTGATTTATTAATCAGGACTAAGGTTCTTTTCATAATTCCTTTAGCAGGAATTGTTATCTCTACCAGTTACTTGATAAAATCAAAATTGACCGCAAGTAAGTGGCTTTTCTTAATAATCAGTATTGCTGTTTTTTTGATTTTCCTATTAGTTTTAAAGAACCCTTTGACAGAAAAAAGAAATGCATTAGGACCCATTTATTTATTACTTATTTTCCTTTTTTATCCTAAATTGATGAATAGTAACGTTAAAACAACATTTTTGCTTTTTTTCTCCATGATAGTTGCATTTCCTGCACTTCAGTTTTTAACACATGTAGATTATGGTATTGCAGACCTAATTTCTAATCCCAGTTTATTCCTGAGAAAAAATGATTTAAACCTTGGTTATATGTCGCTCAATTATGACGCCTTTATTAACATAGGTGTTGTTATTGAAATAGTAGAAGAAAATGGGTTGTCCTATGGTTTTCAATCACTGAGTGCATTTTTATTTTTTGTCCCTAGAAGTTTATGGCTATCAAAGCCAGATTCTTCGGGTCTTGTAGTAGGAGATCATCTCATTGAGAGATACGATTTTTGGTTTGCAAATTTGTCTAACCCTCTAGTTTCTGAAGGTTATATGAACTTCGGCTATTTTGGAGTATTTCTAATGGCCTTTTTACTAGCAATCACAATTGTATATTTTCTAACTTGGCTCAACAGTAAGGACTATTTAAAAAAAGCAATAGCTTTTTATTTTGCTATGCATTTGATCTTCCTATTAAGAGGGGATTTTACAAATGGATTTAGCTACTTTATAGGTACTTTAATAGGGCTTTACATCGTTCCTAAATCAATCATTTATTTAATAGGTATTGTTCTCGATCAAAAAATATGGGTTTCAAAGAAAAACTAACTAAATATCTACCTCAACTGCTTTTTTACATGACCGTGGCCATGTTTCTTATGCCTATTATCCCTAGAGGCGCGCGGCCTATTTTGATCGGCCTTTATGCAATGGCAGCAATTTCTAGTCAAATAATTGACCGAGAGCGTTTTAAATGGAATTATTTTTTACTTAATTCTAGTCTGTTTTTCTTCTTTTTGATCAGCTTATTGTATACTGAAGACTTATCCTATGGGTTCCGTAAGATTTCTACAGGAGCTGCCTTAATTATCTTTCCACTAGTTACCGCTAGCATGAGTAAAAGATGCTTATCGTATATTCTAGACAGGCGCTATACCTTAATGTGGTTTTTTATCATAGCAACCTTGATAGTCAATGTAGGCGCTTTTATCATATTTAGTAAGCAGTACAGCTTTGACGAGGTCATTCTGCATTTTGTCAACATCATAAGGTCAGATATCTCAGGATGGAAAATTCATCCCATTTATCTCAGTATGCATATAGGTGTTGCGATGATCTTTTCTTTGTTTTTAGTTCAAAAAGGACTCCATTGGAAAAAACTTATTTTACTCATTATCATCAATATTGTCTTTATAGGCTTTTTACTGATAATGATCAAAAAAGGACCCATTATAGCATTAATTCTTGTTGCGGCATATCTCGTACTCATGTTTAAGAACAAGAAATTGTACTACGTCTTTGGACTAGGGGCAATAGGCTTATTATCCGTAATTGTATTTAATCCTAAAGTGAACGAGCGTTTTTCTGAACTGTTACAAGTGCAAGATGCAGATGCCTCTTTAACCAACTCTACTAACATTAGGTATTCAATTTATAAATGTGTTACCAGCGTTATTCCTGATGCTGGAATTTTCGGTTATGGTATAGGAGATGGAAAAAATCAGCTCATAGATTGCTACAAGGAAGACGCAGCGTTTTTAGCATCTCATCGCTATAATTCTCACAATCAATTTTTAGGTATCATTTTAAATGTAGGCTATCTTGGATTGTTGTTTTTCTCCTTATTCCTACTCTACCACCTAATCAGAGCCTTTTATAAAAAAAATTATTTATTTATTGCAGTACTTCTTTTCTACTGTATAGTGATGTTCTCAGAAAATGTTTTAGAAAGAGAAAACGGAGTGCTCTTCTTTTCTTTTTTTATAAACCTATTTTTGATGCTGGATTATAATTTTGACAAGAAGCGACTAAAGTCACCTCCTTTAGATAATTTTAAAACGTCTCCTTGAAAAACCTTTACCACATAGCAGAGGATGTTTCTAGAGCTAGCGGAGGGGTGCGCACGGTTGTTAAAGACATTCAAATACAATTTCCAGATTCAAAAATTCTAACGACCGTAAAAGATCAAGACGACCTTGATATTCAGGAGTTTTCTAATAAAGGGCCATGGTTGTATTCCAGTGATTTAAAAGCCCATTTAAATGGTTTAGTCTCAACGTCTATTTTTCATATCCATGGTGTGTGGATGCATGCACAATATGCCGCTGCAAAAACTGCTGCAAAGAGTAATATTCCTTTTGTGCTTTCTCCACATGGTATGTATGAACCTTGGCTTTGGAAGGAGGGTAGGCTTAAAAAGAAACTGTATTTCAAGGGGGTTTCTAGTTCCGCTTTCGCGAAAGCGAGATACATACACGCCATAACACCAGAGGAACAAAAGAACCTACAAAAGCTATTTCCTAAAACGGAAGTAGTGTGTATTCCCAATGCGGTAGAAATAGAAGAGATGGTAGAGAGAAAAGCGCCGTCAAGACCCTATTTCTTGTTCTTAGGACGTATTCATCCCAAGAAAGGCCTAGAATTATTGCTCAATGTTTTTGCATCGCTTAAAATGCTTGATTTTGATTTAAAAATTGCAGGTCCAGAAAACGATCACAGCAAAGAATTACAACGACTCGCACAACAAGACCCTCGCATTAGGTTTCTAGGGGAGGTAAGAGGGCTAGATAAAAAACACCTTTATAGAGATGCACACGCCTTTGTAGCGCCTAGTTATTCTGAAGTAGTTGGAATGGTGAACCTAGAAGCTGCCATGATGGGAACACCTGTAATTACAACACATCAAACAGGACTTCTAAATGAATGGAGTCATAATGGTGGAATTCTTATCAATCCTAATCGTGAAGAATTAAGAAACGCCATGGTTGATACTTCAAAATGGACCAATCAAGAAAGGGACATGGCAGGTAAGAAACTGAGAGAATTTGTAATTAAGGAGTATTCGTGGAAAGTAAATAAACCTAAATGGGAAGCGATTTATAATTCTATGACATGAGAAATTCCTTATGCGTTTTAAGCTGTACATTTCTTTTGAGTGCTTGTTCTAGCCCATTAGATAAATACCAACTTCCGGAAATCACTACATCGCAAATTCTTGTTACAGAGCTTTACAATTCTCACAAGCTTATAACTGATAACGATAAGTCCTCAAAAAAAACTTCTTTTAAAATACAATTCCATGGTCAGTCCATAGTCAAAGGAATCAAAGAAAAACGTATTAAGGAAACCTTAGAAGGTGCTTTTACCGCTACTAATTTTGAAATTATAAACACTGCTCGTAGTGGTCTTCAAGTGCCACAATTACTACCGCTAATGGCAGAAGATATTTATCCGCAACATGCTGATTTACTTTTTTTTCACGCCTATGGCGGCACAGAAACTGGTGAATTGGAACAGTTCTTTAAAAACTTAAAAACCCATTTCACGGGAGATGTGATTATCTTTAATCATCACTTGTCGTATCCAGAAGATAAAAAACACAATAAAAAGCTAACCGATCTAGAAGATAAAACTTCAATAGAAATGGAAAAATTAGCTTTAAAATATGCTTTTGGTTTTATTGATTTACGTGGCGAGTGGCATAAGTTTCTAGATCTAAATAAGGAAGTGGCGCCGCAAGACTTATTAAGAGATGGTATTCACCCTAATGATGATGGAAAATTACTTTTAGAACATATTTTGATGACCCACTTTACAGCTGCCATACAAACAAGTGAAGAATAGTGAACACTCTATGACAGTGTTACTGCCGTAAAAAATTATCTTTGTTTTTAACAAACCAATACCATTTGAAAAACTACCAACAACTCGATAAATTCCAATTGCCACAAAACTTCCGTGGGAAAGGAGCAGTTACTGTACAATTATGGTGGCTGGTTCAAAGCACACTTTTTGCTTGGTCACCACAGTTTATGTACGGCTGGCGCAGGTTTCTATTACGGGCGTTTGGAGCAAAAATCGGCAAAAAAGTAATCATAAGACCTACTGTAAGAATACAGTTTCCATGGAAAGTGATCATAGGGGATCACAGCTGGATAGGAGATGATGTAGTTTTATACAGTCTAGGCGAAATTGAAATAGGAGCTCAGGTGGTGATATCTCAAAAATCATACATCTGCACAGGAACGCACGATTCACAAGCGGTAAATTTTGATATCTACGCACATAAGATCATCATAGAAGATCAATGCTGGATTGCAACAGATGTATACGTAGCGCCAGGAATAACCATTGGTCGCGGGACATTAGTAGGGGCAAGAAGTGCTGTTTTTAAAGATCTTCCAGCAGGTAAAATATGCCTAGGTAGTCCAGCTCAAGTTGTTAAAGATAGATGATTGTTAACAAGATATAGCTCGGATAACTTGATACCGGTTATTTAAAATAATGATATTACCAGTAACCCAATTCTAATCCTTTTTTGTATCTCAATTTTCCTAATAAAGTATAACCTATAGGATTTAAATGTACAATATCTATAAGTAGAGAAGCGGGTGCCTTATTATTACGCATAAGCTCTATATCTTGATTGGTTGGAAAACTTCCATCATCTGGTAACAAACCATATTCAATTGCATCGCTTATTGCTTTTGTAGTCATATACTTTTTGAAATCAATAACTCTATCTCCATATTTTTCTTTGACGGGAGCTACTAATTCATTTGACCCATTTCCATGTGACGTAATAATTATAAAGTTGGAATCACCTTTATGCGCTACGAACAAATCAATTTGTTCCAAGAATTCTTGTGGCGATTCATATCCACCATTTTGACCTATAAAAATAGTGGCAATACCTTTCGTTTGTTTTGAAAGAGATGTTTCTATGGTTGTATTTGGCTCAGTTAAATGATCTGATGCCCCTATATCATTACGCTTGATAAAGTATGAATTTTCAACTCTACTAAGTGTACATTTCAATGAATCCACAAAACAAGGATTGATTCCTGCGTCACCTTGAATAAGAGGCTTTATTTTGGAGTTATTATATGTGCTGAATAATCCCAATGGAATTTCAACTGTAGTACCGTCTTTAGGTATGATAATCGATTCTTTTATGTACATAGGGATTGCACCATATCTTGCCCCTATAGTTAAAGTGTTTTCACCACCTACTCCCATGTTTTTAACAACCCATTGTTCTCCTAACAGGGTTGAGGTCACCGATGACATACTAGTACCTTGACCTCCAGAACCCTTTGTTAAAGAATCACCTATATCAATCAATATTTTATCAGTAGTTTCTTCATTATTTTGGCTTGAACAACTAGTAAAAGACATGAAGATTCCAGATAATACAATATATAAAAAGGTTTTATAGTTCAATATTTGAGTCATAGGAAGAGATTTATTCTCAAATTTAAGATAAAAACACCTAGGGAATGGATTAGTCGATTAACAAACGATTATAAAGTAAATTTGCTGAAAGTAAATATTTTCAATTGTTGAAAGGAAAACACATCACATTCATAGGGCTTAACTATGCTCCAGAAGACACTGCTATAGGACTGTATTCTACTCAAATGGTGGAGGCACTCGTTGACGCTGGTGCAATGGTAAACGTGGTAACGGCTTTTCCCTATTATCCACAATGGAAAATTGCTCAAGAATACCAGTCGCAACCTAAGTATTTACAAGAAGATCACAACGGAGCAAAATTGTATCGTTACCAACAGTACGTTCCAGAAAACCCTACCTTTTTAAAGCGCATCCTTCACATTCTCAGTTTTACAAAAGGAAGTTTTTTTAATTTGAGAAAGATTAAAAAATCAGACTTGGTGATCTCTGTCATACCTTTTACCGCCAGCGCATGGCTTGGTGGTTATCATGCGAGAAAACACAAAGCCCCAAGCTGGATTCATATTCAGGACTTTGAATTTGACGCAGCATTGCAATCAGGAATCTCTAGCGGGAGCAAGAAGTTTATTTTTAAATTTCTTTTCAGTTTAGAGCGACGAATTTTAGGCAAAGCAACTACCATAAGTACCATCAGTCACAAGATGATCGCAAAGCTGCAAACGAAGACCAGTCAGCCTACTTATTATTTGCCTAATTGGATTGATGCACATCAAGTAGATCCATCTACAGCAAAGCAACACTCCTATTTACAAAGTGAAAAATTTAAGTTGCTGTATAGCGGTAATGTAGGTGATAAGCAAGATTGGGATTATTTTCTCGCTTTCGCGAAAGCGCTACCACAAGACTTTTACGAGATCATTATAGTAGGTGCAGGAGCAAAATACCAGCAAGTAATGCAAGCTGTAGATCAGGAAAACATCTCGTTTTACGACCCAGTACCTTTTGCAGAATTATCAGATCTTTTATGCAGTGCCGATGCGCATTTCCTTTTCCAAAAAACAGAAGTACTAGATACGGTAATGCCCTCAAAATTACTCGGAATGATGGCGAGTGAGAAACCTTCATTAGTTTTAGGAAATCCAGCAAGCGAAGTAAAAACCGTCCTAGAAAATGCAAACGCAGGACTCTATTTCTCGCAACCAGATGTATCAACCGCTATAGACCAATTAGAAGCCTGGAGACAAGACCCCGATTGGAGAACATCCATGGGTAAAGAAGCTCGGGAATACGTTCTAAAACACTTCTCACGCAAAGAAATTTTAAGCAATTGGGTTAGCAAACTTTCTCAACTATTAAATAACTAGCTTTTGAAACTTTCCCCTTTGGGGAAATGTCCGCAGGACAATGGGGCTTACAAATCTTTTTTTAAATTTAAGTTTAGATTTAAGCTTAAATTTATTCCCCCTTTATTTTTAGTTTTATATTTATACATGGACCAACAAGAACTCCTTTCTCTTCTGGCACTTAAAAAAGCACCGCTTATAGGAGATATTATGGCCAAAAAGCTCATCCGTACTTTCGGAAGTGCTGCGGGTGTTTTTGAACAGCAGTATCGTGATATCGCATCCATAGAAGGAATAGGAGAGAAGAAGGCTCAGTTTATAAGAAACAAAGATGGCTTGTTTTCTAAAGCGACAGAAGAGTTGAGGTTTATACAAGAGAACAAGATCAAATACCGCGTTTATTACAATGAGGACTATCCTGAGCGGTTGAAATATTGTATTGATGGGCCTATCATCTATTTTGAAAAAGGGAAGATCCAGTTAGACCATCCGTATATTTTGAGCATCGTTGGGACCAGGCAAATTACCAGCGTAGGAGCTGCTTTTTTAGAAAAATTTATTAATGAAATTGCTCCTCTACAACCTATTATCGTCAGTGGCTATGCTTATGGGGTGGATATTTTAGCACATAAAATGGCTATAGAAAATGGGTTACAGACCATAGCCGTTATGGCTCATGGACTCCAACAAACCTACCCACGTAATCATGCCGCTTATAATGAAGACATGATGCAAAACGGCGGCTTTATGACTGATTTTTGGCATACAGATACGTTTGAAAGAAATAATTTCTTAGGGCGCAATCGCATCATTGCAGGTATGAGTGAGGCAACTGTCGTGATAGAAAGTGCTTCCAAAGGAGGCTCACTGGTTACTGCAGACCTTGCTTGTAGTTACAATCGGGAAGTGTTTGCGGTACCTGGACGGGTCAACGATAAATATGCTATGGGCTGTAACGATCTGATCAAACAAGCAAAAGCCCACATGCTCACTAAAACAGCCGATGTTCCCTATATTCTAGGCTGGAAAGAACCGACGGTTTCCATACAGAAACAACTTTTTGTAGAACTCACAGATGAAGAAAAGTTAATCTACAGGTACCTTAAAGAAAATGAAAAAGCACTGCTGGATATTATTGCTCTAAACATTAACCAACCGGTCCATAAAGTGGCTGGTCAATTGATGAGCATGGAGCTCAAAGGTGTGGTACAGCCCTTGCCAGGTAAATTGTTTAGACTGACTTAGCAGGGTGCTAGTTTGCCGTTAAATCTTACAAGTTTATAAAACCTTTGGTGTTGAATAAAAGCCAAATAAAAAACGACCTTCTCATCATGAAAAGGTCGTTCCTAATTATCAAAACAGGCTGCTCTATTTGTAAACAGCCGGTTTTGCTATTTTATACCAATACATCATTTAAAAACAAATTGGTATTTAATCCATGATGAAGAGGCTTACTAGGCTAACGGTTATTCCTGTAGAGAGCAGCAAAGAGATGAAACTTGGAACCTGTAAACCCTTCTTCTTGATTTGGATGGCAGACAGGACTAATAGAGTTGGTGCGAGTAACATCATAGGAATAATCAGCAATTCATAAAACACACCAACGATGGTCCACTTGATTTCATAAATCTGTATGATATAAACCCAGATAAAGAATACAGCATTCAAAATACTTGCGATGAATAGGCCTTGATACTGTTTCATCGTTCTTCCTTTAATTATCTATTTTTTTATAATACTTCACTCCTAACTCTGAATTTTTTCACTTCCAGTTTTTATCTATAAATGTAACCTCTCTAGCGTTCTTTTGTACTGCAATGGCCTATTGTTTTTACATTTTGTTGTAGCCTGTATTTACTTCTTTTTTTATAACAAAACGTTTCATAACTTGAGATACAGCTGCTCCTATTATTGCTGGAACCGTTAAAATAGCATAGAATATGAATTCAAATGGAAACAGATTATGCGAAGTCGGATCGAATATCATTTCACAGAAAGTGGCTAATGGAAATAAAGCCACACTCATTAATCCAATTTTCCAAAAGGACGGCTTACTAAATAATTTAACAATAAAGCTGGATAAGAAAAGGAAGCTTATACTGTAAAGGGATATCCCTTCGATTCCAGTTCTAATTAAAGGGAATAACGGGGATTCATAGGGTTTTAAATCCCCTAGAATAAATACGGGAAGTATGATAGATAACATTCCGAGAATTGAAATGGCTATAAAGGCAGATAAGTTGTTTAATTTCATAATTATAATAATTTTGGTGGTTTTTCTTTGATTGGTTACAAAGACCGTAAGGACATTCTATACACTTGCGATCACTAGGGTTTACTATTTCTTATCACTTCCAGTTTTCGTCTATAAAGGCCACATCTCTCGTGTTCTTTTGTACTGCAATGGCGGCAAATAGGCTCAATAAAAAGGACATGCCGTAAAACCCTTTTTCACTAGGCCATAAATCGGCATTCCATAAGCCTATGACGAGCAATACGATAGATGCCATGCTCACAAACCAGCTGATACCGTAATACAGGTCAGTTACCGCTATTCCTTCCTGCTTGTCTCTAACCGCTTTTTGTACAGAGATGACAGAGAACAGTCCAAAGAGCAGGATGACAAAATAATACCCGCGCTCGTTGAGCAGCATATCAGATCGCCACAAGCCTACGCAATAGGAAACCATTCCCACGAGTAGTGCTGTCCATGATGCAGCGATAAATGCCGCTGTTGGTTTTCCAGTAAAAGCCTCTGATTTTTGGACTTCTTTTTTTTCGGTTTTGTAATTTACTTGATGTTCCATTTTTGTTTGTTTTGATACTGCAAATATGTAGCAGGATCTTACCAGCAAATAACCTATTTTTGTCTTATCCTTACGATTGAAATAATAATTAAATATGATTAATTACTATAAATCAATGTTTTAAACTACAGATATGAACGATTTAAATACATTGATAAGTTCTTTAAGTAGTGATGAGGTGGGTGCTTTTCTCGCTTTCGCGAAAGCGAAAAACCAACGAACAGATGTAAAAAACATCCAATTATTTCAACTCTTACGCAAAGATGTACGAGTAGATCTCGATCTAAAAATCTATGGGAAGGCCAATAAAAATGCGTTGCATGCACTTCAAAATCGGTTAAAAGAAAACTTAGTAGACTTTACAGCCACCAGAGGCTTTTCTAGTGATTCACAGGAAGAAATGCAACTTTTTAAATTAGTACTGGCAGCGCGAATTTTCTTAGAACAAGAACACTATGCGATAGGATTTAAAACACTGAAAAAGGCTACCGCCAAGGCAATATCTTTAGAATCATACGCTATTCTGCAAGAGATCTATCATACCCACGTGCAAAACGCACACTTAGATCCTAAAGCTACTTTAGAACGAATCATCACGGCCTATCAAGAGAATGAAAAAAGATACTTGATCGAGTCCAGATTAGTAATGGCCTACGCGACCCTTCAAAAAACCTTGAAGTCGCATCCAGCAAATGTGTATCAAGTGATCCAACAACAATTGGCTGTTTTTGATATTTCTATAGATCATAACTTGTCTTTTAAGTCGCTTTATCAATTAATGCGAGTCGTAACAGATGCAGCAACTTTAACATCAGATTACGCGGGGGTTTCCATTTTTATGAATCATATCTATGAGGTCGTAGAAAATAAAAAACACCTGGCAGATAAGCATTTGTATTATCATTTAGAGATCCTTAACCTCATGGCGGGAACTTGTTTTAGGAATAAGGATTTTATACGATCCCAACAACTAGTAGGTGAACTGCAGCTAGAAATGCAGAAAAACAAAGGAGCCTACAAAAAGCAGTTTCTAGGACGGGCTCTTTTGTTAAAGGCCTTGAATCGTAATTATACAGGGGAACCTGAAAGAGCTATGGAAGATATACTGCAAATTCAAAAGCCTGATTTATCTACACAACTGGTTCATATTACTTTTTTGTTTCAACAACAAAGTTTTATTAGAGCACGTAAAATGATGAATGATTTTTATCATAGCGATCAGTTTTATGAGAAAAAAGAAGGGGTATTATGGGTGATACAAAAGAACCTACTAGAAATTTTGATTTATATAGAGTTACAACAACCAGATCTAGTGGCTTCAAAAATGAGGAGTTTTATAAGGCGGTTTAAAGGGCGATTAGAAGACTTAAACGAACAACGAGTTATGGTGTTTATGAAGCTGCTGCAAAGCTATTACGATCGCCCTTATGAGATTACAGAGGAGCGTTTTCAAAATAAGGTGGAACAAGCCTTTGAATGGAAAACTGCCGCTCGAGAGGATATTTTTGTCATGAGCTTTTATGCGTATTTAAAAGCTAAAATGGAGAAGAAATCCATTTATCAAGCTACTTTAGAATTGGTTGCTGTTTTTTGAGTTCATAGGAGATAGTTATACTTACTCATTTAAGGTAAAGGACTTCATAGTATTCGTTTCGTATTTTAATTATGAGAATTAAATTCCCTTACTAATGGAAAGGCTTAGGGATGGGCTAAGGAATAATGTATCATTATTAATGATTTTTATCAACGGTCTTAACGAACTTTTGGAGCTATTTTTGCGCTATGGAGTTAGAACAAATTATCAAAGAAGCAACAGATCAAGCTATTTCTTACCAGCAATATAGAGCCTTTGTAGAAGCACATACTCTTAATGGAACGAATAGCGGGGACGAACTCACAGAAGCCCTAACAACATATACCAGACTCAATAATCAGCGCATGAAGCGACTGGATAAAACTTTGAAGTTTTTACCAGAATATCAGGAGTTTTTAAGCGCGTTTGATAAAGAGGTTTACTTTCTGATCATTACCGAAAGTTGGTGTGGTGATGCGGCTCAAACCATGCCCATGGTGAATAAAGTGACCGAAGCCGCTGGAATAGATTTTAAAGTAGTCTTAAGAGATGAACATCCGTTGTTGATGGATCACTTCTTGACAAATGGCGCTCGTTCTATAGCAAAACTTATTTTAATAGATAAGAATACACATCTACCTATCACAACTTGGGGACCAAGGCCCACTAAAGCTACACAGTTAGTAGCAGACGAAAAAGCTGCAAAAGGAGTACTTTTACCAGAATTTAAACAAGAATTACAAAACTGGTACAATAAGGATAAAGGAAAAGATACGGAGAAGGATCTGGTCGAGATGTTAAGGGCGGTATAGAGCTTAGGGCATCTTAAAACCGATTAAAGGTAGAAGTTTGGTGGAGCATTATTCCATATATGATCAGTTGTTTTAACAGCTAATTTATGTATACCTACATACTATGAATATTCTTAGAATTGACAGCAGCCCTTTACAGGAAGCTAGTGCTAGCAGACAACTGTTGAACGTGCTACAAAGCAAGTTAGAATCACAAGGTCATTCCGTAACTGGAAATAGAGACCTTTATTACGATGAATTAGTAAGCTTGGGAACTCAAGATTTACATCTACGTCAATATCTAGGTCAAAATCGAGACCGGTAATTAGAGTGTGTAGCCAATAAAGAAAAAGAATGACTAATCGCATGCTAATCGTGATGGTCCCCTAGAGAATAATGTTTTGGCGTTTAAGGGTTTTTAGTTTGTAAAGAAATCAAATATATTACTTAAAGCTCCTGTACTGGCTTTATAAAACTCAGTGTATTTACAACGAGCACAAGCTATATAAGAAAACTTTTTATTTTGCACGTCAAATATTTTAGAGAGGGTACCACCAGTCGCACGCATTTCTCCGGTTTCATAGTCGTGATGACCACATTTGACACATTTAAAATTGATATCGTTCATTGTTGCTTTTTTAGGTGAAAATATAAGGCTGCTTTCTCAGCACCATCCAGGCGTGTGCGACCTTCTCTTAGGTATTACCTTTTTTCATCCCCAATCGCTCTTTAAGCTTTCCAAGATCATCATCTAGTTTTGCTTCAGTGGTTTCGGCAGCGGCGTTTATTTCATCATCTATAGACTTCTTAGTGTGGAGGAGTTCTCCAGAAGCTTCATTAAGCGCCTCATCTTGAGCTGCCTTTTCTTTCATACGCTCCAACATGCTCACCGTTCCAGCGCTGTCTAACTCTGCCATTTGTTTGTTGACATTTTTAGTTGCATCGCTCACTTTTACTCGTGCGTTAAGAGTCCTTAACTCGTTTTCCCAATTGGTGATGTTTCCTTTTATAGTTTCGATGGTATTTTTTAACTCAGATATATTTTTGTCAAACTTTTTGTTATCGGCATTGGCTCTGTTTGCGTGTTGTTGTGCTTCTTCTTTTTTGGCAAGGGCTTCTTTTGCAAGCCTATCGGCATCAGCAATTGTTATGTCACCATCTTGTGATTTTGTAAGAATAAGCGTGGCTTTAGATTCATAATCTTTAGCCTTTGCTTCCTGCTTATCACGCTCGTTTTTAGAACCTATAGCAAGAGCTTTTACGTGTGCCATTGCTTCTACACTTTTATTAAGGCTTGCTTTCATATCACGTATACCTTGCTCGGCCATGATGATTGAGCTTTCTAGGTTGTTCACGGTTTTGTTTGCTTGTGCCTCTCCTATTTTGAATATATTTTTAAATATGTTCATAATATATGTTTTTAGTATTTTGAAAATTTAATTATATGATCGGAGTACTCACTCATTAATAAGCTCAAAGAGTTGAGGGTACCTTCCAATTCATTAAAATCTAGGTTTTCTATTTGAAGGGTATCTCTAAATATGACTTTAGTACCACTTTCATCCAGTACAAAAGCACCATGAACCATATCGCGATTTTTTTGTAGCAGGCTTTTGAAGACTTCTTCGTTCTTGTTATTGATTTTAAATATGTATTGCTCCATAATTAAAATGGGTGGAGCAATTCCTAAGATCATATTTTTAACGCCGGCACTTTCTTTCTCTACCACCATAATTCCATCCTTGGGATTTTCTCTTATGATATCAAAGTCTATTTGTAACAAGTATTCTTTTATAGTATGGAAGTAATTATTCATAGGTTTTATTGTAAATCTAATATTACGAAAAAGCTTAGTTCTATCCCATTAAAATCTGAAAAGCGATTTCAATAATGTAAAGAATTATAGGAGTCATAGGTTTTTAGTTTAAAGATTATAAATACGGTTGCTTTCTTTACTCACTTTGATATGCTAGGAGTGCCGTTTTGCGAACTATAAACTAGGCCTATTTTACAGTTGCTTTTTTAGAGGAGGACTTTTTCAAGACGCTTTATCTCGAGAAAGAATGCTCAAAATATTAGTGTAAACAAAAACATTTAGCTAATATTGTTAGTGTAAATATACACAAATATATTTAAATGCAAATAAAATTAGCAAAACAATGTCGTTTTTTGGAAAAAACATTAAAAAAATACGTGGAGTAAAGGGCTTGAGTCAACAAGCTTTTGCAGACTTATTTGACTTAAAGAGAGGAACCCTAGGGGCTTATGAAGAAGGAAGGAGTGAACCCAAAATAGACACTATTATTTTAATTGCTAATCATTTTAGCATTGCTATAGGGGATATGCTAACGGCAGAATTAACCGTAAATCAGTTGTTGAAATTTAACGACAGCCTTGCTTTAACGTCAGAAGAACTAGCCAGAGAACAGTTTGCACAAATTCCTTGTATCACAGAAAAAACAGTGGAGGATTATATAGAATACTACGATAATAAAGCTTTTCTAGCAGATTTACCTCAGCTTAGTTTGCCGCTGAATACCGAAAAAGAATTTATAGGATATACGGTAACCAGTCTGGAAATGACCAGCCATGATAAAGGCTTGTATCCTAAAGATGTGGTGGTAGCAGAGAAGGTGCCTAAGAATGTGATTGCCAAATTAAATAACGGTACCATAGTGCTTGCGGTCACCGATAAAGAACTTATCCTGCGCCGACTTTATGTAACTCATAAAGGTCTTGTGCTGCGGGCTGATCATAAAAAAATCGAAGATATTTGCATTGATAAAAAGCAAGTAAAGCAATTGTGGCGCGTGCGTTATGTGTTTTTTAGAAGAATCCCAGATCTGTCAGATAGTTTTGAGGATAAACTTGCTATGCTAGAAATGCAGATGAAGGAATTGAGAGGTAACTAGAGAAGGAGCTCAAAAACTATTCCTCACAACTCTAAGAGAGCGGCGTCTTTAGGTGTCAATCTTATAAACGCAGGACACATAAAAACTCCAACTTGCGTTGAGGTTTTTCTTGTCGGCCCATTCCGAAAAAAATCGGAATAGACTCTGGGCTTAGCTTGTCAAGCGCGGCACAGGCTTCTCGCCCAGTTGGGAGGTTCTATAAAATCTCTATCTAATTTATAAGCACAAAAAAACCCCAACTTGCGTTGAGGTTGATATGGTGGGCCCACCTGGGCTCGAACCAGGGACTTTCTGATTATGAGTCAGATACTCTAACCAGCTGAGTTATAGGCCCAATAAGATAAATGCTGGTATTACCTTATCTAAAAAGTCTGCAAATTTAAACTATTCATTCATACCCGCAAACTATTCTTTAATTTCTTGACACAATTCTACAAGAACTCCATTTGTTCCTTTAGGATGTACAAAGGCTACCCACTTATTATCAGCGCCGCGTTTGGGTTCTTTATTGAGGATTTGAAAACCTTCTTTCTCAAGCCTAAGAAGCTCTGCTTTAATGTCTTCTACAGCAAATGCTATGTGATGGATTCCTTCTCCTCTTTTGGAAATGTATTTGGCTATCGCGCTGTCTTCACTAGTGGCGCTCAATAGCTCAATTTTGTTATCGCCACTTTGAAAAAAACTGGTGTCCACAGATTCGCTTGCTACTGTTTCTTTTTTATAGGGTTTGCGGCCTAGAAGTTTGGTATATACTTCATTTGCCTCTTCCAGGTTTTTAACGGCTATTCCTAAGTGTTCTATTTTGCCAAACATATTTTGTTGTTTTACCTTACAAAGTTAGTACAGTTAGACGACAAGAATGTATTTCTATTGTCATATTAACCAATGGACTATCAACTATTCACGAGGAACTACTTACCTTTGCAGTATGGAAGAAAGTAATAGACAGAAAAAAATTGCCGGAGTCTTACAGGAAGACTTATCAGCTGTTATTCAAGACGTAATGAGAAAGAACGTTGTGACTAACCTGATAGTATCCGTTACCAAAGTTACGGTTACTCCAGATTTAGGTTATGCAAAAGTATACCTATCTGTTTTTCCAGCAGATAAGGCCAGTACTGTAGTGAAGGAAATTGTTGAAATGGGTGCTGAGATACGTTATGAAGTGGCTTCTAGAGTGCGCCACCAGTTCCGTCGCATGCCAGAGCTTCAGTTCTTCAATGACGACTCCTTAGAATACATGGATCAAATAGACCGTGAGCTCAAAGGCGAAAATAATCCTATAGAAAATCCAGATATCCTGCCACGACGTAAGAGGTCTTAGTGAATTTTTCCTTTTACATAGCAAGACGTTACCTGGTTTCAAAAAATGGCAAAAACGCCATTAACATTATCAATATTCTTAGTTTTATTATCACTGTAGTGGGCACTGCAGCACTTTTTATTGTGCTTTCTGGTTTCTCAGGACTTAAGGATTTTAGCACTGAATTTTCCAATTATTTTGATCCAGACCTTAAGATCTTACCTGTAAGTGGTAAGACTGTTGGTATCCCGCTTTCGCGAAAGCGAGAACTAGAAAAAATACCTGGAGTGGCATTAGTTTGTGCGGTGATAGAGGAAAAGGCCTTCTTAAACTATGAGGAAAAGAATGATATCGCTTTTATCAAAGGCGTTCCAGATGATTATGTAAAAATGATCCGCACGGACTCCATTCTTTATTATGGCAGCTGGCTTTCTCAAAGTGATGCACAAGTAGTTCCCGGTTATTCACTTGCTTCTAGGCTTTCTCTTACCGTTAATAACTACGGGAGTTACATGCAGATTATGGTGCCTAAACCAGGGGTAAACGCCATCAATAAATTAAATATCAACAGCTCGTTTTCTAGACTGGATGCCATTCCTGTAGGGACATTTAGCGTTAATGAAACCCTGGATAGTAAATATATTTTTACCAGACTGAGTGCAGCGCGTAAGTTGTTGGAAATGAATGATTCTACGGCAAGTGCCGTTGAGATTAAATTAACTCCTACCGCAAATGAAAACGACGTAAGAGGGGCTATTCATGATGTCTTTGAACAACCAGTAAAAATCAAGGATAAATTCCAAATGAACGACGCATTATATAAAATGCTCAATTCAGAAAACTTAGTGGTTTATTTGATCTTTACCTTGATATTAATTATCGCTTTATTCAACGTGGTGGGCAGTATCATCATGATGATACTCGATAAGAAAAAGAATATGAAGACGCTGCTTGATCTTGGAGCACCAGTGAGCTCATTGCGTAAAATATTTTTTATTCAAGGAAGTCTTATGACGCTTTCGGGAGGTATCATAGGCCTTGTGATAGGAATCGCTTTTGTAGTCTTACAAGTAAAATACGACTTGATCTACATCGCTCCAGGTATTCCATATCCGTTTGCAATGGATGTATGGAATGTGATCGTTTCTCTTGCTACAATTACCGTATTGGGAATTATAGCTAGCTATATAGGCTCACGCAGAATTAACGATAGATTGCTGTCTCAGGCAAAGTTGTAATCGCCAAATTTCTCTAAAACCTCTTCAAAAGCTTCAAATACTCCTCGGGAATCGTCACTAGTGACCATTTTCATTCGGTGTTCTTTAAAATCAGGAATACCTTTAAAATAGTTGGTGTAATGTCGTCTTGTTTCAAAAACACCTAGCTTTTCTCCTTTCCAGTCTATGGCCAGTTGCAGGTGTCTGCGAGCTATTTCAACACGCTCTGCCATAGTAGGCTTTGCCATATGTGTGCCGTGTTCAAAGAAATGTTTTACTTCTCTAAAAAACCACGGATAACCAATACTTGCTCTACCTACCATACAGCCGTCTAGTCCGTATTCATCGCGCATTTTCATGGCCAGCTCTGGTGTGGTTACATCACCATTACCAAAAACAGGAATGTGCATACGAGGATTGTTCTTGACCGCTGCTATATGATCCCAATTAGCACTTCCTTTATACATTTGAGCTCGTGTACGACCGTGAATAGAAATGGCTTTAATACCTACGTCTTGTAAACGTTCGGCCACTTCTACGATTTTAATAGAATCGTCATCCCAGCCCAATCTGGTTTTAACGGTAATAGGTAAAGAGGTGTGTTTTACCATAGCTTCTGTAAGCGAGACCATAAGGTCTATATCTTTAAGAATTCCGGCACCGGCACCTTTAGACACGACTTTTTTTACTGGACAACCGAAGTTGATGTCGATAATATCAGGCCTGGTACGTTCTACAATCTCTACAGATTGAAGCATAGATTCTAAATTGGCTCCAAAAATCTGTATTCCTACAGGACGTTCTGTCTCGTAAATGTCCAGCTTCATGGTGCTTTTTGCAGCATCACGTATCAATCCTTCACTAGAAATAAATTCTGTAAAAACCACATCAGCGCCATTTTCTTTACATAACGTACGGAAAGGTGGATCACTCACATCTTCCATAGGAGCAAGGAGTAGTGGAAAGTCTGGTAATTCTATGTTGCCTATTTTAACCATGTTGCAAAGGTAAGAGGTGTTTGTTGATCTCGCTTTCGCGAAAGCGGAATTATTTAAGATCTACTCGTTAATTTCCTTATGTTTCTTAAAAACCAGTTTTTCTGAACGGCCTTTTTTGAATATATGATTGCTGTTGTAGTGTCCAGCTCTTAAAGCTTTTTGCTCTTCAAAAGGCAGTTGTATGATATCGTTACATTCTTGGCTACAGCAATTTTCAAATGCTGCTTTACAGGAATCACATTGAATAAACAGCAAGTGGCAAGCATCATTAGCACAATTGGTATGTGCATCACAAGAAGCACCACATTGATGACAGTTGGCAATGACTTCTTCTCCTATCTTTTCTGCGAGTCTATGGTCAAAAACAAAGTTTTTACCTTTGAATTTATTTTCGAGACCTTGCTCGGTGACTTGTCTGTGGTATTCTATAATCCCGCCTTCTAGTTGATAGACATTTTCAAAACCTTTGTGCTTGTAGTAGGCGCTGGCTTTTTCACAACGTATACCACCCGTACAATACATGACTAGTTTTTTACCTTCTTTGTGGTCTTTGAGCTTGTCTTCTATAAAATCAAGGCTGTCTCTAAAGGTATCTACATCTGGAGTCCAGGCATTTTTAAAATGACCTATTTCAGATTCATAGTGATTGCGCATATCCACTAGGACCGTATTGGGATCTTCAATAAGTTGATTAAATGCAATAGCGTCTACATGTATACCCTTATTAGTTACATCAAAAGTGGCGTCTTCCAGGCCATCAGCAACTATTTTGTCGCGCACTTTAACTTTGAGCTTTAAAAAACTCTCATTATCTTGCTCGCGTGCGATGTTGATGCGCAGGTTTTCTAAGAAATCAATACCGTCTAAGAAATCTTTAAATTCTTCAAAACGAGCTGCTGGAATGGAGAGCTGGGCATTGATTCCTTCATGGGCGACATAAATTCTTCCTAGAACATCCATAGGATGCCAGTGTAAGAATAAATGGTCTCTTAATAATTCAGGGTTACCAATGTTGTGGTACTGATAGAAAGAAATAGTAAGGCGTTCTTTTCCCGTTTCCCGTATTAAAACGCGTCTTTCTTCAGCACTTAATTTGTTATACAGTTGCATGCTATAAACAGTTTATGTGTTGAATATTTTTGCAAATATAACTAGTATTGTCAAAACAAAGGACATTGTTTTTAATCGGATTAACAACTAACTTTAACAATTAGTTATAAAATAGTTAAGATAATATTTTAATTATTCTTATTTTAGTCCTCCTACTAAACGAATTGAAAATTAACCTTAATAACTAAATATGAAATTAAAATTACTCTTATCAACCTTGGTAATCGTTGCGTTTGGAATCTTTTCCAGCGCGCAGTCTACCATTAACATTACTACCACTGGAGGTAGTTTTACTACAGAAAAATGGGTCAATATTACCGATATGGCTGATGGCGCTGGAACTCAAATTTGGGGTCAAGGTGACGGTACTTACGGTAATGCACAGGGACTCATTAATCAAGACATCATGCTTACACCCGGAACTTATTGGGTGAATTGCTATGACAGATATGCTGACGGTTGGGACGGAACAACTATAGATGTTACTGCTTATGGAGCATCCATAGGTAATAACGGTGGTACCTCTCCTGATGACGGTACAAATAACGATGCTACTTCTGGCTGGGAAACTCCAGCAGATGAGTTAGAGGCGTCTTTTATGATAGTCGTACCTAGTCCACCGGCGTGTACAGTGCCTTCAAACGTTGTTTTGAACAATGCAACAGATATTACTGCTACTATGGATTGGACAGATTCTTCTACTGAAGATGCGGGTTACAATTGGGAAGTGGTGCCAGATGGTGATGCGCAAGGAGTAAATGTGATTACTAGCGGTACAACTGCTGCAGATGCTATTACAGTAAATATTACCGGTTTAACACAGAATACGGCATATAGCTTTTATTTACAGTCTAATTGTGGTGCTGGGACAAGTACATATGTAGGCCCTATTAGTTTTTCAACCTTATGTTCTCCTGTTGCAGCAGCTTACACTGAAGATTTTGAATTGTTTACTACATCAACATCTGCATTTGCATCAGGAAACTGTTGGGCAGGAACAGGAGGATCTTATTATTGGGAGTCTGCTCCAGGAACTGATAATGGATCAAGTGGAACAGGGCCAGATCCATCCATCACTACTGGAAACTATTTCTATACAGAAGCATCAGGTGGTGCTATAGGGGATACTACAGATTTAGTATCTCCACTAGTAGATTTAACAGCATTAACAGCACCAGCATTATCATTTAATTACCACATGTTTGGTAATGAAATAGGAACGTTAGATGTATTAGTAAATGGAACAACAAATGTTTGGAGTTTGTCAGGACAGCAACAAACAAGTGACACAGCTCCTTGGGGAATTGCAGTTGTAGATTTAGCAGCTTATGTAGGGCAGACGATCTCTATTACATTTAGAGCTACAAGTGCAGGTACTTTTGAAGGAGATCTCGCAATTGATAATGTAGTGTTTGATGAAGCGCCTAGTTGTTTTGCTCCCACTAATGTATTGGTAACAGCGACTTCAATTGATGGAGCAACTATCGATTTTACCAATGCCAACACTTCTACAAATACAAATGTTGAATATGGCGCTCCAGGATTTGTTCAAGGAACCGGTACTCCTGTTTCTTATACAACGATTCCTTTTTCACTAACAGGTCTAATGAGCGCAACAACCTATGATTTTTATTTACAGAGCGACTGTGGAATGGGGGATCTAACCGCTTGGGCAGGACCTTTTAGTTTTACCACAGATTGTGTTGCTGTTGCTGTTTTTGCCGAAAACTTTGACGGAGTTTCTACTCCTAATCTTCCTGTTTGCTGGAATTCTTTTAGTTCTCCGGTAACAGGAACTGCTGCAACTGTAATTACAAATACTGTTGCCGATAACACGGCACCAAATGGTGTACGACTTTATAGTGGTGGTTTAACTGGTAATATAGGTAGTGGTACAGCATCTGAAGGCGAGACTATTTTAGTTAGTCCAGAGCTTAATAACCTTGCGGCAGGGACTCATAGAGTTAGGTTTTTTGCCGATGCAGGTACCGCAACTAGTACTTTAGAAGTAGGAACAATTACAGATCCTTCTGACCCAAGTACATTTACTTCATTAAGCGCAATAGCTCCTACAACAACACATAGTGAGTTTATTGTGAATTTTGATAGCTACACAGGAACAGATCAATATGTTGCTTTCAGACATATTTTTGCAGGAACATTTGATTCTATGTATTTAGATAATATTGCATGGGAAGCGATTCCATCATGTCCAGACACTTCCAACCTTACTTTAGCTAGTAATACAGATGTAACGGCAACTATCAATTTCGATAGCGGTAATGCAACGAGTGCAGGAAACTATGAATATTCCTTAACAACAGTTGCTGGAACTGCTCCAGCTGTTTCTGGCTCATGGTCTGATATTGCTGGTGCAAACCCTAATGTGACTTATACGATAACAGGTTTAACAGCAGAGACAGAATATTTTGTCCACGTAAGAGAAGTTTGTGCAGTAGGAGATGAAAGCGTTTGGAGTCCAGTACCTGTGAATTTTACAACTGCTTGTACTACTCTAATTGCTCCTTACACACAGGATTTTGAAAATGCAGGTGCAGTCCCTAATTGCTGGACTCTAGGAGGAGATGAAGATTGGGTATTTAATTTAACAGGACCTAACCACGTAGGAAATGCAGGTACATTGTCTGGATCAACTGCATCTGGGAATTACTATGCTGTTTTAGATGACTCATCACCTGATGCTGCAGATGGACAATTAAATTCGCCATTGGTTGATGTTTCTGGACTAAGCGCACCAGCTCTTTCCTTTTATGAGATAAGCGATAACGAAGGTAATGCCAGTGCAACATTAACTGTAAGTGTATGGGATGGTGCTGCTTGGAATGTAATGGGTACCTATAATACAAATACTGCAGGATGGGAATTAAAGATTATAGACTTGAGTACGTTAACCTTCACAGGCGCTGCACAAGCTCGTTTTTCAATAGCAGATTCTGGATCTTTTTATGATGATATTGCAATTGATGATGTAAGCTTTAATGAATTGCCTACTTGTAACAATGTTAGTGCAGTTACTATAGATTCTGTTACGGGAGATTCAGTTACTGTAAGTTGGACTGAAAACAATGTTCCACTTTCAACGGCTTGGGAAGTTATAGCAGTACCAGCAGGTGATCCCGCTCCAGTAGTAGGAACAACTAATACAACTGCAACACCTTACACAGTAACGGGACTTGCTTCAAGTACGGCATATGACATTTATGTTCGTGCAGATTGTTCAACAACTTTTGTAGGACCTCTTGGGGTAACGACAAGTGCTGTATGTGGCGATACTGTATATGATACAGGTGGAGTTGCGGGTGATTATTCAAATAATGAATCTTATACCTTTACCTATTTACCAGACACTGCAGCAAATGTGGTAACATTAGATTTTACTTTAGTAGATCTAGAAAACTGTTGTGATACCTTAACTATTTATGATGGTTTAGACACGAGCGCTGCGGTTTTAGAAGCTGACTTAGAAAACCCAGCAGTCTTTTCGGCCTTAAATCCATCAGGGGCTATAACTATAGAATTTACATCTGATTTTTCTGTAACAAGAGCTGGATGGGAGGCAAACTATACATGTACGCCTAGACCTTCTTGTGTTGATGTATCAGGTTTAATAGTTGATTCTGTAACTACAGATTCAGCTACATTAAGTTGGACAGAGAATAACATTCCAGCAGGAACTGCTTGGGAAGTTGTTGCAGTTGTATCAGGAGGTCCAGCACCAGTTGCAGGAACAAGTAATGCTACTACAAACCCTTATACCATTGCTTCTTTAACAGCAAACACTTCATATGATGTGTATGTGAGAGCCGATTGTAGTACCACTTTTGTTGGACCAATTAGTCTTACAACTTCGTGTGCTATTGTTACTACCTATCCGTATACCACAGACTTCACAAACAATGTGCCTAATGCTTGTTGGGATGAAGCAGGTTCTGGAGAGATTACAGACGGCCCTATGACAGTAGGTTCTTCGGACTGGAAAGCTGGCAGGTCTTATGAGAATTTTGCTGGGACAGCAACCCCTAGTAACTTGGTAAATTTATACTCCAATAATGATAGAGAGTGGTTGCTTTCAGAGTCTTATGATATGTCTGGAACAAGTAACGATGTGCTTTCTATAGAGGTAGCCGTTACAGACTATCAATTTAGTGGAGCTTCTAATGCAACAGATACAGATACTATGGGATCTGATGATCAAGTAGATTTATTAATTACCACTGACGGAGGTATGACATGGATTTCTTTAATGACATGGACGGCAGCAAACCAGCCATCTGTGACTGGTACAAGAGAGTTTATTGATTTAAGTTCTTATACTGGAACCGTACAATTTGCATTTTTTGCTACTGACGGTACTGTAAATGACCCTGAAGATTATGACTTTCATGTAGGTATGTTTATTATCGATGGAACTGCAGGAAATGAGGATGTTTTTGAAAGTACTTTAAGTCTATACCCAAATCCAGTAAATGGAGATGTGGTGACGATCAGTATGGATCAGAGAGGTGCTTCTTCCGTTGAGGTTGTTGTTTTCAATACTTTAGGGCAACAAGTGATGACAAGATCTTTTGATCAAGTAAATCATACGATCAACATTGACAATATCTCTAGTTTATCTAAGGGTATGTACTTTGTGAGGCTTTCTAGTGGCACTCAACAAGCCACATTGAAGTTTATAAAGGAGTAAGCAAACTCCATTATTATTAGTATTATAGAAAAGGGAATCTCGTTATGAGGTTCCCTTTTTTTTTGTGGATGAGGAATTTGTAAATTTCGCTTTCGCGAAAGCGAGATAAAAGAATATAACAAAAAAGGGAACATCGTTAATAACCTAATCTTAATCCTGTTGTTTCTATTTTTTCTAGACCGTATTTTTACCTAAAATAATTACAATGGCAGACGATAAAGAGAAAGAAGCAAAATTAAAAGCCCTTAAACTTACCCTTGACAAGCTGGACAAGGCTTATGGTAAAGGAACAGTAATGAAATTGGGCGATAAGCAGGTAGTTGAGGTAGAATCTATTTCTACAGGATCTCTTGCCTTAAATGCAGCTCTAGGTGTAGGTGGATACCCTCGTGGCAGAGTTGTTGAAATATACGGTCCAGAATCTTCAGGTAAAACTACATTAACCTTACACGCCATTGCCGAAGCCCAAAAAACAGGTGGTATTGCCGCATTTATTGATGCAGAGCACGCATTTGATCGTTTTTATGCAGAGAAATTAGGTGTTGATTTGGAAAACTTAATTATTTCTCAACCAGATAATGGAGAGCAAGCATTAGAAATTGCAGATAATTTGATACGTTCTGGAGCAATAGATATTATTGTAATTGACTCCGTAGCAGCCTTAACTCCTAAAAGTGAAATTGAAGGAGAAATGGGAGATAGTAAAATGGGACTTCATGCCCGTCTAATGTCTCAAGCATGTAGAAAATTAACCAGTTCTATTTCAAAAACCAATTGTACGGTTATTTTTATCAACCAGTTACGTGAAAAGATAGGAGTGATGTTCGGTAATCCAGAGACAACTACTGGTGGTAATGCCTTGAAATTCTATGCATCGGTGAGACTTGACATTAGAAGATCTACACAGATTAAAGATAGCGCTGGTAATGTTTTAGGTAACAAAACCCGTGTTAAGGTGGTTAAGAATAAAGTAGCACCTCCCTTTAGAATGGCGGAGTTTGATATCATGTACGGTGAAGGAGTTTCTAAATTAGGAGAGATCATCGATTTAGGGGTTAACTATGAAATCATAAACAAAGCCGGTTCTTGGTTCTCTTATGAAGATACTAAATTAGGTCAAGGACGAGATTCTGTAAAGACAATTCTTAAGGATAATCCAGACCTTGTAGAGGAGTTGGAAGTTAAAATCATGGCCGCTATAAAAGCAGTAAACGCTTAAACTTTACGGACTAATAACTTTTAAAACCGCTACCGTTTAACGTTAGCGGTTTTATTTTTTTAATACAGACGCAACCTTTTGTAAAAAGTTGCATCTTATATATATAATACTATAAAGGAATATGAAATATAAAATATTAATGATCATTGCTATTGTAGCGGTTATGCTCAATGCTTGTAGTATTGATGATGGTGAGTCGTCAGTTGTTAACTATGAGGCACTACCTGTAGTTAGTGTAGAATTACCACAAGCATTCACTTTTGGACAGACGCATACGATTCCGGTGACATTTGACTTTACAAATAATTGTCAACAGTTTGCAGGTTTTGAGGTGAGTTCTAATCTCAATGAGAGGGTTATTACGGTAGTAGCTTCCGTTACTAACCGTGATTGTGAAGAAGGCGTAGTAACAACACAAAGAGATTTAAGGTTTCTAGCTGCCAGTAATGGCACCTATATATTTAAGTTTTTTAATGGTTTGGATGCAAATAATGAAGCGACTTATTTAGAATATACCATACCTGTTGAAGAATGATTGAACTTTAAATCGTGGTGTATAAAAAGATAATTACATTATGTCAGAAAAATGATCGTAAGGCTCAAAAGGAACTGTATCAAACAATTTCTCCTAAGCTATATGGATCATGTTTGCGATATGCTCCTAATGAAGCAGAGGCTCAAGACATATTGCAAGACACTTTTATCATCATATTTAAAAAAATAGATCAGTTTAAATTTAAAGGTTCTTTTGAAGGGTGGTGCAAAAGAATAGCAGTAAACACTGCATTGCAGCGGTATAGAGGTGTAAAGGTATACGACCTGGTAAATGAAGACCAATTAGAAGATTTAGAGGCGGTTCAGATAGAGGAATCAGATGATGTGCCGCTTAAAAAATTATTATCCATGGTGCAAGAGTTGCCAGAAAGGTACAGACTCGTATTTACTATGTATGTAATGGATGGATACAGTCACAAAGAAATAGCAGAGATGATGAAAATTACGACGGGTACATCAAAATCTAATCTTGCACGAGCTAGACAACACCTGCAATCAATGGTTAAAATATGGCGTGAATCTCACAATTCTAATGCCGGTTAATTATGAGTAAAAAGAAAAACATAGACAGACTTTTTCAAGAAGGATTCAAAGACTTTGAGGTGCAACCATCAGGAAAGGTTTGGGATGCTATTGAAAAAGATCTCGATAAAAACAAGACGGGTAGAATTATTCCATTTTGGTGGGTACTAGGAGGAATTGCTGCGGGATTGGCGATCTTATTGACATCCTTATACTTCGGTATGGATAATGATATGAGTAGCAAACAACAGCCGTTTGTTAATTCCGAAACGTCCAGAGACGCAAAGACAAAGCCGCAAAACTCTTTAAAAAACAACGAAGAGCTTTCTAGTAAAGGCGCGGTACCATACCTCAAGGAAAGAACTAATGATACCCAGTTAGCAACTGAAGACACAAAAGGGGGCTCAGAACCCTTGAATAATTTAAAGGAGAATTCTAATGCGAACACTGGAGCAAAGCTTCCCTTAAAGACAAGCGATTTGGCAACGTCTGTTGATGGGTATTCAGACCCTCGATATAATGCTAAGGAACAACCAAAGCAGCTTTATTCAAATGCACAGGGAACCAATAAAAAGCCTTTAGAAGGCAGTGCTACAAAAGATAATTTTATTGCAACACCAATTAAAGAACAACAAGCTGGAGTTGCCAGCTCAGAACATAGTACAAAGCCTTCTGTAAAAAACCCTATGTCGGCGACTCCTGACCCTAGAAAAGAAGTTGTTTTAAAGTATACCCCTAAGGATCTTGGTCTAGCTAATGCAGTCAAGGATGATGTTATTAATAATGCCATTACCGCTATAGATTCCACTAAAAAGAGTGTGCCAACTTTAGAAGACATCGCTGCTCAAGAGAAAAAAGAAGACAGCATTAAGGAGAATGTTTTTAAAGGGAGATGGGCCGCTACTACACAGGCAGGACCAGTCTACTCTAACAGCTTAAGCGGGAGTTCTGTCAACAATGAAGTTAGTGATAATGGTAAAAATGCGGGTGTTCATTTAAGTTATGGAATTGGTTTAAGCTATGAAATATCACCTCGCTTAAGTCTTAGAACCGGAGTCAATCAGATCAACATGACTTATAATACACAAGACATCAATTATCAGGTTAATGTAAGTATAGCCTCTCGTGGTCAGCAGTTAGATCAAGTTTATAATGCGAGCTCTGTAAGTGACGCTTCCATTGGTAACAGTCCTTTGTTGAACGATGCGTTTGAGACCGGTTTTGCCGCACAAGAATTGGTAAGTAATCAGTTTCAAGGAATTAAAGGAGAGATTTCTCAGCAACTAGGCTATATAGAAGTGCCATTAGAACTGCAATACAACCTTGTGAATAGGAAGTTTAAAATAAGTGTATTAGGTGGAGTCAGTGCTCTTTTCTTAACAGATAATGTGGTCGCTGTTCAAAATTCCAGTCAGCGATTAGAGTTAGGCGAGGATCGCAATTTTAATGACTTTAATCAGAGTGCTAATTTTGGATTAGGATTAGGATATGACTTTACCAATCAATTAGGAGCTTTTATAGAGCCTACATTTAAATACCAGCTAAGTACATTAAGAAATAACGTTGCAGACTTTAGACCTTATACCATAGGTGTTCAAAGCGGTGTTATGTATAGATTTTAAATTGCTGACAATCATTGTACGTCAGTTAAGATTTTTCGTGAAAAAGGAAAAGAAGAATGTTGAGGGTGATTCATTTCAACTCAATTATTTGCAATGATGATGAGAAGCCGTTCCTGTGCCATGGAGCGGTTTTTCTGTTTTAAGAGGTTAGTGGTCCGTTTTCTAAGGAATGAAGAATGATGTTTCTGACGCTTTCGCGAAAGCGTACCTTATCTGCAGCAACACTCATACCTTTAGTATCTATAGCCTTATGCGTCTGTGCCCTCATCATTCCAGGGCCTCCTTTAAAAAAATGAAAAGGGAAACGTTTTTTATTATCAAATAAGGTAACCGGAAGAACAGGGATTTGATGCTCTATGGCGAGCCTAAATGCACCATCCTTAAAAGTATCTAGCACTATATTGAGATCGTCAGAAACGCCACCTTCTGGAAAGATGCATATACTTACGCCGTCCTGCATACGCTTTCTCGCGCGGTCAAAAACCTCTGTACGACTTTTAGGATTGTTTCTATCAACAAGGATACACGTGCGTTTATAGAAAAAACCAAAAACAGGAATTTTAGCCAGTTCTTTTTTTCCTACAAAAACAAAAGGATTCTTGGAGATCAGTAACATTATCATAATATCACTCATGCTCGTATGGTTGGCTACTAGCATATAACTTTGATCCTTTTTCATAGACTCGGCTCTTTTAATAGAGGGCCAAAACCCCATTCCAAATAGAATGATAGCTGCCCAAAACTGAGCAAATTTAAAAAATAGGGAATAAGTTTTTTCTGAAATGGTTAGAACCAATAGCAGCGGAAACAAAATAACAATAGGAATGCCCATCAGTATGTAAAACCATACACGGTATAAAGGCATTAATATGTAGCGTATCCATTTCAAGTTGTCAAAAATAGACGAATTTATCACTTAATAGGCACCTTATTTTAAGGATCTCACTTAAAACTAAAGACTTCCAGATTTTTAAGCGGTATTAATAGACATTCCTTTGTTGAGAATACGGATTACTAATTATCTTTGATCCTCAATTAAAAATAATGGCAAGAATACTTACTGGCGTTCAATCTACTGGCACACCTCATTTAGGAAATCTTCTAGGTGCTATTTTACCAGCGATAGAAATGTCCTCAGATGAAAACAATGATTCCTTTCTTTTTATTGCAGACATGCATTCTCTAACCCAAATTAAAGATGGAGAATTATTAAGAGAAAACACTTATTCTACTGCAGCGGCATGGCTGGCGTGCGGTCTAGACATCAGTAAAACGGTGTTTTATAGACAAAGCGATATTCCACAAGTAACAGAATTGAATTGGTACCTCGCTTGTTTTTATCCTTATCAAAGACTGACTCTTGCACATAGCTTTAAAGATAAAGCAGACCGACTTGAAGACGTAAATGCAGGCCTTTTTACTTATCCTATGTTGATGGCTGCAGATATTTTACTTTATGACGCAGAGGTCGTTCCTGTGGGTAAGGATCAATTGCAACACGTGGAAATAACACGTGATGTTGCGGGTAGATTCAATAATAAAATGGGGACTACTTTTATAGAGCCTGAGGCCAAAATCCAAAAAGACGGACTCCTCGTTCCTGGAACCGATGGCGGTAAAATGAGCAAGTCTAGAGGTAACATTATTGATATTTTCCAATCAGATAAAAACTTACGCAAGCAGTGTATGTCTATAGAAACCGATAGTACACCACTTGAAGAACCTAAAAACACAGAAACCTGTAATGTTTTTGCCTTATATAAATTAATTGCACCAGAGCAAAAGATTCAAGAAATGCGCAATAATTATGCTGCAGGAAATTATGGTTACGGTCATGCAAAGCAGGCATTATTTGAAGCACTTTGTGAACGCTTTAAGGAAGCTAGAGAACGTTACGACTACTTAATGGAGAATAGACACGAATTAGACATGGCGCTTGAAGAAGGAGCTTTTAAGGCGCGACATATTGCAGATAGTGTGTTGAAACGTGTGCGTTCTAAAGTTGGGTATTAAAAACCGATTTTGAATCAAGGAATTGAGGTGGTCCAGTAGCACCGCAACAAATTACTTTTGCTGTTTTCGCCTCTTGTATTTGACAATATCAGCTATGCCGTTAGAGAAAAGCCCAGTTGAATAGGGATAGGATTTAAATACGGGATTTGTGATTTTGAAAGCTGGAAAACCTTATAAATAACAAAGCCTGTTCTGGTAATTTAGAACAGGCTTTGTTTATTTTAATTCAGCAAATTTTAAGCAAAAAGCCCTGTCATCTCTGCATCTATTTTATTGATAACCTCTCCTAAATCTTCAGGATTATTGACAAAATCTATATCATCTACATCGATGATCAATAGATTCCCCTTCTTATAACCATGAACCCACCCTTCATAACGTTCGTTCAAACGGCTTAGGTAGTCTATAGAAATGCTGTTTTCATAATCGCGACCTCGTTTGTGTATTTGGTTCACTAGGTTAGGAATAGAACTGCGCAAGTAGATCAACAAATCTGGAGCAGCAACTACTTTTTCCATAAGGTCAAATAGGGAGCTGTAATTATCAAAATCACGTTGTGATAACAATCCCATCGCATGAAGGTTAGGAGCAAAAATGCTTGCGTCTTCATATATCGTCCGGTCTTGAATGATTTTTTTACCGCTTTCACGTATTTCCAAAATCTGACGGAAACGGCTGTTCAAGAAATATACCTGTAGATTAAACGACCAGCGTTCCATGTCTTGATAGAAATCTTCTAAATAGGGGTTTTCTAAAACATCCTCAAATTGAGGTGTCCATTTGTAATGTTTGGCAAGTAATTGAGTAAGCGTGGTTTTACCTGCGCCTATATTTCCAGCAACGGCTATATGCATGTTTAATTCTTAATGAGGTTGATGGTATAGACGTCTACACGTTTACCGGTCCAAATATAAAGTTTTCCATTCTTTAGATAAAGGGAATTCACTTCCTTTTCTGATATGCTTCTAGTGGTTATCTCGCTTTCGCGAAAGCGGTACTCTTTATCCATCCTCATCACTTTAACTTGATGATCCTTAAGGATAATAAGGCTTTCAAAATCATAATCAAGCAATGAGCCTTCTACAAATGGCATAGTGGCTGTTTTACTACCATAAGAATTATAAGTTTCTATGTAGTTTTTACTCACCACATGGCAAAAATTATAATCACTTAACAATTGAGAAATATCATCCTTTAAAACAGCCGTACTAATAAGCGTCCTGTTATTGATGTAATCATAAAGCTCTAGCCTATTTTGATCCAGATCGTGAAGCCAGAGCCTTCGTTCACCAGCAAGTTTGGCGTGTTCATAAAATCGAGAAGGAGAGAGTTGGTTTAATGAAATACGCTGCTTTTCATTAAGGCGGTTATCCAGTAATACAACAGTTTGAGTATCCTTATAAAATAATAAGATGCTCAAAGGATTGATTAAATCTACCTCGGTAAGATCCCCCAACAGTACATCATAAAACTGCTGAGTTTCTTTTCCTTTTTTCTTAATAAAAGCACCGTTTTTACCGTAATAAATCGCTGCGAAGTCGTCAACTCCATAAAAAGAGTCTGCCATGAGGTCAAAGCCTTTGTCAGTTTTTTGACCTTGTGCCATCATGCAAATAAAAAATAAGAAAAACGTCCACTTCATAAACAGCAAATTACAACTATGTGATGGATATTTCTAGCAATTCATTTAAATGCAGGAATCCGTGAATCAAGCAGTATGTGTTCTAAGAAAGTTTTTATACAGATGATCATCTGATCAGGAATAAACAGCTGTCATTTACGGCTAAGTGGATAGCTCGTCTAAAAATAGATACAGCCCTTGTGATAGCGTGTAGATTTTTTATCAAGAACTGAAAATCGGGTATAGTTTAAGGCGTTATTAACTTATAGCCGTAACCGCGCACATTTACTATTTCTAGTTCATCATCTAGTGCTAGTTTTTTGCGCAACTTTGTGATAAAGACATCCATACTACGACCAGAGAAAAAGTCGTCATTACCCCATAATTTTTTAAGAATAAAGGTGCGGTCTAACACTTTATTTTTCTTTAAAACTAAGTGATAGAGCAAATGTGCCTCTCTATGAGTGAGTTTTGTTACCTCTTCTTTATATATAAGATGCTGCTTGGGAAAATTAAAGGAATAGTCTCCTAATTCATAAATAGCAGCTGTTTTTTGAACGGTTTGCCTGCTGAGTAAACTCTCGATGCGCACAATGAGCTCTTCCATGGAAAAAGGCTTCTTAAGGTAGTCGTTACCGCCTACGTGAAAACCTTCCAAAACGTCTTCTGTCTGTGATTTTGCGGTCAGGAAAATGATGGGAATTTCCTCATTTTCTACTCGTATTTTTTTAGCCAATTCAAAACCATCTAATTTTGGCATCATTACATCTAGAACAAGAATATCGGGTTGTTTTTCATGAAATGCATCGAGCGCAAGAGCGCCATTTAATTCATGACGTACACTAAAACCTCGAGTTTCCAGACTTTCTTTAACGATCATTCCTAATGCAGGTTCATCTTCGGCAAGTATGATGTTTATAGTATCTTTATTCATAAGGCAAAGTGATTTTAAAAGAGGTTTGTGGTTGTACAGTTGCAGTAACGGTACCCTTGTGCTTTTCAATGATGGATTTTGTATAGAATAAACCTATCCCAAACCCTTTTACATCATGACGGTTTCCTTTCCCTACTCTGTAAAATTTATCAAAAATAAGTCGTACGTCTTTAGAACTCAAGTTTTTCCCATCATCAGTAACCGTTATACTTATAGATTCTGTATGCTTACGAAGGCTGACCTCAATCTGATCACCACCATATTTTATAGCATTATCAATAAGGTTGTTGATGGCATTTTCTAGATGAAAAGCATCGGCATTGAACACAACTCCTTTGCTTTCTTCTATAAAAGAGATCTTTTTAGAAGTTTGGTTTTGGTGTTTGTGTATAATTACTTCAATCAATTCATTGATCTCCACACCACTTTTTTGCAACATTAATTCGTCACTGTCCAAAGTAGCTGTTTCAAGGATGCGCTCTACCATACCATTAAGTTTCACGAGTTGCTCGCGGCCCATACTCAAATAACGATCTGTTTTATCTTGATCACCACTATTAGTAAAACTTTGAACACCTTCTAAGGCGGCGCTTGCAGTAGCGATGGGTGTTTTAAACTCATGAGTGATGTTAGAAATGAGATCGTTTTTCATCTCTCCCAACGCTTTTTGTTTTCTTATAATTTGTAACAGATAAAATAGGCAAAGAACTACTGCTGTGATAAGTAATGCACTGAGAATAATACCAGTTAGATTGAGTCTGTATATTTCAGGAGAAAGACCAGAATAACTCATTAGTAAACTGTCACCGCTTTTTAATAATTCTGAATTTGCTTTGAGGGTGTTTTTTTGAAGAAGATTATTATCGGTAGCTTTTACAATAGCAACATCGTGTGTGATATCAAGGCCTCGCAATTGAAGGTTTGCCGATATAAGACTATCCATACGTTTTAGATTCATTTGATCCTCTTGGATACTTACTACTATTTTGCTAGTCAGTGACGATATAGTCTCCTCTAGGTTGTGTTGATCAGAAAAAAAAGTTTCTACCTGCAACTCTTTAAAACTACCGTCAGGTTTCTGAATTTCATAATTGGGAAAATTCCACAAGTCCTCCATAGGTCTTATCCTATTGAGACTATCCATAGAGATGCCTTTGTAAATTCTGATTTCAGAAAGGTCACTGGTTGCCACGTTATCAAGGTTAAAACCTCGATATCCAGAGGCACGATTGACACTATCCATTCTTCTAAATATTTTGTCAAACTCTGCCTTTCTATTAGTAGTCTCATCAACGATGATTCCTAAATTATTTCTTTTAATCAGTTGTTCATAATAAACATCTACACTCTTATCCAGACTCATTTGCAAGTCAGAAACCAGTACTCTTTTAGACTCCTGGAAATTGTTGTAATTCCAGTACAGTTGTATGGCTAGCGTAGCGGCGATGACCACACTTATCAGGACAAGAATAAAGTGATATTTTCTATCATTCATAATTCAAAGGTGCGCTATTCCCTCTACAGTAGGAAGTCGGTTAACAAATATTAACGCAGCATAATAGATGTAACTATAAAAATAGTTCATATTTGAATGATCTTAAAACCCATTTGACATGAAAAAATATAGGCTTAGTATGCTCCTTTTTGTTGTTCTCGCTTTCGCGAAAGCGTATACTTTACAAGCGCAACAAGACTTTACTGGAATCGCTCATTATCAAAGTAAGATGACGTTAGAAAAGCCCAAGGATAGTTCCAGTATGTCAAAAATGGATCCTGCTATGCGCAAAATATTCAATGAAGCCATGAAAAAAGCGGGCGAGGCAGAATTCACGTTAAAATTTTCTCGCACCGAGTCACTCTATGAAAAAGTGCAGGCATTAGCTGCTCCTAAAAAGCCTAGTAATGGTATGAGTATAGAAGTTTCATTCTCTGGAAATGGAGATACTTATGGAACCACTTATAAAGATCTCAATGCGCAAAGCTTTTTAAGAGAAGATCAAATTCAAGGAAAGGAATTTCTGGTTACTGATAAAATTGAACCACTAGCCTGGAAAGTAACTGGAGAGAAAAAGATGATAGGAAAGTACAATGTGATGAAAGCAACCTATACCTACCCTAAAAAAGAAAAGAAGGAAAAAGAGAAGAAAGTAGAGGAAGAAAAAGAAACGGGTTTACTCGGTATGGTCGAGGATAAAGATAAAGTTGTGACCGCTTGGTTTACCATGGATATTCCCATAAGTAATGGACCTGGAATTTATCAAGGTTTGCCTGGATTGATCTTGGAATTGAATGAAGGGAACATCACTATTCTTTGTAATAAGATCGAGATGAACCCAGAGGACTTTGAAATTAAGAAACCTAAAAAGGGCAAAGAAATTTCTTCCAAGGATTTTGATGAGTTACAAGAGAAAAAAAATAAAGAGATGAGAGAGCGTTTTAATAGCGGCCGCGGCGGGGACGTATTTATACAACACAATTAATGGTTTTGTTAAAGTTGTCTTAACTTGAAACTAATCCATTTTTACCCAGTCTTATTCGAGGACTTACTAATTGGAGTCTGCATTAAAATCAAATCAAAGATGAAAAAATCAATTTTATTAACGCTTGCTATAATTTTTACTGGAGTCTTAAATGCTCAGGAATTTTATGGTGAGGCGACTTACATGTCTAAGACTAAAACAGATATGAGCTGGATGCCAGAAGGTCGTGAGATGTCTCCACAACAAAAAAAGCGTATTGAGGAGCGTATGAAGAAAATGGGTGAAAAGACTTATGTGTTGAAATTCAACCGTAATGAATCTATTTATAAAGAAGAAAAAGAGCTTTCGGCACCTGGGCAAGGTGGTGGTATGGGAAACTTTATGGGGACTTCTATGGGTGGAGAGAAATATAAAAACCTAAAAGAAGGTCAGTGGATCGAACAACGTGACATGATGGGAAAAATGTTTTTAATAAAAGACAGTATTCCGCAATTAGAATGGAAAATCACAGGTGAAACTAGAATGATAGGCCAGTATCAAGCGATAAAAGCAGTAGCATATAAAAAGAACAATGAACTGGACTGGTCTTCCTTTAGAAGACGTAGAGGTGATAGTGCAGAAGAAAAGAAAAAGGACAGCCTAGCACTTGCAAATGGCAATATAGAAGAGGTTTTTGAACAAGACCCACAAGTAGAAATTACCGCATGGTTCACACCTCAGATTCCAGTGCAGCATGGCCCTGCAGAGTACGCAGGTCTTCCAGGGTTAATTCTTGAAGTAAGTGCTGGAAATACTACATTACTTTGTAGTAAGATCGAAGTCAACCCAGAAGAAAAAGAGGATATCAAACCTGCTACTAAAGGAAAAGAAACTACCGAAGAAGAATACAATAGCCTATTCAAAGAAAAAATGAGAGAAATGTCAGAGCGATGGGGTCGCGGCAGACGCGGTCGTGGAGAGTAATAGATACTATTAAATACTATTGATATGCGAGAGTATGCTAACCACTGTTCTCGCATTTTTTAATCAAAAAAACTAAAATGAAAAAAAACTTACTCTTAACACTTCTAGCTTGTTTTGTATTTTACCTAGCCGGAGCTCAGTCAGTAAAAATAACTGGTGTAGTAGTAGATAGTGCGGGCACACCACTTCAAATGGCTAATGTAATTGCTTATCAAAAGGATAAGAACTTAGGCGCTTTTGGTATTACTAATGATGCGGGAAAATACCAACTACGCAATCTTAAAAAAGACAGCACTTATGTTCTTAAAGTATCTTTTTTAGGCCTTAAAACCATCGTAGATACCGTAAAAAACATTCAAGATGACCTAATGAAAAATTATGTCATGCTAGAAGATGAAAACATGCTAGATGCGGTCAACATCGTTTATGACATGCCCGTATCTATCAAAGGAGATACTATTATTTATAATGCAGACAGTTTTACAAACGGTACAGAGCGTAAATTAGGTGATGTCCTTCAAAAACTTCCAGGAGTCGAGGTAAATGAAGATGGAGATATTCAAGTAGAGGGAAAAACAGTCGAGCGAGTTTTTGTAGATGGAAAAGAGTTCTTTGAAGGAGACTCCAGGTTGGCCACAAAAAACATTCCTGCAGATGCAGTTGGGAAAGTTGAGGTATTAAAAAACTTTAACAATCAAAGCCAGTTGAAAGGACTCGGGAATGATGATGATCGCATTGCGATTAACATTAGATTAAAAGAAGGAAAGAAGAATTTCTGGTTTGGAGAAGTTACTGGTGCGATAGGTCAAGGTGACGATGCAGTGCGTTATCAAGCAAAGCCTAAAGCTTTTTATTACAGTCCAGATGTTTCTATAAACATTCTTACAGATTTTAATAATCTAGGATTACAGTCATTTACATTTAGAGAATACTTGCGTTTTACAGGTTTTAATAGAGGTAATACTAGAGCTTCTGGATCTACTATAAATGTAGGAGTAGGCGCAGGAGGAATTTTAAACCTTCAAGCAAATCGTGCTAAAGAAATCGAAAGTAAATTTGGTGCATTTAATGGCTCATGGCAAGTAAATAAAGCTCTAAGTTTAGATGGGTTTGCTATTTTCTCAAGTACCGATACGGAACAAGAAACTACAGCAAGCAGAACATTTATTGAGACTGGCGTTGTGGAAAATACGGAAGACAGATCCTTTCAACGCAATCAAATAGGGATTTTCAAATTAGGAGCAGATTATAAGCCTAATGAAAATTTTACTTTTGAATATGATGGTCAGGTAAATTTAAGTGATGTAACTCAGTTCAATGATTTTACTTCTTCTCGTAGTGGTTTTGTAGAAGATATCGATCAAAACGAATCTCAAAAACCTATTACATTAGATCAATCGATAAACATGTATTATACATTGAGCGATAAAGACATTTTTGCTTTAGAAGCTAGGTATGTAGATGCAGAGGAAGATCCTTTTTATAACGCTATTAGAGACCGTCAAGGCATACAAGATCCAGAGCCTTTTAGTGGAAATTTAGGACTCGACCCAGCAGACCCATACAATATCAATCAACAAAAATTTGTGGAAAGCCAAAAATTAGACGCTAAGGTGGACTATTGGAGAGTATTGAACAAGAAAAGTAACATCAACTTTACAGTCGGAACATCTATTGTAAATCAAGATTACAACACCAACATCTTTCAAATACGTAACGACGGCTCTCAAAATGACCTTACAGATCCGGCTTTAGGAAACGATGTGAATTATAAATTCAGAGACCTATTCGGTGCGGTGCATTATAAGTTCATTACGGGTAAATTCACTATAACGCCAGGAGTAACAGCCCATAGTTTTCATATAGAAGACACTCAGCTAGATAACACTAACGAGTTAGATTTTCAAGAAATCCTTCCAGATTTTAATGTGCGTTTTGCCTTAAGATCTAGTGAAAACATCAATTTTGATTACCGTAGGACCGTAAGTTTTACAGATGTTGAGAATTATGCATTAGGAACAGTTTTTAATAACTACAACTCCTTATTTAGCGGTAATAACCAATTAACTGGTGCTTTAAACGATCGTTACAGTTTAAATTACTTCAATTTTAATATGTTTAATTACACAAATATACGTGCGCAACTTTCTTATTCAAAAACTACAGATGCGATACAAAGCAGTGTAAATATTGAAGATATTAACCAGCAAAGTAACTTGATAAATTCCCCATTTGCAAATGAAACTGCGAGTGGTTCTGGTAGTTTTTCTAGAGAATTTGGAAAAATTAGAGCCAGTGTAAATACAAATCTGAGTTGGAGTACATTCAACAACATTATTAACGGTAATGCCAGAGAATCACAAAACATCAATCATGGTTATGGTGTAAGTGCAAGAAGTAATTATAAAGAGGGAGTCAACTTTGATGTAGGTTATAATATAGCATTTAATAACTCAGATAACGGTGGGCAAATTAATGATGCCACCACACAAACCATTACCTTAAATACCGACTGGCAAATTAATAAAGCGTGGTTCTTTGATGTAGATTATGATCTGAACCTCTTTAGAGCCTCAGGTGATGTGAGCAATAATTACGATTTCTTAGAAGCCGCCTTATTTTATAACAAGCCAGATTCTAAATGGGAATATAAAGTTGCAGCTACTAACTTGCTAAATACAGAGGCATTGAATAACAACTCTTTTGGTCAGATTGCTACTAGTACTCAGTTTTATACGGTGCAACCACGTTATGTGTATTTACAAGTGAGATATGATTTGTAAGGATTCAACTCCATTAACTTTAAAGCAGCTCTTGATTCAAGAGCTGCTTTTTTATTGGGGAAGCTGGACCATCTACCTTTTGCTAAAACAGAATAACTTCTATATGGATACTAACGGGTGATGCATCAAAACATTGGATTTGTTATAGTCAATCCATCTTAACAATACAGTTAATTATATTAAACCTATCTACAAATGATAGTATGAAAATATTTTTATAGCTACGTATTCTATTCATTATTGCTATCACGATAGCACAGGAATTTACTGATGCTCGTGTCAAAGAATTCATCCAGCAGTATCGAGAATTGGACTCTGGTCCTTAAAAAGCATCAACTGGTTTTGTCCAGACGGCAGTGTTAGAGACTCCAGAGACCACTGCCCTGAGCTTAAAAGGGAACATATGATCAACGACAAGGATCCTGAATATAGATTTAGGGTATTACATAACACCCTAATAAAAACACATTTTGTCGGAAGGGCCTTATTTTACTAGTGTTTTAAGACTTACTTTTGTTGCAATGAGCGGTATTTATATACATATTCCATTTTGCAAACAGGCTTGCCATTATTGTGACTTCCATTTTAGCACTAATTTGAAGCACAAGACCAATATAATTGACGCTATTTGTGATGAGTTAAGCTTTCGCGAAAGCGAGTTTAAAAACACCACTGTGCAAACAATTTATTTTGGAGGAGGAACTCCTAGCGTTTTAGAAGTTGAAGAGATAGAAAAGATCATCCAAACTGTTTTTGATCACTACGCCGTGGGAGCACATCCAGAAATTACTCTGGAAGCAAACCCTGATGATTTGACCGAAGAAAAACTCATTTCTTTTTCAAAAACACGCGTCAACCGACTGTCTATAGGTGTCCAAAGCTTTTTTGAAGAAGATCTCCAACTGATGAATCGCGCGCATAATGCTACCGAAGCTCACCAATGCATCGAGCAAGCAGTGCGCTATTTCCCTAATATTTCTATTGACCTTATTTATGGAATTCCTGGAATGAGCAGTGAAAGATGGCGAGATAATCTAAACAAAGCCATAGATTTAAAAGTGCCACATATTTCTAGTTATGCACTTACTGTGGAAGAAAATACAGCCCTTAAATCCTTTATAGAAAAAGGAATTGTACCTCAAGTAGAAGATGAGGTGGCACAAGAACATTTTGAGATACTGCTGGATGTCATGGAGTTGCATCATTTTAAAAATTATGAATTCTCCAATTTTGGTAAGGAAGGTTTCTTCTCCCAAAACAACACTGCTTACTGGACCGGTAAAAGTTATATAGGTATAGGGCCCAGTGCACACAGCTTTGACGGTAAAAGACGTGGCTGGAATATCAATAACAATGTGAAATATATGAAGTCCATTCAGGCAGGAGAGTTGCCTATGGAAACCGAGGAGCTGACTTTGGTAGATCGTTATAATGAATACATCATGACGGGCTTGCGAACTATTTACGGTGTTTCTCTTCAGAAAGTAGAAACAGATTACGGACTAAGCTTTAAAGAATATCTTTTAAAACAAGCCGCAGATTATTTAAATGACCACTTGCTCTACCTAGATGGCGATACCTTGTTAGTTACCAGGAAAGGTAAGTTCCTTAGTGATGGAATAGCAAGTGAATTGTTTATGGTGAATTTGAGTTAAGTACTTCTGAGTTTTCATTCTCGATTTGTATGGGACCTAATTGTTTTTTTATAGACATACTTGAACTATAGTTGATCCTCTCAGAATATTTAAGATTAAAAATAACTGCTGAAATTGAAATTTATCTGAGGGCCTTATGTATCTGACTTTTAAATGCAAAGGATAAATAGGATGGAAGAATCTTATTGGACTTCAATTTTAAAACTGAAAATAAATAAAAGGTTGCACTTCACTACTCGCCGTTGCACTTATTACCCAGATGACAGCAGCAAACAAAACCATTTTCCCAACTAGTGGAATTCTATGAAATAATTCCAGTTGTTTGTTTTGTACTTTTTGAGGTATAAAATGCCACAGATAACCTATCAATAAAACGATAGCTATATTTTGATAACCTCTTAATACTGCCCACCAAACCTCAGGATTCCATTCTATGTTGCCTATATTAGAAATCACGTTCAAGGCATTGCTAAAGTCTGATGCTCTAAAGAAAATCCAACAAAAAGCTACAAAGTGAAACGTCAGTATTCCTGCGATGAGTTTTAAAGGAAAACTCTTGCTGGTTAATTTTGGGATGTTGAAGGCCTTTTCTATCGCGAGGACGGTTCCATGCATCGCTCCCCAAAGAATAAATTTCCAAGAGGCACCGTGCCATAATCCACCCAGTAACATGGTCATAAAAAGATTGAAGTACATGCGTATCTTACCCTTGCGATTCCCGCCCATAGAGATGTAGAGGTAATCTCTTAACCAGCTCGAAAGAGAAATATGCCACCTGCGCCAGAATTCAGTAACGCTAGTACTTTGATATGGTGTTCTAAAGTTGGGAGGTAATTTAAAACCCATCAAAAGTGCAAGACCTATAGCAATGTCGGAATAGCCGGAGAAATCGCAATAAATCTGTAGAGTATATCCATAAACGGCAAGCAAGTTTTCAAAAGCGGAGTAATTATCTGGAAATTCAAAAACACGGTCTACAAAATTTACGCTTATGTAGTCAGAGATGAGCGTTTTTTTGAGTAGACCTCCCATAATCAGAAAGAGGGCATAGCTCAACTCTTTTTTGGAAAGTTGTAGCTTTTCATAAATCTGCGGTATAAAATCTTTTGCTCTTACAATAGGTCCCGCAACTAATTGTGGGAAAAAGGAAACAAAAAACATAAAATCCCATACGTTTCTAGCCGGTTCTAACTCTTTTCTATAAATGTCTATGGTATAAGACATGGTTTGAAAAGTGTAAAATGAGATACCTATAGGTAGAAAAATAGTTCCAAAACTTAAATCACCTGAAAACAGTGCATTAAAATTATCGGCAAGGAAGCCGGTGTATTTAAAGTAAGCGAGCAGGCCTAAATTGATGATACAGGAAAGGATAAGCAGCCATTTTCTTCTGCCTTTATGATTGCTTTTGTAAATAAGCTCAGCGATGTAATAATCTACAAACGAAGAAAATATGAGCAGTATAAAATATACCCCACTGCATTTGTAATAGAAAAACAGAGAAAAGGCGATGACATATAAGATGCGCATTCTACGAGCATGGCTCATAAAAATATACAACAGATAAAAACCTAGAAACAGGTATAAAAATGCCTCACTATTAAATAGTAAGGGACTTTGTGGATCATAATTTAACCAGTTCCATATGTCATTCCATTCCATCATTTTTTATAGTCGGCATAGGAGTTAAAGAGGGACTCTACTAGTAGTAGGGCTTGTAGCTGGTAGCCTTTTTCTAAGAAATGAATTTTATCACTCGAGGTTAAGTTGGCATCGTACCAATAAGGCATCGCGTTACTCGTTTTAGAAACCGAATGTAAATCGTAGAATGCCCAAGAATTCAAGTTTGCAAAGACGCCCATCTCATAGGCATATGCTGTTGCGGTATAATTGATTTGTTGGCGATTCTTCATGGATGGAGGTGGGCTGGTTAACAAAACACTTCCCGTCATGCCGCGTTTGATCATTTCGCGGTTGAATACGTCCATAGCAGACTTCAGTTTTTCTTCTGTATATGGGTCATAAAAACTTTCGTTAGTTCCTAAAGAGATGATGATCAAGTCAGGATTTAAGGCCGCTATCTGATCAAAAAATCTAGGAAACATATTATAATCACTAAATTTTGTCCCGTTGACACCTATGCCGTGAAAGTTGACACCTTTCTTTCCAGTGCTCAATAATAGTCCATCGAGCAGGTATTTTGATTCCTTTTGAGCAGGTCTTAAATAAAGTTGATGTACTCTTGGAGGAATTTGGTAAACGATTCCATCGACAGAAGTAAGGTCGGTAAAACTAGTGTTAGACATTATTTGATTTTGTGCGCTGCCCGTTGGTATTTGAAGGGTCTGTCCGGCCCTTAAATTAGCATTGTTCATTCCGTTTACCTGTTGTATTTTCTGTACAGAAGTATGGAATTGAGCTGCGATTTTACCTAGATAATCCCCAGGCGCTACTTTATAGGTTTTGTTCGTGTTGACTTGTTGGAGAAGGTCGCTTTTATCAGCTAGGCTCAGTTTAAAACGTTCGGGATGTGGTGAAACGATTTTGATTTCAGTCAAGTCCTCTAATGTTTCACCCAGATTGATTTCCATAAGAAAATCACTGTCTGTGGTCTCCAGGTTAATACCGCTTAGGCCTACATCATCACCACCATTACTTTTCACATTGCGTACTGCCTTCCAATCGCCGCTTGCTTTAAACTTTACATCTACTGCCCCATTAGTACCAGCAACTCGATAAGGGAATACAAAGCCACGACCTGCATTACCAAATTTATTTTGCAAGCCTTGTCTTATATATTGCGGGAAATAAGGTCCTTGAACATGAGAGTCGCCTATTTGAATTACGGTTACTTGACTTCTATTCCCGCTTTCTAGTTCTTGGAGTTTTTGAAAAAAATCATTCAATACCAAGGGGTTCTTCAACTCCTGAAAACTGCGATCTATCAATAAGGGATTGATTTGTAAATCATCTATTTGCTGTCCGTGTGATATTAATGTCAGAAGACTGAACCATAAAAATATATAAGATTTGATCATGGTTTCCGTAGGTTTGGAATGCTGTCGTGTACAGTTTTTATCGTTGCGCTATCTGTTTTTTGCTGCAGGGCAATTTGTTGTGTTCTCGCTTTCGCGAAAGCGGAATAACCATCCATCAATTCTCCATAGATCATGCGTCCTATTTTACGAGAACCTTGAGGGCTAAAATGGGTATAATCATTGTTAGCCAGTTTTTGATCTGTCCAGATAGGCATGGAATTTACACCCCCCATAAGATGGAAAAGGCTTATAAAACTGGACTCCGTTTTTAAAGCATAGTCTTGTTGGGACCGCAATAACTTTACGACACTACTATCTGTTTTTACAGCACCTTGAAACTTAGTCCCTTTATCTGCGGTTCCTAAAATCAAAATATCAGCTTCTGGGAAAGCCTGTTTTAAATGGGTTACTACTTTAGTCATGCGGCTCTTATACCAATTGTAGTTTTTAGATTTTATAGCGAGAACATTGGCGCCAAACTGAAGGATGATCAAGTCATAACTGAAGTTCTTATCAAACCTCTGCATTTGAGAAATATCTAATAAACTCAATGGTAATCCAGAATTACCACGGTTAGAAAAACCGTCCACCGCTATTCCTGTATGGTTTGAAAAATCGACTCCGTATATAGGAGTGTTTTGTGCATTTGAAAAATCCAATTCAATTTTGCGGAGGTTATTAGTAGATATAGTTGTTGAATTCATGCTAAGGGAACCGTTTAACGCAATAAAAGTAGCACTACTGTCTTTTTCTTCGGTCACTTTAAGGAAGGCATTTTCATTACCAGTTCCGTAAAAAAGACGTGGCGAGTTGAGTCGGTAAGCATTTTTAATACCACTGGCGAGGTAGGTTACACGAGCGGTGGAGTCTGCTGGAAAAAAAACACCACCATTTATTCCATATGGAATACTGTCTGCTCTACCTTTCATAAAGTTTTCCTGCCTCCAGTTACCTTGGGTATAATGCTTTATAGAGTAACGAGTTCGAGCACTTTCTGATTCTATAGGCACAAAGCCTACACCACGACCGCCAAAATGGCTTTGTAAGGCACTTCTAAAATCTTGCACAATCAAATCGCCATCAATCATGGAATCACCGTAATAAGCGATGCGTACTTTACCTTCCTTAGATTGATCGAGTTCGTAAAGCTTTTCAAAAAAACGAGTTAAATGTTGGATGCCCGTATAACTTTTTAAAGTCATAGTTTTTGGAATAGTAACAATACTTGATGAGTCTGTTGGATGTTCTAAGTTAAAATCAAAATCGGCAGTATTTATAAGGTTTTGATAGGAGGTATTTTTCACCGTTTCCAATGAAGGCAGACTAGAAAGAGGATTTATTGAGTTTATAGGTTTGGTTATAGGTTTTATTATTTGATTGGAATCTTTAGTGTCTGTTATAGTGTCTGTCACAAGATCTAAGTCTTTCATTGCTTTGATCATAAGACTGTCTACTACAATAGGAGCAGAGCTATTGTGTTCCACAAACATTTTACTTGGTAAATAGGGTTTTGTCAAATAGAACAGAAGCCCACCAAGTGCGATGACGAAAAAAGCAAAGTAGAATTGTTTTTGTTCTTTAAAGTGCATTTAATACCAAATCTTAAATCAAAGATGCATGAGAAATGAACGCTTTTTAGAGGCGTTTTATTGGATTGCAATTTAAGAGAATCCCTGAAAACTAAATAGTAAAGTATCTTTAGTTTACGAGTTTTCCTAATTAATAGGACATTGCTAATTCAATTCTGTACATATGGGTTTGCTATGATTAACTTTTGTAGGTAAATTTTGGAGCTAGATATCTCTAAGCCTATGCAGCGCTTGGTCTTCATTCTATTTGTACTAATAAAAATGTCGGAGGGTCAAAATAAGCTGTAAAAGCTTTAATTAGTTATTGGGAATTATAGATACTGTAAACTTTGAGTACAAGGGATTTATAATTATTGTAACGCAAAAGGGTCGTGATTTGCATTTTAAGTCTTAACAGTTCTCAACCTTTTTTAAAGAAGATGTTAATAGGAACAGCTTTTAGAACGCTCTATCTGCTTACAACTAAAAAAATAAATGGTTACATTCTAATTAGTCTGTACTATACATTACCACATCATATGATCAATTTAAGTTAAATTTGGTGCTTATAGATATATATAAAACACAATAAATCAATAGATTAGTTGGATTATGTTAAAGTAGTACTATTGGTGTAACGGATTTATTCACAAATTCAGATATCTTTTTTACATTTGGATTCTAACTTTAAGAGGATCTTAACCTACAACGTTATAGAGACTCTTTAAAATTATGAAATAAATAAATTTTCATGAATAAATTTACACTTTTAATATTTTACTTTATCGCAGCTTTGAGCTTTGCGCAAGAAGGTATCATCTCAGGAAAGGTTCTTGAACAATCTACTGGAGAGGCTTTATTAGGAGCCACTGTTCTGAACTTAAATACTAATAAGGGAACTACCACCGATTTTGACGGTCTATTTACGATAGCAGCGTCATCAGGAGATATTCTTAAGTTTTCCTATATAGGAACACTTCCTCAACAGGTTACTGTTGTTAACAGCGATTTTATTACGGTCTCTTTGTTGGAAGATGTTGCTGCACTTGAAGAAGTCGTAGTTATAGGATACGGTACACAGGCCGTTAGAGAAGTAACCGGAGCGGTAAGTATAGTGGACAGTAAGGTAATTGAAAACTTGAAGCCTACTAGAGTAGAGCAAGCACTTCAAGGACAAGTTGCCGGGGTTAATGTGACCTCTTCATCTGGATCACCTGGAGCAGGATTAAATATCAGAATACGTGGTATTTCTACTAATGGGGATAGCCGTCCTTTAATCTTGGTAGACGGAAACATTATTGAAGACCTGAGCGTGATCAACCCTGGGGATATCGAAAGCTTGTCTGTTTTAAAAGATGCAACAGCTGGTATATATGGAGTACGAGCGGCAAATGGGGTGATTATTATTACTACTAAACGTGGTCGTAAAAATCAACCCTTAACTGTTGACTACAATTCGTGGGGTGGTTTCCAAGAAACTACGAGAAGACTTCCTACATTAAATTCTCAGCAATATGCGTTGATTAAAAATGAAGCTTTTGCTAATAATGGCGAGGCGTTGCCTTTTACTGATATATCTAATCTCACAAATACTAATTATCAAGATGAAGTATTTGATGATGCATTTATTGTCAACAACGACATTTCTATACGAGGTGGGACTGAAAAATCTACTTATGCTTTTGGAGTGTCGGTTTTAAATCAGGATGGTATAGTAGGTAGTGATAAGTCTGATTTTGATCGTTTTACAATGCGTGGGAACTTTGATCATAAATGGACTAAAAACCTGGAAATGAAAACAGGTTTCCTTTATTCTTACACGAGTAATAAGAACATCAACGACGGTGGTCTAGGATCTGTTCTTTTTAACGCATTAAACATGGCGCCTACGATACCGGTTAGAGATCAAGCTGGAGAATTCTCATTGGCAGAAGGTTTGGGAAATGAAGTTATAAATCCAGAAGCACAACTGGCAAATACCTTTAATAAAAATAAAGTAGGTAAGATCAGTGGTAACTTTGGACTGACCTATTCCTTTTTAGATCATTTTGAAGCTACAGCTCGTATACAAGCTAATTATTCAACGTCTTATGGGAACAATTTTAATCCTAGAGCATTTTATGGTTCAGGAAAAGTCTTTAATCTTACGGAGAATGTTTATAGTGAGTATGAGAATTTCTTTAGTGATTATACTTATGATGCATTTCTAAAATATGACAACACCTTTGCTGATAAACACAATGTAGAGGCTACGCTAGGTATGAGTGCCTTTAGAACACGAGGTGACTTTAATGATCTTACTGGATTTGGTAATGTAAGTAATGATTATAATGAAGTGAGTATTGATGGAGCTGTTCGTGTTATCGATGGAGATCTTAATGGAGCGCGTCGTTTTGACCAGCGTTTACTTTCTCATTTTCTTCGTGTTCAGTACGATTACAAGGGCAAGTATTTGCTTTCAGCGGTTGTTAGACGCGATGGTAGTACCATATTTGGCCCTGAAAATAGATTTGGTATCTTTCCTACAGGAAGTTTAGGTTGGATAGCTTCTGATGAAGACTTTTTAAAAGATAGTAAGGTTTTTGATTTCCTTAAAGTACGGGCATCTGCTGGTATTATTGGAAACGACCGTATTCCTGCATTTGGGTTTGTTTCACTGCTTACCGGTGAAGGACAATATGTATTTAATGGACAAATTGCCAACGGAACCGCTAGTGGAGCTTTGAGCAATCCAGAAATTAAGTGGGAAGAGCAGTTTTCTACTAACGTAGGGTTGGACATGAAATTTTTATCATCCAAGTTAAATGTGACTCTTGATTATTACAATAAAGAGACGAATGACTTATTGATTGCGCCTGCAGTATCTGGAATATTAGGTTCTGGAGCGCCTGGGTCAAGCGCACCATTCATAAATGGAGGTGATATACGTAATCGTGGTCTTGAATTCTCTGTGGGTTACTCAGATCAGCTTACAGATGATTTTAGTTTTAACGTGAGTTACAACGTGGCGACTCTTGACAATGAAGTGCTTTCTGTAAACAATGAAAATGGTTTTATTGAGGCCGGAGTGTTTGGTGTTGGTCAACTGCCTATTACTAGAATGCAAGAAGGATATACTATTGGATATTTTTATGGGTATCAAACTGACGGAATATTTCAAAATGCTGCCGAAGTTGCAGCGCATCCATCTCAAATTGCTTTAGGAGCTAATGCGCAACCTGGTGATTTCAGATATAGGGATTTAAATAATGACGGTGTTATAGATACCGATGACCGAACAGAACTAGGTGATGCGTTACCAGATTTCACTATGGGTTTAAATCTTAGTTTCAATTATAAAAACTGGGACGTACAAACTTATTTATTCGCTTCTATAGGGAATGAAATGGTACGTAATTATGAACGTAATCAACCTTTAACCAATTTAACAACTAATGCATTAGGCCGTTGGACGGGTGAAGGATCAACCAATTCTGTGCCGCGAGTGACTACAGGAGCGACTGCAAATCAAGTGTTTTCAGACTTTTTTGTAGAAGACGCCTCTTTTTTAAGAGCTCAAAACATGCAAATTGGTTACACTTTAAACGAATCGGCACTTGATAATCTTAAATTGAGTAAATTAAGAGTTTATGCCTCTGTTAATAATGCATTTACGCTTACAAAGTATAGAGGTTACGATCCTAGTGCAAGTTCAGGGGATCCTTTATCAAGTGGTATAGACAACGGTTTTTACCCAGTGGCAAGAACCTTTTTAGTTGGAATAAACGCAAAATTTTAAAAAATAATCAAGATGAAAATTTATAAGATATATATTCTATTATTCGTCGCAGCGATAGGTTTTAATGCCTGTAGCGAGGATTATGTAGACGTTACTAGTGAAGATGCGAATTCAGAAAACTTTTTTAATACGCAAGCCGATTATGAAAATGCTCTAATTGCTGCATATGATATGTTGCAGTCTAGTTATATAAATGTCATGTTAGGTGAGATAGCCTCTGATAATACCTTAGCTGGTGGCGAGAGCGCAACTGACGTGATAGGTATCCAACAAATAGACGACATGATTCATACGCCTGTAAATGCACAATTAACAGATTTATGGAGGTGGATGTTTGCTGGTGTGAATAGAACAAATTACATCATGGAATTTCAAAATAACATTAATTTTCCTGATAAGCCTAGAGTTATAGGGGAAACTCGCTTTCTTAGAGCCTACTATTATTTTGAATTAGTCAAGTTTTTTGGAGATGTACCCTTAGCTGTTGATGAGCGATTCCTATTTGGCGATCAGTTTAATGTGGATCGCACACCTAAAGCAGATGTTTATACTCAGATTGAACTAGATTTGATCTATGCAATTGACAATTTAGAATACACTACCCCAGATGTAGGTCGTGCTACTAAAGGTAGTGCACAAGCCTTGTTAGGTAAGGTGTATTTGTTTCAAGAGAAATATATAGAGGCCGCTAATGTGCTGGATGACTTGATCATGATGGGACCTTACAGCTTGGTAACGGACTACTCTACCATTTTTGAAAATGACAATGAAAACAATTCAGAATCAATTTTTGAAGTTCAATATTCAGATGCTGAGGGAGCTGGTTTTGGATGTTTACAATGTAGTGAAGGAAACGTTGCGGTAGGATTTAACGGTATTAGAAATTATAACGGTCCAACTTTTGACTCTGGATTTAGTTTTAATGTCCCTACTCAAGAAGTAGTAGATTTATTTGACCCTACTGATCCACGTAAAGACACGGCGATTTTAGATATAGACGCTTTCGCGGCAGCTAATAACGCAACTTTTAGTGTAGGTTTTGAACATACGGGTTACTACAATAGAAAATATATAGCCAGACAAGGCGATTTGAATACTGGAGATGCAAACCTAACCAACCCTAATAACTATAGAGCGATAAGACTCGCAGACGTTTATCTTATGGCTGCAGAGGCCTACAATAGTGGGAGCTTAGGAGACGGACAAGCGCGGACCTATTTAAACGAGGTGCGCATGAGGCTTGGATTACCTGATGTTCAGGTTGCTGGAACAGCATTAACAGACGCTATATTTTTAGAACGCAGACTAGAGCTAGTAGGAGAAGGACATCATTTCTTTGATTTAGTTAGAACTGGTCGTGCAGCTGCTGAAATAGACGGTTTTGTAGCCGGCAAACATGAAGTGTTCCCTATCCCACTCGAAGAGATTTTACTTGCGGGGAATCGATGGGAACAAAACCCTAATTATTAATACGATTTGAAATGAAAAACACTAAATTTTTATTAGTTGCTCTAATAGTCGCCAGTGCGGCACTGTGGAGTTGTGACAGTACTGATGATACAGACTTAAGCCTAGCGCTTGAAGCACCATCTGATCTTGGTCTAGTTTTTAATATTACTCAAGATAATTCGGGCTTAGTGACCATTTCACCTTCTGGGGTTGATGTGACAAGCTTTGAGGTGTTTTATGCAGACGCTAGTGGAGAATCTATCGTATTGCCATTGGGAGAAAATGCACAACGCAATTATGCGGAAGGAACTTATCCTGTAAGAGTCATTGCTACTAATCTAAGTGGTAAAACGACAGAGTTTACTAAAAACCTCGATGTATCCTTTAGGCCTCCAGAGAATCTAGTGGTTACTGTTACAGAAAGTGCAGCTTCTAACTACGGTGTTTCAGTTAGCGCTACAGCAGACTATGAGACAGCTTTTGAAGTTACTTTTGGCGAGGATCCAGTTCTAGCGCCTGTCGTTTTTTCAGAAGGAGATACAGTTCCTTATGCCTATTCAAGCACTGGTACTTACACCATAACTGTTACTGCTTTAAGTGGTGGTGCGGCTATTACTGAAATAACCGAAGTGATTATGATTGAAGACCCGGTAACTTTACCGTTGGACTTTGAATCGTCTACTTTAAATTACAATTTAATCAACTTTGAATCTAACGTTAGTATCATCAATAATCCTGATGTTAGCCTAGATAATAATAGCACTAAAGTAGTCAGCATAGTAAAGACTGGTGTACAAACCTACGGAGGTGTTGTTGTGCCATTAGGAGGTCCTATAGACTTCTCTGGCCCTCAAAACTTGAGAATGAAATCATGGTCTCCAATGCCACTAGGAACAAAGGTTACCATTAAAATGGAAAATTCAGACGGGACTATTGCCTCGGCAGATTTTGAAGCATTTACAACTAAAGTTGGTGAATGGGAAACGCTTTTCTTTGATACTACTGGTTTAGATACCACGCAACCTTTTAGTCGTTTTGTAGTGTTTTTTGATTTAGGAGGGGCACCTACTAATGATGTAAATTACTTTGATGATATTGAGCTAGCTGATGGTCCTCCAATACTATTGCCTTTAACTTTTGAAGATCCTAACAGAATATATAATATAGGTACTAATAATGGAGCATTCTCTATAATACCTAATCCTGTGCCAGATATGGTAAATAGTTCTAATACTGTGATGCAGTTTGTTAGACCTGCTACGGGACCCAATAATTATTCTTTGGTTGCTATAGTTATTGATCAACCTGTTGCATTTAGTGCAACAACCTCTTTCACTTTAAAAGTGTATTCTCCTAGAGTAGGTTTACCTGTATGGTTAAAAATCGAAAGAATAGGGAATGGTGGGTTATTTCAAGAAGTGACAAGTGTAACTACTACGGTTGCCAATGGTTGGGAAGAATTAACTTTCAATGGCTTTACTGGATCTACTACAGCTGATTTAAGAAATGTTGTTATATTCTTTGATCCTTTAGCAACAACAGCTTCTGCAGAGACTATCTACATTGATGATCTAATAAAAACTAATTAAATTAATTAAGATGAAATATTATTATAAGTTTTTAATGGTCTTGATGCTGGGAGTTTCCTTTCAGTCCTGTCAAGATGACGATACCGAGTTTGGGCCTGTAACTGCCCCGAGTAATTTAGAATTAAATGTAGCTATACAAGGTCAAAACATGACAGATCCTGATGGAAATGGAACTGGTATAGTTGTCTTTACTGCTACAGCAGATAATGCACTTAATTATACCTATGATTTTGGCGACGGTCGCACTGGTTCTTCTTTTGATGGAAGTATAGAGCACCGTTTTGTACAATTAGGGGTGATTAGTTACAATGTAACGGTAACCGCTACTGGTACCGGTGGAGCTGCAACAACACAAACCAAAGTAATAGATGTGTTGAGCACCTTTGATGATGCAGAAGCCAAAGATTTTCTAACTGGAGGATCTTCTAAAACATGGTATTGGTCTGTAGCTGAAAATGGTCATTGGGGAGTAGGACCTACCAACTTGATAGGGGGGCAGTCTCCGGATGCCTATTATACGCCTGCATTTTTCCCAGTTCCTGCATTTGGCAGGTATTGTAATGACTTAACAGATTGTTTTTACGAGGATGAAATGACTTTTACTAAGGATGGAAATAATGTTATTTATGGATTGAATAATTTTGGAGGCACTTATTTTCATAACACCTATTTAAGTCAATTTGGTGGGCCATCCGCTCTTAATACTATGAATGCTGACGAATGCTTGCCATTTACAGCTCCAGCTCCTGGGGAAGTGACTTTTCTTCCTACACTTGATACAGATGTTCCGGTGGATCAATCTAGAAAAACCACTATGTTATTAGCAAACGACAGTTTCATTAGCTGGTATGTAGGAAGTAGTGAGTATGAAATCTTAGAAATAACTGCAAATAGAATGGTACTGCGTACCATACAGGCAAATGATCCAGCACTGGCATGGTATCATACGCTTACTACTGATGTTCCAGTGAACCCTAACCCGGGTTGCATATAGAATAACAATGATTACAAGATTATTAGGCCACTCTTAGGAGTGGCTTTTTTTATGCTCGCTTTCGCGAAAGCGACATAAACTTTAAGCAAACAAAACAACAGCATTTTCTTAACTATTTCCCTGAAAGGAAAACAGCGTATAAACTACTAATTAGAAGGCCATATCCGTATAAATTATTAAGACTCAATCCAAATAAGGTAAACTGATAGGGCTTTTAACTATTACGATTGATATTGAGACGCCTGAAAGTTATCTTTGCAGCAAATTAAAAATTTATACATGAGCGCATTAGTTAAATCATCGCTTGCTAGAAAGTGGGTAATGGCACTTTCAGGATTATTCCTAGTTATTTTCTTAACACAGCATTTTGTAATTAACATTACTTCTGTTATCGCACCAGATACTTTTAACGAGTGGTCGCATTTCATGGGGTATAATCCATTAGTACAGTTTGTTGCTCAACCTATATTAATAGGTGGGTTGATCGTACACTTTATCATGGGTATCGTTTTAGACTTTCAAAATAGAAAAGCACGACCGATTAAATATGTCAAATTTTCAGGTAATTCAAATTCTTCTTGGGTATCTCGTAACATGGTTATTACCGGACTTGTAGTACTTGCTTTTTTAGGATTGCATATGTATGATTTTTGGGTACATGAAATGACGGTAAAATATATAGATGCTCAACCAGAAGATGCAACACGTTACTTGCCAGAATTGAAAGAGAAATTTGAGCCGTTTTGGAGAACTGTAATATATGTTATCTCATTTATTCTCTTGTCCATGCACTTATGGCACGGCTTTAACAGCTCTTTCCAGTCTGTGGGAGCAAAGGCAGTTAATAAAGGTGATGGATTGAGAAAAGCAACTTACGCATGGTCTGTATTGATACCAGCAGGGTTTATTTTCATCGCGTTGTACCACCATTTTACTCACTCATAATATATAAATTATGTCAGTATTAGATTCTAAAGTACCTAAAGGACCACTTGCAGATAAGTGGGTCAATCATAAAAATCACATTGATCTCGTGAACCCAGCAAACAAACGTAACATAGATGTTATTGTTGTTGGAACTGGTTTGGCAGGTGGATCTGCTGCAGCAACTCTTGCTGAACTAGGTTACAATGTAAAGACATTTTGTTATAATGATTCTCCGCGTCGTGCGCATTCCATTGCTGCACAAGGAGGAATTAACGCTGCCAAAAACTATCAAGGAGATGGAGATTCTGACTACCGTCTGTTTTATGATACGATAAAGGGTGGTGACTATAGATCTCGTGAAGCAAACGTTCATAGACTTGCTGAAGTTTCTTCTAACATTATCGACCAGTGCGTAGCGCAAGGAGTTCCTTTTGCTCGTGAGTATGGGGGATTGTTAGACAACCGTTCTTTTGGTGGGGTACTAGTTTCAAGAACTTTTTATGCCGCAGGTCAAACGGGACAGCAGTTATTGTTAGGAGCATATTCTGCTTTGAACAGACAGATCAACCGTGGTAAAGTAACTTCATTCAACCGTCATGAGATGTTAGACCTTGTAAAGGTGGACGGTAAAGCACGTGGTATTATTGCTCGTAACTTAGTTACTGGTGAGATAGAACGACATGGAGCACATGCTGTAGTGATTGCTACTGGTGGTTATGGAAATGTATTTTTCCTTTCTACAAACGCTATGGGTAGTAACGTAATGGCAGCGTGGAGAACTCACCGTCGAGGTGCTTACTTCGCAAACCCATGTTACACACAAATTCATCCAACTTGTATTCCAGTTTCTGGAGATCACCAGTCCAAGCTGACATTAATGTCAGAGTCTTTACGTAATGATGGACGTATTTGGGTTCCTAAAAACTTAGAAGACGCAAAAGCAATACGTGAAGGGAAGTTAAAAGGTGTCAACCTTAAAGAAGAAGATAGAGATTATTACTTAGAAAGAAGGTATCCAGCATTTGGTAACTTGGTGCCACGTGATGTAGCATCTCGTGCTGCAAAAGAACGTTGTGATGCCGGTTATGGTGTTAACAAAACAGGTAATGCTGTTTATCTCGACTTTGAAGCATCTTTCTTTCGATATGGAAAAATAGAAGCCTTAACACACGGTCAAAAGGATGCTAGTAAAGAAGAAATGATTGCTTTAGGTAAGAAAGTGATTGAGAAGAAATATGGAAATCTCTTTGATATGTACCGTAATATCGCAGACGAAAATCCATATGAAGTACCTATGAAGATTTTTCCTGCAGTGCACTATACAATGGGTGGACTTTGGGTAGATTATAATTTGCAAACCTCGGTACCTGGATGTTTTGCAGCTGGTGAAGCTAATTTCTCAGATCATGGCGCTAACCGTTTAGGGGCAAGTGCTTTAATGCAAGGCCTAGCTGATGGATATTTTGTTTTACCGTACACCATTGGTGATTACCTAGCAGATGAAATTAGGACTGGACCTATTTCTACAGAAACAGCTGAGTTTGATCAAGCAGAAAATGATACTCGTGCACGCATCGAGAAATTGATGACTGGTGCAGGAACACATTCTGTTGATTACTATCATAAGAAATTAGGTTTGATCATGTGGAACAAATGTGGAATGTCTCGTAATGCGACAGACCTACAGTCAGCCATGGATGAAATCGCTGAGTTGAGAGCAGATTTCTGGAAGAATGTAAAAGTTCCAGGCACGGCAGACACTAAAAACCAAGAGCTAGAGAAAGCTGGACGTGTTGCCGACTTCCTTGAATTAGGGGAATTGTTTGCAAAAGATGCACTAGACAGAAACGAAAGTTGTGGTGGTCACTTCCGTGAGGAATATCAAACTGAAGATGGTGAAGCATTACGTGATGATGTGAACTATGCTTATGTTAGTGCTTGGGAATATAATGAGAACCCACGTGATGCTAAATTGCATAAAGAAGACTTGGTCTTTGAAAATGTAGAATTGAAGACTCGTAGTTATAAATAATTGAATTTTAAATGTTCCGCTTTCGCGAAAGCAGAACGAACTAAATATAAAAAGTATGAAACTTACTTTAAAAATATGGAGACAGGCTGGTCCTGAAGCCAAAGGAAAAATAGTTACTTATCCAATTGATGGTATAGATGGCGATATGTCTTTCCTTGAAATGATGGATATCTTAAATGAAAATCTGATCAATAAAGGAGAAGTTCCTGTAGAATTTGATCACGATTGTCGTGAAGGAATCTGTGGATCTTGTAACATGATGATTAATGGACAACCTCATGGACCGCAAAAATTGACAACTACTTGTCAACTGCACATGAGAAAGTTTAATGATGGAGATACCATCACTATTGAGCCATGGAGAGCAGCAGCTTTTCCAGTGATCAAAGATTTAATTGTCGATCGATCTTCTTTTGATAGAATCCAGCAGGCTGGTGCTTATGTATCGGTTAACACCTCAGGTAATACTCAAGACGCTAACTCCATTCCGATTGAGAAAGCCAAAGCAGATGAGGCATTTCACTCAGCAACTTGTATAGGTTGTGGAGCTTGTGTTGCAGCTTGTAAGAACGCTAGTGCTATGTTATTTACCAGCGCAAAGGTTTCTCAATACGCTTTGTTACCACAAGGTGAAATAGAGGCTACCGATCGTGTGATGAACATGGTACGTCAAATGGATATTGAAGGTTTTGGTAACTGTACCAATACAGGAGCTTGTATGCTCGAGTGTCCTAAAGGAATTAAATTAGAAAACATTGCTCGTATGAATCGCGAGTATTTGAAAGCAGAAATTATCAAATAGTTTCTTAAAATAAAATTATTAAAATCCCACCTCAGTTGAACTGAAGTGGGATTTTTTATGCTTGGAAATGTGGGCTAACCTTCTTTATATAAAAAGCGTTTTTGTAATTTACAGGCATGATTTCAAAGCTTCCCAAGGTCACTGACTCCATCTTTACTATTATGAGCAGGCTCTCGCACGAGCAAAATGCGCTTAATCTCTCTCAAGGATTTCCTAATTTCCCAGCAGACCCTATTTTAAAAGACTTGTTAGTAAGGGCAATTCAAGAGGATAAAAATCAATATGCGCCTATGCCAGGACTGATGTCATTACGCGTTGCGATTTCAAATATGACGCAACAACAGCACCATGCTTTTTACCATCCAGAAAGCGAAATTTGTTTAACTGCTGGGGCGACTCAAGGGATTTTCTCTGCCATACAAGCAATGGTGCATTCTGGTGACGAAGTGATCCTGTTTACCCCAGCTTATGATTGCTATGAACCAGCCATTCAACTCGCAGGTGGAAAAGCAGTCCCTATAGCAATGACATTGCCAGACTTTGGGATAGACTGGCAAGAAGTACGTGATAAAATCACTTCTAAAACCAAGATGATTGTGATCAATACACCTCACAATCCTAGCGGTAATATGTTGACACATGAAGATATGGAGGAGCTACAGGAAATAGTAGTGAACAATAACTTGTTGTTATTAAGCGATGAGGTTTATGAACATATTTCTTTTGACGGAAGAGAACATCTTAGTGCTGCAAGATATGAAGGCTTGCGTGATCGCAGTTTTATAACGGGTAGTTTTGGAAAAACCTTTCATGTTACTGGATGGAAAATGGGGTTCTGTCTCGCTCCTAAACATTTTATGAAAGAATTCTATAAAGTACATCAGTACGTAGTCTATTGTGTGAATCATCCGGTACAAGATGCCATAGCTCATTATATTCAAGAACCCCATAGATATCGAGAATTAGGTGCTTTTTATCAGCGCAAACGCGATCTTTTCTTAAACCTAATAAAGGGTAGCAAGTTTACTTTTACACCTGCTCACGGCTCTTATTTTCAGTTATTGGATTATAGCAGGATTACCAAGGAACCTGATGTAGATTTTGCCAGAAGACTCACTATCGAACATAAAATAGCCAGCATTCCAATTTCTGTTTTTATGAATGGCCAAGATCCTAAAATGCTGCGTTTTTGCTTTGCAAAGAAAGATGAAGAGATTATTGCTGCGGCTAAGATTTTGAATAGTTTGTAAGTGTATTTTTTCCAACCTTTTTCCGTGTTGTCGCTTCTCTCAGTTTAAGGAAGATTGTCGTTGGTAATTAAAGAGGAGGTATGATCTCCATAAGCAGCTGGGGAAGGGATACTCCATAAAGTTACCTAACAAAACTCTATCTTTATAATTCGGCATATTTGTTGAATTCATCAAATAAAATACCTCATGAAATACCTCACTCTATTGATAGCGATTGTTTTCAGTTCTTGTAGTTCTCAAAAAATATCCAAAACCTTCTCCAGTGCTGATTTTAAAGTAGGAGAGCAGCCTTATTATCAAGAATGGACTGGTGGCGCGCCAGGTTCTGGAAGTGGTGTGACCCTTTATTTTCCCACTTCAGTTATAGAAGGACATCAGTTAGAATCGGTTTACTTTCGTGGTATGGAGAATCATAGTGCCAGCTTTACTTCAAACGATAAGCAAATGTTAGTCACCCGCTTTAGTTTTCCAAATACAGACAGGGAGATGAGCTTGGATCCTAAAAACGAATACGGTAACCAAGCACCTCAAATGGAAGGATTGCCCATTAAATTACTAAAAAACGAAGCGGTAATTGCCTTTGAAGTAGACGGAAAAACAAAACTGGTAAAACTGGAAAATATAACACAAAAAGAAAGCATCGCTTTTCCCAGTGCACCACCACAAGGCGGGGGTAATTAAATTTCAGGAAGCGGATAAGTAGATCACCTCATGGCTATCTAGAATACACGCTATTAACGAAGTGATGCTTTTTCGATTGATGATGACTATCTGTCCAGCATGCGGAGGATTTTATACAGGTTACAACAGCGCAAAGGTTCCTTTTCTAGAACTTGCATGCGATGATCTCGGCCTTGCCTTGAGTTGGAAGGGAGATGCGATGTTTGTAAATAGCTCATTAATTATTATTGGGGCTTCATAACTTAAGACCCTTTAAAATCCGCACATAATCGTACATTTGAAAGCAAATGAGTTCATTAAAATAAAGCGCGTTTTTGAGTTCCATAAAAAATCTTTTTAAGAATACTTTTATCTACGGTCTGGCGACGGTATTGCCTCGTTTGCTTACGGTTTTATTGACCTATCTTCTCACCTCTTATTTGCCAGATCCAGTTGCATTTGGAGAGGTTTCTATCATTTTTTCTTATATCATTTTTGCAAACGTCATCCTTACTTATGGTATGGAAACGGCATTCTTTAGGTTTTATAATGATGCTTCTACTAAGGCAAAAACACTCAGTACTGCGTTATTATCATTATTGGTTACTACCATTGTATTTGGAGCAGCTGCCTATTTATTTATAGATCAAATAGAAGTTGCAACAGAATTATCTGCTCAATATTGGAAATGGGTCATTGCCGTCATTGTTTTTGATACTTTAATGGTTATTCCGTTTGCCTATATGCGAGTACAGGGAAGATCGACCAGCTATGCGTTGATCAAATTATTCAATGTGGTGATTTCTGTAGGAACGACCTTTTTGTTTTTTACAGCATTGAAATATTTCCCGGCAATAGAAGGCTTGCTTCCAGCAGATAGAATTGAGCTCTTTTTTATCGCCTTTTTGGCAGCAAGTCTGATCACATTTTTAATTGTGATCAAACCCTATTTTATGACATGGGAATTTGATAAAGAACTATGGAAGAAGATGCTTACTTATGGCTGGCCTATTCTTTTGGCTGGATTTGCTTTTGCCATCAATGAAACTGTAGATAAAATATTGCTTCAAAAATTACTGCCGGTAGGAGATGAAGAGGCAGAAGGGATTGTAGGAGTATACACGGCGGGATACCGACTTGCCGTAGGAATGACGTTGTACGCACAAGCCTTTAGACTAGGAGTCGAACCTTTTTTCTTTAGTCAGTCAGGAGATAAAAATGCTACGCAACAATATGCGTTGATTACCAAGGCCTTTGTCGCTTTTGGATCTGTGACGTTAATGGCTTATGTGGTTTTGGTAGATTTTATAAAGCCTTATATTGTTAAAGAGGGCTTTGAAACCGCTATGGAAGTGGTACCATTGATTCTCATCGCTTATTTCTTTTCCGGGATTTATCAAACCCTTTCTGTCTGGTACAAAATCCAAGATAAAACACGGTATGGGGCTTATATTTCCATTACAGCAGCAGTACTTACCATTCTAGTGAATGTACTATTGATTCCGCATATAGGATATATGGCGAGTGCTTATGCGACTTGTGCCGCCTATGCTTTGATGATGGTTGTTTCTTATTTGATAGGAAGGAAACACCTTGCGGTTCCTTATGATGTTAAAAATATTTTACTATACCTAACCTTATCAATCAGCTTATCATTAGTGTTTTTCTATTTTGTAAGAGATGTATTTGGAATAGAAAGCTGGCAAACCTATCTTGTAGGAGCCTTAATGACGCTGGTAATTATAGCAGTAGTGAGCTTACGCGAAAAAGAAATCATCCACAAAATCATCAAAAGAAAATGACTATTAAAATCATAAATAAATCGGCACACGCATTACCTCATTATGAAACCGAGGCAAGTGCAGGAATGGATTTACGAGCGAGTATTGAAGCAGCCATAACTTTACAACCGCTTGAACGAGCCATTATAAAAACAGGGCTATTTATAGAACTTCCTATAGGAACTGAAGCTCAAGTAAGACCTAGAAGTGGCCTGGCTGCCAAAAATGGGGTTACGGTACTCAATGCGCCTGGAACTATAGATGCAGATTACCGAGGAGAAATAGGAGTCATATTAGTGAACTTATCAAACGAGGCTTTTACCGTAGAAGACGGAGAACGCATCGCACAACTAGTAATCGCAAAACACGAGCGTGCAGACTGGCATAAAGTAGAAGAATTGAGCAGCACAGAAAGAGGTGCAGGTGGTTTTGGAAGTACGGGAGTGAAATAAAAAAAGAGTCGCTCAGGGTCTTTAACAGGAGAAGAGGGAAAAACCTATCGACGCAAGAGCACTTTATTTAGAATCAGGCTCTCCTTATACCGCAGATGCAGAAAAGCTCATGCGGTATTTATACGATATGTTTGCAGAAGAAAATAAGCAAGAACTTTTCAAAAAGATTTGTTCTGATAATAATATTAATTTAGATTAAGTAATAGAAAAAATGAAAATAATAGTTCCTATGGCAGGTCGTGGTTCACGATTACGCCCACACTCACTTACCGTTCCTAAACCATTAATCCCTATTGCAAATCAGCCTATAGTTCACCGATTGGTAAAAGATATTGCACGTATTCTTTCAGAGCCAGTAGAAGAAATTGCCTTTATACTGGGTGATCCAGCATTTTTTGGAGATGAGGTAGTAAAAAGTTTAGAAGAACTGGCAAATGGCCTAGGCGCCAAAGCCAGTATTTACAGACAACTCCAGCCATTGGGAACTGGTCATGCCATCATGTGTGCCGAGCCATCTCTTTCAGGGCCAGCAGTAGTTGCTTATGCAGACACCCTAATCAGAGCTAGCTTTGAACTGGACCCAGCAGCAGACGCAGTGATCTGGACCAAACAAGTAGACCAGCCCGAAGCTTATGGAGTTGTAAAATTAAACGACAAAGAAGAAATCGTGGAACTGGTAGAAAAGCCAGCGCAATTTGTAAGCGATCAGGCAGTTATTGGAATCTATTATTTTAAAGAAATTGCAGACCTTAAAAAGGAACTTCAGTTTGTGATCGATAACGAGATCATCAACGGTGGAGAATACCAGATCAATGACGGTATCAAAAGAATGATGGCCTCTGGAAATATTTTTAAAACGGGAACCGTGGACGAGTGGATGGACTGTGGTAACAAGAATGTTGCGATAGAGACCAACCAGCGCATCATGACTTTTATGGAAAAGGATGGAAGTGAAGAAATCAACTCACAACCTACCTTACAGGATTCTAAAATCATCCAGCCTTGTGTGATTGACAGTAGTGTAGTGCTTAAAAACAGTACCGTAGGACCTCACGTGTCTATAGGTGCAGGAACGCTTATTGAAAATTGTACGATAACCAACTCGTTGATCCAGAACAACTCCACCATTAAAAATGCAACTTTAGAGGAGGCTATGATAGGCAGTCACGTAAAATACGATGGAAAGTTTACCAAAATTAGCATAGGAGACTATTCTACTTTGGAATAACACCTCATTTAATAGGTCATTTTGATGTCTATTTGGTATAACTTTTGAAAAGAACCACACATGAACAAGTCATTTAAAACATATTCATTTATCGCGATACTTTTCTTGGGCAATTTTATTTTTGCTCAGGAAGAAGTTTTTTCTGATGAGGTAAATGTAGATGACTTAGGAGATGTGTCTGATGCTTTTAAAGATAATTTTTTCAATGCCCTAGCGGCAAAGGCAATAGGCAATCACGATCAGGCGATTCAATATTTGGAGGCCTGTGAGAAGATGGAGCCAGAATCAGGTGCGGTGCAATTTGAGTTGGGTAAGAACTATTTGATGAGTGATGCTTTCGCGAAAGCGGAACAGAAAATAATTCGTGCCATAGAAATAGCAGGTGAAACAGAATGGCTACTGGAGACCTTATACGATGTCTATGACAAGCAAAAGCAGTACGATAACTCCTTAAAAACTTTAGAAAAGCTTGTAAAAATCAATGAGAATTACGAGGAGTTATTGCCCTATCAGTATGCGAGAGCGAGCAAAAATGAGGAAGCACTGGCCATCATCAATAAGCTCGATAGCCGTCTAGGGAAAGAGGAACGGCGCACTCAGTTAAAAGTACAGATACAAGGGAGATTAGATACAAATGAAGCCAGAGACGCTAACATTGAAGATTTAGAAAGAGCGATTGCTTCAAATCCTAAAGACGAGAAAGCTTATGTCAACTTGATCTACCTTTATAGTAAGAAAAACAACACGGAGAAGGTTCAAGAAGTGGCAGAGGCTCTGGAAAGAAACCTGCCCGAAAGTGATAAAGCACAACTGGCGCTTTACAAGATTTATCTGGAAAATGGTAAAACACAAAAGGGAATCAAAAGCATGCAAAAGGTCTTTGAGTCGGTGCAGTTTGACATAGAGACTAAAATCAATGTGCTCAATGATTTCATACAGTCTGGTGGAGCAGACTTGGAGGATGAAGAGATTCAAAATGCGATAGATGATTTTGCAGATCAAGTAGAAGATGTAAAAGCTTTTAGTGCTTTAGGAGACTATTACTTGAAGCGAAAAGACGCTGCAAGAGCGGTATCATTTTATGAAAAAGGACTGGAGCTGGACGATAAGAACTACGATTTAATTAAAAAAGTAGCTCTTCTAAGTATCGACATTAAAGACTATAAGAAGACGGTAGAAGTCACCAACCGAGCATTGGAAGTTTTCCCTGCACAAGCCTTGCTTTATTTGTTAAGTGGCGTCGCGCATAACCATCTTAATGAGCCAGATATAGCTATCAGTCAGTTGGAAACTGGATTGAGTTTTTTACTTGACGAGCCCAAGCTAGAAAGCGATATGTACCAGCAACTCGCATGGAGTTACGATCAAAAAAACGATACAACTAAAGCGGCAAATATGCGTTCTAAAGTTGAAATGCTGTCTAAAAAAACCTAATGAAATACTTGAAGTACCTCCCTATAGCCTTGTTTTTATTGCTTGCAGGTTGCGCTAGCACACAACGAGCAGCAAATAACGCAACGGCAACGGCCAAAAAGTCTAAAGTGGTAAAAGCCCACGAAGCGGCACGCACTGATTTTAAAACTATGAATTCGCGGCTTTCTGTGAGCTATGACAATTCTATAACCACCCGATCCTTTACGGTAAATTTGCGTATGGAAAAGGGCAAGCAAATCTGGATGAGCGCTGGGCTTTTTGGGATTACGGCCGCTAAGGTTTACATCACTCCAGATCGAGTTCAGTTTTACGAAAAACTAAATAAAAGAGCTTTTGATGGGGACTTTAGTTTAATAAGTGACTTTTTAGGTGAAGAAATTAGCTTTCAGCAGTTAGAAGATTTACTGTTGGGACAGTCGGTAGAACCTTTGGAAAACAAGGATTTTACCATTGTAAATAACGAATATCAGTTCCAGCAGGTAGCAGTGATTACTAAGATGTTTAATTTGCGCCCAACAGATTTTAAAATCTCTGAACAATCCATTTCTAAACCTTCTGAAGGTAGTTTTTTAAAGGTAAATTATCCAGAGTATCAAATCGTGGATGGAAGAATCATTCCAACAGAAATTAAAATCGATGCCCTTCAAGGCGACCGGGTATCTAAAGTAGATATGGAATTAAAGAGTGTGGACTTTGATCAAGAGATGACCTTTCCGTTTAACATGCCTTCAGGCTATAGCCCATTCAAATTGTAGATGAAAAAGCATATTTATATTTTAATGTTGTTTTTGTTGTGTTTCGCTTTCGCGAAAGCGCAATCAGAAAAAGCCGCTCTAGAAGAACGCAAAGCCGAAATTCAAAATGAAATCAATCAGTTTGACAGATTGTTGAAGAACGTTAGGAAAGAAGAAAAAACGATGGTTTTGCTTGTGGAAACCATTGATAAAAAAATCTCTCGTACTCAAGAGATCATTAATATTACTAATAAACAGGCCAATACGCTTACCAGAAACATCAAAGCTAACCTTGTTCAAATCAAGAAACTGGAAGTGGAGATTAAAGCATTGAAAGCAGAATATGCCGAAATGATTGTAAAAGCTTATAAATCTAAAAATGATCAAAGTCGCTTGATGTTTTTACTGAGTTCTGAAGATTTCTTACAGGCTTATAAAAGAGTGCAATACCTTCAGTCTTATGCTAACTATCGTAAAAAGCAAGCCGATGAGATTTTGTTAAAGTCAACGGCAATAGCTGATAAGAACGAAGAACTGGAAAGTGAGAAAAAGGAAAAAAGTCGTGTGTTGGATCTCAATCAAAGACAACGAGCAGCTCTTAAGACAGATAAAGTAGAGCAAGTAGACTTACTGGCCGTCGTTAAGGCAAATGAAAAGAAATACGCGGCTGACATCAAGGAGAAATCAAGAGAACGCAATAAAATAGATAGCGAATTAAGAGCTTTAATTGCTGCAGATATTAAAGCTTCCAATAAAGGAAAAACAGGGGCTGTTGCCAATAAATTTTTTCTTACTCCAGAAGCTAAGCTACTCGCTAATAATTTTATAAGCAATAAAGGAAAATTGCCATGGCCAGTAGAAGAAGGTTTTGTTTCCAGGCGTTATGGTAAACAACCACATCCTGTAGTGCGATCCCTTACCATAGATTCTAATGGATTGAGAATGCAAAGCCCTGAAGGCGCCAAAGTACGCTCTATTTTTGAAGGTAAAGTCATTCGTATTACCAAGAGTAAATACGGCATTTTAGCGGTACATATACGACATGGAAATTACACTTCTATTTATGATAACTTAAAATTAGTAAGCGTAGAAACTGGTGATACGGTGAGGACCAAAGATATTATAGGTGAAATATTCACATCTAACTCTGGTGAGACAGAACTCAAATTTGTCTTAATGCAAGACACAGAAACCGTTGATCCAGCGCAGTGGATTGCAAGAAAATAGGTTGGTTAACAATAGTAGAGCAACACGATTAGTTGTTTAATTTTTATCTATGTTGGACCAACTATACTATCATCTTTGCGTCTGTAACTAGCCTAACCTGCTCTTTAATACGCACAGTACTTTAAGTGCTATAAATATGCGAAGCGGCACCTTGATAGATGATCATTCAAACAAGGCTTTCAATTCTGTGGCGTCTTTTGCTTTCATTTTTCCTGCAAGAACAAGACTCAATTGTTTGCGTCTCAAGGCCGCGTCGTAACGTTGTTTTTCTATTTCGGTTTCTGGTGTGATAGGAGCGATTTGAATAGGTCTTCCGGTATCGTCTACCGCTACAAAGGTGTAGATGGCTTCGTTTGCCTTGGTGCGCTCGCCGCTTTCACGATCTTCTACCCAGACGTCCATATAAACTTCCATGGAGCTCTTAAATGCCCTTGTGACTTGTGCTTCTATAGTCACCACACTTCCTAGAGGAACCATTCTATTAAAGGCTACGTGATTTACAGAAGCAGTAACTACGATACGCCTGGAATGGCGTCTAGCCGCAATACTCGCGGCACGATCCATACGAGCCAACAGCTCACCACCAAACAAATTATTCAATGGATTGGTCTCACTAGGCAATACCATATCGGTCACCGTAGTAAATGATTGGGATGGTGTTTTAGGGTCCATAAAGCGCAATTTTTTTTTGCAAAGGTACTCGCAATTAAAGAGGCTATTTAATTATTTTAGAAAAGATTGAGAAACTTACATTTTATTACCTCACTTGTCATCCCGTAAAATTTGGCTGTAAAAATTATAACTTATGGAAAAAGCCGTTCCCAAATTTATACGGGATCTGCTATAACTATCTCAATATATTTATAAAAAGATACTTTTTAGCTACGGCAAAAATAATTATGACAACCTTTTCCCTAACTTAACGCAACCCTTACCCTAATTTTAGATCTACTAGATATATTATCTTAATCTTTATATCATGAAAAATATCATTCCTAATTCAGTACAAGATAGTATCTCGTCTTTTCCCTTCCGCTGGAAGGGATCAAGGGTTGGCTCTCTTGCATTATCGCTATGCGTTTTAAACACCACTACTTCTTGTGATAAAAACGACGATGACAGCGCAGACTGCCAAGGAATAGATTGTCTACCACCCATTACACAAACTGGCGCAGGGACTTTTGGATGCCTTGTTAATGGAGAGCCATTTTTTGCTTTTGGTGGCGTTAATGCTCAATATCAATTAATTGATGGAGAGTATTTTTTTGTTGTTGGTTCAAATCGAGAATCTGGCACTTTACGATCTATAATTTTAGAATCAACCAAAATGTCAATTAGTGAATCAGATTTCATACTTGGAGATTTTGGGGAAAATAAAATTTATTCCTTCATTCGCCTTTCCGATAATAATTTGAGTACAACTTTGTATACAACTGATAATAATATTGGAACCCTAAGCATTACAAAGTTTGATCAAACAAATCAAATAGTTTCAGGAACTTTTGAGTTTCAGGTCTTAAATCCAGACGATAATCAAATATACCAAATAACAAACGGAAGGTTTGATTCATTTTTCACTAGATAAAATTTAAAAAACCAACAATGATGAAAAAACTAATACTATTATTATGGCTAATTCCTGCGTTCTCCCTTTCTCAAGTAAAGGTGGATAATCAATAGAGAAATTCTATCAACGCTATATTTAACGACAGTACTTTCACAAAAGCGAAAACCTTAAAACACCCCACAAAAAAAACGCCTACAGATCAAAGCCTGTAGGCGTTTTGTGTTTTTAAGTAAGATCGTTGCCGTCTTTATCTTTGAAATTGTATTCTAGATAAGTATAGGCATCTCTAGGTACTACCTTGACCCATTTTTTGTGATTCATGAACCACTTAGATCGTATAGAAGGATATCCCTTTGTAATAAAAGCGGCGATAAATGGATGCGCATTGAGCGTTATCTTTTTTACACCAGCTTTAAGGTGTCGTTCTAATGTTTCGGTAATTTCCTGAATGACGAGAATTGGAGCTTGTATTTCTTCTCCATTTTTTCCGTCAGGATTTTCCTCACGAGTTTTGATATTTACTTCTTGTCTCACACGTTGTCTTGTAATCTGGATCAAACCAAATTTACTAGGTGGAAGAATCTTGTGTTTTGCGCGGTCATCTGCCATCTCATCTCTCATGTGCTCGTAGAGTTTCTTGCGATTCTCTGCTTTGCGCATGTCGATAAAATCGACCACAATAATTCCACCCATATCTCTAAGCCTTAACTGGCGTGCAATCTCAGTTGCAGAGATCATGTTGGTCTCAAGTGCGGTGTCTTCCTGACTGTCGGCTTTATTAGATCTATTTCCAGAGTTGACATCTATAACATGCATGGCTTCTGTATGTTCTATAACAAGGTAAGCACCTTTACTCATAGATACAGTACGTCCAAATGATGTTTTTATTTGTCTTTCAATACCAAATTTTTCGAAAACGGATGTTCTCGGATTGTGGTATTTTACAATAGACTCTTTATGTGGGGCAATAGTTTTCAAATAGTTTTTAATTTCTTGAAACACCTCTTCATCATCAACGACAATGGAAGTGTACGTATCATTAAAAACATCTCTCATAAGGGAATTGGTACGACTTACTTCAGTCATAACCTTTGTTGGGAATTGCGCCTTGTGTATTTTACTACACATGGTTTCCCACTTTTCAACAAGATTTTGTAAATCTTGGTCCAGCTCTGCTACGAGTTTACCTTTAGCAACTGTGCGTACAATAACGCCAAATCCTTCGGGTTTAATGCTTTTTACAAGTCTTTTTAGTCTACTTTTTTCTTCACGATCTTCTATCTTTTGAGATATAGATATGCGGTCAGAAAAAGGAACGAGAACAACATACCTACCTGGTAAAGAAAGCTCGGCACTTAGGCGAGGTCCTTTAGTAGATATTGGTTCTTTAACTACTTGAACAAGTATAGGTTGTGTAGGCGATACTGCATCTTCAATAGCACCATGTTTTTCTATATCTTTTTCAAATTTGATATCTTTAAGTGCAAAGTTTTTGCGTCTACCGCTTAAAACTTGTTTGGTAAATTTAAGTTGGGTAAGGTATTTAATACCTAGGTCGTGATAGTGTAAAAACCCATCTTTTTCATAGCCTACATCTACAAACGTAGCGTTGAGGCCAGAAAGAACCTTGCGTGACTTTGCAATGAATATGTCACTTACCGCAAACTTAGTTTTTTCTTCATCTTTATGTAACTCGACTAGTCTACCACTTTTAGTAAGCGCATAATCGATTTTTGTAGCACTGGAACGGATAATAATTTCTTTATCCATAATTCCTGTAATATTTATAACCTCACTTTTTCTAACGATTAGAAATAGTAAAGTATGTTTATAATTATATAGTACAAGCAATTCACTGCTTATACAATAAACGAGTTGTCAAATGCAACCCTATTTCAAAGAACTACTAAAATACAAAAAGTAGTCTAAGACTACTTTTTCTTCTTGTGACGATTTGCACGACGACGTTTTTTACGTTTGTGCGTTGCAACCTTATGTCTTTTTCTTTTTTTACCGCTTGGCATATCTCTTATATTTTTTACTTAACTTTTACGTTTAATTTTACTCCGTCTACAAATACTTTAGCAGGTTTAAATGCTGGTATGTTGTGAGCAGGAATTTTAATAGTGGTGTTCTTAGAAATGTTACGACCAGTCTTTTCAGCTCTTGTCTTAACAATAAAGCTACCGAAACCACGTAAATATACGTTTTCTCCAGTTTCAAGAGAGTCTTTCACTTCATTCATGAAAGATTCAACAGTAGCCTGCACATCAGTCTTCTCCATTCCCAGCTTGTCTGAAATTTTAGATACGATATCTGCTTTAGTCATTTTAGATTTAATTTAATTAGGGTTAAATTTAAATAGCGTGCAAATATACCCTAAAAAACTAGATATGAAATCCTTAACCAATTAAAATTTAAGAAGATATATATTGCAACCTGAAATTGAACTCATTTTATGAACTTTTCCGTGCAACTTATTGATTGGTATGTGGTTAACAAAAGAACACTTCCTTGGAGAGAAACAGAAAATCCTTACTTTATATGGTTAAGTGAGGTGATTTTGCAGCAAACAAGGGTTCAGCAAGGCCTACCTTACTATCAAATTTTTGTTAAAACCTACCCAACAGTAGAGAAACTCGCTGCTGCGCCCCAAGATGAAGTACTGAAGTTATGGCAAGGATTGGGCTATTATTCCAGGGCTAGAAACTTACAAGCAGCTGCTCTACAAATAGTGGAGGACGACCTTAAGTTTCCAGACAATTATAAGGATTTATTACGACTTAAAGGGGTTGGAGATTATACAGCAGCAGCAATTGCTAGTTTTGCCTTTAAAGAAGTGGTTCCTGTAGTGGACGGTAATGTTTATAGAGTGTTATCCCGTCTGTATGGGATTTCTATACCTATAAATGTTCCTGCTGGGGTAAAAGAGTTCAAGGAACTTGCCATTAAATTAATCAATCAAAAAGATCCTGCAACACATAATCAAGCGATTATGGAGTTTGGGGCACTTCAATGCACTCCCAAAAATCCAGATTGCAGTACTTGTCCATTTAAAAAGGAATGTGTGGCTTTTCAAGAAGATAGAATAGGAGAGTTGCCTGTAAAATTGAAGAAAGCCAAAGTCAAAAGTCTTTTTCATCATTACGTGGTGGTACAAACTCCTTCGGGAAAAACAATTATGAACCAGCGCGATAACAGTAGTATTTGGGCAGGATTATTTGAGTTCCCTTATATTGAGGCAAATGGGGCTCTGTTATCAAATGAGGTTACAGAACATGATGTGTTTAAAGGTGTTGTAGGGAAGTCTCGCTTTCGCGAAAGCGTATACAACCAACAGCCCATTATCCATAAATTATCTCATAGAAAGATTCACGCTTATTTCTGGATCGTAAAGGTGGAAGAAGAACTAGAAACTGCGGTTCTTGTTGAAGAAGCATTTGAAAAGCCGGTTCATGTCTTAATGGATAGATTTATGAAAGAATTCTGGCAAAAAAACTAAAAGTATTTTGTAAATTAGAGCAGCTAACGATCTAGCGATGTAGGCGTTTTTCATATCTTTGACGACTTTTTTAAACACCATACAAAAGATTATTTTTATAAATTCAATACAAACTCATTATGGCAGGTACCGTTAATAAAGTGATTCTAATAGGTCACACAGGAGATGAAGTAAAGATGAAATATTTTGAAGGGGGTAATTGCATAGGGAGGTTTCCTCTTGCTACTAACGAAGAATATGTAAATCGCAGCACAGGAGAACGCGTTTCTAATACAGAATGGCATAATTGTGTCGTGAGAAACAAAGCTGCTGAAGTTTGTGAAAAGTATTTAAAAAAAGGAGATAAAGTATATATAGAAGGGCGTATTAAAAACAGACAGTGGACTGGAGAAGATGGGCAGCAACGTTACACAACAGAAATCCAAGTGCAAGAGTTTACCTTTTTAACTCCTAAAAACGAAGCCTCGACACCTAGTGGACCTCAACAAACTGCTCCTGCTCAGCAAACGCAAAAATCTCAACAAGCATCTACAGATCCAGAGAAAAAAGAAACACCGACAAATTCTTACAGCGAGCCACAACCGGAGAGCAGTAGTGTAAATGAAGACGATGATTTACCATTTTAACTTAAAAAGAATTAATTCGCACTAATTGGATATTGACTCACCGCATTTTCTTAGCGTTTCAATGATTTCCAGCGGAGATCAATTGATGTATTTAATAGTTTTTATTTTACTACTTATTTGTAGCGCCCTGATAAGCGGCGCTGAAGTGGCTTTTTTTAGTCTTTCTAACACAGAATTAGATGATGAAAGCGAAGACTTTCCTAGACGTAGGATTATCAATAAACTCCTTGACAGGCCTAAAAAACTCCTGGCAACTATATTAATTGCAAATAACGCGATTAACATCACCTCAGTATTGATATTTGGAATCCTCAGCGATACTTGGTTGGAAAATGTGAAACCTATTGCCATCGACTTTGGCTTTCAGTTTGATTTGGATATAAGGTTTGTTATTGAAGTTGTAGTGGTGACCTTTTTGATTTTACTTTTTGGCGAGATTTTCCCAAAGGTTTACGCTAACCGCAACCCAAAGGGATTTGCCAGTTTTATGGCGATACCTCTTAATGTGCTCGACAAAATATTTAGTTTTATCAGCTTACCAATGCGTTATGTTACTTTACAAATACAAGACCGTTTAGGAGGTAAGAAGTCTAATATAACAGTTTCTCAACTATCACAGGCATTAGAACTTACTGACGGGAACGATACTACAGATGAAGAACAACAATTGCTTCAGGGGATTGTAAGCTTTGGTAATACGCATACAAAAAACGTGATGCGCAATCGTACCGATGTGTTTGCTCTAGATGAAAGCCTGCCTTTTAAAGACATCATACCTCAAGTTATTGAGCATGGTTACTCGCGCATACCTTGTTATAAGGAAAGCATAGATCAGATTACTGGAGTCTTGTATGTAAAAGACCTGCTGCCTTATATAGATCGTAAAAATTATGAATGGAGAAAGTTGCTTAGAGAAGCCTACTTCGTTCCAGAAAATAAAAAGTTAGATGATCTTTTACAAGAATTTCAAGAGAAGAAAAAGCACATCGCTATAGTGGTGGATGAATATGGAGGCACAAGCGGTCTTATTTCATTAGAAGATATTATAGAAGAGATTGTTGGAGATATCAGTGATGAGTTTGATGAGGAAGATCTGATTTACTCAAAGCTGGACGATAAGAATTACGTTTTTGAAGGTAAAACGCAATTAAAAGATTTCTACAGAGTTTTAGATTTAGAGGAAGAAGATATCGCAGTATTTGAGAATGGTAAAGGAGAATCGGAGACCCTTGCAGGATTTTTACTAGAGCAAACCGGTCACTTTCCTAGAAAATTAGATCAAGTACCTTTTCACAACATGACCTTTTTAGTAGAAGTCATGGATAAAAAACGCATTAAACAAATAAAATGTACACTAGCTTAAGAATTCTATTTGTATTGTTACTATTCATTGGGATTTCCAGTTGTAATGATAAAAAAGTATTGCCCAAGCCTAGCGGCCAGTTGGCACTTGATTTTCCAAAAGGGAATTATGTGAATTCAGATGATATGAATTGTCCCTTTTCTTTTGAAGTAAATGAATTAGCACGAGTACTGTCTAAAAGCGATTGTTCTATGAAGATTGAATATCCTGATATGGATGCAACGGTATATCTCAATTATAGACCTGTACAAAACAACCTCAGACAATTGCTCATCGACGGACAAAAACTATCCTATGAGCACAATCAAAAAGCAGATGTTATTGCAGATTTTCCCTTTGTTAACAAACTTAACAAGACCTATGGGATGATGTATGAAATAGAAGGTGATGCGGCTTCTAACGCTCAATTTTATGTAACGGACAGTACCAAACATTTTCTTACCGCTTCCTTATATTTTTACACACAACCTAATTACGATTCCATTCTACCAGCGGTAGACTATGTAAAAGGTGATATGGTTAAAATGATGGAAACTCTGAGGTGGAAGGAATAAAACGCCTATTAAAGGGTGTTTTATATATAGGAAAAAGCTATTAGTTTTGCTGTTATAAATTATCTATAAGGAAAGTTAAAGAACAATATGTTAGATATAATTTAATGTCTACTTTTGGCTCAACCCAAAACTAAAACTATAACCAAAATGAAAAAATTTAAATTACTCTCGATTATTTTTATTGCTGTATTAGGAACAGTTACAACATCTTGTTCCAGTGACGATGATAATATTCCAGCAGTTACAATTGCAAATGAAGTTACTTACGATGGTAACACGTATACACTATCAAAAGGATTCTTAGAAGATTATGGAGATAATGGTAATGGATCTTATGACTTTGATGTTACTTTAGTAAGTAGTGGAATCAATTATGACAGTACAAATGCTGCGTTTACTGGTAGTGGTCAGGTACTTTATTTAGATCTGAACTCTGATAACATGGCTGCTCTTTCTAATGGAACCTACAACTTTTCAACGACGAGAACTGCATTTTCTCTTGTGAATGCGGTAGTTGTTGTTGATTTTGATGCGACTGCAATGACAGGAACTGGTGTTCAAGCAACTGGCGGTAGTGTAGTATTAACTAAAGACGGTACTGAGTATACCATTTTAGTAGAATGTACAATAGCAAGTGGTGATACTATTAGTGGTTCATACGAAGGAACGCTTACTACTATTCAGTAACGGAATCAATTCATAAAGAATTAATAATCTTAAAAAAGCTCAAGAATTAAATCTTGAGCTTTTTTTATGTTTAAATAGTAGACCTTTGCAGCTTTAAAATTCTATGGATAACGCTAAATTAAAGTACCTATACCTTGTCATTCTAAGCTTGATTTGGGGTTCCTCTTTTATCTTAATCAAGAAAGCATTGGGAGAAGAAAATGGGGAGTTGGTATTGCACCCTTTGCAATTAGGGGCCTTACGTACCATGATCTCCGGAGCTATTCTTATTTCTATAGGTTGGAAATCATTTGCTGCCACACGAAGAAAGGACTGGCCGTGGCTGGCGCTTTCCGGATTGCTAGGCACCTTTTTTCCCGCCTTTTTATTTGCATACGCGCAAACTGAAATCGATAGCGCTATAAGTGCCATCCTTAATTCTACTGTTCCATTAATAACATTAATTATGGGAGCGATTATTTTCGGTATTTCTTTCTCGCGTAACCAATTGATTGGAGTTATTATAGGCCTTGCAGGAGCTGTAGGCTTAGTTTTGGCGGGTATGGAAAGTCATCCAGAGCAAAACTATCTTTTTGCAGGATTGATACTCATCGCTTGTGCCTGTTATGCCAGTAATGTAAACATTATAAAAAGATACCTTCAAAACATCAAACCTCTCGCTATTGCTACGGGTAATTTTGTCTTTATAGTACCTCTGGCAACCATCGTTTTTTTTAGTGCCGATGGCGCTTCCATTGATTTTGAAAGTTCAGCAGTACAAGAGAGCTTTATGTATATTATTACCTTGTGTATTTTTGGAACTGTTGCGGCTAAGGTTATGTTCAACAAGTTAGTGCAAATGACTTCTCCAGTATTTGCTAGCTCAGTTACTTATTTAATGCCCGTGATAGGATTGACATGGGGGGTTTTAGACGGGGAGCTTTTTAATATCTGGCAAGTTGTTGCTACTGGGGTAATTATTTTTGCAGTGGTATTAGTGACCAGAGAGAAGAAGAAGGTTTAATCGATTACCTCACTAGCCATCATATAACCTACTATTGCTTCTTTCATCAACAAAGATTGTTCTCCAGCTTTAAGTGAAGGTAATTTTTCTTTTACAATATAATGAGGCCATTTATCATCATCGTAGTGAGAGAATTCATAGTAACCATAAGGTTCTAACACTCGACATATAGCTATATGCATGAGCTGTAATTTTTCATCTTTTTTGAATTTGCGATGCAATTGCCCTAATTCTTGTACACCTATTATAAATAGAATCGCATCAAGATCCATTTCATCTCCGTCTGCAAAACGTGATTGAAAAAATGCTACGGTGCGCATCCATCTGTCTTTTAATTGCTCGTCTCTGCTCATAGGGCAAAGATACTTATAGAAAGCTGTTCAAGCCATAACATCTCTGTTTTATTCTGCTTTCATGAGGAATCAAGTTGCTTATAACTTTCTGTTTTATTTCAAAAAAAGAAAGTTAAACCCGTGAGCTCTTCTTCTAAATATACCCTTTATAGGGTATTTTAAAAACCACATATCTCCTTTAATTTTGAATTTCAACCAAAGAAATAGTTAGGGATGTTTATTTGGTTTAAATCCATCAGGCTTAAATGCTTGATGGATTTCTGTTTTAGAGGTATTAAGAGGGTCTTTTAAAGTACCTTCTTCCACTCTAACTTTTCTATCTTTGTACACTAAATGACACACATGAAACTCTACCTTGTTCCTACACCTATCGGTAATTTAAAAGACATGACTTATAGAGGCGTAGAAATATTGAAAGAGGTAGACCTCATTCTTGCTGAGGATACGAGAACAAGTGGTAAGTTATTGCAGCATTATGGCGTTACCACACAAATGCTTTCTTATCATATGCACAATGAGCATAAAATAAGTGATAACATTGTGAGCCGTATCAAATCTGGAGAAACCATGGCATTGATCACAGATGCCGGCTCCCCAGGAATAAGCGACCCTGGGTTTTTACTGACTCGAAAACTCATAGAGAATGGAATAGAAGTACAATCCTTACCAGGCGCTACGGCTTTTGTTCCTGCACTTACCGTCTCTGGAATGCCTTGCGATAAATTTGTTTTTGAAGGATTTCTACCGGTAAAAAAAGGAAGGCAAAAACGTCTTGAATTTTTAAAAGAAGAAACTAGAACTATCGTTTTCTATGAATCACCTCACAAACTATTAAGAACCTTAGCCGACTTCAAATTGCACTACGGAGAAGAGCGACAGATTTCTATTTCTCGCGAGATTACTAAGCTGTACGAAGAACATTTTAGAGGTACGCTAACAGAAGCGATTGCTCATTTTGAGCATAAAAAACCTAGAGGGGAATTTGTTGTGGTGCTAGAAGGCTTTGCGTGATATATAACTAATAATTAAGCAACTTGTCTTGGCTTCATAGAAAATTTGCCTTGAAAAAACCGTATTATTCTATATAGTCTTTTCCAAATTTATCTGGGTTCTGCTAGAACTATCGAGATGTCTTTCTATCAGAATTAATCAATCTCGACCATTACTGGACAGTGATCACTATGTATTGCCTCACTTAGGATTACAGATCTTTTAACACGATCCTGCAAACTGTCGTTTACCATGTGGTAATCCAATCTCCAGCCTTTATTTCTTGCTCGAGAACCACCTCTATAACTCCACCAAGAATATTGATCTGGCTGATCGTTAAAGATTCTAAACGTATCTATAAAACCACTTTCCACAAATCGATCCATCCACTCGCGCTCTTCTGGTAAGAAACCAGATGTATTTTTTAAACGTATTGGATCGTGAATATCAATAGCTTGATGACAGATGTTATAGTCGCCACAGATCAACAAATTAGGACGTTCTTGTATCAGTTCTTTAGAATACGCTAGAAATTGCTCCATATATTCAAATTTGAAGCTCAATCTCGCATCATTAGTTCCGCTAGGCAAGTACATGCTCATGACAGATATATTGCCAAAATCTGCTCTGATATTTCTTCCTTCATGATCCATAGTTTCTATACCAGTGCCATATTCTACATGATCTGGTTGTATCTTAGAGATAATGGCTGTTCCAGAATAGCCTTTTTTCTGCGCGCTGTAATAGTACTGGTACTTATATCCAGCAGCAGTAAAAGCTTCTGTGTCTATTTGATCTTCCTGTGCTTTTATTTCTTGTAAACAAAGTACATCAGGATTTGCCGCAGTAAGCCAGGTTATAAAGTCTTTTTTCATGGCAGCTCTGATGCCGTTTACGTTGTAGGAGATGATTTTCATTGGTATTTTATTTCAATTTAGAATGAGCAGACTAAAGTCTGCTGCTAGTAATTTATTGCGTCGCCTGTGGCGTTCTATTTGGTTAGCCGAATTTATGCGGCTTTTTCTTGTGTAAGAATTCAGATTTTTTAAAATTTCTCATTTCTCATTTCTCATCTACTACTTATACATACCGACCGTCAGTGTTCCTTGATCATCCATCATGGCGCGATACATTCCTGCTGTATTAAATTCCATAGATATATTACCCAAATGATCTAAAGCAACGATTCCTCCGGTTCCACCTAGATTGACTAGCTTTTTTTGGATCACTTCTTCTGTAGCTTCTTTAAGTGTTTTACCTCCATATTCCATTAAAGCACTAATGTCATAAGCGACTTGTGCTCTTATAAAATACTCGCCATGTCCAGTACTGGATACTCCACAGGTGTTGTTGTTGGCATATGTACCGCTACCTATGATAGGAGAATCACCTATACGGCCGTATTTTTTATTGGTCATACCTCCAGTGCTGGTTCCTGCAGCGATATTTCCATTTTTATCTAGAGCAACGCAACCTACAGTCCCGTATTTAGAGTCTTTAATAAAGGGATCTTCCAGTTTTAAAAGTGCTGTTTTTTGATCATTTTCCTTTTCTTTTGCAAGAACTCGCTGCAATGATTGGTATCTATTCTCTGTAAAAAAGTAGCTGTTTTCTACTATTTCAATGTTGTCGTAGCTAAGTGATTTTGCAAACTCGTCTGCTCCTGTGCCACTCAGTAAAACATGTTCTGAATCGGTCATTACTTTTCTGGCAAGAGAAATTGGGTTTTTTACGGTGGTTACTCCAGCAACGGCGCCAGCGTTTAAGGTCTTTCCATCCATAAAACTAGCGTCTAACGAGTTGACCCCATCATGGGTAAATACAGCGCCTTTACCTGAATTGAATAAAGGAGAGTCTTCCATAATTCTTATGCTTGCTTCTACCGCATCCATAGCATCGCCACCATTTTTAAGAATCTCATGTCCTGCTTTTATGGCTTCAGATAGCTTTTCATTGTATTGAATTTCTAACTCTGGAGTCATGTTCTCTTTTTTTATGGTTCCAGCCCCTCCATGAATAACTATGGCAAATTCGCTGGTTCTTGTTTCTTGTAATTCAGTTGTTTTAGAATCGCCTGTCTCTGTTGAGGCAACTTCTGGTTTTTGATTACAGGAAATCAAAATAAGGGATAGAATGAGGTAGGCGTAGTATTTCATGTGGAAAGGATTTGAGGTTAATGAGGTTATGCGTTTTATTTTTTATATGTTATTGATGTTTAAAATTGCGATCTTTCTTTTTTTCGCCGTGTTTTTTCTTATCGTTGAGCCGTTTGCGTTTTATAGCTTTGGGAACGATTCTTTTTTTGCGTACTTTAGGTACAAAGCTTGCCTTAGAAAGTGTTGCAAGCAGTTTTTTAAACGCTAGTTCTTTATTTTTTGCTTGACTTCTAGATTCTTGGCAGTTGAGTTGCAGGACTCCTTCTGTGGTGAGTTGTTTTGATAATGCGGTGAGGATTCTTTCGTGTTCCGCTTTCGCGAAAGCGAGACTATTCAAAACATCAAAATACAATTGGATTTTTGTGGCAACTTTATTAACGTGTTGCCCGCCTGGACCACTGCTGGTAACAGCCTTATAAATAACTTCTTTATGTAATAGTTCTATATTCATTAGTCCAGTTGATGTGCTGATTTTAATAAATCGGTCACTGTTTTTACTGGATTAAAAGTAATGAGAGGCACTTCTACAAAAATGGTATTCCAATAAGCCATACCTCCATTCCACAAACCGGGAAGCTCTTGAGCTTTGATTTCTTTACCATGTCGGGATTTGTAAGTGATAAAGCCGGTATCCGCATCGCAGTATTCAGTCAGGTCATATTTTTCTCCCTTATGATTGCGTACGTTACAAATAAGATCTACAGGATTGAAGTGAGTGGCTTCTTTGGCAATTTTTTTCTGTCGTTGATCGTTTTTGTTCATTTGCGCTGTTTCCACGATCTCCACAGACAACTCACCACGCTGATTGTTCACCCAGAAAGGGCCGCCGCCAGCCTCTCCCTCATTCTTCACCATACCACAAACACGTAAGGGTCTGTCTAGCTGATGGTAAAGATGCTCAAGCTGGTAATTGGTTTTGTATTTGTAATAGTCTTTAGGCAGCACAGCAGATAACTGATTCGTCACGAACTTTTCAATTTCTTCCCTTGTGGAATCTGGAACACCATTATTCTCTAAAATGTGTAAGTATTCAAAAGCCTGAGTTCTTAAGCGTAAAAGGTATCCCGCGAGAAGTTTCTTGTAATGGGAGGTTTCTTGTTTCAAACTGGAGATCGTTACATTATCAATGTTTTTGATGAAAATAAGATCTGCATCCAGCTGGTTGAGATTGTTGATCAGCGCTCCATGTCCCGCCGGGCGGAAGAATAAAGTGCCATCTTCAATAACGATAGGATTATCCTTCAAATCTACAGCTAGGGTGTCTGTCGCTGGTGATTGATAAGAAAAAGTGATGTCATATTTTGTTTTGGTCTTTTCTTCGATATTTTTTTTAATCTGATCAAACTCTGCCGCAAAGGCATCTTCAAAAGCAGGTGCAATCGTAAAATGCAATTTGGCTTTTCCATTACTGGAAGCGTAGGCAGATGCTTCAAAGAGATGTTCTTCAAAGGCCGTAGCGCTGTGGTCTTTGTATTTGTGAAAAGGGACAAGTCCTTTGGGCATAGAAGCATAATTAAAGCCATTAGACGTGAGCACTTCTTCGACAAAAATCGTTTCTTTTTCTATTTTTGATTTGGTGGACCAGTCTGAGTTTTTCTTTTTAATGGACTCCATGACTTCGTCATAAAACGGTAAATCACGTCTTCCTACCAGAAAAGTAAACAGATCATTTGCCTTGTTATTATTGATATAACTATTGATGCTCTGTTTGTTCTGATTGAAATTATTAAGAAACTCATGTAGAAATTTAAACATGCGAGTTGCGGCACCACTGGCAGGAACAAATTTGATAATATCTAGTTGATCTCTAGAGGCTTCATAACTAGATATTAAGGTGTCGGCGTCTAATTCTTTAATAGGTACGATCCCGTCATTGATGGTGGCGGCACGATTCAAAATCACTCCTGGAAAGCCATTTTTAAAACGATAGAGTTGTTTTTCAAGTGTTTCTTTTGAAATTCCTTTATCCTGAAGTTGTTTTTCTTGTATGGCGGTTAGTTTCATTTGTCTGTTAGCTTTTTTATGGCGGTGATGGCATTTTTGAAACGCTCCTCTCCTGCGCCACTAATTTTACTATAATTTTTTTGGAAATCTAGGAGTCCTTTTTCAAAACGCCCTAACATCTCTTTCCTGTCTTTTGGTCTATCCCTTAAATCGTCTGCAACCCATGGAATATCTACATCTAGGAGTAAATATAAGTCATAATCGCTTTTTCTTGCAGCTTCTTCCAGTTCTACTGGTGCTTTATCAAAATAGGCTAAAGAATACACATAGGTTTCTAGTGCATCGGTATCGCAAAAGAGGTGGTTCTTTGCAGTAATTGATGCAATGTTTTCAGCTTTTCTTTGTCCTATGGCTATGGGAACTAAATCTGCATAGTCACAAACCTTCCCAGTTTGATCCAACTTTTCTTGCAGGTATTGACGTGCGTATTCATCTACTTTTATAGTTTCAAAATGTTCTGTAAGCTGACGAGCAAGGGTGCTTTTACCAGTGCTCTCCGGTCCATAGAGAACGATTTTTATGCCTTTAAAGGCTTTTTGTTGAGGTATTTTTTCCATTCTTGATAACCTTTCCAGGCGATGATCGAGAGAAATATAAATAAAAGTCCGGTCATTCCATAACCTTTATAAAAATATAAGGGTACTGAAATCAGGTTAGCCACTAGTAAAACCAACCAGTATTCAATCTTGCGTAATGCCATTAACCACATACCAACAAAAGCAATGCTCGTGGTTAGTATATCCAGATAGCTTATCCAGTTTTCAAATCTTTCAAATTTCCAATAAACGAAGTAAACAAACATTCCAGAGCCTATAAATATTGCTGATGACTTTAACCAGTCTAAGCGGTCTGTTATGGAAATAGGAGTTGCTTGACTGTTTTCATCTTTTCTGGTCCAAACATACCAGCCATAGACACTCATCACAAAATAATATATATTGATGATCATATCACCCAACAAGTTCCATTCATTTAATAAATAAACAAATATTCCTGTGCTGATGATCCCGTAAGGAAACACGAGAATATTATTTTTTAAAGAATAGAGCACGCTGATGATGCTCGCTATGATAGCAGTCGCTTCTAGAAGTATGTGCGTTGTGCTGTACTCGCTATACTGTCCAAAAAAAAACGCTACAACCTCCATTAAAAGAACGGCTCGTAATCGCTACGATCTGTTTTTACTACTTTGATATAAAACAGAACAGCTTTAGTTTTCTCCATACTGGCAGCCATTTCCTTTGTTAGAAATTCCATCAAGGGTACAAATTCCCCATAAATTTGTGTCGCCAGCGGATTCTCTATAACTGTAAATTCTGAATTGCGTAGGGTTTTTATAAAATCGATGATGTGTTGCTCATAATCGTCTTGAAGTGGCGACATGGTCAGCTCTATGGATGCTTTCATTTTTCTTTAAATTTTTATAGCGTCACAAAGCTAGCCATTCCAATTGATATTCTCTTCAATTGCCGTTCCTACTACCACGATTTTTGCCCCAGCATTGTAAACTGCTTCTATTTGAGCTATAGTTCTCAATCCACCGCCTACAATTAACGGAACATTTATTTGAGCACTCACTTCACGCACGATCTCTGCGGCAACAGATTTCACAGCACCACTTCCAGCCTCCAGATAGATCAATTGATTTCCCATTAACGCAGCTGCATAAGCGTGATTTACAATATTTTGAATATGATTTTGAGATAAAGGCACTGTTTTAGAAACGCGTTGTACAGCTGTTTCTTTACCGCCATCGATCAAAAGATAGCCCGTTGGAATAACCTCTAGATGTGTTTTTTTTAACTGCATTGCCGCGGCTACTTGATGCGCTATCAAAAATTCTGGATTACGCCCAGAAAGAAGGCTTAGAAATAATAGCCCGTCGGCATTTTCAGAGAGTTGCTCTGGGGAGCCAGGAAATAGAACTACAGCGGTATCAGTATGCTCTTTTAGTTTTTTGATCCATTGATTAATGTCTGTGTTTTCCATCGTACTGCCACCTACAAAGAAGAAAAATTGGTCGATCTGTAACTTTTTTTTTAAAGAAGAGAGGGTTAGAGGTATCGCTTTCGCGAAAGCTTCAATCGCATCCAACTCCATTTTTTCTGGATCAATCAATACAGCAAGACTGCGATTTGCTTGTTGTATACTTTTGAGCAACTCAGGCATTGCGGGAAGGAATTACGTAGGCGAGCATAAAGTTTTCTACCTCTTTAAAAAACACGTCAAACTTTAGATGATCATCTTTAAAAACAATGCGAGCCACTGTTTGATCGCTTTGCATGCTAAAAGGCTCTACAAGACAATGCGCTTTAAAACCCAGTCCTTTATGACCGTAGAGTTTGTACATAGATTCCTTAGCTCCCCAAACAACCGTAAGCTCTTTTACGGGGTCTTCTATGGACGCAATGAAGTTTTCTTCATAACCTATAAACTTAGGAGCGATGCGCTTTATTTTATCGCGCTGCTTCTCGATGTCGACTCCTATAGGAACATCACTGATAATAATAGCCGTAAACTCAAAACTGTGAGTGATGGAAATATACTTATGATCAGTCAGGTGAGGTTTTCCATGCTCTGAATAATAGAGGTCTAAATCGCTGTAGCCCGCTTTTTTTAATAAGTGTCTGATACTTAAAAAACCACGCCTGTGCAATTCTGAGCTCATGGTAGATAGTCTATTCACAGAGTTTTCTGACAACACTATGCCGGCTCTTAAAAAAGCTTCAGGTTCCGTGATTTTCCAGATAAAAATCTGAGTGTTCTCGCGGTTGTTAATGGTTTGAAAAATTGGCATGAAAATTGGCTAGTATTTCGTAAGTTTGCGCCCGCAATTTAATAAATAAAAAAGGCATTTAAATTGTTGATTTCTAAACAGTCAGCAATTTACTTACCAAAATAATAAGTCTATGAGCACTAAAACAGTTCCTTACGTACCTTATAAAGTAAAAGACATGTCTCTTGCAGAGTATGGTCGTCTAGAAATAGAATTAGCCGAAGCAGAGATGCCTGGCTTGATGTCATTGAGAGAAGAATTCAAAGAAGAGCAGCCACTTAAAGGGGCACGTATCGCTGGATGTCTTCACATGACTATACAAACTGCCGTATTAATTGAAACACTTGTTGCTTTAGGAGCAGACGTTACTTGGTCTTCTTGTAATATTTTCTCTACACAAGATCACGCTGCTGCTGCTATAGCTGCTGCAGGAATTCCTGTTTATGCTTGGAAAGGTATGAATGAAGAGGAATTCAATTGGTGTATCGAGCAAACGCTCTTCTTCGGTGAGGATCGCAAGCAGTTGAACATGATTTTAGATGATGGGGGAGATTTAACCAATATGGTTTTTGACCAGTTTCCAGAATTAGCTAAAGGAATCAATGGGCTGTCTGAAGAGACCACTACGGGAGTACACAGACTGTATGAGCGTATGAAGAATGGAACACTGGTAATGCCAGCCATTAACGTAAATGATTCTGTAACTAAATCTAAATTTGATAACAAATACGGTTGTCGCGAGAGTGCTGTAGATGCTGTACGTCGTGCTACAGATACCATGCTTGCTGGTAAGCGTGTTGTCGTTTGTGGTTATGGTGATGTAGGAAAAGGAACTGCTTCTTCTTTTAAAGGTGCTGGATCTATAGTTACAGTTACTGAAATTGACCCTATTTGTGCTTTACAAGCGGTAATGGATGGTTTTGAAGTAAAGAAATTAGAGAATGTAGTAGGAAATGCAGACATCGTTATTACCACTACTGGTAACAAAGACATTATACGTGGGGAACACTTTAAGTCTATGAGAGATAAAGTAATCGTTTGTAATATCGGTCACTTTGACAATGAGATAGATGTAGCTTTCCTTAACAACAACTACGGAAACACTAAAGTAGAGATCAAGCCACAGGTAGACAAGTATACTATTGATGGTAAAGACATCATACTTCTTGCTGAAGGTCGTCTCGTTAATTTAGGTTGTGCAACGGGTCACCCTAGTTTTGTAATGAGTAATTCATTTACCAATCAGACGCTAGCTCAAATGGAACTTTGGAACAATAGAGATGCTTATGAGAATGAAGTGTATATGTTGCCTAAACATTTAGATGAGAAGGTGGCAGCGCTTCACTTAGAAAGAATGGGAGCAGAGCTTACAGAATTAAAGAAAGATCAAGCTGACTATATTGGTGTAAAAGTAGAAGGGCCATATAAGCCAGAATATTACAGGTATTAAGAATTCCTTAAAATTAGACTATTTGTTAGGATATACGAGAAAATAGTTTAACTTTTGAAGCGTAAGTGAATTTTACACATACGCTTTCGCGAAAGCGAAATTAAATGAAGCAAAAATGGATATAATAAAAGACGCAAATGAATGGCTCGGAGCATCGATGAGTAACATGTCGACAAGCGATAGAGTGCATTCTTCGAGAAAAGCTAAAGAGCTTATTCTTGGCATCAACGAAGTTTACAAAGAAACCAAAGACGAAGAATTAATGGATCTTATGAAGTTGCTTACTGTAAAGAAGCAAAAGATTGAGAAACGTCTTAAAGGTATTAGAACATAAAGTTTTAACATAATTAATAAAAATCCTGATAAGATGCTCAAAACATTTTATCAGGATTTTTTATGCTATAATGGTTCATGATTTCTTTTTAGAATAAAGAAACTTTATCTTCGTTACTTTACAGTTGGTACCACCTAAAACAACGCCATTACCATGAAGCAATTCTTTGCAGTTCTTTTTATAGCAGTATGCATCACTTCTTGTGCCACAGATTTCTCTAAAAGGGAAGTAGCTACTGATCATCTCAACGGCTTTATACAAGGAGGCAATGCGGCCGGGGTTTACGGTAAAGCAGGGCTTAAAATCACAGGAGATTCCATCAAAATGAAAGACTGGCCTATCTCTAGGTTGGTGAGCAGTCTCAACACACTAAGAGACACCTCTATAGTTGATCAGACGGGTTTTGCTGACGTATATACCATTCAAATAGCAAATACTGGCGAGCTGGATGAAGGTGCTTTCTGTGACTCCCTAATAGTAGAATTGGGAAGGGCCGGATTAGCCAAGTAAATGTATTCTATAATCATCTAGTATTTGATGGACTCCCTATTACAACTTACCTTATGTATGCAGGCTTGTCAGAAATAGAGGATTCGAGAGCATAGCTGGCATTCCTTCTTTTCTATATAAAAAAGGGCCTCAAGCTTTTATCTTTCTATACACTCTTCAATTTAATGTAGAGATAAATAGGAGTGAGTTTGGGTATGGATCCCTCCAATTTTTTTTAATTGATTTCAATAAAAAACCCCAAACCGAGAAAATCGATTTGGGGTTTTATATGTTAAAAGAAATATTCCTTAAGCTTCAGCTACAGGAACTATAGATACATATGATCTATCGTTTCTTTTCTTAGTAAACTTCACGAGTCCGTCTACTCTTGCGTGTAATGTAAAGTCCTTACCAGCATATACGTTTTCACCTGGATGGTGAGTCATACCGCGCTGACGGATTAAGATGTTACCTGCTATCGCAGCTTGTCCACCAAAAATTTTAACACCTAAGCGTTTTGATTCTGATTCTCTTCCGTTTTTCGAACTACCTACTCCTTTCTTATGAGCCATCTTGTTCTAATTTTTAGGTTATTATTTACTGAGTAATTCGATAAGTTCAGCTTTTTTCAATGCTGAATATCCTTCAAGTCCTCTGTCTTTTGCCATTTCTCTAAGCTCTGCAACAGTGTTGCTGCTTAAATCTGTAGCGCTGTTTGCTGCTTTTGCTTTAGGAGCATCTTCAGTTTTAGCAACAGGCTTTTCCTCTTTTACCGGAGCCGCTTTCTTAGCTTCAGATTTCTTTCCACCAGAAGCAGAAATTGTAGAAATTTGAATTTGAGTTAAATACTGGCGGTGTCCGTTTTTCTTACGGTATCCTTTTCTACGTTTTTTCTTAAAAACGATTACTTTGTCACCTTTTAGGTGGCCCAGAACTTTTGCTTCAGCAAATGCTCCTTCTATAGCTGGGGCGCCGAGTGTGATGTTGTCACCATTTCCTAAAAGAAGAACTTTATCGATGTTGATCGATGCACCTTCTTCTTCTTGTAAACGATGTACAAACAACTTTTGATCTTTCTCGATCTTGAATTGTTGCCCTGCTATCTCTACGATTGCGTACATAATTGTTGATTAATGTGATTAATTTCGGGCTGCAAATATACCTCTATTAGCTTAACTACCAAAGTTATCAACAAATTATAAGGTATTATTTTAGATTCTTGGTGGAGTGACTATTGTCTTCCTCTTGTTTCTTTGGTGTTCCAAGACTTTTGATAGATAGGTAAAATCAGCAATGGCGTTACTATGGAAGTGGCAAATCCAGATAAAAGTATAAATATCAATAAGGCAAACTCAACTCCATCTCCAGCGGTTGTAATTTGTTTTTTTAACTCTTGAGCTAATTCTAGATCTATTTCAAAAAGATAAATAGCCATGAACACTGTAAATATTAAAGTAGCTACAAATCCAGATTTGATTCCAGATACAAAACCTTCAAAATAATCAAACTCCTCCTTATTCTTGTGTGTATCACGTATAACATAGAAGATTCCAACACCGACAATAACCGCATTGAAGATGCTTAAATAGCTTTGTGTTGCAAATCCCAGGGTATTGATAATTAGGAAATATACAATGAGCGCTATCCCCATTAATATGGAGTACTTTGTTGTATGTGTGTTTTTCATAAATGGATTTTGATTATAAAGTTCGGTATAATGAATAGATATTACTGTTATTTTGATTATAATTTAACGGATTTATTCATTTAAGAATTATTTTTGGGAAGTCTTATTACTTTATGTAACGTTTTATATGGGTAAGACACTAATCTTGTAAGTAAATATAAAAACTATCAAATGAAAAAAATTATTTTAAGTCTTTCGGTTGCCTTTGCAACGGCAGCAGGTTTTGCTCAAGAGGTAAAATATACCGAGTATGATCTAGATAATGGGCTTCACGTTATTTTACATCAAGAGAATGGTGCGCCAGTTGTTACTACTGGTGTTATGTACCAAGTAGGTGCAAAGGATGAGGAGCCAGGGAGAACTGGTTTTGCTCACTTTTTTGAGCACCTTCTTTTTGAAGGTACAGAGAATATAGAAAGAGGTAAATGGTTTGATATTGTATCTGCAAATGGTGGAAGTAATAATGCAAACACCACTCAGGACCGTACCTATTATTATGAAACTTTTCCTTCTAACAATTTAGAAATAGGATTGTGGATGGAAAGTGAACGTATGCTGCACCCTAAGATAGAACAAATAGGTGTGGATACTCAAAGCGAAGTAGTAAAAGAAGAAAAACGCCAGCGTATTGATAATGCACCTTATGGAGCTATACTTTACAGAACGGGTATAGATAAGCATTTGTTTAAAAAACACCCTTACGGCCAGAGCGTCATAGGTTCTATGGAAGATTTAAATGCTGCCGAGCTGGCAGAATTTCAATCCTTCAATGACAAATACTACAACCCTAACAATGCTACTCTAGTAGTTGCTGGGGATATAGACATTAACAAAACCAAAAAAATGATCGAAGATTATTTTGGTCCTATTGAGAATAAAGCATCTAGAAATACGCGTACAGTAATCGTGGAAGAACCTATTACTTCTACTCGTTATGCTACAGAATACGATGCTAATATTCAGATTCCTGTTAAAATATTTTCTTATGTTACTCCTAAGTCAGTAGAAAGAGATGCTTATGTTATCGATTATATTTCTGCGGTTCTTACAGGAGGAGCAAGTTCTAGAATGCAAAAAAGAATGGTAGATGAAGAGCAAATAGCACTTCAGGTATTGGCCTTTGGTCAGTCTAACCAAGATTACGGGACTTATACCATGGGAGCTCTTGCTAAAGGCGACGTAGAGCTGAGCAAACTAGCTGAGGTTATGGATGAAGAGATTGTAAAACTTCAAACAGAACTCATTTCTGAAAGAGAGTATCAAAAACTTCAAAATCAGTTTGAAGCTCAGTACGTGAGTTCAAATTCGCGTGTAGAAGGAATTGCAGCTTCATTAGCACGTTACAATATGTTGATGGGAGATACAAGTATGATCAATAAAGAGCTGGATGTATACAGAAGTATTACTCGTGAGGATATCAAAAGAGTAGCAAATCAATATTTGATGCCTAACCAAAGATTAGAGTTAGATTACCTCGCAGGAACGGCTCCTACAGAAGAAGAAATGAAGGAAGTTGTGGAAGATGTAAAAGTGGTTGACAACAAACTACAAATCAATACCATCTACTTTGACAATGACAAAGCAGTCATTACTGATAGCGCTGGTAAAGAGTTAGATCGCATTGTAAACATGATGAATAAAAATGAGTCTATGGAAATTCTTGCAGAAACCTATACAGACATCAGAGGAAGTGACTCTTACAACAAAACTTTATCTCAGAAACGTGCTGATGCTGTAAGAGGTTACCTGCTTGAAAAGGGAATCGCTGCTAACAGAGTTAAAGCCGTGGGTCGTGGAGAAGAAAATCCAGTGATAGATTGTGAAAGTAAAAAATGCACAGACGAGGAATTTGAGCAATCTAGAAGAACCGAATTTACCATCACCAAAAAATAATTATCAAAATGAAAAAGCAACTTATATTTTTAATGGTACTGTTCCTTACGGGAATTACTGCCATTGCACAAATAGATAGATCGGTAATACCTAATTCAGGTCCTACTCCAGAGATCAACTTAGGTAAACCATACACGTTTGAATTAAAGAACGGCCTTCAAGTTCTTGTAGTGACTGATAAAAAGTTACCTACCATAAGCATGAACCTAGACTTGAACAACCCTCCTATTTTTGAAGGAGATAAAGCTGGTGTACAGTCTTTAACTGGTTCTTTAATCGGAAAAGGTTCTACAGAAACTTCTAAAGAAGAATTCAATGAAAAAGTAGACTTTTTAGGAGCTAATATTTTTGTAGGAGTAGGTGGCGGTTTTGCTGGCGGTCTTTCAAAATACACAAATGAAATTTTTGACCTTTTTGCTGAGGCAGCTTTCAAACCTAATTTTACTCAAAAAGAATTGGATTTTGAAAAGTCTCAAGCTATCGAAGGGTTGAAAGCAGGGGAGAACAGTGCAGCTGCCATTGCTGGTAAAGTTCGTGGTGCTTTGGTCTACGGTAAAGATCATCCAGCTGGAGAGTTTTCTACAGAAGAAACCCTCAACAGTGTAACTTTAGAAGACGTTAAGAAGTTTTATGCAGATTACTTTAAGCCATCTAAGGGTTACTTAGTGATTACAGGGGATATCGAGAAGAAGGAAGCAAAAAAACTAGTAAAGAAATACTTTGGTGATTGGGAAAAAGGAATTGCTCCAGAGCCTGTTCTTCCTGAGCTATCTGATGTAAGCGAAACTCAAATCAACTTGATTGATGTGCCTAATGCGGTACAAACGGAGCTTGCTGTATTGAGCCTTTCTGAATTAAAAATGAGCGACCCAGATTATTATGCTGTTCTTATAGCTAACTATGTGTTCGGTGGTTCTTTCGGTTCTTACTTAAACATGAATTTGCGTGAAGAAAATGGATATACCTATGGAGCGCGTTCTAATATAGGAACAGGTAGAAACTATAAAGGAACCTTCTCAGCAAGTGCAAAAGTGCGTAATGAAGTAACAGACAGTGCGGTTGTGGAAACCTTTAAAGAATTGAATAGAATTAGAGATGAATATGTAGAAGATGAAATGCTTGCTACAGCAAAGGCAAAATACCTAGGTAACTTTATCATGCAATCTGAAGATAAAGCAGTTGTTGCCAGTCGCGCTATTACTATTGAAAAGAATGAGTTGGATAAAGACTTCTACAAAAACTTTATTGCAAACATTGATAAAGTAACTAAGGAAGATGTAAAGCGTGTGGCAAATAAGTATTTAAGCCCAGACAACTTACGTATTGTATTAGTAGGAAAAGCAGGGGATATCCTTGAGCCATTAGAAAAAATGACTTTGAACGGTAAAACAGTACCTATTAAATTTTACGATAAGAATGCAAATGAGACAGAACGTCCATCTACAATTAAGATTCCGGCTGGCTTAACGGCACAAACGGTGCTGGACGACTACATCAAAGCATTAGGAGGTAAAGACGCTGTAGTAGCTTTAAACTCTACTTCTTATTTTGCTGTTTATACGGCACCTATGGGAGAGTTAATTCTCGATGTAAAACGCGCCAAAGGAAACAAGTGGAACCAAACCATCAAAATGGGAGGTAACACGGTTGCAAAGCAAACCTATGCAGACGGTAAAGCAATGGTAAGTGGTATGGGCGGCAGTCAGGAGCTTACTGGAGAAGATGCACAGCCAGCAGTTGAAGAAGCTATGTTTTTCCCTGAACTCTATACTCCAGAAAAAGCAACTTTAGCTGGTGCTGAGATGATGGGTGATAACCAAGTCTATGTCATCAAGTGGTCAGACAGCAAGAAGACTTTTTACGATGTAAAAACAGGACTTATGGTAGGTCAAGAGTCTAAGGTGAAAGCACAAGGTCAGGAAGTAAGTACGATGATTAAGTACAGCGACTACGAAGAAACCAGCGGTGTAAAATTCCCGATGACCATCACCCAACAAATGATGGGTAGAGACTTGGCATTTAAAGTTCAAAAAGTAGAAGTGAACACGGTTAAAGACGCAGACTTCGAATAATCAACAGGAATAGATAGGTGTTCCGCTTTCGCGAAAGCGGGCTAGCATTTATTAATTATAGAATAACAAAAACGGCTTCTAGAAATAGAAGCCGTTTTTTTATTTGATAAAAGTGAACATCACCAACCACTATAACTAGGAGGAGTAACATCTTTAAGGTTGAGATAAACGAGTAATTGACCTCTATGATGTGTCACATGATCTTGTAGTAAATTCATGATCTGTAATTTTGATTTAGGACCAGCAAAGAATCGGACGCTTTCCTTTAATTCTGTTGCTGAGGAGTTCTCAATATCCCTGTAAACAGTATCAAAAGTGTTGTGTAGTAAGGCTATGATTTTTGCTTTATTCAGTCCAGGGTCATCCTGTTGATCTCCAGTATCTTCAGATTTAGAGAAATAGGATTGATCGAGCCAGTTGATGTTCCCTTGAATATGAAGCAATTGTTCTTTAAAAGATCTTTGCCTCTTCGTAGGTTTATAGTCGTAATGTTCTTCTGGCATAGCTTCAGCTACAGCGATGAGGTAATCACGGGAATTGTTCCATTTCTCCAAGAAGGCACCTTTAAAAGTGACCTGTTGAGCCATAGAAATAGAACTTATAAATAAAGCCAGAAGTAAAAGTGATTTTTGCATACCAATTGTTTTAATAATTAAAGGTAACAAGAAAATCAGCAGTCTTACTTGTAAAGATAAGGGTGCAGATTCTAAGAATTCACTACTCCAGCAACTATCGCGACAACTCCTACTGCAAAACAGTAGTAAGAAAAATAATGAAGCTTTGCTTTGCGCACCAGCGATATCATCCAAGTACAAGCCAATAAGCCAACAATAAAAGCAGCAAAAAATCCTACAATCAATGGTGTAGTAGAAACAGACTCGATCACCGAATCTCCTTTAATAATTTCTAAAAGGTCCTTTGCAATTTTTCCAAAAATGAGTGGAACGACCATTAAAAAAGAGAAGCGAGCTGCTTTTGCTCTGTCATTTCCTAAAAGAACAGAGGTAGAAATAGTAGCACCACTTCTAGATATTCCTGGTAATATGGCAATGGCTTGAGACACTCCTATGATGAGCGCATCCGTCCAGCTGACACCTTTTTCAGTTCTTTTGGCTCTACCAGCTAGAAACAACAACAAACCTGTAATGATCAACATAAAACCTACCAGAAGAATCTGACCTTCAAATAGTTTTTCCAATTCCTTTTCAAAAAGCAATCCTATAATAACCGCAGGAATCATGGACAAGACAATTTTAAAAGTAAACTGAGTTTCTTCGTTCCATTTAAAGGATAAAAGACCTTTAAATAGTTCTACAATGTCTTTTCTAAAAACGATAATTGTACTCAATGCAGTAGCAAAATGAACGACAACTGTAAAGAGCAAATTTTCCTCTTTATTAGCGATATCAGTTCCTAGCACTGCTTTTCCTAACTCAATATGTCCACTGGAAGAAACGGGTAAAAACTCCGTTAGTCCTTGAATAACTCCTAATACAAATGCGTCAAAAGTTTCCATTTACTTCTTGTCTGGGTTTAATAGAATCGCATACATCTCAATCCCAAAGCCTGCCAAAACAAGCATAGGAGCAAGTCTTATACGTCTCCATGAAAAAATGTCTTCGTTAAAAACAGCAGGATCTTCTGTGCCGCCGCCGGCCATAAGTGCAAAACCTGATGCGATGACCACCAAACCAATAATCATCCACACATAGTTTTTCTTTTTAAAAATAAATTCAAAACTAGGTTGGACATTGTCTTCTACTAGAGATTGCTCTTCGTTGCGAGCAGCTTTAGATTTTGATTCTTGATTAGTTCTTTTTTTCATTTTTAATACTTTATAGGAGTGAAACACCCATCCCAGCCTTCCCTCAAGGGAAGGGGTTTTCTTTTTTTATTGTCATTCCGCACCTGTTGCGGAATCGTTTATTATCTTTTTCAGATCGATTTACATCATGAGTAAACCGGTTATATTATCTAGTATGCCTTCTTTGATAAGCTCCGGCAGGCCTATACTTTTGCAATATTAAACGTGACGAAACAGATTTCTTTCCAGTTTTCAAGTTCGAGTTCAAGTTCAATTTCTCAAGAAACCTCACTCTTTCAGCTTTGGGAAACGGTTTCATTTCTATTTCCGTTAACTAACCCCGTAAGTTGCTAAAGCAAAATACATTCATTTTTCAAATTCAAATTCGAGTTCAAATTCGAGTTCAAATTCAAATTCGAGTTCGAGTTCACTAGTAATACAACTGATCTGTTCTCAGATTTAAATAACGTGTAGTTGCAAAAAAGGTACTGATCAAACTTATTAAAATTCCGAAAACTAAAACGCCGACAAATAATATCGCAAGCATTTGATAGTTCTTGAGTATCTCTAATTCTGGCACAAAACCGTCGGCATAATAAACAACTACGGCTAGCAATCCTAAGGCGAGTAGTGCTGCAACTAGCCCCAGCTTAATGCTAGTTAGGATAAAAGGTTTGCGTATAAAACCTTTGGTAGCACCTACCATTTGCATGGTTTTTATAGTAAATCGTTTGGCATATACGCTCAACCTTATGGAGCTGTTGATGAGTAAAAAAGCGATAAGAATAAAAAGTCCAGAAACAATCAGCATCCAGAAAGAGATGCGTTTTACGTTTTCGTTGAGTAAAGAAACCAATGGCTTATCATAACTCACTTCTTGAACATAATTCTTTGCTGCTAGATCATCTGCGATTTGCTGTATTTCTGTTGCGGTAACAAATTTTGCGTTCAATCGCACGTCTATGGAATTAGGAATCGGATTAAATCCATCTAGTTGAGCTACAAAATCTTCTCCTAGATCTTCTTTAGTGCGTTGCGCACCTTCTTCACTACTCACAAAAACAGCGTTTTTAGTATAATCTGCCATTTGTAGCGTTTTCTCTAGCTGGCGCATTTCTACATCCTTAGCGGTGTCTTTAAAATAGATAGACATGGGCACCTGCTCGCGGAAGTAATCGGCTAGTTTCTGACTGTTGAGCAAGAAAAAGCCTTGGAGTCCCAACATAAAAAGAACTAAAAATAAACTGATCACTACCCAAAAATAGGAGCTGAACAAACGACGTTTTTGATAACTGGACGGTGAAGGCATAAATTTTACAACTACGTGAATCGATTTACAAAAATAACAAAGTAACAGACCTAGAACGAGTTCCAGACATATATTTTAATTCACAAACGTATCACTATGCTTTTTAGTCTGTTTTTAGTTTAAAAAGGAGTGAGAAAGGCCTATATAGTAGGCCTATTCCAACACCCCATCTAGCTTTCTCACTTTCGGCTGAGCCGTGATCCACTCATGAATAATAGACAGGTAGCTTATATAAGGAGCTTTCCAAAAGCCTTTTCCAGTACTCCGGGCATATTAACAACCACAAATAGCCTGCGCTTTAGTATTTTTGCGCCTTAGAAGAAGAAACTATGTTACTCTACGATCACAAAGCAATAGAAGCAAAATGGCAAATGCATTGGGCGACTCATAAGACATTTAAAGCGGTAAATAATTCAGATAAGCCTAAATTTTACGCACTTGATATGTTTCCGTACCCTAGTGGTGCGGGCTTACATGTAGGTCATCCGTTAGGTTATATCGCTAGTGATATCGTTTCCCGCTACAAGCGTCATACGGGTTTTAATGTATTGCATCCTATGGGGTACGATAGTTTTGGATTGCCAGCAGAGCAATATGCGATTCAGACCGGTCAGCATCCTGCCGAAACTACTAAAACAAATATAGAAGGTGGAACAGATAAATCTGGAAATAAGATTGCAGGGTACCGCAAGCAGATGGATCGCATTGGTTTTAGCTTTGACTGGGATCGAGAAGTAAGGACCTCTTCACCAGATTATTATAAATATACTCAAGAGATTTTTATCCTACTTTTTGACAGCTGGTACGATAAAGACGCTGACAAAGCTATTTTGATAAGTGAGTTGGAATCTCGCTTTCGCGAAAGCGGAACCAACAACATCAACGCTGCCACAGACGAGGATTTAAGAGACTTCACAGCTGCAGAGTGGAACGCGTTTACAGACCAAGAACAACAAGAAGTATTACTAGATTATCGATTGACTTTTCTTGCCAATACAGAAGTCAACTGGTGTCCAGCACTGGGAACCGTGCTCGCAAATGACGAGATTGTCAATGGTGTTTCTGAACGTGGTGGGCATCCTGTGGTGCGCAAAAAAATGCGCCAGTGGATGATGCGCATCAGTGCCTTTGCAGAACGTTTATTGAACGATTTAGAAGGATTGGACTGGTCAGAATCTATTAAAGAAATACAGAGAAACTGGATAGGGAAATCTGTTGGGGCGATGGTATCGTTTCCATTAGAATCTAAGCATAATGAAAACTTTTCCCTTTGGGGAAATGCCGCAGGCAATGGGGCAAAAATTGATGTGTTTACCACTCGGCCAGATACGATATATGGAGTAACCTTTATGACACTTGCACCAGAGCATGAGCTTGTAGATATTATTACGACTCCTGAGCAAAAAGAGGCGATAGAAACCTATAAAAAAGCAACCGCGGCACGTTCAGAAAGAGAACGTATGGCTGATGTGAAGACCATAAGCGGGGTATTTACTGGGGCTTATGCTACCCACCCATTAAGTGGGGAGTCAGTGCCCGTTTGGATAGGAGATTACGTGCTGGCAGGTTATGGAACAGGAGCCGTAATGGCGGTGCCATGTGGCGATGAGCGTGATCATGCGTTTGCTAACTTTTTTGCAGGTCAACAAGGAATGCCTGCGATCAAAAATATATTTGACGGTATTGATATCTCTAAAGAAGCCTATACCCCTAAAGATAAAACACCTATTTGTAATAGTGATTTCTTAAACGGAATGAGTTATAAGTCTGGAGCGATGGCTGCGGCGATTGAAAAACTTGAAGAAATAGGAGCTGGAAAAGGGAAAACAAATTACCGATTGCGTGATGCGGTATTTTCTAGACAGCGTTACTGGGGCGAGCCTTTCCCGGTATACTATAAAGACGGCTTGCCACAAATGATAGACCGCAAGCATTTGCCTTTAGAGTTGCCAGAAGTGGACGAATATTTGCCAACAGAAGATGGTGCGCCGCCTTTGGGTCGTGCGACACACTGGCATTGGGATGAAAAGAATAATTGTGTGGTGGCCAACCCATCCCTAACCCTTCCCGAAGGGAAGGGAATTTCAGAAAAAACAAGTGTTTCTGACGGGAAAAGCAAAGTCCTTCCCGCAGAGAAGAATTTAAGAAGGGAGAGCAATTCAACTCCAGGTTATTTTACGGCAAAACCAGAAATTGCATCCACTTTATTACAGCTTGCACAAGAAATGCGTAATAATCCAACCGAAGCAGAAGCTGTGCTATGGAAAGAGTTAAAAGGTAAAAAGACAGGTTTTAAATTTAGAGAACAGCATCCTATTGATGAATTTATTCCAGATTTTGTATGTCTTTCACGTAAGTTGATTGTTGAATTAGAGGGTAAGTATCACGAATTTCAAGTTGATAAAGATGACCAACGAACTTTAAAATTAGAGCAAAAATTAGGATATAAAGTCATCAGATTTACAAATGAAGAGGTAATAAATGACACGAAAGCTGTTCTTTTAAAAATCTCAGAATTAATAAAACAACGACCAGAGTTCTTTAAAAATGAAGATGAAGTCCTTCCCTCAAGGAAGGATTTAGGATGGGATCAACATATGTACCCACTAGAACTCAACACCATGCCAGGTTGGGCAGGAAGTTCTTGGTACATGTTCAGATATATGGATGCTCATAATGAGAAGGAGATGTTCTCTAGTGAGGCACAAGAATACTGGGAAAATGTAGACCTCTATATAGGAGGAAGCGAGCATGCGACCGGACACTTGTTGTATAGCAGGTTTTGGATAAAGTTATTACACGATCTAGGAAAGGTCACCGTAAAAGAACCCTTTAAAAAGATGATCAATCAAGGTATGATACTTGGTGAGAGCGCTTTTTTAAATTATTTAGAAATTGGTTATGAAGACGGAGAAGGTGATTTTCATCAGCTGAACTGTCAAATAATAATAGACACATCATTTGCAAAAGAATTAGATGAAAAAGCAGCTGTTTCTAGTCTTCATTCAAATTTAAAGTTACATATAATCGAGGTGACTGATCTTTTTAAAGAGCTTAATGGTATCACAGATCAATTTGATTTAATCTATAAAAAATACAAATCATCTCATTTAGATGTCAATTACGTTGGCCTAGATAACACTGTAAATGTCAAGAATATTCCATCAGATGAGCGATACCAATGGATTCAGGGAGCTGATTATTATGATGGAAATGAAATTGTGCCAAATGATAGAATTGCTGTACTTCGCGAAGTAGAAAAAATGTCCAAGTCCAAGTACAATGTGGTGAGTCCAGATGATATTTGTGAGCAATATGGCGCAGATACCTTGAGGTTGTACGAGATGTTTTTAGGACCACTAGAACAAGCCAAGCCATGGAATACGGCAGGAATCACTGGAGTATACGGTTTTATAAAAAAACTCTGGAAGTTGTACCATAACGATGCTGGATTCTCAGTAAGCGACGAGAAAGCTTCTCCAGACAGTATGAAGATCTTGCACAAAGCCATTAAGAAAACTCAAGAAGATATTGAGAACTTTTCTTTTAACACCAGTGTGAGTAGTTTTATGATTGCTGTGAACGAATTGACCGCTCAAAAATGCAATAGCCGTGAGGTCTTAGAACCGCTTGCGATTCTAGTATCGCCATATGCACCGCATATCGCAGAGGAATTATGGTCTTTATTGGGTCATAAAGAGTCTATTAGTGAAGCGCCTTTCCCGATTTTTGATGAAAAGTATTTGGTAGAGAGTAGCAAGACCTATCCGATCTCCTTTAACGGGAAGATGAAGTTTACCCTTGATTTACCAGTAGCTATTTCTAAAGACGAGTTGGAGAAAATGGTACTTGCTAATGAGAAAGTGCAAGAGCAATTAGAAGGAAAACAAATACGCAAAACGATTATCGTACCGGGTAAGATTGTAAATTTTGTGGTGGGATAAGTCATTGAGGATTTTAATAAAATTAAAGAGAGCTTTATGAGCTCTCTTTTTTTTGTTTTGGGCTTTGCTTTTGCATCTTTACCCAGTGCTTTATTGACTCCAGCAAAAGATTTATCTGTATTAACAAAACTATAAATAAACCATAGGTGCGAAAGCTTTTTAAAACCTTTGCAACAAAGTACTTGTGAGGTATCTTTGCACTCCCTTAAAAACAGCTTTTTGACTGAAGTAACTACATTAGAAAAATCACCCAGTGTATTTAAAAACTACATCGAGATCACCAAACCAAGGTTGTCTATTGTTGTTGTTTTTTCATCTGCTGCGGGTTACTTTTTAGGCGCCACGACTTATGACTGGTGGACTGTTTTATTGCTTTGTGTAGGAGGTTATTTTCTCGTAGGTTCTTCTAACGTTTTTAACCAGATCATTGAAAAGGACCTGGATGCGTTGATGAAGCGTACTCAAAACAGACCACTACCTACAGGAAGAGTATCTGTGCAAAATGCTTGGATTTATGGAGTGCTCATGGCATTGAGCGGTATTTACATGTTGTATCTGATCAATTTTGCAACAGCATTTTTTGGCGCATTGAGTATTTTGCTTTACGCGGCAGTTTATACGCCTTTAAAGACCCGAACGCCTTTGTGTGTTTTTGTAGGAGCTTTTCCAGGAGCGATTCCTTATATGTTAGGTTGGGTAGCTGCTAGCGGTAACTTTGGTATTGAACCAGGAACCTTATTTATGCTGCAGTTTTTCTGGCAATTTCCTCACTTCTGGGCGATAGGATGGATGCTAGAGGACGACTACAAAGCAGGAGGGTTTAAAATGCTTCCTACTGGCTCGGCAGATAAAGGAACGGCCGTGCAAATTATATTGTATACGATCTTGACCATCATGATTTCTTTAGTACCGGTTTTTGGTGTAACAGGAGAATTGTATATCACCGTTTGGAGTGCTGTATTAGTAGGCTTACTTGGTGCTTGGTTTCTTTATTATGCAGTAAAGCTATTTAAAGAACGCAGCAACGCCGTGGCTAAAAAATTAATGTTGGTTAGTGTGAGTTACATCACTCTTATCCAAATCATATATGTAGTAGATAAATTTTTAAGATAACAATGATAGATATAACGCAATTACCTATAAAGGAAAAAATCGCAAGATCTAAAAAACAGATGATGTGGTTTGGAATCATGAGTTTAATAATGATGTTTGCAGGTTTAACAAGTGCTTACATTATCAGTAGCAGCCGAAGAGACTGGGTAGAAGTAAACCTCCCTATAGAGTTTTATTACAGCACGGGAGTCATTTTGTTGAGTTCGCTGACTTTATTCCTCGCAAAGAAAAGTTTAAAAAACAATAACCTTTCAGGAGCTTCTTTATTGACTTTTATAACTTTTTTATTGGGAACTACCTTTGTCGTGATGCAATTTATGGCTTTCGGTTCTTTAACTGATGCGGGTATTTTCTTTACTGGAAAAGGAAGCAGTGTAGCAGGTTCTTTTATTTATATAATGGTAATGGCCCACTTGGCGCATATCGTAGCTGGACTTATCTCGCTGACAGTCATTGCTTTTAAGGCAGTGACTAAAAAATATTCTAAGGATAATATGTTAGGCTTTGAGTTGGGAGCTACTTTCTGGCACTTTGTAGATGTGTTATGGATTTTTCTTCTTCTGTTTTTAGTTTTTGCTAAAGATATTTTTTAACCTATTTTTGCAAGAACTTACAACTAATCTAAAGTTATGGATTCAACAGTAGCATCTACTGGTACCGAAGGACAAAAATGGGGTGGTGGCACGAAGCCACTCAATGTCAGTTATGGAAAAATGATGATGTGGTTTTTCATCCTTTCGGATGCTCTTACCTTCACAGGTTTTCTTGCAGCTTACGGTTTTTCGAGATTTAAATTTATTGAAGAATGGCCTCTAGCAGATGAGGTGTTCAATCACTTCCCATTTCTTCACGGGACTGACGCACCTATGTTCTACGTAGCGCTGATGACCTTTATACTTATAGGTTCTTCTGTTACTATGGTACTTGCCGTAGATGCAGGGCACCAGATGAAGCAAAAAAAGGTGGCTTTTTATATGTTGCTTACCGTTATTGGTGGTATGATATTCGTAGGCTCACAAGCTTGGGAATGGAAAAACTTTATTGCTGGTGAATATGGTGCGGTAACAACTAAAGGTGGAAAAATCCTTCAGTTTCTAGATGTAGAAACCGGTAAACGAGTAGCTCTTGAAGACTTTGCAGAAGTAGGTCCTAGAGATGTTGCACCTTACGGTAACAGTCAAGGAGTCTGGTTTGAATCTTCTGGTGAATACAATGCAACCTATACTTTTGAAGAAGTTAAGAAGGGCTTTGACGCAAATCCCAATGTAACCATTAGAACGCAACAGCTGATCCTAAACGAAGAAACTGGTGCAAGTGAAAAGCTTGTTCTTTCTAGAGCCGATGCTTTAGTAAAGTTGAATAAAGACGGTGTAGGGGTTGTAGAAGGAGCAAATCTTACGGAAAACGAATATGGAGCGCCACTTTTTGCAGATTTCTTTTTCTTTATTACAGGTTTTCACGGTTTTCACGTTTTCTCAGGGGTCATGTTTAACTTACTGGTTTTCTTCAACGTTCTATTAGGAACATATGAAAGAAGAGGAAGTTATGAAATGGTAGAGAAAGTAGGTCTTTACTGGCACTTTGTAGATTTAGTTTGGGTATTTGTATTTACATTCTTCTACCTAGTATAATTTTTTAAGACATTAACATGGCAGATCACGCAGCACATACTGACGGACACGCAGCACATAAATTAGAGATCTTTAGAGGTCTTGTAAAGTTCAAGTCAAACACACAAAAGATTTGGGGGGTCCTTATTTTTCTTTCCTTAATAACGATTGTTGAAGTAGCTTTGGGTTATATCAAACCTGATCTACTTAATTCAACTTTCTTAAAGCTTAAGATTCTCAACTGGATATTCATTATCCTAACATTGGTGAAAGCCTATTACATCACATGGGACTTCATGCACATGCGTGACGAGACCAGTGGTTTAAGAAGAGCGGTAGTATGGACAGCAGTATTCCTTATTATTTACTTAATAGCCATATTACTGGTAGAAGGGGAGTACATATACGAAGTGTATAGAGACGCTGCTGTAAGTACAGACTTTTAATGACGACTATAATATTATATAAAAATGGACGGTTCTTCCGTCCTTTTTTACATCTTATTTTGAAATAATTCATCACTTCAGACCATGTCAGATTTTCCCAAAGCCGAAGGAATTAAAAAAACCAGTAGAGTAGCTATAGTAAGTGTATTGCTTATTCTTTTTGCACTACCACTACTTACCTATTTATTTTTTTTAAATGGAGAACACCATTTTAAAACCTTACCCATAGTCACAGAAAATGTGTCGCAACTATCTGCGTTTAAAACCATAGAAGGGAATACTATTCAATTAAAGGATAGTGTTTCCATTATTACATTTCTAGGAAGCAATCCTTATAAACGTTTAGGCTACGTGTCTAATATCAACGAAAAGATCTATAAAGATTTTCATCAATTTGACGGGTATCAAATGATCAGTATCCTGCCAGAGGAAGGTGTAAAAGATATCGAAGAAATCAAAGCTCAAATGGCCGAGACAACAGATCTTGCCGACTGGCACTTTCTGGTAGGTAGTGATGAGGAAATCAAAAATTTATTCAACTCTTTTAAGTCTAATTTGACGCTCAACGGTGATCTTTCATCAGAGCATGCATTTGTGGTAGATAAACAATTAAATTTAAGGGGTCGTACAGATGATGAAGAGCTAGGAATGGTTTACGGTTACGATACCTACTTGATAGCAAATCTGAATAAGAGGATGATGGACGATATGAGAGTGCTATTAGCAGAGTATAGATTTGCGTTTAAAAAAAATAGAGACGAAAAAATTCAAAAAGATGAGTAAGAAAAAGGACACTCCGTATTTTATAGGTCTTGGGGTCATCATTATGATCTTTGGATACTTTGCTGTAACAAACGTTATTCATTATATCAATAAAGATAAAGTCGTGGACAGCAATCGTTCAGAAGACCGTGTTCCTGTGGCCGATAAGTTTTTGAAGAAATTCAATAAAGTGCCTGATTTTCAATTTGTGAATCAAAATGGAGATACGATTACTAATAAAGACTTAATCGGCAAGGTGTATGTGATCGATTTCTTTTTTACTACTTGTCCGACAATTTGTACTCCTATGAGCATGAATATGTCTAAGGTCAGTGAAGCCCTTAAAGATCAAAAGGAATTTAGAACCATTTCCATCTCTATAGACCCAGATCACGATCAGCCGGCAGTATTAAAAGAGTATGCAAATAAATACGATGCTAATAGCAACTGGTATTTTCTTACTGGAGATAAAGAGGCTACTTATAAATTAAGTCGGGAAGGCTTTAATGCTTATGTGGCTGAGAGTGACAATGAGGATATACGTTTTGAGCACAGTGGTAATTTTGCCCTTGTAGATGGAAACGGTTATATACGCTCCCGCAAGGTGAGAATTGATGATCAAAATGAAAACTGGATCTACCACTATAATGGTGTTCAAGAGAATGAAATTCCAGCTCAGATTAGGGAAATCATCGAAGACGCAGAAACACTTTTAAACAAGTAAGATATGTTAGAAAAAAGAGGGCCGGCGATTATCATAGCCATTTCTATTATAGTACCATTAGTTGTGGTGGTATTGATGCTCATGCCAGAGCGGTATAATTTTTTAGGTATTGAATCTGGCTTATTGCCTTTATTTCATGCGGTAATAAACGGGATGACAGCGGTCTTATTGATAAGCGGTTTCATCCTTATTAAAAAACAAAACCGCATAGCACACAGATGGGTGATGACTACAGCTTTTGTGCTCAGCGCTATATTTCTAGTGAGTTACGTAATTTCTAAGATCAGTAATGACCCTGTTTCTTATCCAGATGATGCCCCGTTAAAAGCATTATATCTTTTTATATTAATCACACACATTTTCCTTTCTGGTATTATTTTGCCTTTAGTTTTATACACCATGTATTTTGCGTGGAATAAAAAATTTGAAAAGCACAAGAAGATTGTGAAATGGACCTTTCCTATCTGGTTATATGTAGCAATTACTGGTGTTTTAGTGTATGTTTTTATGCAGCCTTACTACTAATATTCTATAATGAAAAAGATACTTGTATTATTAATTGTTTTTAGTTTTCCCGCTTTCGCGAAAGCGCAATGTGCTATGTGTCGTGCCGTTATAGAAAGCTCTGGAGACACCGCAGCAGCTGAAGGTCTGAACAGTGGGATCACCTATTTAATGGCCTTTCCATACATTCTTGTAGGAGCTGTTGTCTATATAATTTACAGAAGCACTCAAAAAAACAACCAAAAGGTGGAAGGCTAATAGCTCCTTTTCAAAAGCCGGTAATTTATTTCAAAAACACCACTAGTGATGAATTAACATTTATTTGTAAAAATTAATGTAACAAGTGTGGAAATTTGCAGTCTTGTCAATTGGATCTGTTGAGTCAGGTCTTATAAACATAAGCAATGATTGAAATAACCGATTTACACAAATCTTATAAGACAGGAAATTCGTCCCTGCATGTTTTAAAGGGTATTGATTTTTCTGTAAAAGAAGGAGAATTGGTTTCTATCATGGGTTCTTCAGGTTCTGGAAAATCTACCTTTCTTAATATTTTAGGAATGCTCGATGAGGCAGATAGTGGCTCTTACACTCTAGACAACACCCCTATAAAAAATCTGAATGAAAAAATTGCAGCTCAATACCGCAATAAGTTTCTAGGCTTTATTTTTCAATCGTTTAACTTGATCAATTATAAGTCAGCTATCGATAATGTGGCGCTACCTCTTTATTATCAGAAGGTAGGCCGCAAAGAACGCGATGAAAAGGCCATGCATTATTTAGAAAAGGTAGGTCTAGCAGATTGGGCAGCTCATTTACCTAATCAGTTATCTGGAGGACAGAAACAGCGTGTTGCCATCGCAAGAGCATTAGCTAGTGATCCAAAGGTACTTCTAGCTGATGAACCTACTGGAGCACTGGATACGAAGACTTCTTATGAAGTGATGGAGCTTATACAAGGCATTAATGAAGAGGGCAGGACTATACTAGTCGTTACTCACGAGCCAGACATTGCACAAATGACAAAGCGTATCGTGAATCTTAAAGATGGTAGGATCATAGACGATACATTGGTAGATCAAATAAAAGCTTCAGCATATGTTTAATATAGAACGCTGGCAAGAGATCTTCGAGACCATAAGCAAGAATAAACTCCGTACATTTTTAACAAGTTTATCAGTCGCCTCTGGGATTTTCATCCTGGTTATTCTTTTGGGAGTTTCCTCAGGAATAGCAAATGGCGTGCGAGAACAGTTCTCCAGTGATGCTACCAACAGAATTCAAATAAGTACCCGTACCACGACTAAAGAATTTAAAGGTCTGAATCCTGGTCGCAATCTTCAAATGACAAATGCAGACTTTGAAAGTCTCAATTACAAATATGAAGATCAGATAGAATATAAAACAAGTCTATACAGAACTTGGGGTGGGCAGATCAATTATAAAGATAAACAGGGAAGTTACCGTATAGAAGGTGTTTTTCCAGATCAACAATTTATAGAAAATGCAACACTTTCACATGGTCGTTTTATAAGTCAATCAGATGTAGAAGAAACTCGTAAAGTAGCTCTTATAGGTTATCAAATGAAAGAAGATTTGTTTCCTGATAGCGATCCAGTAGGAAAGATCATCCTTGTAAATAACAATATCAACTTTACTGTAGTAGGTGTCTACACAGATCCAGGAGGAACTAGAGAAGAGTCTAGGTTATTTATTCCAATTACAACAGCACAGCGAGTTTTTAATCAAGGTGAAAACATCAGCCGTATCGCTTATACCGTGAACATGGGTAAAAACTTTAATGAAACAGCAAAGTTAAGTGCGCTAATGACGCAATCTATTGAACAAGATTTGAGAACAAGATTTGTAGTAGCTCCAGATGATAGAGTTGCCATAAGGGTAGAGGATACCTTAGAACAAGCAAAGCCATTTTTTGATTTAATAGACGTCATCAAAGCAGTGTTTTGGTTTATAGGCCTAGGAACCATTATTGCTGGAGTAGTAGGGGTGGGTAATATCATGCTTATTGTTGTAAAAGAACGCACCAAAGAAATAGGAATTAGAAAAGCATTAGGAGCATTGCCTAGTGAGATCATTATGATGATTTTACAAGAATCTATATTTATTACGAGTATCTCAGGGTTGATCGGTTTGTTCTTAGGGGTAGGTCTGTTAGAAATCGCAGCTCCTTATATTCAAAACGATTTTATTGATAATCCTACAGTTGACTTTGCCACTGCGATTACCACAGTAATAATCCTGGTAGTATCTGGAGCTATAGCAGGATTTATACCTGCAAGACGAGCAGCAAATATCAAACCTATTGAAGCACTAAGAGACGAGTAATATGTTTAATAAAGATAGATGGAATGAAATATTAGAGGCGCTCAATGCAAATAAAGTGAGAACCTTACTAACTGCGTTTGGAGTTTTTTGGGGGATTTTTATCCTAGTTGCATTACTGGCTCTTACTAATGGATTGAGAACAGGTGTCAGCGTTCAATTTGCCAATAGAGCAACTAATACGATGTACATTTGGGGGCAAAGCACTTCTATTCCTTATAAAGGAATGAATAAGGGTCGTAGAATACAATTTAAACTAGCCGACGTAGAAGCTCTTAAACAAAAATTACCTGCTTTAAAATATGTAACTCCTAGACAACAGCTAGGTGGTTATCGAGGAGCCAATAACGTTACGCGTAATGAAAAAACTGGTGCTTTTCAGGTAAATGGAGATTATCCAGAATTCATTAACCAACAATATATGGATATTCTGAAAGGAAGGTGGTTAAGCTATTCTGACATTCAGAAAGAAATGAAAAGTGCCGTAATAGGTGTAGACGTTGTAAAAGCACTATATGATATAGGTGAAGAACCTATAGGTTCCTATATCACACTTCAAGGAGTCAACTTTAAGGTGGTAGGTGTTTTTGATAATCCTAATACTAACGGAGATAGTGAGGAAGAGGCCAATACTATTTTTATTCCTTTTACCACTTTTGGAAAAGCTTTTAACTCTGCAGATGAGGTAAGATGGATGACGCTAACTGCTTATGATGGTGTTAGTATCACGTCTATTAAAGAGCAAGTGATTGATGTGATGAGGGAGCAACACAGTGTTCACCCAACTGATAACAGAGCTATAGGAAATAATGATGTTGCAGAGGAATTTGCAAAGTTTAATGGGCTATTCAATATACTTGATTTTGTCGGCTATTTTGTCGGCGCTTTAGTACTGCTGTCAGGAGGAATAGGAATTAGTAATATCATGCTAATTGTAGTTAAAGAGCGAACTAATGAAATAGGAGTGCGCCGTGCGTTAGGGGCAACTCCATGGAACATAAAAGCGCAAATTCTTCAAGAATCAATAGTGCTAACCTTGGTTTCTGGTCTTGCTGGAATTGCTTTTGCATCTGGATTTATTTGGATAATGAATTATGTGCTGGAACAAAGTGGTCCTATGGATAATTTTGCCAATCCATCAGTAAATATTTTTGTAATCATCATAGCATTAATCATATTAACCATCTCAGGATTACTCGCTGGATTTATACCAGCATCACGAGCAACTACTATGAAACCAGTAGATGCATTAAGAACAGAATAACAACTAAGCAATCATAATGAAACGAACAGGAACCGTCATCACACTTATTATAATTTTGCTGCTCGCATCAGCAGGGATTTATTACATCTGGCAAAAAGATCGAGAAGATCCTATTACCTATACCACTGAGCAACCTACCAAGGAAACCATTATCAAAGAGACCGTGGCAACAGGTAGCATTGTGCCAAAAGAGGAGGTTAGTATCAAACCTAATATCTCTGGTGTTATTGATAAGATCCATGTCGAGGCAGGTGATTTAGTTAAAGCAGGAGACCTTATTGCAGATATTAAAGTAGTACCTAATGTGTCCTCTCTGACTAGTGCTAAAAATAATATCGCAGGAGCGAGAACATCTGTAGAAACAGCAAAACTAGCACTAGATAATCAAAAGGCCATTTTTAACAGACAGAAATCCCTTTTTGATAAAGGAGTGATTTCTGCAAACGAATTTGACCTGGCTCAAAATGCTTATAACAACGCTTTGCAACGTTACAAGCAAGAGCAGGTAAGTCTAAGGGGTTCACAGCAAAACTATGATATCATAAGAACGGGGACTACCGCTGGTCTTGGGAACTATGCACAAACATCTATACGTGCAACCGTTTCTGGAATGGTGCTAGACGTTCCTGTGAAAGAAGGAAATCAAGTTATTGAGTCCAATAACTTTAATGAAGGTACTTCCATCGCCATGATTGCTGATGTGAATAAAATGATCTTTGAAGGAAAGGTAGATGAAAGTGAAGTAGGGAAGATTAAAGAAGGTCTCGCACTAAAAATTACCGTAGGAGCTTTTGACAATAAAAAGTTTGACGCTATTTTAGATTATGTGGCACCTAAAGGAATTGCAGAGAATGGAGCTATTCAATTTGCTATTAAAGGAACTCTTAAAGCGACACAAGACTCCACGTTTATAAGAGCAGGCTTAAGTGCAAATGCTAGTATTATTTTAGACAGAAGAGATGACGTGTTGAGTATCAAAGAGGCACTGGTGCAATATGATCCAGAGACTAAAAAACCTTATGTTGAAATCGAGATAGGGGATCAACAGTTTGAACGTCGTGATATCGAATTGGGATTGAGCAACGGTATAAACGTGGAAGTACTTTCTGGAGTAAAAGAAGGGGATAACATCAAAGTTTGGAATGCCTTAAAACTCCCTGCTGGACGTGGTGGATTCGGAGGATAATATTTTTTTGTAACAAATCACATCTTAGATCTACATATAGACATAACCATATTATGAAGAAGTTAATAATTTGCAGCATTGTTCTTTTTAGTTTCGCTTTCGCGAAAGCGCAACAGAATAACGGATGGACCTTGCAAGAGTGTATCCAACAAGCTATAGACAAGAATATCTCCATAAAAAACGGAGAATTAGATAAAGAGGTTGCGGTAGTAGAAAAGCGAGATGCATTAGGTAATTTTTTACCTTCGTTGAACTTATCTGCAAGAAGGACCGTATCTCAGGGTTTCCAATTTAATCCAGTTTCTGGTTTTCAAAATAATAAAAGGACCAACCTATCTGGTGGAGCAAGTTCTGGAGTGACCATCTTTGACGGTTTGAGGAGTTTTAGACAGTATAAACGCGCCAACCTTTCTGCTGAGGCAGCTGATTATAGATTGCAAAATTTAATTGATAACACAGCTGTTAACGTTGCAAATACTTTTTTGAATGTACTTTTCAATAGGGAAAACTTACAAGTCTTATTAAAGCAGCACGAAGTTACTAATTCACAAATTAAGCAAACTCAAAATCTAGTCGAAGCAGGATCTTTACCTAGAGGTGACTTATTAGAAATTCAAGCTACTTATGAGAGTGAAAATCAACAAATAATTACCGCGCAGAACAGCCTTACTATTTCAAAACTAAATTTAGCTCAACTGCTTATGATCGAAGATTATGAGAATTTTGATGTGGCAGAAGTAGACTATTCGGTACCAGTAACTACTATTTTAGATAATGAAGTGGATCAAGTCGTCAACAATGCGTTAGATACTCGTAGTGAAATCAAGATAGCTGAAATAAATAAAAAGCTTTCCACCCAAGACCTTTTAATCGCTAGATCAGGGTATTCTCCTACGGTAACTGGATTTCTTAATTATAATACTAACGCACAAGAAGATACCGATCTTGCAATTATAGATCAGTTATATTTATTAGATGGGATCTCTTATGGAATCTCTCTTAATGTTCCTGTATTTAACGGTTTTTCTACACGAAATCAAGTAGACCGAGCAAAAATTAATTTAGAGCGCGCAAATATTGCAGAACAACAAGCAAAATTAGATTTAGAGGCTTTAGTTTATAGAGCTTATACAGATGCTGAAGGTTCTAAAGTAGCATACGCAAGTGCCTTAAAAACACTAGAAGCTAGAAGAACAGCCTTTGAATATTCTCAAGAAAGATATAACGTAGGCTTGCTTAATGCCTTTGATTTTGAACAAAGTAGGCAACAAGTGGTAAGTGCAGCAAATCAAGTGATCCAGTCAAAATACCAGTACATATTTAATTTAAAAGTATTGGAATTGTATTTCGGTATACCTGTTAACGAGTTAAGATTATAAACCATCAATTATGAAGAAAGCAATAATTATTATAGTAATACTAATAGCTGTTGTTGTACTGGGCTATCTCGGCTACAAAATGGTTGCTGCTAATAGTGACGAAGGTATATCGGTAGAGGTTATGGAAGTGACCACCATGGATGTTACAGAAACGGTGAGTGCCACAGGAAAAATCAAACCAGAAGTAGAGGTGAGTATATCTCCAGAAGTACCAGGTGAGATTATTGAATTGCCTATAAGAGAAGGTCAATCAGTTCAGAAGGGAGACCTTCTTGCTAAGATCAATCCAGATTTATTACAATCTAGCGTAAGCAGATCAAAAGCTGGACTTGCTAATACTAAGGCCGGTTTTGAACAAGCAAAAGCAAGTCTTGTAGAAGCAAAGGCAAATTACCAGCGTGCTTCTCAACTCTTTGAAAAAGGAGTGATTTCGCAATCAGAATTTGATGCTTCTACTGCTGCTTATCAAAGAGCAAAAGCCGCAGAACGTTCTGCGTATTTTTCAGTTCAAAGTGCAGGAGCTACTGTTAATGAAGCTACAGATAATTTAAGTCGCACCAGCATTTTCGCCCCTATGACGGGAACAATTTCCTTACTTGCAGTCGAGTTAGGAGAGCGAGTAGTGGGAACTCAACAAATGGCAGGAACAGAATTACTGCGTGTTGCAGATCTTTCTCAAATGGAAGTTGAGGTAGATGTGAATGAGAATGACATCGTTAAGATAGAAGTAGGCGACAAAGCCATTGTTGAAGTAGATGCCTACTTAAAAAGAAAATTTCAAGGAGAAGTAACTGAAATTGCCAACACCGCTACTGGATCGCTAAGTGCAGATCAAGTGACTAACTTTAAAGTAAAAGTAAGAATCCTACCGGATAGCTATAAAGAACTTTTAGAAGGTAAAAGTGACAACTACAGCCCTTTTAAACCTGGAATGACTGCTACTGTGGACATTATCACAAGAGAAAAGAAAGATGCGATTGCCATTCCTATAAGCTCTATCGTCATTAAAAATGATACTCTAGAAAGCAGAAAAAGTTCTAGGGACCTATCTACAAGTGATAAAAAATTTGAATGTGTTTATCTGGAGCAAAATGGCAAAGCCAAGTTAAGAGTGATAACTACAGGTATCCAAGATGATAAAAATATAGTGGTACTCACTGGCCTTGAAAAAGGAGAAAAAGTAATTACTGGACCTTATAGAACAGTTACAAAGACTTTAAAATCAGGAAAAGCGGTAAGTACAAAAAAAGATAAAGACTCTAAAACAACCTCTTCTGAAGAAGACAAAGCAGCCTAGTCATGTCCTTAATATTATGTATAGAAACAACTTCTACAAACTGTTCTGTTGCGCTTGCGACTGAAAATGGAGCCTTTCAAAATGATTGTGGAATTCTCAATTGTCTGGACGTACTAGAAGATAACAGTGACGGTTATAGTCATGGAGAACGTTTGCATATTTATATAGAGGAGATTTTATCTCGCAATAATTTTTCTACCAAAGATCTTAATGCTATTGCTGTAAGCGAAGGTCCAGGTTCTTATACGGGATTGCGTATAGGAGTTGCCTCAGCAAAAGGATTGTGCTATGCGCTGGATATCCCACTGATAGCCATCAGTACATTAGAATCTTTGAGCAAGCAAAACACCTCTTCAGGTATTACAGTTCCTATGCTTGATGCTCGAAGAATGGAAGTCTATGCTGCTGTTTTTGAAGGGGAAGAAATCCTACAAGAAGTGTCTGCGGTAATATTAGAAAAAGAAAGTTTTTCTCGCTTTCGCGAAAGCGGAAAACTTACATTTATAGGTACTGGAATAGAAAAATTTAGAGAGTTGATTCAAGAAGAACAGCATAGCTACATCACTTCAAACCCTACCGCAACTACTTTGTGTGACCTTGCCATAGAAAAGAATAAAATAAGCGACACCGTAGATGTCGCTTATTTTGAACCTTTTTACCTTAAAGAATTTAAAGCTGGATAAAGGGGTGATTATAAATTTATATACTTGTTAATCAACGCAATAAGACCTTTGTAATCGTCGTTAAACTTAATATTATTTTCTTTGATATAAGTTTTTAATTGGGATTGAGTAGAATTAGGAAAAGCTTTTACACTGCGCTTTTTGTGATTCTCAATTTCGATAGCATCTTTATTATAGAGAAAGTAAATCTTTTCACTGCTTTTAAGTTTTGATTTTTGGGAAGAATTATAAGAGTTTCTTTGTTCTGCTTTATAAATAGTTTTCTCATGTTGAACTAACAAGAGGGTGTCTTCATCAAATGTCTTAGCGATTTCGTAATATCCAGTAGGTAAATTCCCTACATTAAGATACTGGTATGTTTTTCCAGCTAGTTGAATAAGAATGTTATCTTCCTTAGGTAACATTTTCAAAGTCTCTACTTCATTAGTTTCACTAAATTCTATGCGTTGTTCTAAAACATTATATCTCATGAAGAAAACTTGTTTATCATCCTCACCTGTAGTAACGATACCTTCTTTAAGATCTTCTTCGATAAAAGGATCGCCTGAATAAGTTAAATTACTTTGAGGAAGGGTGGCTGGCATGCTTGAAAGGCTTGAATAGAGATTCATATCTGCCATTATTCCATTCTCTTGTGCCATTGCGGTTAAACACGCGCCTGCAAATAATAAGCTTAGGATTGATTTTTCATAATAATTTGTTTTTGTTGAATAATAAAATAGACAAATATCACGCCAAGGAAGTCGTTCAAGAAGTGTCAGCAGTAATATTAGAAAAAGAAAGTTTTTCTCGCTTTCGCGAAAGCGGAAAGCTAACATTTATAGGTACTGGAATAGAAAAATTTAGAGAGTTGATTCAAGAAGAACAGCACAGGTACATCACTTCAAACCCTGCCTCAATAACTTTGTGTGACCTTGCCATAGAAAAGCATAAAATAAGCGACACCGTAGATGTCGCTTATTTTGAACCTTTTTACCTTAAAGAATTTAAGGCAGGATTAATGCAAATAATTATAAAGTGATATACTTATCAATTATAGCAATTAAGCCTTTGTAATCATCATTAAATTTGATCTTATTATCTTGGATAAAGCTTTTCAATTCTGATTGAGTAGATTCAGGAAAAGCATTTACACTACGCTTTTTATGATTGTCAATTTCGATAGCATTTTTATTATCAAAAAAGAAAATGGTTTCACTACTCCTAATTTTTGATTTTTGGCCAGAGTTGTAAGAAGACTTTTGTTCTACTTCCATTATATTTTTGTCATGCTCTACTAGTAAAAATGTATCAGCATCAAATGCTTTTACGATTTCATAATATCCAGCCGGCAAATTTCCGCTTTCAATATATTGATAAGTTTTCCCTTCAAGTAGTATCACAAGATCTTCAATTTTAGGCAAAGCTTTTAAAGTCGCGACATCATTTGTTTTACTAAATTCAATACGCTCATTAAGCACATTATATCTCATAAAAAAAACTTGTTTATTGTCCTCACCTATAGTAACGATACCTTCTTTAAGATCTTCTTCGATAAAAGGATTACCTGAATAAGTTAAGTTACTTTGATTAATAGTGGCTGTTGTGTTTTGATAGAGATTCATATCGATTCTTACTCCACCGTCAGAAGAGATAGATCTAATGTCTTGCGCCATTGCGGTTAAACATGCGCCTGCAAATAATAAGCTAAGGATTGATTTTTTCATAATAATTTGTTTTTGTTGAATTGGTAATCTTCAAATATCTTGCCAAAGAAAATCACATTACCACAAAAGTGATTTTTACGTTCACCCTATATTCTGTGATCTTACTGTCTTTCACCTGAGCAATTTGTTTATTGATGTAAACTGATCGTATGTTTTCTACACTTTTAGAAGCACGCTCAACAGCTGTTTTCACTGTTTGCTAGCACTTCTATTACTTTCAAGACCGCCATAATTGTATCTTTATAAAGTATAAAAGGTACAATTTTCTAACCATTCAAGGCAACTACTCGTTCTATCTTACCAGGAATCATCTCTTTAAGCATGGTTTCAATACCATTACGCAAGGTCATGGTAGAGGAAGGGCAACCGCTGCAGGCTCCTTGAAGAATAACCCTCACTTCACCACTACTTTCTTCATAACCTTCAAACACAATATTACCACCATCATTAGCAACGGCTGGTTTGATGTATTCGTCTAGAATTTCAACTATTTTTTTAGAAATATCGTTTAGATTCTCAAACTTGGGTAAGTCCACAGACTCTCCTTTTTCTTTAACTATCGCTGCGCTTTTATGCTTTGTTTCCCCTATTGAAGTGCCGCTTTCTAAAGACTCTCTTATAAAGGAACGCACTTCATGAGTCACTTCATCCCATGATATAACGTCGTGCTTTTGAATAGATATATAGTTTTCACCCACATAAAGTTCTTTAATAAAAGGGAAGGTATAGAGATTTCTAGCAAGAGTGTCAACCTCTGTATCATTGATGCTTTTAAACTCTTTATTGTTTACAGTAAGTTTTTTATTAGCCACAAACTTCATGGCATTAGGATTGGGTGTTGCTTCAGCGTAAACAGTTACCGGCACTTTCTTTATTTCTTCATCCTTTTTTACGAGGAGTTCTCCACTATTTAGATAGTTTTCTATTTGTTCTGAAATTTCGGTCTGCACATCTTCCCAAGAAACAATATCATAACGCTCTATTGCTATAAAATTTTGTGCGATATAAACTGTTTTCACAAATGGCAGATAAAACAACTGCTGCGCAAGAAGGGATGAACCTGCTTCATCTATATTTTTAAATTCGTAACTGTGATTTTTTACTAGAAAATGATTGCTCTCAAATTTAATGATCGCTTCATTACTCGTAGGAACTATTTTAATTTGATGATTCTCCATGATTATTATGATATGGAACAAAGATAAGCCTAGCAAGGATGATATGTCATGATACATGCCATTGATAAATACTATAAATGGTATTCAATAATCGATAACAGGGCTGGTTTTGAATTAAATCTATATTAATTCTTAGTAGCGTCAACATAATTCGTATTAATCCATATCCTAGACCAAAAATTTATATATTTGAATCCTTTGGTATTCTTTGAAGTTGTACCGAATTAATGCTTGATTTTTTAAAATGCGCCCAAACAATTTATTTTGTTTCATTTTATGACATCAATCAAAGAAACACAAAAGATAAAACATTTTTAAGGCGTTTTGCGTTAAGAAGTTACATAAACCTAAACATGAAAAAACTATTCATATTATTAGCTGTCGTTTTTAGTGGTCAGCTAACCATTGCACAAGAAGGTGTTCCAGTTTATTTAGATTACTTAATGGATAACTATTATCTACTTCATCCTTCTATGGCAGGAGCAGCGGCTTGTGGTAAAGTTAGAGGGACAGTACGTCAGCAATGGTTTGATCAAGAAGACGCCCCTAACCTGCAAACATTAAGTTTTAACACTGGAGTAGGGGAAAATAGTGGTATAGGAGCTATATTATTCAACGATAAGAACGGTTACCACTCGCAGACGGGGGCCTATCTTTCTTATGCATATCACCTACAAGTAGGTGGAGGGTTTGAAGATTTAAATCGTCTTTCTTTCGGTATGAACGTAGGTATGGTACAAAGTAGACTGGATGAGTCTGATTTTGATCTTAGTGATTTTGACCCTATCATAACAGGCGTTCTTAGAAGTGATTCTTACTTTAATGTTGATATAGGAATGTCTTATTTCTACAAAGAATTCTACGCACATTTTACAGTTAAGAATGCCCTTTTCCAAAACCGTGAGATCTATTCAGAAGGTTTTGAAAGTACCAACCAGCGTCGTTATATAGCAACTCTGGGTTATTTATTTGCTCCACGTAATAACGACTGGCAATTTGAGCCATCGGTGTTATACCAGCGTACAGATCGTACAGCAGAGCAGTTTATGGATGTTAACCTAAAAGCTTATTATGATCTAAATGATGATAGCGTAATGTATATGGGACTTTCTTATCGTCAGAGTTTTGATGGAGCTGAGTATCTGGATGGGGATAACGTACAAGAGCAAAATTTATCGCTTCTGTCTCCTATTTTTGGGATCAAGTATAAGGAGTTTACTTTTGGTTATAATTACAGTTACCAGTTTGGTGATATACAATTTGCAAATGGCGGATTCCATCAGATTACTTTAGGGATTGACTTTTTATGTAGAAAAGACAGATGGAGTTGTAATTGTCCTGCGGTAAACTTATAGAAGACAACTTAAAATACTTTTTAAAAGGACAGCTTTATAGTTGTCCTTTTTACTTTACCGTTTTCGCGAAAGCATAACTAAATTTATCATTTCAAGTTGATCCGACAGGAATAGGATGGGACGGTACTTATAATGGGCAGCCATTAGCCTCTTCAGATTATTGGTTTCAAGTAGATTATGAAGAGAATAGAACTCCCAAAAGCTTTGGCGGGCACTTTACTTTAAAGAGATAATCTGCTTTTATTACAGCACTAAATGGGGCTAAATACTTTCAAAAAAAAGGTTGGAATGTGTATAAAGTCATTTCCCACAAACAGATCTTACTATATTTGACACATGAGAAAACTCCTGAACGAAGAACTGGATCGACTGACTGTAGAAAGTTTTAAAGAAAGTGATAAAACACCGTTAGTCATCGTATTGGATAATGTACGGAGTTTAAACAATATAGGTTCGGTCTTCCGTAGTGCAGATGCTTATCGTGTCGAGAAAATCTATTTATGCGGTATTACAGCACAACCACCACACAAAGACATTAGAAAAACGGCACTTGGTGCTACAGAAACTATAGATTGGGAATATGCAGAGGACACCATTGATGTAGTAAATAAACTCAACCTACAAGGCTATACCACCTGTGCGATAGAACAAGCAGAGCGTTCTCAAAACCTGTACAATTTCTCACCAGGAAAAGGTCAGAAAGTAGCCGTTGTTTTAGGTAACGAAGTGAAAGGGGTACAGCAAGATGTAGTAGATGCATGTAAAGAAGTTATAGAGTTAGAGCAATACGGTACAAAACACAGTCTCAACATCTCCGTTTGTGCAGGGATTGTGATTTATGATATCTTCTATAAGATTAATGAGTCTCTTTAAAAAAAGAAATCAATAGGGCTAATACACACATAAAAATTTTTATGACTTTTTTTTAAAAGTCATAGAAATTTTTGCCTATTGCCTATTGCCTATTGCCTATTGCCTATTGCCTACTCATCTACGATCCCCATTTTCCTCAATAAGAAACTCGCGTTCATATTAGTGGCGACTCCATTTTTGAATTTGTAATCAAAAGTGAGTTCGTCATTAGTAATGTCGGCATCAAAGAAGTAGTTAGAAATGCTGTCGTATTCGTCAGCCACTTCAGTAAGACTCAGATCGTGTGTAGCGATGATTCCCGTCGCATGTTTTCTGGAGAGCTTCTCAATCAACTTACGAGAACCGTTAGCTTTATCCTGACTGTTGGTTCCCTTAAGAATTTCATCGAGAACTATAAAATACCGATCGGTTTCTATTTTATCCACCATGTATTTGAGACGCTTTAACTCGCTAAAAAAGTAGGATTCATCATCAGTTAACGAGTCGCTAGTTCTCATGCTTGTAATGAGTTTTATAGGACTGTAAGTGACTTCTTGTGCGCAAACCGGCAAACCTGCGTTAGACAGCACTATCTTCATGGAGACGGTTCTTAAGAACGTACTTTTCCCAGCCATGTTAGCCCCAGTAATGATAAAGAACTCGCCAGAAGAAATGTCGATGTCATTTCCTATAGACTTTTTAGGGTCCAATAATGGATGATGTGCTTGGGAAGCTTTTAACTGAAAACTTCCTTCTACAATAGTAGGATAGGTGTAATGAGGATGGTTGTAGGCAAAATTACCTAGCGAACTCATTGCATCAACTTCTGCTGCAGCTTGTAACCAGTGCTCCATATGCAAGGCGTTTTCTTGCAACCACTGTTCAATCGTATAGACTTGCTTTAAATCCCAAAGGCCTAAACCGTTTGCAACTACACCAAAAAGCATGTTGTTTCTTTGATCCAGCCTTCCTATCGCTCGGGCGAGTTGGTGAAAACGTTCTGAAGCTGGTGAACCATCCGTAGTGATTTGGGATTTTAAACCAACGAGCAACTCGCTTTCAAAACTCTCTTGTTCAATAGCTAAAATCAACTGACTGTACTGACTGAAAAACAATTCGAGACTGCTGATGTTGGCAGAAAAAGCAGAGATCCTTTTTATATATTTTCCAGTAATTCCTATGCCTACAAAAAAGACAGCAGATGGAATATAACCAGAAACCAAATCGTAGAAATACAAAGTAAAGGTGAGGATACTAAGAGCCAGCCATAACCAGCATAACCAGGAGAATACTTTGGGAACAAAAGCTTGGTAGTTTTTAACCCATCCCAGCATGGATTTAGGATCGCGATCTCGGTCCAGTAAAGCGGCTGTTGCCCAAAACTCTTGTCGGAAGTCAACTTTACCCGACAGCTCTTTTACTGCTTCTTGTTTTTTTTCAATGTCCTTGATGTCATTGCTGTTGAGTTTTTGCGCAAGTGAGATCACACCATCTTTAGTCACACTTCTATTTAAGTACTGGAATATAGAACCCGTACCAAAAAGATCAATATCACGATTGTACTCATGATCATCTGCCAAGAATTCTTTACCCGCTGGGAAACCTTGATAATCGCGATCTAGAATTTGTAATTCTTTACCGTTAATATCCCTTAAGCCGATTTGAAAATCACGTTTGCGCTTGAGGTTTTCATGTCTAGAAACTAGAAACAGAAAGGCTCCAAAAAACACAAAACCACTTAGAATGGCGTATTGCCAAAAATCAGAAAGGAAGTATATAGTAATAGCGCCAGCAATAAATACCAGAAACCTAATCGTACTAGAAAGCCGCAATTGATTTTGTAATCGATTGCTGGAAGCTGTAAATTGAGCAATACGCTCTTTATAAAAGGAGTGGAGTTTTGATTCCAAGGGTGTTATTTTATTTGTTATTGGATATAGCATTCTAAAAATGCCTGTGGAGCGAGTTGTATACAGATCACTCTATAATTAAATGTATGCAGGTTTATAAAATGTCATATTATGTATGTTGGGGTTATCTTTCTTTTAGAAGGTTTTTAAAATTTCTTTATCCTTACGGGTGAGCTTGGAGACTACAAGATCATAACTGTGATCGATCCAGTGTTGCAATTTTTCTCGGGGCATATCGCGATTGGTATAAATAGTATTCCAATGTTTTTTATTAGAATGAAAACCGCCGATTACGGTTCCATCGTATCGCTCTCGTAGTTCTATTGCTTTTTCTGGGTCGCATTTTAAATTAATTGTTTTTTCTCCACGCTCCCATTTTTCCAGCCCTGCAAGACAAAACATTTTATTCATTACCTTAAAAACTAGGGTCACCTCATCAAAAGGGAATTCTTCTGTCACTCCTTTTTTTGAAAGGCAATAATCCCTTAGCTCGTCTATTTCCATTAAGAATCTAGTTTTTTTGTTTGCAGCGCCTCCTCAAGAACTAACTCGTTGTATGCTGGGGTCCATTCTATAGCAGCCGCAAGTCCTTCCATCATTTTAATAGCGAGTACAGCTTCTTTTTTTGCCTGATCCATAAGACTGCTTTCAGTAACCTTATCAATAATGTGTTGCTTGGCATTACGTGTTACTTCGGCAAGGCCTTCACTGGTAAATTTGTTGGCCCATCCTTCCAGCTTATCGTAATAACTAAAGTCTGTGTCTATGCTTAGAATGAGTGGCCTCGAGAAATTTTTAAGACGTATGGTTTTTTTTTCTGGAGTGCTTTCCATCTCGATTTTAGTCAGGTCCAAACCTATACGAGCCTGTGCTTTGATCAAAATAACGGCCTTCTTTATACCTAAGAGAAAGTTAGCTATTTTGTCTTTTACATTTTGGTAATGGGAGACTTCAGAAAAATCTCTTTCCATTGTTATGAATTTGCATACCCGGCGTATTTTTTCCATAAGAACCACACTTTGTTCCCGAGTTTTCTCTTTTTTACCGCCTTTAAAAAGCAGCTTGAATATTAAAAATGATGCGATCGCTCCTAATACTTGTTTCAGAAAAAATAATACATCCATAAAACAAATTTACAATATCTCGTACAGAATAGGACGTGAAGGGGCAGCATCATTTTCTATAGGAGCTACTTGAAGGTCCATCATATAGACGCCGTCTTTTATGTGATCAGGAACATAAATCAATTCTGTAATGGTGGCGTTAAGTCGTTGCTCACCATTATAATTCCAAAACTCTTTATGAGCCAGTAGCGCACCATTGTCTTTCTCTTTATCCACACTAGGAAGATCGATTAGAATGTGTTGAATACCGCTTTCGCGAAAGCGTAACATCAATCCAGCATTTACATACGGGTGATTGCTGTTAGAATAGTTTTTACTTTTCTTACTTTCTGGATTGGGTAAAGTTCTTAGAACGACAGCTTTTATTCCAGACTTTAAAACTGTTGTCACTGATTCATTGATCACTAGATCGCCATCTAATTCTTGTGGTGTCACACTTATCAATTGAGCTTTAAAAAAAGTATTGTCGAGCGCATCATTTACACTGTGGAATTCCTCTGTAATATGACCTATGCACTCGGTATGTGTCCCATGACTATGCGGATTAAAATGAACATTGTTAAAATTAGTTGAACCGCCCAATTTTACATTGCCCACATAACCATCTACTTCTACATATTTAATTTGCGGCTGGTCAATATACCAGGCGCCTACGCCCGCATTATTTTGTATTGCAAGACTGATGTCTAGCGGTTTTGAAAGGTCAATATAGATCTGTTCGTCTTCTAGCTGTATGGTCGTTTTCATAAGAAAGGTATTGGTTTGAGGTCTGTTTTCCTCAACACAACTGATCATGAAGGTAACAGCAGCTATAAGGATAAGGCAGTTCTTCATAGGTTTATTCTACGATTAATTCTTGACTAGCACTTCCAGAATTGCCAGTTAATTTGATAGCATAAATTCCTTTAGGCAGGTAATAATTTCCGTTTTCTGCTTTTTCAGGTCTGTTTTCTTTGTCAAATCTCTTTAAAGCATAGGCGCCAACTGTACCATTATACGTGTAAAAATTAATACCATTACTGCTCAGAGTTGCATCTTCATATATGGTTTTCCCTTTCTCATTAAGGACTTCTATTTTTACTTTTCCTGCCATTTTTGTGTAAAAAGTGAGCTCTATTTTAGGCTCTGGCCCTTCACTCCACATAAAGCCTTGAGATCCATATCTGGAAGAAGCTCTTATTTTATTCACTTTCGCGAAAGCGAAACCACTCTTACCCATCAATTCAAGAGCATCTAAGTTGGCTGTGTAAATAGATCTACCATGCGTACCTACCAATAAATCATTACTTACAGGTTGTATTTTTATATCATGAACAGCAACAGGTGGCATGCCGTTGTTTAATAAGTTCCAGGAAGCGCCTGTATCAGTGCTGATGTAACTGGCATTATCAGTTCCTAAGAATAGGGTGTTTTCTTTTTTAGGATGCTCGATAATCACATTCACTGGAGAAGTAGGAAGTGTTTTCCCTAAGGAGCGCCAGGTTTTTCCGTAATCGTCACTCGCATAAACATAAGTGCTAAAGTCATCAAACCTGTAACCGTTAAGGGTCACATAAACACGGTCCTTTTTATGTAGAGAAGCTACCACACGGCTTACCCATAAGTTTGCCGGCCAGTCTCCTTTGATCGCGTTCCAGCTCGCGCCGCTATCTTTTGTAATTTGAACCAATCCATCATCAGAGCCGGTATATATCAAACCAAATTGAAATGGAGATTCACTGATGGAACTCAGTGTTCCATAGGCTACATTACCTTCTTTCCCACCTTGAGTAAGGTCTGGGGATATTGCTGTCCAGTCGTCACCTTGATTCATGGAACGGTGTAATTTATTACTACCTAGATAAAGAATATCTTGGTTATGGGAGCTTAATAGAATAGGAGTTTGCCAATTGAAGCGATAAGGAGATTCCCCTAGTTCATGTCGAGGCTGTATGTAAGTCTGTTTCTCTTTTTCACGATCAATTCTGTAATAATTACCAAATTGGTAGCCCGTATAAACGATATCACTATTTCTAGAATCAATTTGAATTTGCATTCCGTCGCCACCCATTATAGTTTCCCAAGGATACTGTCCTTGTTGATGCCAAGCTCTATTTTCTCTTGCATCGTGGGGACCTACCCAAACACCATTGTCTTGTAAGCCACCATAAACATTATATGGTTGTTCCATATCATAATTGATCGCATAAAACTGTCCTACACTAGGAGAGTTGTTTTTGATCCAGGTCTCACCATCATCGTAAGAAATGTTGAGTCCGCCATCATTACCGTTGATAATATGACCGCGTTTGTTTGGGTTGATCCATAAGGCATGATGGTCTGCATGTACATTTTCTTTAGAAATGCTTTTCCATGTTTTTCCAGCATCATCTGATCTAATGATAGGAACTCCCATAGCGTAAACATGACTGACATCGCTAGGATCCACTCTTACTTGAGCAAAGTAGTAGCCGTAGCTGTAGAATACGCCATCTATTTGTCCTTCGTGAGTTTTATTCCAGGTTTTCCCACCATCGTTAGAACGGTAGAGTTCAGCCCCTTTTACAGGTGTGTCAAAAAGTTGTGTATTAGCATTTTCCAGGTACTTTGCTACATCTAGAGGGGTGGCATCTCCTACGCGCACCATATTTTTTACGTTTTGTGCACGGTATTTTTCTTGAAAGCCGTTTTGTTTTAAGAAGGTGTTGAGTTTTTTATCGTCAAGCTTAAGGAAACTTTCTTTGGACATGGATTTAAAATCATCTTTAGAAAGGTCTTGATGGCCTTCTGTTTTAACATCAGTATCTTCTTTAGGTCTTCTAAATTGAGAATCGTGAATGGCATAAACCGTGTTAGCATCATATACTGCAAGACCTATACGCCCCACACCCGTTCCAACAGGAAAGCCACTTGCTTCTGTGGTTATTTTAGTCCAGGATTGCCCTGCATCAGTGCTTTTATAAATTGCACTGGCAGTCCCATCTCCATCAAAATTCCATGCTTTACGGTCTTTTTCCCAACTCGCAGTATACATAATATCAAAATTCTCTGGTGCAGCAGCAAGGTCAATAAAACCTGCCATATCAGTAGCAAAAAGAGTTTTTTCCCAGTTGGATCCACCATCTTTTGTAGTATAAATTCCGCGATTTTCACTGGTAGAATATAAAGGTCCAGTAACAGCAACCACTACATGATCAGTATTTTTAGGGTCGATTAAAATGCGGCCTATATGATGAGAATCGGTTAACATAGGTTGGCTCCAGGTTTCACCCCAGTCTGTCGACTTTAACAAACCTATTCCAGCATAACTACTGCGACTAGAATTATTCTCTCCAGTTCCTGCCCAGATCGTTTTGGAATTCCAGTCTACTGCAATATCACCAAGATTAATCGTGCCAGCGTTATCCATTATAGGAGTAAAGCTGGTTCCATTATTATTAGAATGCCACAATCCGCCGCTGGCATAGGCAACGAGCATTTCGGTAGGGTCTGTTGGGTTTACATCTACGTCTACGACACGGCCAGACATTACTGTAGGTCCTATGTTTTTGAATTCCAAGTTTTTGAATGGAGAAGAGGAGGCCATTTGCTCCATTTTTTCCAAACTATTTTGAATTTCACTGGCAGCTGTTGCCGCAGGGTTTTGAGCAAAGGATATAATAAAGGAACTGATAAACAGAAAAGAAAGAATTTTCTTCATGATGCGTTTTTTTATTTTCGACTTTAAAGATAAGGACTTTGAGGCTGAACTTGAACCAGTAAATTGAATTTGAAATGACTTTTCACTTTTTCAAGGGGTAGAATAGTTGATTGATAGTTGATTATATAGATTTCAATTAATAATGTCAATACACAAACTTTGTGGGGAGGTCTCTTAAATATTTTGAAGAGTGACTTTTATTGCCAACTTTTATTTAAATTTATAGAACCAACCAACCTTAAATACATATGGAAACTGCAAGATATTTTATCATCGGTATTACCGTTTTGATCGTGCTATTATTAGTTATTACGTTTATCAAGAATCGCAAGAAAAAAAAGCGCTCTTAACAGAGTGTCATTCGCTAGGACTGTCTACTTTTACGTTAATGAGTTCTAGTTTCCTTTGCTATCTACTGGTCTATTCTTACCTTGCTGCTTGTGGTAATTCTGCTTTCTGTTTTCTTTAAAAAATAGAAGCTTATACTGAACTTGATTCAGTGCGAAAGCGGTCTCCTTCCATCTTTTTTAAACCTATTTACAGACCTTACAATGAAATACCATCCTATAAATCCGAATCTTTTTATCAAAAACAGAAAGAATTTCATGGCCAAAATGAAGCCATCTAGTCTTGCTGTTTTTAATTCCAATGATGTTTTTACAACAGGAGCAGACAGTACTTTGCCTTTTTCTCAAAACAGAGATATATTTTATCTAAGTGGTGCAGATCAAGAGAATACCATCCTATTGTTGTTTCCAGAATGTCCAGATCCAGCGCATAGAGAAGTGCTTTTTGTTACAGAGACAAATGCACATATTGCGGTTTGGGAAGGAGAGAAGCTCACTAAAGAAAAAGCGAGAGAAGTTACAGGTATCAAAACCGTTTACTGGCTGAGTGATTTTGACAAGAAGTTTTTTGAAATGATGACGCAATGCGACAGCATTTACTTCAATACTAATGAGCATTACCGCCAGGCGGTGGAGTTAGAAACTCGTGAAGATCGATTCATCAAAAAAACTAAAGCTCAATTCCCAGCACATAATTATGTAAAGGCTGCTCCAATTCTTCAACGATTACGTGCGGTAAAAGACCAAATTGAGGTTGATGTGATGCAAAAGGCTTGTGATATTACCAACGCAGCATTTCGCCGTGTTTTGAATTTTGTAGAGCCTGGTGTTATGGAATATGAGGTTGAAGCTGAGTTTTTACATGAGTTTATAAGAAGACGTAGTGACGGGTTTGCTTACACACCTATAATTGCTAGTGGTAATAATGCAAATGTGTTGCATTATATAGAAAACAACCAAGAATGTAAGAGTGGTGACTTGATGTTGATTGACGCTGGTGCACAGTATGCCAACTATTCCAGCGACATGACCCGAACAATTCCTGTTAATGGTCGTTTTACAGAAAGACAAAAACAGGTGTACAACGCTGTGCTAAAAGTAAAAAATGAAGCAACCAAAATGCTGGTGCCTGGAACCTTATGGAAAGAGTACCATGGACAAGTGGGTAAAATTATGACAGGAGAGTTGCTAGAATTAGGCCTTTTAGATAAAGCTGACGTTCAAAATGAAGATCCCAACTGGCCAGCTTATAAAAAATATTTCATGCACGGTACCTCACACCATATAGGTCTGGATACTCATGATTCTGGGATTCTATGGGAACCTATGCAAGCAGGAAATGTATTTACTGTAGAACCGGGGATTTATATACCCGAAGAAGGTTTTGGTATCCGACTAGAAGATGACTTAGTGATCAATAATAGTGGTGCTCCATTTAATTTGATGAGAGACATACCTATTGAAGCTGATGAGATTGAGGAAATTATGAACTCTTAGTTGAGTTGGTAGTAGGCAGGGTCATTTTATGTTTCACTTCGTAAAAATAAAATGTAAGTATTTAGTATGCAGGCCAATGAAAATTTTGTTATCACTATTTGAAATTCTTTCAATACAGGTGCAAAGGATTGTGTTGAATCCTGCCTACTTACATTTTAAGTTGCGCAGCAACCTTAAAATGACCCTGCCTACTGCCTACTAATTTTTAATTATGGAAAAAAGCACTTTAAAAGTATCCTTAATACAAACCTCTCTAGTCTGGGAAGACCCTAAAGTAAACTTAGATCGTTTCTCAGAAAAACTGGAAACTCTCTACGGCAAAACTGATTTGGTCGTACTTCCAGAAATGTTTACTACTGGTTTTTCTATGAAACCAGAAGGTCTTGCTAGCGATTCAGGTATTTTGGATTATTTAAAAGATCATGCTATTGAAGGCGGCTTTGCTCTTTATGGAAGTGTGATGTTTCAGGAGGCAGATCATTTTGTAAACCGAGGTATTTTTATGCGGCCTGATGGCTCTTCTACTATTTATGACAAGAGACATACGTTTACTCTTGCTGGAGAACACAAGGTGTATGATCGGGGAGAAAAACCTGTGATAGCGACCTATCTAGGTTGGAAATTTAACTTGCAGATATGTTATGATTTACGCTTCCCTGTTTTTGCTAGAAATACGCAAGACTATGATGTGGTTATTTATGTAGCTAACTGGCCTGTTCCTAGAGTCAGTGCTTGGGATGCGCTTTTAAAGGCAAGAGCGATTGAAAACATGAGTTATTCTATAGGAGTTAACCGAGTAGGGACTGATGGAACTGGAATGGATTATAACGGTCATTCACAAGTTTATAATGTGCTAGGTCATGAATTACTAAATCATCCATGGGAAACAGAAGGGATTCAAACCATAGAAGTCCACAAATCTGAAATAGAGAACAACCGATCTAAATTGCGTTTTCTAGAAGATCGCGATGGGTTTACTTTAAATTAAGTGTGTATTTTCTATCCCAGTTGGCTTGCAATTTGATCAATTCAGGATTGTAAACTACCTCTTCAGGTTGTATGCCTTTTAAAAAATTACCTGGGTCGTATTTTCCGTTAGCGTTGGTATCGTAAATGACTCTTATATAATATTCTCCTGGGGTGAGATAAAAGATATCATAAGTTCCATTTTCATTTGCCACCACCTCGGCTTCTACACTGAGGTCTTTTTTAGTGACTTGAATGATAACAGGAAAAGAACTGCCGCCTTTAAGAGTGATGCTAAAGTTTCCTAATTGTGTGGATTTTAATGTACTGAAGGTGTAACTCAAGGTGTCCGAGTTTTTCTCTCCATAGAAATCAGTTACGGCACCTGGAAAAAGGCGAAGGTTGTATTTCTGTTCTTCCTGTCTCTCAAAATCTATGAAACCTCTGTTTTTAAGGCGGTCCAGTCTGGCAGTAAAGGATAGTTGTAAGCTGTCTTTATCTATAAGCTTCATAAAGCTGGTATCCATTTTTTCAATAGGAGTAGAAGCGGTAAAACTAGCTGGATTTCTTAAAGAGAAATCGTTTTCCTTTCTCAGTGTTAAACTGTCTTTTTTAAGCTCCTTTAAACGAACATTGAATTCCTGCACCTCTTCGTTTAAAACGGTAGAAAGCATCAAGGAATCTTGTTTTAATGCAGGTCGATACCAATATTGCAAGCTGTCTGTTTTATCTAGTTGGGTGAGTCGGCTTTGTGCAATAAGACTCTTGTCTACTGAGTTGATTTTCAGATAATCCACATTACCTGTATAACCTACATAGAGTCTAGACTGCGCTTCTTGAGTGATTTTCTTAATACTAGGATCAAGTTCTTGTTGGTACATTTTAAGTTCATAAACCTCATCACTAGGAACCTTAATTGTTTCAGATACAAAACCCATTTTATCTCTTAAAGGGTCAAAACGTAAATCGCTATTTTCTTCCTTTAATGCGACCATTTTATAAGTCCCTTCTTTAAGGTTTTCCATCGTGAACGTCGTCAGACTATCTAAAGTGTTGAGCACATATCGAGGCGATTCTTTATAAATAATGCTGTCGGTATATGCTTCATTGATTTCGTAAAGTAGCACGTTGACAAATTCTTCTGCTTCAAATTGTAGTGCGTCGGTTATCTCACCTTTTAAGGTTAAGGAATCAATCACTTTACCAGTACTGAAGACGTATTTATAAAATGGATAAGGGTTCTCTTCGTTATGATCTACAATACTTTGTCCAAAATTAAGCACATAGGTCGTGTTATCTTTTAGGGTATCGGTTATTTGAATCGTTATTTTCTTGGCAGGACTTCCTTGAGGCGTAATGATAGGTCGTGTCTTCAAAGGTGGTGAGATCACCAGTTGTTTTTGTAAATCTTTGAGTTTTACAAATTCGTCAAACTGAATCTCAATAATCTGATTCTTAAAATTTCTGGTATAGTTATCAGGATAAGCCCGTAAAATTACAGGCGGCGTTTCATCTACAGGGCCTCCTGTAGGTTGACCTCGTTTAGCACATTGCACTAAAGTGATGGCTATAACAAGTACGATTAGAATATGTAAGAGATGCTTTTTCACTAGTTTATTTAACGTGTGCAATTTAAGATGATTGCACACAAAAAAGAAATATCCTTTACATTATAAAACGCAAAGGATATTTGTTTTTCTATTATGATACTACTTAACTCACCGCTTTCAATTTCTGTATTGCTTTTTTGTTGAGTTTTGATTCTGCATAGTCTTTACTGACCTCTAATTTATTCTCATTGCTTCCAGGCATATCAAACATAGCATCTGTTAAAATGGCTTCACAGAGAGATCTCAATCCACGTGCACCAAGTTTGTATTCAACAGCTCTTTCTACTATAAAGGAAAGTGCATCGTCAGTTATGGTAAACTCAATATCGTCCATTTCAAAAAGCTTTTTGTATTGCTTGATGATGGCGTTTTTAGGCTCTGTAAGAATAGCTCTTAAAGTCCTGGCATCCAATGGGTCCATATGGGTCAATACAGGAAGACGACCTATGATTTCTGGAATCATACCAAAATCTTTGATGTCTTTAGGGATGATGTATTGTAATAAATTATCTTTTTCTGCCACACCATCATTAGACATACTCGCGCTAAAACCTACGGCCTGCATGTTCATACGTTTTTGTATGACCTTCTCGATACCGTCGAAAGCTCCACCGGCAATAAACAAGATGTTTTCTGTGTTGACCTCAATAAACTTCTGATCCGGATGTTTTCGTCCACCTTTAGGCGGTACGTTGACAACCGTTCCTTCTAGTAATTTTAATAAACCTTGTTGCACTCCTTCACCAGAAACATCTCTGGTAATAGATGGATTATCGCTTTTACGGGCAATTTTATCAATTTCATCTATAAAGACAATCCCAGTTTGTGCTTTTTCTAGGTTGTAATCGGCAGCTTGTAACAATCTAGTTAAGATACTCTCTACATCTTCTCCTACATAACCCGCCTCCGTCAACACGGTTGCGTCTACTATAGCGAGGGGTACATTAAGCATTCTGGCAATGGTTTTTGCGATAAGCGTTTTACCAGTTCCCGTTTGCCCGACCATCATGATATTGGACTTCTGTATCTCTACATCGTCATCAGTATTTTTTTGTAACAGCCTTTTATAGTGGTTATAAACGGCTACAGACATCACCTTTTTAGTAAAATCCTGACCTATAATGTACTCATCAAGAAAAGTTTTTATGGCCTTAGGTTTTTTAAGTTCCAACTCTGCATCAGAAACACCTGGTTGTTCTACCGAAGTATCTTCTAAAACTATTCCATGAGCCTGCTCGATACAGCGGTCGCAAATATGCGCGTCCAGTCCTGCAATAAGCAGATTGGTGTCTGCTTTATTACGTCCACAAAAGCTACATTCTAGTTGTTCTTTACTCATATTTTTGTTTTTGACACGGTGACCAGTGTCTTTTAAATAGGGACCGTTTTTTAACTATTAAAACGGTTCTCACTGTCTGTAATAAGGTTATTGAGATCTTGCTTTTATCGCTTTCGCGAAAGCGGAATTACTACAATAATCCTATCTTAACTTATCTTATCAGTGATATATAGCTAGTGAAAAGGATGAATTAATCTCTTCTTAAAACCTCATCAATCATTCCGTACTCCTTAGCTTCATCTGATTTCATCCAGTAATCACGATCAGAGTCTTCATTGATTTTTTCATAAGTCTGTCCAGAGTGTTTTGCAATAATGGTGTACAATTCTTCTCTCAATTTCACTACTTCACGAGCAGTAATTTCAATATCACTTGCCTGACCTTGTGCCCCACTAGAAACTTGGTGAATCATCACACGACTGTGTGGCAATGCGCTACGTTTTCCTGCAGCACCAGCACATAATAGAACAGCACCCATACTTGCAGCCATACCGGTACAAATAGTAGCTACGTCTGGTTTTATAAACTGCATGGTGTCATAGATTCCAAGTCCTGCATAAACGCTACCGCCTGGCGAGTTGATGTAGATTTGTATGTCTTTATTAGCATCAGCACTTTCTAAAAAAAGAAGTTGCGCTTGTATAATGTTTGCTACTTGATCGTTTACTCCTTGACCCATAAAAATAATACGGTCCATCATTAAACGTGAAAACACGTCCATAGCAACCACATTCATCTGGCGCTCTTCAATGATGTTAGGAGTCAAGTTAGTTGGGTACATCGTACCCATTATTTTATCGTAATACATAGGATTTACTCCCTGATCTTTTACGGCAAATTTCTCAAATTCTTTAGATATATCCATGTGGTAATATTACTGTGTATTGAATAAAAAAGGCGTTAACTAAGTGATAAAATAGTCAACGCCTAAATATATAAATTATTGACAGGACTTTATTAAGCGTCGTAGGCTTCTTTAATAAAGTCTTCGTAAGTCAATTCTTTCTTTTTTAGTTTTGCGTTTTCTTTGAAAAACTTCAACATTTTCTCATTTTGAAGTTGCTCACTCATACGTTTTACTTCGTCTTGATTACTCATGATGCGGGCAACTACTTGGTCTACCTCTTCATCAGTAGCATCCATATGACCGTATTGTGCCATTTGTGTGCGTATCATGGTACGAGAATACGCTTGTAAGTCTTCAAACTTAAGTTGTAACTCTTCATTGTTCTTCACAATCGTAGATTCAATCAACTGGTACCTCAATCCTTTTTCAGAACGGTTGTACTCTTCTGCAGCTTCTTCTGCTGTGAATTCGTTCTCACCATTGTTAGCGATCCATCTGGTCAAGAAGTCTGCTGGTAAGTCAAATTTTGTGTTGGCAATAAGAGCTTCTGTGATATCAGTTAGTAGCTTTTGGTCGGTTTGCTGGCCAAATTGCTTTGCGGCATCTTCACGTAGTTTTTCTCTTAATTCATCTTCACTTTTGATAACACCAGGGCCAAAAAGCTTGTCGTAGAACTCTTGATTCAACTCTGCTTTCTCACGCTCGTTTACTTCAGTGATTTCAAAAGTTACGTTAATATCAAGTCCTTTTTCTTTTTCTTCTTCTACTTTAAGTAAGGTCACTAAATCATCATCATCGGCAAAAAGACCTTTTGTTTTCAGCTCTAAAGTGTCTCCAACTTTAGCTCCTACAAACTTCTTAAGATTGCTTTTCCCTTTGATTTTCACAGTAGAGAAAGTAGCGTCTGCTTGGATACCTTCGTCTTCATTTTTGAAAACTCCAGTAACTTCATTTTTTTCGGCAACTTCTTTTTTTGCAATTAACTTACCATAATTCTCACGTACACGATCGATCTGGCTGTTGATTGTTTTATCGTCTGTTTTGATTTCGTATTGTGTAATGGCTTTTTTACCTTTTACATCGACGTCAAATTCTGGAGCAAAACCTAATTCAAACTCAAATGTGAAGTCATCTGCTTCCCAGTTGACATCTTCTTGATCTTTAGGTAATGGGTTGCCTAATAGGTTTAATTTTTCTTTAGTAATGTATTCATTAAGTTGTGATTGAATCATTTTATTGATCTCCTCAACTAATACTGGAATACGATATTTCTTATTGATAAGGCTTACAGGAACCTGTCCTTTTCTAAAGCCTGGAATATTTGCTGTCTTGCGGTGGTTTGCTAAGATCTTATCTACTTGTTCTTGATAATCTGCTTTAGTAATATCTAGTGTAAGTGTCGCGTTAAGCGCGTCAATGTCAGTACGTTTAATGTTCATTGAAAGACTTTTATATGCTGTTAAAATTGGGGTGCAAAATTAAGCTTTATTTACTAGTTATCAAAGTGTTTATTTGTTGGATTCCTTTATCCAGTCACTTTGATAAACGATGTTTAGGATAACTCTATAAGGCGCATGAAGGAATTGGTCTTTAAGTGGGGGTTGGTGTTCCAACATTTTCAAGCCTCTCATTTATATCAAACTCAAATTAAATAGCCTTCTTTTGTCTTAGATGGACCTATAGACTCTGTTTTTAAACACCGTCATTTCATCAAAAGACTAACTTGAAAACTAAACGGCACCAGTCGGTAGTTTACCTAGTTATTCTGTGATTTGGATTGTTTAAGTCTAGGTTTTATTTTCAGGACTTTGTTTTTACTGTTTCTCTTTATCTAACATTTTAAATAAAACAGACCTCGCAAGAGCGAGTAATAATGAAAATATAACCGCCCAGAACACGCTGCTTACTTCAAATCCAGACACGAACCAGTCAGCGAGATAGATAATGAACACATTGATCACTAATAAAAACAGGCCTAAGGTGACAATGGTTATAGGTAAGGTAAGTAGGACTAAAATGGGTTTTACTATAAAATTTAGAACAGATAAGGATAGTGCTACCAAGATGGCACTTACATAATTGGTCGTCTCTATACCTGGTAATATTTCAGAAAGGCCCATGACTAAAGCAGCCGTAAGGAGCAGTTTTATAACGAACTTCATAATTAGATATTTTTGTAAAAATAAAAAATCTGCTGGAGAACGAGTCTGCAGCAGATTTTTAAATAAAGTTTTGTTCTATTTATTGAACGGTATCACTTAATTGAATAGTTGAATAAGCTCCTATATCTACTTTAGGTAGGGTAGAACCGTATTGTGCATTAATAGCGTCAATTATAGTGTTTGCCGTAAATGCATAACCTCTAGCGGAAGGGTGCACTCCATCAAGGGAGAAGCCACCACCTGTAGCGTAAGTAGAAGTTAATAACCCGCCATTGAATGGAACTCCTGTAGTAGCAACTTGAGCAAGTGCCGCACGAGCGTCTACAAAAGCAAGGCCATTAGCAGCAGCAAGAGCTTCAATGGTTGCATTATAGGATTGTTGTGCGTTAGTAACTCTGGCTTGTTCTGTAGTAGTGAGTACTAATTCGTTTGCCACCGGCACACCAACACCTATAACAGAAGCTGGATTAGAAGGATCAGCTAGTGTTCCTAAAATTCCCGCAGCAGGAAAAACGATAAGATCGTTTGAGGTAGTTTGTCTCCAGTTAGGCAAAGGAACAGGAGATCCAGAAATATCAGTTAAGTCATTATCTACGATCACTACAAAATTTTGTCCAGCACTAAAGTTAATAGTTCTTTGAGCCGCTTCAGCAGTTGTTATAAGGCTATTTGCTGCAGCGAGTTGTAAACCACCGTTGTATTGTGCGTAATTAGAATTCACAAATGCCGCTGTAGGTCCATCTAAAGGAATAGGGTTTGGAGGAACGGTAGTAAAGTAAGGAATAGAAGTTACATCTGGAATATTTACTAATGCTCCTTTAGCACCATTTGCCATAAGGCCAGCAACTAGTTGCTGATAGACTCCGCCGAAAACTAAATTGTTAGTAATGCTGTTGTTTCCTTGCATCGCAGGATCTACAATATTCAATTCGTTATTATCAACTCCTGCACCTCCACTGGTTGCATAACCAAGGATGTCGTTATTACCTATCCATAAGGTAAAGAACGTACCATTTGCCGCAGCAGCGTCTCCTATTACCGTAGAAGTATCAGAGCTAGAGAAACGTGTGTAATAAGGATTTGCCGTGCCAGGAATTACACCGGCTAAAGATCCGTATCCTGGGGCAGCAAGGTGAAATACTCTTGCACCAGGTACACCAAAGTTGTTTAATGGCCCAGTTACTTTATTAATAATGTCTGTTGTAGGAGCCGCGCCTGTGTAACGAGCCGGTCCTGTAGGAGCACCCATACCGTCAGATGCCAGCACAAAACGATTTGGTAAAATCTGAACACCATTGGCAAGCAGACCACCAGTATTATCATTTACTAAGGGTTGATTAAATTCTCCACCACCAGCAAATTGCATTTGTCCAGCAATAATATTAGGATACGAGTCCAATTGACCATTTAGATAAAGAGCTCCATCAGCATATCCAGCTGTTAAGGAATTACCTACAGTTACGTATTTAGAAAAGTCTGCTTCTCCAGAAGTGTAAACACCACCGTCTTGGATATCGTTGTCAAAGTCTTCTTCACAACTTAGCATTGCAGCACTGGCAATAAAAAGAGCGATTAATTTTATATTTAAGTTTTTCATTATTTTATTGTTTTACATGCTATAAGTTACACCTAGACCAGCGATAAAAGCTGACGACTTGTAAGTTCCTTCAAAAGGAGCTGGTACAGGAGAGCCTGTATCAGAGAAGAAGTCATAAGATTCTGTGATCTCTTTAAATTTAAGATAGAGTATAGATCCATCGATAGATAACTTAGGACTTACTTGGTAAGAAAGACCAAACGTGTACCCGTTAGAATCGTTACGTGGTGTTTCTGGAGCAAAATAGCCAGATTGTACTGGAGATTCATCAAAGTAGTATCCAGCTCTTACAGTTAGTTTTTCAGTTGCTGTGTATTGAGCACCTAATCTCCAGGTAGAAGAATCCTTGTAATTTCTTGGGTTAATAGAAGTTGCACCGTTACCAAACTCCAAGTCTAGACTGTTGTATTCACTCCACATAGCTCGGTTATAATCAAAAGCAAGTAATAGTTTGTCCCACTTATAAGACACCCCTACGGTAAGTTCAGCAGGTAAAGGTAAAGTTGCTGTAAAACCTGTTTCTCCATTCGCAGGAGTTAAGGAGCTATTTGGGAAATCAGAAAATGTGGCTGTTCCTTCTGTACTTTCAATGTTAATTAGAGATCGGTAGTTAACACCTAGTGTAAATCTATCGTCTGGAGTAAACATAAGTCCTGCAGCCCAACCCCATGCTGTAACGCCAGCATCGTCAATCTCTATATTAGAACGATCTCCTTCTTCATCAGTAAGGGTTCTACTTGCATTTCTATTAAAGTTAACCCCACCTATGGCTAGGATAGGTCCACCACCTATACTTACACTATCAAATAGTTGATAAGATAAAGTAGGTTGTACAAAAATAGCGCTCAATTCAATCTCGTTGACTAAGTGAGAACCAGACCAGTCTGTCGGCCATGTTACATTACTACCATAAGGAGTATAAACTCCTAAACCTACAGCAAAATCTTCGGTTACTTTATATGTTGCGTAAAGATAAACGGGAGTTCCCGTAGGGCTATCTGTTTCAGAAAAAGTTCCGAATTCTTCACTTTGAAATTTCACATCAGAAAAAACGCCGAACCCACCGGCACTTATATTCAATTTATTTTCCAAATGGACAATTCCAGCAGGATTGAAGAATAGTACGTCTGCACTGTTCACAACGGCAACACCAGTATGTCCCATTGCTAATTGCTTGTTACTTTGTGTACTGACACGATACCCTCCTGCATAAGCAAAAGTAGAGATCAAACAAAGGACAACAAAAACTTTTATTTTGTTCATAATCAAAGGTTTGTAAGGTAAGTTAATTTTGTATGTGTCAAATTTAATATTAAATTGATATTACGCAAGCGTTTTCGTTTATTATTGTGCAAGCATAGTAAAAGTTATATTACGAAATTCTCAACAAAAGAGTAGAATTCTTGAGGTTTCTCGGCATGAAGCCAGTGTCCTGCTCCTTTTATTGTTTTTAATTCCGCTTTCGCGAAAGCGTGCTCTATAAGCATCATATCACTATCTAAAATATATCCAGACTTTCCACCTCGTATAAATAAAGTGGGCGTATTTATGGGATTAACAATAGGTTCTTGAATACCAACTTTATCTTGTGCTGCGCCTAGAACTTTTAGATTAAAACGCCACCCGTATCGATTTTTATCAACTCGATAGAGACTTTTCAGTAAAAACTGGCGCGTACCAAAATCAGGAATCACTTTCCCTAACATTTCATCGGCCTCATTGCGAGACTTGACGATGTCAAAATCTATACTTCTCAGGCCGTTGATGATATCGCTATGGTGGGGAGCATATTCTTTAGGAGCAATGTCTGCAATGATGAGTTTATTGAGATAAGACTCATAAAGGGAAGCAAATTTCATCGCTACTTTACCGCCCATACTATGACCTAGAAGTATGATGTTTTGAAGTTGATGCGCGTCACAGTACTCTTTGATGTCTTGAGCCATGATCTCGTAACTAAATGTATCGCTGTGCAAGCTGCGACCGTGATTGCGCTGGTCAATCAAATGAACTTGATACCCGTTTTCACTCCATTTAGCACCAAGTGTCTTCCAATTGTCTGCCATTCCTAAAAACCCATGTAGAATTAAAAAAGGCTGTCCTTCTCCTAAAATTATAGAATGTAGCATTATGCGAGTTTTGCTTTATACATGTTGACCACATTTTCAAGGCCTAGGTAAAGACTTTCTGATATCAAAGCATGACCTATAGAAACCTCCACTAAATCTGGAATTTGTTCCTTAAAAAATTTAATATTTTCTAGAGAGAGATCATGACCAGCGTTAATTCCCAGTCCCAATTCAGTAGCTTTAGTTGCTGCTATTAGGTAGGGAGCAATTGCTTTGTTTTTGTCCTGAGGGTACATTCTTGCAAAATCTTCGGTATAGAGTTCAATACGATCAACTCCAGTGCGTGCCGCTCCTTCTATCATCTCGATAACAGGATCCACAAAGATACTGGTGCGTATTCCTCGGTCTTTAAAATGCTTGACCATTTTTGTAAGAAAATCTAGGTGTTTAATGGTGTCCCATCCCGCGTTAGAAGTAAGTGCGTCTGGTCCATCAGGAACTAGAGTTACTTGCGCAGGTTGAACTTCATTTACTAACTTGATAAAACTATCAATAGGGTTACCTTCTATATTCAGTTCAGTTTGCACCACTTTTTTAAGATCTCTAGCGTCTTGATATCTAATATGACGTTCATCTGGTCTAGGGTGAATGGTTATTCCTTGCGCACCAAAACGTTCTAGATCAATAGCTACCTTTATTAAATTAGGCACATCAGCACCTCTAGAATTACGTAATGTTGCTATTTTATTGACATTTACACTTAAAATTGCCATAGTTGCTTTTATTTTCAAAAATACAACGGATTCTGTCAGACGCATAAGTGAAGAATTGATTAATTTGCAATAAACTTGATTTCAATGAATATCCATCAATATATCATTAATGATGTAGAGCCTTTAGACATAAAATCTCAGATGTGTAAAGCACAAGAAATATTTTCTCAACTTACCTATTCTCATCTTCCTATTTTAGAAAAGGGGGCTTATTTAGGATGTCTTTCTGAAAATGATGCTCATTGTTTTGAATCTGGTCAAACCCTTGAGGTGGTGAAGTATTCTTTCACCGTATTTCATGTAAAAGAAGATACACACTGGCTAGATATTTTGGCAGTATTTGCTCAAAATCAATCGAATATCATGCCGGTCTTAGGTAAGAATAACGAGTATTTAGGTTACTATGAACTTAAGGACATTATGGAGTTGTTTAACGACGCCCCTTTTATGAATGAGCCTGGTGCTGTTGTCGTTTTACAAAAAGGCTCTACTGATTATAGTTTTAGTGAGGTTGCGCAAATAGTCGAGTCTAATGATTCAAAGATCTATGGATGTTTTGTGAGTGCTTATAAGGATCATTTATCTGAGATTACTTTAAAATTGAGTGCGCAAAATCTAAATGCTGTTCTTCAAACCTTTAGAAGGTATAATTATGAGATAGTAAGCGCAGCAGAAGAAGACTCTTACTTAGATACTTTAAAAGAACGATCAGATTATTTGAACAAATATTTGAACATGTAAATGAAAAAAGTTGCTATATACGGTCGTTATCTACACGATGATACGATCAATACTTGTAAAGAGTTAATTACTCTGTTAGAGCTTAAAAACTCTGAAGTACTTGTCGAATCTAATTTTCACAATCTTTTAAAGCAAAATAATATAGCTTTAAAACAGCAGTCCTTTGATCAACTAGATAACTCCTATGATATATTGATAAGTATAGGAGGGGACGGTACTATTTTAAGAGCTGTTGCTTATATAGGCAATGTTGGTATTCCAGTAATAGGAATCAACACGGGCAGACTGGGTTTCCTAGCGACATTGCATAAAGATCAGCTTGTGGAGGCGGTAGAGGCTTTAAGTAACGGGTCCTATACCTTGAGTAAACGTACGTTGATCACTTTGGTGTCAGACCATGAAGAAAATCATGCAGCGCCACACAACTTTGCACTTAACGAGGTAACGGTTAGTCGCATGAATACGACCAGTATGATGCAAATTGAGACCAAACTCAATAACGAGTTATTAACCGTTTATTGGGCAGACGGATTAATTGTTTCCACACCTACAGGTTCTACAGGATACAGTCTTAGTTGCGGTGGACCAGTTATATCGAGAGATACAGACGCTTTTGTAATTACACCTATTGCTCCACACAACCTTAATGCGAGGCCTTTAGTAATTCCAGATCACACAGAGATTATTATAAAAGTGAGCGGTAGAGAAGAAGAGTTTCTTACCTCCTTAGACAACCGCATAGCTTCTTTTCCTAATGAAACCGTTCTCACACTTAAAAAAGCAGATTTCACCATTGATCTCATCGAGTTAAAAGGTCAGAGTTTTATCAAAACTCTACGAGAAAAACTGCTTTGGGGAGAAGATAAACGCAATTAAACAATAAAATCAATCATTCCTTGTTTTCTTATTCTACAATCGAGCACGCAAACATCATGCTGGGTAAAGAGAATTGTTATATTTGCACGTTTTAAAAATTCCATGCGGTTACTATTTACGTTTATTGTCTTTTTTAGTCTCGCTTTCGCGAAAGCGCAAACCTATGAGGCCGGTATTTTTGCAGGTACCTCAAATGTAATAGGGGATGTAGGAAGTACACAATACATTCAGTTTACAGATGTTGCCATTGGCGGCATTTTTAAGTGGAATCGCAGTCCTAGACATAGTTTTAGAGCTAGTGTGATTTCTGCAAATATGGTAGGTGATGATAATGATAGTGACGATCTCTCTAGAGATCTAAGAGGTTTAAAATACAATTACTCCATGATAGAAGCCAGTATAGGAGTAGAATACACCTTCTGGGAATGGGAGTTGTATTCTGGTAGACCACAGATCGTTCCTTATTTATATACAGGACTTACCGCATTTCATTATGACTTGTTTGCACTAAATAACACAAATCAGTTGGAAGCATACGGTGAAACTACAGATATTGCGATCCCTATAATTTTTGGAGTAAAGACAAATATTACCCCTAAATTGATACTCGCTGCAGAGATAGGCGCTAGATATACTTTTTCGGATAATTTAGATGGAAGCAACCCAGTGAGAAGTAAAGATTTTGATAGTTTAAGATTTGGTAATGTAAATAATAATGACTGGTACGTATTTAGTGGAGTGACTCTTACTTATGCTTTCGGTCGTAAACCTTGTTATTGTAACTTTTAAAAATGGCACAAGAACTACTTGATCATACCAGAATCCCTAAGCACATTGCAGTTATCATGGATGGTAACGGTAGATGGGCTAAAAAACAGGGTCTGATGAGAGTGCGCGGTCATGAAAAAGGTGCTAAAGCAGTACGTCAGACCGTAGAGACCTGTGCAGAGTTAGGTGTAGAGCATTTGACTTTATATGCTTTTAGCACAGAAAACTGGAAAAGACCCAAGTTAGAAATAGATACCTTGATGAGGTTGCTGGTTTCTAGCCTTAAAAAGGAACTTTCCACCTTACAAAAGAATAACATCTCTCTTAAGGCCGTGGGAGTATTAGAGCTTTTACCTAAAACAGCTCAAAGAGAACTAGCAGAAGTAATTGAAGCTACTAAGAATAACAACAGGATGAATTTAACTCTGGCCTTGAGTTATGGTTCGCGAGAAGAGTTGATTACAGTGATTAAAAATGTGGCCAGTCAAGTAAAGGATGGTACATTAAAAATAGAACAGATTGATACTGATGTCATCAATAAACATTTATATACGAGCTATATGCCAGATGTAGATTTGTTGATACGTACCAGTGGAGAACAAAGAATAAGTAATTTCCTTTTATGGCAAATCGCTTATGCAGAATTATATTTTACAGAAGTGCTTTGGCCAGATTTCAGAAAAGAACATCTGGTAGAAGCTATACATAATTATCAAGATAGAGAAAGAAGGTTTGGTAAAACAAGTGAACAATTATAGAATGATTAAAAAGTTAGCAAAATCGCTACTATTGGTAACCTGCTTATTTTTAAGTACGGTAACATACGCTCAGGAAAAGAGAGGTGACCTTGCCATAGGTGATGCCACCAAATATAAAATAGGTGAGATTACGGTGGCAGGAAGCCAGACGTATAACGAAAATACGGTTATCGCTTTTACAGGATTGCGTAAAGGAGAAGAAGTATATGTTCCTGGAGAACGTTTAAGTCAAGTGGTGAAAAAAATGTGGGACCTGAAATTATTCAGCGACATTAGAATTTTTGCAACAGATATTATTGGTGATCCAGATGACGACATTATCGATACGATCAATCTAGAAATTAATATTATTGAGGTGCCTAACCTTAATGATGTTACCATAGAAGGATTGCGTAAAGGTCAGATCAAAGACCTCAAAAATGAGTTAAAACTTACTAAAGGTAGAAAAGCAACAGAAAACTTAGTGACCACCACGAGATCCTTTATAGAAGATAAGTACCGTAAAAAAGGATTCCTTTATGCAGACGCTAAGGTGAAAACCCGCACGGTAGAAGACACCGCTGGGAGTAATATCGTGAACATGAAAATCGATATTAACAGAGGTAATAAGGTAAAAATTTCTAGTATCACATTTGATGGAAATGAGCAACTTAAGGATAAGGAGCTAAGAGGTGCTATGTCTAACACTAAGAAGAAGTTCTTTTTAAGGGTCTTTAAAAGATCTAAATACGTAGAAGAAGATTTTCAAGAAGATTTGCTCTCTGTTGTCGATAAATACAAAGAGAACGGTTATCGCGACGCCCGTGTTCTTTCTGATACATTAATAAAGAAGAACGAAAAAACCATAGCCCTTAATATAGGTGTAGAGGAAGGAAACAAGTATTACTTTGGTGATATCAAGTTTATCGGGAATACCGTATACACCGATGAACAATTAAAGCGATTGCTTAAAATTGAAAAAGGAGATGTCTATAATGGTGTTGCCTTTGATGAACGAATAAGCAATCCAGAAGATCCAGATTCTGAGGATTTGACTAACTTATATCAAAATAGTGGGTACCTTTTTTCGAGTGTAAACGCAGTAGAAACTCGTGTTCAAAATGATACTATAGATTTTGAGATTAGAATTGTAGAAGGTAAAGAAGCTTACTTCAATAACATTAGCGTAAGTGGTAATACAAGGACTAACGATCACGTTATTTATAGAGCAATCAGGACTTCTCCAGGAGAAAAATATTCCCGTCAGAAGATCATCAACTCCATTAGAGAAGTAGGTCAATTGGGTTTCTTTGATGCACAGAAGATCAATCCACAATTGACTAATGTGAACCAAGAAGAAGGAACGGTAGATGTAGACTATGAACTTGTTGAAGCAGGCGCTAGCCAAATAGAGTTACAAGGTGGTTATGGTGGTGGTGGATTTGTAGGTACCTTAGGGTTGAAATTCAATAACTTCTCCTTAAGGAATTTATTTAAGGGAAAAGCCTACCAGCCAGTTCCTATGGGAGATGGTCAGACACTTGCTGTAAGAGCCCAAGCCAGTATTATTTTTAGAACCTACAGTCTTAACTTTACCGAGCCATGGTTAGGTGGTAAAAAGCCAGTATCCTTTAATGTCTCCTTTTCACATAGTGAGCAATATCGTGTGAACCAACAAAATTTTAGAGAAGTAGATAGAGATCAACGTTTCTTAATTACTGGAGGGACAGTAGGTATTGCAAAAAGACTGGAATGGCCAGATCAATATTTTCAATTCTCTCAAGCGATATCTTTTCAACATTATAACTTGAAGAATTACCAAACCAATTTATTTAATTTCCCTAACGGGTTTTCTAATAACCTAGCTTATACATTGGGATTAAGTCGTAATAACGTAGGTGTGAATCCTATTTTCCCTACTTATGGCTCTTCCTTTTCACTTACGGCAAAGATGACACTTCCTTATTCTGTTTGGAATGGAGTAGATTATGCTAACCTAGAGGACAACCCAGAATTTCAAACCAACGGCATAGCAGATCGAGGTAAGATAGATCAAGAAAAATTTAAATTCTTAGAATATTATAAGATTAAATTTGAAGGGACTTGGTACACACAACTTTATGAAAAATTAATTTTACAGACCAAGACAGAGTTTGGTTTCTTAGGAGCCTATAACAATGAACGTGGCCTGGTCCCATTTGAAAGATTTTTTGTTGGTGGTGATGGACTAGGGGCATTTTCATTAGATGGTAGAGATATCATTAGAATGCGTGGATATGATAACAGTGCGCTTACCAACAGTGCAGACGGGGACACGGTTTACAATAAGTTTTCCATGGAGCTGCGTTACCCGATATCTTTAGAGCAAGCCGCTTCTATTTATGTACTTAGTTTTGCAGAGGCTGCAGGTTCTTATGACCGCTTTAGAAGTTATAATCCATTTGATGTACAAAGATCTGCCGGAGTAGGATTACGTATATTTATGCCTGCATTCGGTCTTTTAGGAGTAGATTTTGCTTATGGATTTGACAGCGTTCCTAATGCAGTAAGCAATGATCCTAGTGGTTGGAACGTTCACTTTATAATTGGTCAACAATTTTAAGTATGGCATGATTATTTCTCTAAACAATAAGCTTATGAAAAATAAGATTTTAATTATCGGTATAGCGGCCTTTTTTAGTTTCGCTTTCGCGAAAGCGCAAAGGGGAGTAAGAGTGGGCTACATAGATATGGAGTACATCCTAGAAAGTGTGCCAGAGTATCAAGAGGCATCAAAACAACTGGAGCAAAAAATGCAAAAGTGGAAAGGAGAGATTGATAAAATGTCAAATGAAATTTCTCAAATGAAAGCCACTCTTCAAAATGAGAAAGTACTACTCACCAAAGAGCTTATTGAAGAAAAAGAAGAAGATATAGCCCTAAAAGAACAAGAACTTGCTGAGTATCAGCAAAAAAGATTTGGAGCACAAGGTGACTTTTTGTTGCAAAAACAACAATTAATACAGCCAGTACAGGATCAAGTTTTTAATGAAATTCAAAAAATAGGAAGTCAAAGAAAATACGATTATATAGTAGATAGCTCAGAAGTGGCTATGTTATACAGCGCAGAGCGTCATGATATAAGTGATCAAATTTTAAGAGCAATAGGAAGAGCTGGTAAGAAAAGAGAGGCAGATCAGAAACAAGAGGATAAAGTTGAGCCCTACTTATCTGTAGAAGAAGCAGAGCAGAAGGAAGAAAAAGAGCAGGTTAGAGAAGACAAGAAAGAGGAAATGCAACAAGCCATTACTGATCGCAATGCAGAACGCAATGAACAAAAAAGGATACGGGACTCCACAAGGGCTGCAAAGGCTGCTGAATATAAAGAGCGTAGAGATAAAATGTTGGAAGAACGCCAGCGTAAGAGAGATAGTACTATTGAGGTTAGAGCTGCCGCAGTAGCAAAAAGAAAAGCAGAAGCAGAAGCTAAAAAAGCAGAAAACAATAAGAAAACCACACCTGATGGTGAATAATATAGGAACTCCTTATATTTGCAGTCGATTAAACACGACATTTAAAAAAATTGATAACAATTAATATACAAATGAAACAAGTAAAAACCCTAATAGTAGTAATCGCATTCATCTTTGCAGGTGTCCAACTAGGTCAGGCACAAGATGCACAACCTACAAAGTTATGTCACGTAGCTTCTCAAGAGTTAGTAGAGTCTATGCCCAGTGCTATCGCTGCTGACAAGTTGTTGAGAAACCTTGCAAAAACTTATGAAACTAAGTTGACCGCAATGGATAAAGAATTGAAGACTAGATATCAGACCGCCCAAGAAGCAGCTCCACAAAGAACTCAGGAAGAAAACGAAAGGATACTTGCAGAGCTGGCAGAAGGTCAGAAGAAGTTAGAAGAGTATTATCAAAACTCACAAAAAGCTATGGGTCAGAAAAGAACTGACCTATTAAAGCCTCTTTACAAGCAGGTAAGAGAAGCTATCTTTAAAGTAGCTCGTGCAAAAGGTTTTGATTATGTGTTAGATTCAACCACTGGAACAGGTATCATCATGGCTGACGGTTATGACCTTACTCAAGACGTAAAAGCAGCGTTAGGGGTTAAATAATAACATCTCATAAAATCATAAAAAAACCGTCTAAGTTGAGCTTAGACGGTTTTTTTTATACTCTAAATTCAGATTTATAACAATTGAAAACCATCCTTTCTGTTCCTAAATGTTTCCAGTAATTCTTTTGCCTGAGGTGTAGAAATCTCTAAATATTTAACGATTACATCTACTGCTGTCTTACTTTCATTCCCACGCTGTATAGAAATATTTTCAGCCTTTAGGTATTGTTTACTTTCTTGAGGTAAATAAAATATTTTTATCTTGCTATGTCGGTTTGCTTTGCCGCCCTCAAATTCTTGTAGGGCAGCAGCTGGACCTTCATGAATCCTTAAAGCAGTAAGCTCTCCTGACCCTAAGGATCTAAAGTCTTTCTCCAGTGTATATTGATCATAGAATTTATTGTAAGTGCCTGAAATTGGTAAAGGCACATACCTAAAAACTGCAAGAATTGGTATGGCAATTATAATTGCCGCCTCAATGAGCCAGATAAAAAATAGTGCATAATCAGTTACTTGGGTATTAAAAACTTCATAAGCGCCGTAATGATATAATTCTACGAGAACTTCTTTTTCTATAGAATCATAGAATATCCATCCCAAAGAGTTTATATAGGACTCCAGACTATGTGAACCTTCATTTATGAGATAGCCTATATAAGCAGACCACTGAAAGTATAGAGTGATAATTCCAATAAGAAGAGCGAGCCCTATTCTTATTTTATAGTTGCCAACCTTACTTAATTTGCACAACACAAGGACCGAATACCCTAAAACTATTCCAATCCCAAATACTAATAATACATTAATGTATATAATAGGCATGACTAAAGTTAGAGCATTATAAAGATATGCTAACAACAGCGATAAGGAGATTAAGAAGAGTACACTTATTAAAAGGCTAGGAGCATGATAGCTTCCTGATTCTTTGTAATAGCTTATTTTTTTATTCATCATACTATTTTAAATAAAAATCCCACTTCATAGTACTGAAATGGGACTTGACGATTTACAAATATAAATCTAAGTTATTGAACCACTTTTACATTTACAGCGTTCACTCCTTTTTTACCTTCTGTTTCTTCGTATTCTACTAGATCACCTTCCCTTATCTCATCGATAAGCCCAGTAACATGAACGAAGCATTCTTGATTTGTTCCTTCTTCAGTAATGAATCCAAATCCTTTAGACTCATTAAAAAATTTTACAGTTCCTTGTTTCATTATAATAAATTGTAATTGTTAGAAACATAAAAGTAAAAACTTTTATGTTTCTAAATGGTTAATAATCAGTATTATTTAAAAATAATTGGACAAATGTCATCGATTAGACCGCTTTGCCATCTAGGTAGATGCTTGTTCCTTTTACGCTTCTATCATACATGATTATACTGCCAGCAACCGCTACATTAAGGCTCTTAGGAGTATTGAACTTAATAATATGTTGCGATTTTACTAGCGCCTCATTAGTGAGTCCATGATCTTCTGCGCCTAGTAGATAGACGCAACTACGTGGGTGCTTAAACGCCTCTAGTGGCATTGCAGTATCAGTTAATTCGATACCTACTATCATAGCACCTTTAGGTAAATGGGTGTAAAAATCATCAAAGGTCTTGTAGTGAAAATAAGGAAGGGCACCTACTGCGTTATGGGTGTCGCAGGCTTGTTTTGCATAGCGCTTCCCAATCGTAAAGATAAAATTAGCTCCTAGGTTTTGAGCCGTACGCCATAAAACCCCTAGATTTTCTGGAGTCTTGCCATTCATAATTCCAATACCGTAAAATCCTTGTTCTAGATTATCTATTTTCATAGGGCAAAGTTATTGATTTACCCACAGACTCCATAACCATTTTTTAAAGGCTGATGAGAGGTATGCCTGTTTTGACTTTCACTTTTATAAGGAAAACAAGAGATGATGCTGTACTCGATTTGATGCAAAAGTGGAATAATTTAGCAAAGGGATCTTTAAACCACAGCTTGAAGTTACAAGTGGCTCAATTATTGTTATTTTTACCTTAATGAGATTGTATACAAATAGCCTTAGAAATCGCATCTTTTTCTCCATGATGGTGCTTACCATTATTGCCAGTGTTCTCATTGCTGGAATGTCGATCTATCAATTCCAAGAACAAGCCAAAGATTATCATGAAAAAAGACTGTTTCGTAAAGAACAGGCTATTAAAGAAAATATATCCTACGTCATTGAAAAAACAGATTTTGAGGTCACCACAGATAACCTTAAAAATATTTTTAAAGAAGAAATTTACGGACTAAGTGCCATCCATGAGATGCCTATTTATATGCATGACCTCCAAGGAAAGCTCAGAAAAAGCTCAAAAGCTCAGTTTGTAAGCGATAGCAAACACAGTCAGATCTCTAGCCGTATTTTGAAAAAACTAAGAGATTCTGAAGATGGACGTTATGTAGAGAAATTTGAAATTGGTGGGCAAAGTTATCGTTCCAGTTATTCCTATCTAACAGATAATCAATTTAAAAACATAGCCATTCTCAATCTCCCTTATATTGAGAATGATGACTTTATGAGCTATGAACTTGAGGAGTTTTTAAAGAGACTCGGTTTAGTTTATGCCTTGATGTTCTTTATTTCTATCGTACTCGGTTATTTCCTAGCAAGGTATATTACCAGATCCATTAGAAGTATATCTGATAATCTGAAACAGTTAGATTTATCAAAACGCAATCGTAAATTAGAAATAGATCACAAAGGCACAGAAGAAATAAATACGCTTGTAGAGTCCTATAATAAAATGGTAGATGAGCTGGAAGAGAGTGCCGTAAAACTTGCCACCAGTGAAAGGGAACAAGCATGGAGAGAAATGGCCAAACAAGTGGCACACGAGATTAAAAATCCGTTGACACCCATGAGACTCACTGTGCAAAGTTTTCAAAGAAGATTTGACCCAACTGATGCCGAGTTTAAAGAAAAACTCAACGAATATTCGAACTCTTTAATAGAGCAAATAGATGTAATGAGCAATATAGCAAGTGCTTTCTCTACCTATGCCACCATGCCTGCGCAGAAAAATGAGGAAACTGATGTATGTATGGTGACCCAACTGGCATTAGATATTTTTAATGAGTCCAATATTTATTACATAGAAGATGCCGACTCTTTGAAAGCGGTATTTGATAGAACTCAGTTGATACGTGTGGTTACAAACTTAGTTAAAAATGCTATCCAGGCCAGTCATCCAGGCCGAGAAAATAAAATTGTAGTTTCTGTTAAACATGATGATAAAAAGATTTATCTAACCGTATCAGATAATGGAACAGGTGTGCTTGCAGAGCACGAAAGGAAAATATTTGAACCTAAGTTTACTACAAAAAATAGCGGTATGGGATTAGGCCTTGCCATGGTGAAACAAATCGTAGAAAATTTTAACGGCACCATTCATATGAAAACTATTTATGGAGAAGGCACCACATTTACGGTTACTTTACCTAGAAGCTAGTTGATTCTAATGCGGTAACCTTTTTAATAGGTATATGTATAAGCTTGTAGGTTTTTTACTGCTACTTTAAAGCTACCCTTGGCACTTTTTCAAATCGTATGGATTCTTCGTCTTTTTTTTCGTCATTGACGGCATGAGGTATCTGGATGACAAGTTCTTCTAAAGCTGGTTCACCTTGTAATTGCAGCTGCTTTTTAAACAGTTCTTTTACCGTTTTCATAATGTGGCAGACTTCTAGATTTTATTTAATGTAATCTCAAAGGTAGTTCCTTGGTCTTTTTTACTTTCCATAACACGTATTTTACCATTGTGATAATCTTTGATAATACGTTTGGCGAGAGAAAGCCCCAAACCCCAACCACGTCTTTTTGTAGTAAATCCAGGTTTAAAAATTTGATTCCATTGACTTTTTGGAATTCCTTTACCAGTGTCTTTTATTTGAATAAAGACATTGTATACATCTGCTTTTAGGTATATGGAGATCGTTCCTTTTCCTTTCATAGCGTCAATACCATTTTTAATGAGGTTTTCTATCACCCATTCAAATAGGGGTTCATTTAACTTGACTTGTATAGGTTGATCTGGAAGGTCTATTTCAAATTTGACTAATTTTGAGGATCGATTTGCAATGTAATCAGTTGCTTTTTGAGTTTGATCTACTATATCTACTTCAATGAGTTTTGGAATGGAGCCTATTTTAGAAAATCGATCAGTAATCATTTTAAGACGGTTGATGTCTTTTTCCATTTCAACTATATAGGATGGATCAATATCAGTGTCTTTTAAAATGGTAGTCCAGCCTACAAGAGAAGAAAGTGGTGTACCTATTTGATGCGCACTTTCTTTTGCCATACCAGCCCAAAGTTTGTTTTGCTCACCTGCCTTGTTGGACCTATAAAAAAACCAAATAACAAAGAAGAACAATAACATAATAACGACCAGAGCCATGGGGTAATATTTGGTCTTTGTTATAATGTCACTATTGCCGTAGTATATAGTGCTGAATGGCTTTCCTTCAAATTGAGTTACGATAGGATCGTTTTCTTGTTTGTAAATTTTAATTAGCTCTTTTATCCTTTCCGGGTCATCACTTATGTTTTCAGGGAGGTTACGCGTCTCGATTCCTCCTTTATAATCGATTAAAATCATTGGTACTGTCGTGGTATTACTGGCTACAGTAAAACCTAATTCGCCTAAATCTGCTCCTAAGCCTTGATTAGCAAGATCCTTTTGAGAGATTCCAAATTCCTGTATGTTTTTACGTTCATTTTCCTTCAATTGCTGGAAAAAATCATACGTGTTCCATAAAATCAAGGAAGTGATCATCACTGCCGCGACAATCATGATCCATCTATAGATATTTTTATTTGAATTAAATTTCATTCGGGAACTGGGTTTAATAGGATCTCATAACGCAGGTGTCATCAGTTTATTGAATTGTTAATCTCTCTTTACAATCAGGTAGTAATCGTCTTCCATAACCAAGTATCCCTGATCGTAAATAAAGTAATAAACACCCCCTTTTTTAGTGGTGTAAATACTGGTAAAGAAGGTAAAGTCAAAGCCGCTAGCAAGTAGCTTATTTCTACTTACTTTAGTTTTATCTTTAGGATTGAGCATTTGTAAAACGCGATGGTTTTTACGCAGTCTATTATTAATATTGCGCATTAAGGCATTGGTATCTCTATTTAGTTTGTTATTTGCTACATTACGACAGTAATCACTGCAATAAACCTTATCGGCTCTGCCACGCACTTCTTCATCACATTCAGGACATTTTCTTTTGGTTGTCATAATTAAGTATGGAATAGAAAGTCTTAAAGATACTAAACATTTGTAAATGGATAAGTTGTTTAGTATTTAGAAAGACTTTCCATAAAATTTGGTTCGATACCTTTATAAGTTCCACGATAACATTTCAAAATTACCAAGTGTAATTTAGGTACAAGCTTTTAAATTTTCAGTAGTTCGTGTTCGCTTTCCATGCTCCATTAGATTTTAAAATCACTCTGCTTTGACACAAGGTTGTCACTATTGAAACAGAAGTCTATAGGACCCCTGCTTTATAGACTTCTGTCTTTTTTAAATCCAGAAAGAATCCTACTATTCAAAAAACCATTCACATAATAAACTTAAATGATACCATAGCTGTTTCATAAAGCACTAGAAGTCTTTACCTTTGTAAAAAATTTATATTATGTACCCAGCAGAATTAGTTCAACCGATGCGTGACGATTTAGGTAACGCAGGATTTGAACATTTATATACACAAAACGACGTAAAAGAAGCACTAAGCAAAGAAGGAACTACTTTAGTAGTGGTGAATTCAGTTTGTGGTTGCGCTGCTGCAAATGCACGTCCAGGAGCAAAAATGTCTTTAGATAATGCAAAAAAGCCAGATCATATTGTAACGGTTTTTGCAGGAGTAGATCGCGATGCAGTAGATGCAGCGAGAGCAGCGATGATTCCTTTTCCACCTAGCTCGCCTAGTATGGCTTTGTTCAAGAACGGTGAATTAGTTCACATGTTAGAGCGTCACCATATTGAAGGAAGACCGGCTGAACTGATTGCTGAAAACCTGAAAGAAGCATACAACGAGAGCTGTTAATCAGTTTTAGTTTTAAAATATAAAGTGTTTTTGTCTCAAGATAAAAGCACTTTTTTAGTTTTCAGCATCTTGTGTTGAAATTATCACAAGCAGTTTCTGATTTACGTGTGTAATATTTAGTAATTCCTAATTACTATGCACGCATATCGATTTTGCTCTATCTCGTTCTTTCATGTAAACTAAGGATTTACCTTTGCAGAATGCAAAAAATCATCTCTTACCCGTTAACGGTTATACACATCATCGTTTTCTTTTTGTTGCTGATTATTTTCCACCCTATACAGATGATCTGTTATAAGCTAGGGGGCTATAACGCTCATCGTAAAAGCGTTTATATACTTAATTGGTTTTTAATGCAGTCCCAATTGCCGTTGTTGAATACTTTTAGCATCAACTATAAAACTGATTTACCACCTGGACCATCTTATATTTTTGTGTGCAACCATCAGAGCATGTTTGATATACCGCCATTAATTTATTACCTTAGACACTATCACGCAAAATTCATTGCTAAAAAAGAACTCGCAAAAGGGATACCTAGTATTTCCTTAAATTTAAGGATAGGAGAAAACTGTTCTATAGATCGTAAGGATCGCAAACAAGCGATTACTGCATTGATTAAATTTGCGAAAAACGTATATGAAAAAAAACGAAGTGTGGTGATTTTTGCAGAAGGTACTCGCAGCAGGACGGGAGTTCCTAAATCTTTCCAGACGAACGGTTTAAAAACTATATTTAAATATGTACCAGACGCTGTTGTTGTACCGGTGACGATAAACAACAGTTGGAAAATAAACCGCTACGGTAAGTTTCCTTACGGTATAGGTAATAAAATAAAGCTTACGATTCATGAGCCTATTCCTATTCAAGGAAGGGATCACGAGGAGTTAATTTTAGAAACTCAAGAAGTAATTCACAACAGCATTACTTCCACTGCGTTTAAGAGTTAGATAATAATTTCGCTTTCGCGAAAGCAGAACAATTTCAAAACGACTACCTTTACAATAGAATTTTTCTTATGAATAAACCACTTAAAAATATACGCATTGAGGTGATGCAATCTTTGGAAAGTAAAGTAGAATCCTTCATGGATGAATACTTAATTCCAGTAGATAAAATTTGGCAGCCTTCTGATTTTTTACCTAATTCTCAAGAAGACACTTTTTTTGAAGAAGTACGGGAATTAAGAGAGCTCGCTAAAGAGCTCCCGTATGATTTTTGGGTAGCACTTGTAGGAGATACGATCACCGAGGAAGCATTACCTACTTATGAATCTTGGTTAATGGATGTAGAAGGTATTAATCAGGTAGAAGGAAAGGGAAATATCTGGTCCAAATGGGTGCGCCAGTGGACTGGTGAAGAAAACCGTCATGGTGATACACTCAACAAATATTTGTACTTATCTGGTCGTGTGAACATGCGTCAAGTAGAAATCACAACACATCACTTGATTACCGATGGCTTTGATATAGGTACAGATCGCGACCCCTATAAAAACTTTATTTATACCAGTTTTCAAGAACTTGCGACTTATGTTTCTCACAACCGTGTGGCAAAATTAGCACGTGGCTATGGGAATACAGCTCTTTCTAAAATGTGTCGCATTATATCAGGAGATGAGATGCGCCACCACAGGGCTTATAGCACTTTTGTAAGTGAGATTTTCAAAGTAGATGCTAGCAACATGATGGTAGCATTTAAGGAAATGATGGTGCACAAAATTGTAATGCCAGCGATGTTCCTTAGAGAATCTGGACAGTCTATAGGAGCTGCTTTTGAAGATTTTTCAAACAGTGCACAGCGTATAGGTGTTTATACCGCTCAAGACTATATCGACATTATGCAAAGGCTCATTGAACAATGGGACATTGCTAACATGACCAACCTGACAGAAGAAGCAGAAAAAGCACGTGATTATTTAATGAAGCTTCCAGCTCGTATGGAACGCGTTTCAACACGTATTAAGATACCTGAAGAGGCGGCTAAATTTAGTTGGGTGAATGAACCTGTTGTAGGATAAGTAAATCGCTATCTTATCATCTTAAATCAAAAAGGGGCAAAACATATTCTGCCCCTTTTTCATGTCTTTTATTTGCGATATGACTTGCCAATCGGGCTGTATATGTGTTGTTGTGTGATACAGCGCCCAAGTTAGCAAAAACAAAATCTGCAAGGATTTTAGTAAGTAGGCTAGAACTAGCAATAAATTATATACGGCTTAAGTTAGTTGCTTTTGTTTTCTATATTTCAAGATTTAGGATCGTTTTTTTTACCACCCTTTTTTGTTAAACTATTTCCGATTCCAGCACCTATAGCTATCCCAACACCAATCCATACACCTAGATTGCCGGTTACAATTCCAATTGCAGCTCCAATTCCACATCCTAATGCTATTCCAGCACCTAATTTGCTTTCTTTTTTCACACAGATCTTTTTAATTAATCATTCATTTTAAAAGTTAGAAATAGTTGTTCTAGTACTATTTTTTTACCCATCATCATAAATTTTAAATGAATGATTACAAGGCATTTATAGTTAACACCTCAATTTTATAAACAAATTTCTCTCCATAAAGTTACTCTATTTTACTTTGAAGTATTTCATTTTCTGACAAATGTGCTAACTATATGTATAAGCAACGTCCAGGTGTTATGGAGACACCTTTATATAGAGTAGAATCTGACTCTTCCTATTATTATAGAGAGCAGTCTTCATTATGTGTTTTTATAGTCAAGTCTTGTAGAAAGAAGTTAAAAAGGGGGCTCCTTAATGTTAAGCCTTCGTTTTTTCTTTTAATAAAGAAAGGCCTATACGCAAGGAGCCATAATCTATTTTACCGTCAAAATGTTCAAAAACGGTTTTAAGACTTTCTTCATTTTTTATTTTTTCAAAGTCAGCGGCGATGAGGTCGTAATCTTTGCCGTCAATGAGCTTTTCAAGATCAATATCGTTATGAGACTCATACCTTTTAGTGAGATGTGCCATGATGGTTGATGATTGGAAGCCTCTTATTTCGGCAATGTCTTTGATCGTTTTTCCATCCCAAAAAAGCTTGACACTTTCCATAACCGTATCCTTTTTAGGGCCCGACACTTTTTTCTTTTGACGCTTAGGCTTTGCGATTTCCTCTCTATAGATGAAATCATCTGTGCGGGAATCTTTGAATTCAGAGATTATTTTAAGAAACGGTACACCATAAGTATCGTGCTTATGACTTCCTACACCAGTAATATCTGCAAATTCATTATCGTCTAGTGGTATTCTAGCAGCCATATCCTTTAGTGTTGCATCACTGAAAACCATATACGGAGCTAGATTGCCGGCGTTTGCGAGTTGGAGCCTAGTTTTGCGCAATGTTTCGTAGAGATCGCGGTTGACCTCTGTAGGTAGTTCTTCTTGGGTGTGTTGCGCTCTTTTGGCAGCCAGTTCTTCTGGTTTAGGAATCACCGCCAGGGACACCTTGCGTCCATCAAAAAGCACTTCTTTCCCCTGTGGTGTTATCTTTAAATGATTGAATTCATGGAAAGCAATTTCTACCAGTCCTTGATTGATCATTTGCACAATAAATTGTTGCCAGTCGTTCCAAGAGGTCTCTTTTCCTGCACCATAGGTTTTTATTTGCTGGAACCCACTTTCTATGACCGCTGCATTTTGCGCTCCACGCAACACATCTATGAGTAGATTAAGAGATGCTTTTTCCCCAGTTCTAATTACCGCACTCAATGCTTTTTGTGCTGATAAAGTGGCGTCAAAAAAGTCTGGTTTATTGAGGCAAACATCACAATTGCCGCAGTCTTCGTCAAGATATTCATTGAAGTAAGAAAGCAACATCTTTCTTCTACAAGTTAAGGCCTCAGCAAATTGCTTCATGCGTTCTAGCTTTGCTATCTGAACCTCTGCATTACCGCTGCCTTCTGCAAATTTACGCAGTTGGATCATGTCTGCATAACTATGAAATAATAATGCATGAGAATTAACGCCATCACGACCCGCACGACCTATCTCTTGATAATAGCCTTCTATATTTTTAGGCATGTTGTAGTGCAATACAAAGCGGACATTGGATTTATCGATTCCCATTCCAAAAGCAATGGTTGCACAGACTATTTTAAGATCGTCTTTGATAAATTTTTCTTGTACATTCTCTCGCTCTTCGTGACTCAATCCTGCATGGTAAGCCGCTGCGTCAAAACCGTAAGCAGCAATTTTACTAGCAAGGCTTTCACAGGTTTTTCTACTTAAACAATAAATAATTCCAGACTCCCCTTTATTCTTTTGAAGAAAGCGACGTATTTGCTGTAAACGATTGTTTCCTGGGCGTACTTCTAAGGTTAGATTAGGCCTATCAAAAGAGGCGACATATTCTTCTGCATTTTGAATACCCAATTGCTTTTTGATATCTGCTCTTGTAGCTCGATCTGCGGTTGCGGTTAGAGCGATGAGATTAGCCTCTGGAAAGCTGGTTTTAAAATAAGCAAGTTGCGTGTAGGCGGGTCTAAAATCATGCCCCCATGTAGAAATGCAGTGCGCCTCATCTACCGCGATCAAAGAAACAGGTATTTCTTGCAAGTGATTGTTGAGTAGCCCTATGCTTTCTGGAGCCACATATATAAGTTTTAAGCTTCCAGAACGCAATTCTTCCAGCATTTCTTGTTGCTGTGTGACATCTTGGGAGCTGTTAAAATAAGAAGCAGAGATACCATTAGCCCGCAATGCATCTACCTGATCTTTCATCAAGGCAATTAATGGCGAGACCACTAAGGTGATACCATCCAACAATAAGGAAGGTAACTGGAAACACATAGATTTCCCTCCACCGGTAGGCATGACTACCATAAGGTCTTTACCAGCAATAACATCGTCTATAACTTGTTCTTGCAGTGGTCGGAAACTGTCGTAACCAAAGTACTTTTTAAGGAGTTCTAATTTTTTCATGAGATTGGTTGGAATGGCGTGTAAGTTTCAAAGGTAGGGTTTCAGTGTATTTTTACGAAGTATTGTTCATAAATTAGACTTGTTTATTAGAGTTGTTAAGGATATTTTGATTCTAGTATGACTCTTTAGTTCTTAGTTAATTTGTATTTTTCCACTTTCGGCCCTATGGAAGAGGAGCATCAACTTTTATTCTTTTAAGAAAACAGAAACCTATATTCCCGACAACATCAATAGAATGGAATCGTTCTAGGAAAGCCCTAATAATGTAAGTTACAAGTCTTATGAAACAACTATTCTTATTTTTATTTATTACAACATCATTGTTTGCAAACGCACAAGATGTAGCGCTGAATCAATATAAATATATTATTGTAAATAATCAGTACGAGTTTCAAAATGAGGCTAATGAATACAGCTTTAATGAGCTGGTCGTATTTGAACTTAAAAAACACAACTTTATAGCATTCAGAAATTCTGAAGTTCTTCCAGCAGATATGAACCGTGGCGAGTGCAACGCACTTCAATTAAAAGTGGATAAATCAGGAACCCTTCGGATATTTATGGTATTGCAATTGGTGGATTGTACAGGGACTGTTGTTTTTACTAGTAAAAAAGGAGTAGGGACTACCAAATCTAACGATAGAGCCTATTTTGAAGCATTAAGAGATGCGATGACTTCTTTTGATGAGGTAGATTATAAGTACACGCCTAAAGTAGTAGTAGATGAGCAAGTAGCTAATGAAGAAAAAATAGGAATTCAACAACCAGCAGAAGTAACTACTATTGCTGGAAAAGTCCCTGAATTTGATGAGCAAGTAAAGGATCGCCAAGTTATAGATGCAGCGGCAGTTGCGATGCAATCTCAAGTAACACGACTAAAAAAGGACTATGCAACCACAGATAATTCTTTTTCATTAAGGAGCTCTACTGAAGGCTATACTATTTTCAGAGGTGATATGATCATAGGAACCTTAAAGAAGAGTAAGGGAGGTTGTTATCTTGCAGTAACGACTAACTTTATAGGTGTAGGTTATAAAACTGCAGGCGGTTTTTCTATTGAGCACACTACTGATGGAAAGGATCAGGTTATGGAGTTTGTAAAAGGATAAACTCATTCAGTTACACATGCTTTCCCACCTCAAAACCATGTTTCCCTAAATATTGATTGCCGCTCTCTATGGCATCATTTTCTAAAGTGGTACCCATTGAATCATTCCACCTGTTGAGGTAACCGAAGAGTGATATCACCCCTAGCATTTCTACTATCTCCCCTTCATTCCAATACTGGTGTAAACGTTCTTTTATAGTTTGATCTACGGCGTTGGGTACCTGGCTAGCGGCTAAAGAAAAATCTAAAGCAGCACGTTCTGCTTCGTTAAAAGCAGCGTGCGTGCGGTATTCCCAGATGTTATCCAGTTGTTCCTGTTCTGCTCCATAACGTTCTGCAGCTCTTATGGCGTGCGCTTGACAGTACCTGCATCCAGTAGCATTGCTAGAAACCCAAGCGATCATTCTTTTCAATGCGCTAGTGACACGACCCTCGTTTGCCATTACGGCTTTATTTAGGTTGATAAAAGCTTTTGATATGGCTGGGCGGTGCTGCATGGTCAATACAGAATTAGGACAAAACCCTAAAGTCTCGTTGAAGAAATCGGCTAGTGCTGCTGTTTCAGTATCATGACTAGCATCTAATGGGTTTACTAATGGCATTCTTGAAATTTTGTAAGGTTGGTTGTGTAATTTACGTAATAAAGATAATGGAAAGGTCGCTAAAGAGAAACGGGTAAGTCACATTTATATTCCATGACTCTTTTTTACATCTTATCTTTACCAAATGCGCTGGACTCTAAAACCCATACCAGATTCTCAAAAACAACAACAACTTGCTCAGGAACTAGGCATTGATCCTTTTCTTGCTGGTTTGTTAGTGCAGCGTGGTGTGGACGCTTTCGCGAAAGCGAGATCCTATTTTAGACCTGACCTAGAAGAACTCCATGACCCTTATCTTATGAAGGATATGGACCTAGCAGTAAAGCGGATTCAAAAAGCAGTAGGTAACAATGAGAACATCCTTGTTTACGGTGACTATGATGTAGATGGAACTACTAGTGTGGCATTGATGTCCACTTTTCTTGAAAGTTTCTACGACCGTGTTTCTACTTATATTCCCGACCGTTATGAGGAAGGTTATGGAGTCAGTTTTAAAGGAGTTGACTTTGCAGCTGACAATGATTTCTCGCTTATCATTGCCTTAGATTGTGGTATAAAAGCCATCGATAAAGTAGCTTATGCTAAAGAAAAAGGGATCGACTTTATTATTTGCGATCACCACAGACCAGGGAAAGAACTGCCAGATGCTGTAGCAATTCTCGACCCTAAACGCCCAGATTGCTCTTATCCTTATGACGAATTGTGCGGTTGTGGTGTTGGTTTTAAATTATGTCAGGCGTTAACCATTGCAAACGATTGGGAATTTGAAATTTTGATACCTTATTTAGATTTAGTGGCTACGGCAATAGGAGCAGATATTGTACCCATGACCGGGGAAAATAGAATTCTTGCTTATCACGGCCTTAATGTTATTAATACGAGCCCGCGAGCAGGTTTTGAGGCGATTATCGCCAATTTAAACAAAACAAAACTTACGATTACGGACGTAGTTTTTACCATTGCTCCCCGCATCAACGCTGCTGGAAGAATGAAGCATGGACTTCATGCAGTAGAGCTGCTCAAAGAAACAGATTTAGAAAAAGCACAAGAATTTGCAGCATCGATTGAGAACTATAATTCAGATAGAAGAGAACTGGACCAATCCATAACGCAAGAAGCCATACAGCAAATTATAACTAATAAAGAAGAAGATACATTTACGAGCGTAGTCTACGACGAAAGCTGGCATAAGGGCGTGATAGGAATAGTGGCCTCTAGATTAATAGAAAATTATTACCGACCTACATTAGTATTCACTAAATCGGGTGATCAGCTTGCGGCAAGCGCGCGTAGTGTCAAAGGTTTTGATGTGTATAATGCCCTGGAACAATGTGCTGATTATATCGAGCAATTTGGGGGACACATGTATGCCGCTGGGCTCACACTATTACCAGAGAATTACGAAAAGTTTAAAGCTCGCTTTGAAGAAGTAGTAGCTGCCACTATAGAAAAACAACATTTAACCCCAGAGATTCATATAGACTCTAAACTTCCACTAGAGCACATTACACCTAAGTTTTATCGTATTCTGCAGCAAATGGCGCCATTTGGCCCAGGAAATATGACCCCAGTTTTTATGACTAAAAATGTGGTCGATACAGGTTATGGTAAATGTGTAGGTAAAGAGGAAGACCATCTTAAAATTAAAGTTGCCACAAAAAAAGGGGAAAGCATTGCATTTAATGCTATAGGTTTTAATATGGGAAGTAAATATGAGCATATTGCCGACGGTAAAAAGTTCGATATTGCTTATTCTATCGATGAAAATGAGTGGCAGGGAAGTACTTCTTTACAGCTGCGTTTAAGAGATCTTAACTCTTAAAGGACAGAAGGTAATTCTTCGACCTTTCCTAAAAAAGTAACTAGTTTAGAGGCATCGTAAAGTTCCCCCCATCTAATATCACTAATATCTTTGAAGGAACGAACGGTTTTTCTAATTTGATTTTTAAAGATGTCCATATCACCTTGACTGAGTCGTGCTGCTTTACGCAAATAGTTTTTATTTTCAAGAAATACTGCGTCGTTTTTAAAAGAAGACTTTTTAACGATTAAGGTAATTTCGTCTAATGTATTAGAGGAGACTTTGTTCTCTGTTATCATTTCTTGAGCAACTGACAACAAAGAAGTTAGTATAAACATGATGCTAAAAAAAGCAGGTTTTATAGTTGAATTTCCCATGACTGTGATTTTAAGACAAAACTTTAAATGACCAGACAAAGATCGTTAAATGGATCTATGAGACGTTTAGATATACTTCTTTTTGAATGTTATATTATTCCTTATTTATTCTATAAGTAATATCTTCTAATGTTCCATACTGACGTAAACATATACCGTTGATAAATTCACTTATCCCTACAACTCTAACCCAAATAGGAGTTCCTTTTGCAGTTGTTAACTCCAATTCAAGATCGTAAGAAGTCCCCTTAGTAATTGCTTGGAAAAAAGCTTCTGTAATTTTCTCACGAGATTCCCCAGATTTATAAAATTTGAGTGCTTCGTCTGCTTTTGGAATAAAACCCATAGGTGTCTTGTGTATGGCTCTTGTCGCATCTGACCAATGCAACTCGCCTCTTATATGATCGTATTCCCATGTGCCTATATGTTCCCGTAAGCATTCCTTAAAAAGCAAGTCACCTTTATACTGATTTCTTCTCTTTAGTTGGACTGCTTCGGTTACATCTTCAGTTACCATGATCACCCCAGAGATATTATTGTGATAATTGCGCCAAGGCTTCATATTCCATTTTATCCACCGCTGCTTGCCGTCTGTTGTTATTAACAGCTCTTCATCATAGTACTCTTCGGAGCCTTTAAGTACGCGCTGTTGCACTTTTTTCCATTCATTACTTAGTGCAGGAAAAGGACCGTAATGGTACATCTCTTTTATATTAGTATAAGCTAAATTAAAGTCGTCGGACCACTTTGAAGAATGTGCTATGTATCTTAGATTATTATCTAATAATGCTATGGCTATAGGTGCTTGAGTTATGGACTTTATTTGATCAACAATTCGTTCAGAAAAATCACTAACCATACCTGTAAATTTAAAAAAACCAGCATTTATCAATTATATTGAAATGTATTACTATTAAGGCCTAACTGTTGCCTATTTAAGTAATCCTTAAGAACAATCTAATAAATTATTAATCTTTATTCTGTCAGCTTAAGAAAAAAAAGTTACTTCTATATAGCAGATAAAACGGTATTCTGTTGAAAAACAAAGCGTTTCTAATAGTTTTTGAAGTATCTTTTGTAGGGCCTCGTTTTTCAACAGGGCTATTTTTTTTAAAATAAGGTAACCTTAAAACTGAATAAGATGAAAATCCTTACCGTCAAATACGCCATAGCGGTATTGAGAAATCCAGTCTCCTAGATTGATATAGGTAGATGTTTCCCCTACTTTTATTTCCATAGGTAAGTGTCTATGGCCAAACACAAAATAATCAAAATGCTCTTTTTCTAGTTTACGCTTCGCGTACTGAGCAAGCCATTCATTTTCCTCACCTAGAAATTGAGCATCCTCTTCACCTGAGATGAGTTTATTTTTTACGGATAGATGTCGTGCAATACGTACCCCAATATCAGGATGTATCCATTGGAAACACCATTGGAAAAAAGGGCTGGTAAACACTTTCTTCATACGTTTGTAACCTTTATCACCAGGGCCTAATCCGTCGCCATGGCCTATAAAGAACTTCTTGGTATTAAATTCAAATGTTTGAGGTGTATGATAAACAGGAATTCCTAACTCTTCTTCAAAATAACCAAACATCCATAAGTCATGATTACCGACAAAAAAATATACTGGAATACCACTGTCAACGATTTCAGCCAGTTTGCCTAAAACGCGCACTTGATTTTTAGGAACTACCGTCTTATACTCAAACCAAAAATCAAACAAATCACCTAATAAAAAGATAGCAGCAGCATCTTCTTTAACTTGGTCCAACCAAGCTAAAAATTTTCTTTCACGAGGTTTGCTCAATTCTTGAGTTGGCGCGCCTAAGTGGTTATCGCTAGAGAAGTATATTTTTTTTCCTTCGGGAATTTGCATAGAGGCAAAGATAGTATTCTAGTTCCTATTTAAGGAACTAGATGTTTCTAACTAATTAAAACGCTGTTTCCCATGTTTAGAGTCTGACAAAAGATTGTGAAATTTTTCTAGAATTACTCTTTATAGACGCCTGTAGTAGAGAAACTTCCTTAATGCTTTGTATGAGGCATAATTACAATTGCTTAACTTTTGGTTTGCCTAGACCAGTTAACCATAAGGTGGTAGGGATGTCTTTATTCTTATCTCCTTATAGGGCAGTAGTCATTTAACTTTTTAGCTATCTTAGGGGTTATGATCAATAAACGACTTCTAGTTAAAAATTTGCTGGCGCATAACGACGAGAATAGTTTTTATGATAAAAAATTACGTATTGATCTTAGTAACAAAGAAGGAAAAGCTAAGTTCCTCAAACACATTTGCGCACTTTCCAACACCAATCCTAAAAACAACAGTTATATAGTCATCGGGATTGACGATGAGGTCAATGGTATAATAGGAGTCGATTTCTTTGACGATTCTAAATTGCAAAACCTGATCAATGCTTATCTGACTAATGCTCCGATTATTCAATACGAGAATATTGCTTTCCCTCATTTAGAAATTGGTAAAGTAGTGGGCTTAGTAACTATTAGAGCTCAAGATGGGCTTACTGCATTGCGTAAAAATATTTGGAAATATTATGGGGGCACTGTTTTCTTTAGAGATGGAAGTATTTCTATGCCTAAAGCTTATGATGTAGAGATCAAAGATGTCAATTCTCAAATTGTCGAACAACTAGAAAAAAAAGCGAGTAATAATATCGAGCACACTTTAGACAGTGTGGTTGAATTCTTAGCTCGTAAAAGTCAAGGACTGGAAACACAATACAAGGTTTTTAAAGAGCAATTTGTTATTTGCTGGTCAGGAAAAGTAAAGCATAAAAATGGCGAGACCTATTATTCCAGAGTAGATATTGAAATGGTGAATGAACAAGTACGACTATTTTATAGCACGCTTGATGAGGTGCAAATTTCGTTTGATGAAGATAGTTTTAGCATTTTAGAATTTGTGGAATTAGGAATAGGAGATAACCAAAAGTACCACCCACTGGAGCGACAGACCTTGAGGTTTTTCCCTAACGGGACCTACCAATTGGAAAACAAGATCCTGTTTAATCCGCCCTATTATGACCGCAGGACGTTACATCACATATACAACACTAACTTATCTCTTTTAAACAAGATGACAAACGGTATTGACCTCAAAGAGCAAGAATTGATAGATTTAAGACAGTTGCCAGAAACCATGTTGATTTGTCAATTCAATAACGTAGGGGAACCAGTAGAAAAGATGAAGGCGTATAAAAACTTGCTCAAGGCTTATCCAGACACATATAAAGCATACAAAGAAGCTTTGCGCGTACTGCGCAAAGTAAAATACAATTCATAATTAATGAGAACCATTGCAATAGGAGACATTCACGGCGGTTACAAAGCCCTCGTTCAATTAATAGATAAAATAAAATTAAAAGATGACGATCAGCTTATTTTCTTAGGAGATTATGTAGACGGGTGGTCTCAAAATTATGAAGTGGTAGATTTTTTAATTTCGCTTTCGCGAAAGCGTAAACAAAACAAACAAACTCCTCCTATTTACCTCAGAGGCAATCACGATGAGTTAGTGGTAGATAACTTACAGGCAAGGCACCCGCATAAATTGTGGTTGCTTCATGGGGGGGAAAGTACTGTGGATAGTTATGCAAGTAAAACTAAGGAAGAAATCGAAGTGCATTTTGATTTTCTCAAGAACGATCTTCACAATTATTATGAGCTGAATGGGAATGGGTTTTTTCATGCAGGTTTTCACAACCTAAGGGGTCCTGAATATGAATACTTTAAAAGTATTACCTGCTGGGACCGCACTTTATGGGAAATGGCACTGGCGCTAGACCCTAATTTAAAAGAAGATAACGACAGGTATCCTAATAGATTAAAACTCTACAAAGAGATTTTTATAGGTCATACACCTACACATAGTTGGGGGGAGTACCAGCCTATGAATGCAGCAAATGTTTGGAATCTCGATACGGCAGCTGCCTACAAAGGACCATTAACGGCTATGTGTGTAGAAACAAAAGAAATTTGGCAAAGTGATCCAGTGTACACTTTTTATCCAGAGGAGAATGGGAGGAATTAGTAGTTGGATGTTTTTTCAAAGTATTGATATAAAAGAGCTTGTTTTGAAATTCAAAACAAGCTCTTTTCTTAATTTAAACAGCTAATGAACTTAATTGATAGGGACTTGATGGACTTCAGTTTGACCAAGGTGAGTTATGTGCATGACATAAGTTCCTGTAGTTAAATGTGAAACATCAAATGAAGTTCCTAACTCATGTCTAGTGATGTTTAACACTTGATTGCCACTAAAGTCATATAGTTGTAGACTTACAAAATAAGTACAATGACTATTTCCTCCTAGGTCAGTTATTCCATCGCTACAGGATCTAGAGTAAAATGTCCACTCCGGATTTTGTACCATATCAACAGCAATTATGGTGCTGGCAGGAACTGGCGAAATCACAAAATTGTTACTAACGATGCCACTAGGGTTTGTTGTAGAACAATCGTTGCTACAGCCGTCTAGGTCTGTTACAAACTCTACCCATTCTGACCAGCCACAAGCATTTCTTGCTCTTACTTGAAATCGAAATAACTCATTACAGTCTGGATAGATACCTAACGTGTTATCTCTTCCAGTTCTTTGACTGCCATCCCAATAGGCAATAGATGTAGGTAGTTTTTGCATTTCTATCTCCTCTACTAGATCATAACGTTCTATTCCATTTATGCGTAAAGCTACAAGATCACAAAAGCCACTTGCGGGATATATGGATAGAAAATTATTAGAATTTATTTCTGAAAGAAAAGCGTTATCAAGATTAGGGGTTCCAATATATAGTTGACGACTAAAACTTTGACTAGGCCCTACTCCATTGTCCAAAATCACTTGTACGAAAGCTGGCCCGTTTTCTAAAGCTTCAAATTGAGCAGAGTATCCATTTCTAGAGATGATGGCTAGATTATCACTAACCACGTAAGTAGGTTGCACTGCCACTTTACATTCATCTTCAAATCCCATAGTAACAATATCTCCTACACACATGGTTGATGGACTAGAGAAAGAGGATATATTCACAGGGAATTGAGGTGGTAATACTTGACCACTTGGGAGTTTTAAACTTTCAATAAGCCAATCTATACTATTTTGATTAAAACTGGTATGTCGAGTATTTACGGACTCGCCATAATAGCTATCAAATGGAGTGAGCCTATTGGAGCCACAGGTTAAATCAAAATTTAAGGGGTTATTCCAGTTTTGATCAGGATTAAGATGTGCAATCGCTGAAAACGAAGGAATAAAGGAATTTATAGGATTCAATGTCCTTACTTGTGTATCATCGGTAGCAGAAATGCCAATGATGTCATCATGAATCCATCCGATCACATCTGTTGCTACAGTGCCACTATCAGTTGCATCTGAAGTGAGGTGTAAGCTTCGGGTACCAGTAACGGCATCTGCAATTTCTTGTTGTGCTAAAAACCATCCGCCAGGAACGTTGTCCATAGTGCCGCGTTGATTATTGTTAGGTGCTATTACTGTTTTTGTAGTAGGAATCTTATAAAACTTTGCCACACGCTCATTAGCACCAGAAGACATAAAGTGCGAGTCTAGTGTAGCAATATGCGTGCGGAAAACAATATTTCCTAATGGTAAATTGATTCTGACTCTGGCAAAACTTTTCACACCAAGTACTTTTTCACCATCAGCAGCATAGGAATAAAAACCTCCATCTTCATTTGGTAAGGTAGATAACCTACTTCCAGTAAGAGAACCGTTAATGATGGCCAAGTTTTTAGATTTAGTAGGAAAGCCATTAGAATTGGGTAATCCATTTATGGCTTGATTATTATAATGCTCAGTAAAAGAAGAATTTCCTCTGTCTTGACTAAATCCTTGTAATAGTGTTTGTGCATTCAATAAATTTTGGTCTACATGATGATGGGACTGCCCAGGAGCTTGTCTATGAAATTCAATAAGTTGTTGCTTTGCAGCAGGAGAAGATAATTGTTTATCGTAAAAATCTTCAGCAGCATCATTGTCGTCGTCTGACAACATTTCCTTTATTAAGAAAATTAGTGCTTGATCCCCTAAAGGAATATTTGCACCTAAATGCGGACTATCTATACTCACCCAATGCGATACGTTATGATCCCAGGTATCACTGTCTTGTGTTTGCTCTTCCATAGCTTCCATATAAGCCAGAGCATACCTAGATATCTGTCCTCCCATACTAGGTCCCACAAGCTTTATTTGAGCTGTACTTCCTGTGGATGCCATTCTTGACTTCGTTTCTTGAAGTAATTTGATCAAGGCCATGGCATTGCTTTCTATATAATAAGCACCACCATCTATGGTAAACATCTCGCCAGTGTTTATATCTGCGGTATCATAAGTAGGATGGTTGACCATGATGACATCAAAGCCTTCTGCTCTTAATGTTGTAAGTGCGTTTTCTTGAAACCCATCGCGATTTAAATAGTCTTGAAAGTCATACATACTGTTATGAAGATTAGGATTGAATTGCCCATTTTCTTTATTTGCTGCGGCGCAGTCAAGATCTTGACCACAATCGCAGTCTTCTATTTTGCGTTTATCCCCTGGATCAAAACCATCGAGAATAATGATGGGATGGTCTAGTTGGTTGTTGCCGGCATCATTTTCTGAATAGTAAATACGGTAATCAATTTCGGCTAAAATAGTAGGATCATTTACTTCATACCCTGTAAAAGGAATATCGGCTATTATTCTGCCATTTTCCTTATACGTATCTCCTGCGCAAAAAGGGGATAATGTTTTAGGCCCTATTTGTGTTTGGTATTTGAAATAAATACTAGATTTTGTAGTGATGCTCGTATTGTCCTCATAAATTATTTGATAGGTAGCTATCTTATCTCCATCAGTGTTGTAATTAACTTGTATTTGTTGCGTCTGTAAATTATAGTTGTTGATCAGATTTCTAGGAACCCCATCCCCAAAATCTGCCGTAAGTGTCTTAATAGGTTGCTGTTGATTTTGAAAAAGATAGGTTGGATCAATTTTATAGGTGATTCCAGTTCCTGCAATAGCCTTGTGCAGCGGTGCAATAACCGTAGCATGTAAGGTATAAAAAGGGGGTTGCCCAGAGATTTGAGAAAATTCTTGGGTGTTTTCATCATAGGTTAAACCACCTTGCTGCACCTCTTCAAAACGGTAATTCAGTAGTTGAAAATCCGTATTCAATATACCTAATGGAACTACATGATTTGTTTCTTGTTGCATCAGGCTATCTAATGCTGATCGATTTATAAAGAGCACTTCATTACTCGCACGATGCATCTCGCTTAGTGCTTGTTTAAAATAAGTATAGTCGGCAGTGTCAAAATCTGGTTCTCTGTTAAAGTTGTAGAGATTTGCAAATTGTACTACTCGTTCATAAATGATACCGCTAGTAACACTAGCTTGATTGACGGTAACTAGGGCATCATCAAGGGTTTTTTCTTGATTTTGTGCCGTAGCGTTGCATAAGGATAATCCTATTCCTATGCTAAGAAGAATTCTTTTCATAACTTTGAGTGTTTAATGGTTAATAAAAATGCTTGTTAGTTGTTAAATATTTATAGACTGCCGCTCCAACGGCAGTCTTTTTAATTAAAATCAGTTTGTAATAAAGTGAGGGTATTGATATCAAATCTACCTGACTGAATCCTTACTGTGTCTTGTGGATTTGCAATTGATATCATTTGGACTTCAAAAGTTCCTGAAATGATATTACCTGTGCTAGAGTTTCTAGTAATGCGATTTACTTCAATAATGCCACTGTTTTCATAAGAGACATACCACTCAAGCCTATTAGTATTACTATTATAAATTCTTCCATGTACATATGTATTATTATTTCCATCAATGTTCAAAAGACTATTAGAACCGTCAACTTGATAAGCTCCTTCACCTATGTTAAGTAAATCTTCAATATGTAAATCTAAACTACCTGTGTTTTGCGACTTAAAATCTGTAACTAATAGTTCAATATTACTGTCTTCAGATAATACAACTCGTAACCCCTTATTATCACTATTAATCGTACTTCTGCCATCTCGAGGTTTAAAGAACTTGCCGTCTATAAGGCAGCCAAAGGTGTTTTCTCCAGTCATGGTAATGGGTGGTAATAAGGATGCGGGATCTACTGTGTCGTCGCTGTTGCAAGCAGTGGCTAGTAATGCTATGAGTAATAGGTATATGGTTTTCATAATTTTGTTTTTTAAATTAAAGTTGATGCTCGATTCGATCCATTGTGAAAGCAAACTCCATAATTGATAGTTAGTGTTTTATGTAGCGCTACTTCTAAAATTACAATGGTGTTGTTTCAGTTTAGCCTTGGAGGACCTTTAGCTTATAAAGGACTTTCTGGTTTAATAGGTTCTTACATTGTAATTTGATAATATTGGTAACTCATGATTTAAACGCTTTCATAAATCATTCATTAGCAACAGTTTAAATATAGAGTATTGTATAAGTGTTGTGCAAATTATACCAGTCTAGATTCATGAATAAAGGGTCTGTTTTCATGAATGTCTTGTAGAATAAAAATTATTTAATAACTGTAAATCAAGTAGTTAACTTATAAATATGAGGTTTTAAAGAATTACCTATAACAGCAATCGTAAACATCCAAAATTTGCTCAAAAACCTTATGAACAGGACTCCATTTTAGACCATTAGACTGAGGAATCGCAAAAGGAATACTCATCAATAGCTATAGCCGTCTGCCGAATTTAAATTGTAGACTTTTATAATTGCGACCATCTATTTCGGTACAACAGTTTCCGCTATTTAAAGAAAAAGCTAGGGATATTGCCACAGCTTGGGCGCGTCGTGATATAGGCGGGGACACGCAACCTGTTCATAGACTAGAAATGCAGCTGAGCGACGAGACTTTTAAACACATTTTATTACCGGTTTATATCAGTTCTTATAAATTTAATAGCAAACGTTATAATTTTTATGTGAATGGACAGACGGGAAAAATTCATGGAACCAGACCTTATTCTTTTTGGAAAATATTCCTTGCGATTCTAGCGGGATTAATGGTGATAGCAGCGATTGTTTATTTTGTGAATTTGAATCAAAAAGTATAAGATTTTCGCATTCGCACTGAATCAAGTTCCACATAAACTTCTATTTTTTTAAATATAGAAAGCGGAATATTTAAAAAATTATTTAAAACGAGTTCGAGTAATGAGAATGAATAATTAGTTATAACAGCGAGTCCTAGGATAAGCCCTGTTGACGTACAACCTAAAATACTTGAAGATCCACTCCTAGGCTTTTTATTTAAAAAAATAAAATTTGCTTAATCATTAATCGGTGTTCGATATCCATTAAAATCTATGGTATGTTCCCTTTCCAGAGGAAGGGTTTAGGCTAAACCCAATCTACCGGATTTTGTAATACCCGAAGCAATTTTTCTTCTTCACTACCAGTTTCTGGATGGTGATCATACACCCATTGAACATGTGGTGGAAGGCTCATTAAAATGCTCTCGATACGGCCATTTGTCTTAAGTCCAAAAAGGGTTCCTTTATCATGTACCAGATTGAATTCTACATAGCGTCCACGACGTATTTCTTGCCAGTTGCGTTGTTCAGCCGTATAGGGTAAATCTTTTCTCTTTTCAACTATAGGAACATAAGCGTCCAGAAAATGACTTGCCATATCGGTTTGAAAAGCAAACCAATCTTCCATCGAGAACTGCTCTGAAGCCTTGCAGTAATCGTAGAATAAACCGCCTATTCCACGAGCTTCTTCTCTGTGCGGATTATGAAAATACGCATCACATTTTTTCTTAAAAAGAGCGTAGTCTGCTATTTCATGTCGATCGCAAACCTCTTTGCATACTTGATGGAAATGACGCGCATCTTCTTCAAATAAATAATAAGGAGTTAAATCCAGCCCACCACCGAACCAAGAATCTACCATTTTCCCTGTAGCATCATACATTTCAAAATACCTGAAATTTGCATGTACAGTAGGAACCATTGGATTCTCTGGATGCAGTACCAGGCTCAATCCAGTAGCGTAGAAATTACAGTCTTCTACCTTAAAATAAGTTTGCATTGCTGCTGGCAGATCGCCGTGAACGGCACTGATACTGACACCTCCTTTTTCAAATACGTTTCCCTCTTGTATGATACGAGAAAAGCCACCACCACCCTCTTCACGATGCCATTCATCTTGATGGAAGGTTGCCTTCCCGTCCACGGCTTCTAATGCCGAGGTAATGGTGTTTTGAAGACCTACTATAAAGGAATAAAATTGTTCTTTCAAGATTCTAGTTTTGGAGCAGATCCTTGTTGCTGATGGGGCATCTGTGTCTGTTGTTCTTTTAATAATTTCAGTGTGGTTTTACTCGCTGCGGTAACGGCAACTGGTAAAACAAGAATTATACCTATTACTGGTATAAGGAGCATGGCCATAAAAACGATTCCGTTACCTATGGCATAACCTTTATTCTTCTTTATAAAGGAAACACTATCTCTATATTCATAATGTCGTTCTAAAGTGTAATCCATATTTCCAAAACCAGCATAATAAGCCTGTACTAAAAACAGGAGTGGAGTGGTTACAAAATTTACCACCGGTATAAATGAAAGAATGAGGAGCGGAATACTAATGCCTATCTCATAAAATAAGTTCCTAATGTTGATGCGTAAGCCACGTATCAATTGTTGTGTATTGCTTGTTTTTCTATGTGTATGAGGATCGTAAAGTTCTGGGTAGAGGTGTTTTTCTATACGTTCAGAAACTGGCGACATAAATGGTGCGCTCAATGCCATCACTACGTGTTTATAAAGAATGAATCCTAAAATTAGTATAACAAGAGCACCTAGCCAGGTAGCTATAGATGTAAAGGTTTCACTTCCCCATTCCCAAACCCAGACCTTTGCAAAAAATCTACCTAGATGGTCTGACAGTCCATAAGCTGCAAAAAAAATAGCAATCCCAAAAAGCAAACTTATGGCCATAGGAACAAAGAAAAACGACCAAAGCTTCAATTCATTGATCAGTTTAAAACTGTCTTTATAAGATATAAGTCCTGTCAGGATGTTTTTAAACATAAATCATATTTATTGACCGTATTCCTTCACCGCATCCACAAATGCTTGAGCATTTTCTACTGGGATATTAGGTAAAATCCCATGTCCTAGATTAGCAATAAACCGGTCTTTACCAAATTCATTGATCATTTGAGTGACCATTTTTTTGATTTCAGCTGGAGGAGAGAATAGTCTTGATGGGTCAAAATTACCTTGTAGTGTAATATTTCCACCAGAGAGGTAACGTGCGTTTCTGGCGCTACAAGTCCAGTCCACACCTAGAGCGCTTGCGCCACTTTTTGCCATATCCCCTAAAGCAAACCAGCATCCTTTGCCGAAAACGATCACCTCTGTATGTGGTTTCAAGGCATCAATAATTTGTTGTATGTACTTCCAAGAGAATTCTTGATAATCAGTAGGAGAAAGCATGCCGCCCCAAGAATCAAAAACTTGAACGGCATCCACACCGTGATTTACTTTTTCTTTAAGATAGGCAATGGTAGTGTCTGTAATTTTTTGTAGCAGGATATGTGCTGCTTCAGGCTGTGTGAAACAAAATTCTTTTGCCTTATCAAAGTTTTTACTTCCTTGGCCTTGTACGCAATAACATAGAATAGTCCATGGAGATCCCGCAAAACCTATTAAAGGCACACGATTATCCAGTACTTTTTTAGTCATATCTATAGCTTCGTACACATAACTTAAAGAGTCTTTTACGTCAGGAACGATTACTCGATCCAGATCTTTTACCGTTCTAATAGGGTTAGGTAACCAGGGACCTATGCCATTCTTCATTTCTACTTCAATATTCATAGCTTGCGGTATCACAAGAATGTCAGAGAAGAGTATGGCTGCATCGGGACCTATTTGATCGATAGGCATCACGGTTATTTCTGTAGCAAGTTCTGGAGTTTGACACCTGGTAAAGAAGTCATATTTTGCCTTGAGCTTCATGAAGTCTGGTAAATACCTTCCTGCTTGTCTCATCATCCATACTGGTGGACGTGCTACTTCTTCACCTCTTAAGGCTTTTAAAAAAAGATCGTTTTTAATCATTGCGTAACGCTTTTATTGCGGTTATCAGTGTGTTTTCTATGGTTTGCTTTGTTGCTATTTTTACGTTTTTATAATAAGCAGCAGCAGTGTTAGCGGTGGTTTTTCCTATACAAATTGCGGTAAGAGGTTTGTTGTGGGGATTCGCTTTCGCGAAAGCGTGCACACCTCTAGGACTATAAAAAGTTACCGCTGCAAAAATACGATCAAAGCTTTTCATGACGGCAATAGATCGGTAAACAAAAAGTTCTATTAAAGGTATTTTTTCTTGGAGAAATATCGCTGGAAGTTCATCTCTACGTTGTTCACTACATAAATATAAGAAGTTCTTTTCTGGATAGTTGGTGATTAATATTTTTGCAAGATCCACAGCGTTATTAGCAATATGTATAGGGTGGATTTCATTTTTTTTTAAAGAAACGGCTGTAACTTCACCTACGCAATAAACATTTTTTATGAATTTACGATGGGCTAATAACGCAGGAATGGCATTCTGGCTCGTAATTATAACTTGATCCCAGTTTTCAGTAGAATCCATGTGAATGGGTTCTGTTTTTAGCAAGTCATAATGGGTAAGACTTATTCCAGTATTTAGAACGAGTTCTACTTGTGACTCTGTTAAAATCTTTGTGGATAGAATGCTGTCCTTCATAAGTCTAGCAATATATTATTTTGGAGTTTAAAAGCGGCTGTTTACCCTATTAAATTGATGTGAAATTCTACTTTCTTATCAAAATAATCAATTAAAGTAAGTCCTACTCGAATTCTATTTTCAAATGCCCTTTCTTATGAATTAAGTGGCTTCTATTCTAGGCTATGTCATTCTCTATGAATAAGATATATGCTGTAATAATTGTTAAAAAGTCGGGAGGCATAAAAAATATTTATAGATATCCCGACTATTTTGGGTCAAATTTATGATAAAGGTTAATCATTAGGTCAATAAGAAAATATTTTATGTAAATTTGAGTTACAAAGATTTTGGACGAAATTTATTTAGGTATTAATGTAATAATTAAATTCAATCTTATGGAATTACCATCGTTTTTATATGATTTAACAGGAGAGGGAGATAAACCATCACTAGAGTATGCTAATGAAATTTTTAGTATGCTTGAGGTTATGAAAGTGCGTAAAAAACAGGTTTTGTTGCATATAGGTGATGTGGCTGATAGTATTTACATTGTTAAATCAGGAATACTTAAAGGTAGTATTATGGATGAAAATGGTAAAATGCATACGGTAAGATTTGTTGCAGATGGTAGTGTGATGACTTCTATGTATAGCTTTATAGATCAAAAACCTTCAGACTTACAAATAGAATGTGTGGAAACAGGTGAAATATTATGTTTTAAACATCAAGATTTTGAATACATGAGTAAATTGTATTCAGGACTTTCTCCTGCATTTCAAAAACTAATGTTGAAGCGTTATCACAATATGCTCGACGAGAAATCTCGTATGATAAGTCACGATGCTACAACTCGTTATGCTAAATTTATCGAACGTTATGACCGTATTGTAGATCGACTGCCGCTTAAAGAAATAGCTTCTTTTTTAGGGATCAGACAACAATCTCTAAGTAGGTTGCGCGGTAAAATGGATGATATAACACGTTGATCAAATCTTCTGCTATTCTTAATGATTATCTTTGCATCAAAAGTGTAGAGAATGATTACTTCTATGACGGGTTACGGTAAAGCCGTCCATCAATTATCAGATAAAAAAATAACGGTTGAGATAAGAACACTCAACAGTAAAAATCTAGATCTTAATATAAGACTTTCTTCCCTATACAGGCAGCAAGAGTTGCCTTTAAGACAAGTTGTTGCAAAGTCTTTATTGCGCGGTAAAGTAGATTTTTCTGTTCATATAGAACAAACAGGCGTCACAGCAAATTCTAAGTTGAATCTTGAATTGGTAGAGGACTATATGAAACAAATGGCGCAATTAGAGGGTGTGCTATTTGAAAATTCAGGTCATAAATTGAAGTTGTTAGAAATGGCTACTCGATTCCCAGATGTCTTTTCACAAGAAAGTAATGAGGCTCCAAAAGAGGATGTCTCAGCTATTCAAAAAACGGCAGAGATGGCAATAATTGCTGTTCAGGAATATAGAGATGAGGAAGGCAATGTCTTAGAGTTAGAATTCAATAAACGCATTACAAATATTAAAGAACTTCTAGAACAGGTTATCGAAGAGGATAAGGATAGGCTTGCAGGGGTGAGAACTCGCCTAGAAAAAGCCGTGTCTGATTTAAAGGAAAAAGTAGATCAAAATAGATTTGAACAAGAGCTCATCTATTATCTAGAAAAATACGATATCACTGAAGAAAAAGTACGATTAGAAAACCATTTGAATTATTTTGTGGAGACTATGGCTAACCCTGAGTCTCAAGGTAAAAAACTCGCATTTATATCTCAAGAAATAGGTCGTGAGGTAAATACCATAGGAAGCAAAGCAAATAACGCTAGCATGCAACAAATGGTAGTACAGATGAAAGACGAATTAGAGAAAATTAAAGAACAACTACTTAACGTATTGTAATGGAAGTATTGCCTAAACTGATTGTTTTTAGTGCGCCTTCAGGAGCAGGGAAAACCACTTTAGTAAGACACTTATTAACTAAAGAAGAACTCAACCTAGCCTTTTCCATAAGTGCGGCTTCAAGAGAAGCACGCGAAGGTGAAGTGGAAGGAAAAGATTATTATTTCTTAGGAACCAAGGAATTCAAGAACCGTATTAGAGCAAATGATTTTTTAGAATTTGAAGAAGTGTATCAGGATCAATTTTATGGAACTTTAAAAGATGAAGTGGAACGACTTTGGGCACAAGGTAAAAACGTCATCTTTGACATAGACGTAGTAGGTGGGCTGCGTTTGAAAGAAAAGTTTCCCAATCGTACACTGTCTATTTTTGTGAAGCCCCCATCTATAAATGAGCTTCAAATACGATTAAAAAAGCGCAAGACAGAAACCGCAGAAAAAATTGCGATGCGTGTTGCAAAAGCCAGTACAGAAATGGCAACAGCGCCCCAGTTTGACGTCATTATAAAAAATGACGACTTATCTGAAGCAAAAGCTTTGGCATATCAGACGGTTCTGGAATTTATAAATAAGAAAGTCAGTGATGGCTAAGAAAAATAACATAGGTTTATATTTTGGCACTTTTAACCCGGTGCACATAGGTCATCTTGCGATTGCAAATTATTTAGTGGAAAGCGGTGATCTAGACGAAATATGGATGGTCATTACACCTCATAATCCTTTTAAGAAGAAAAAGACATTGCTGGACGATTACCAAAGACTTCATATGGTGCATCTAGCTACTGATAATTATGATAAAATTAAAGCTAGTAATATTGAATTCGATCTTCCACAGCCTAATTATACCGTAAATACCTTGGCGCACCTTTCTGAAAAATATCCTGAAAAGGAATTTACACTTATTATGGGAGCAGATAATCTAAAAAGTCTTCATAAATGGAAAAATTACGAAGCAATTTTAGAAGATTATAGCATTATCGTCTATCCAAGGGTTTCCACTGGTGAGGTTCCTAAAGAATTTGAAAATCACCCCAAGATAAAAACCATTCCGGCTCCTATCATGGAAATATCCTCTAGCATGATACGCAAAGGCATTGCAGAAGGGAAAGATCTTCGTTATTTTATGCACCATCAAGTGCAGGAATATGTGGAAGAAATGCATTTCTATAAATAGATGAATAGACAAGTTAAAAAGGAGTATAGATTTTTTATATATCTATTTTTAGGCAAGACTAAAAATTAGTTTACCTTTACAAAAATAATATTTTACCTTTACCAAATGCATTCTATTTCTGAAGAGAATTATATCAAAGCTATTTACCACCTTCAAGAAGGTCAAGCCCTCGTTTCTACAAATGATATTGCTGGACGTATGAAGACCAAAGCATCGTCAGTTACAGATATGCTTAAAAAGCTTGCTGATAAAAATCTAGCAGAATATATTCCTTATAAAGGAGCAAGGCTTACAGAAAGTGGCGTCCAATGTGCAAATCAGATCATAAGAAAACACCGGCTATGGGAAGTTTTTCTTGTTGAAAAGCTAAATTTTTCATGGGATGAGGTTCATGAAATCGCTGAGCAATTAGAGCACATTCAGTCTCCTAAATTAACTAATGAGCTGGATAAGTTTTTGAATTATCCTAAACATGACCCACATGGAGATCCCATTCCAGATTCTAAAGGTAATTATGAGAAATATACTCAAGTAGCTTTAGGGGATTTAGAAATAGGGCAGCAAGGTGTTTTAACTGGGGTTGTAAATACCTCAAGAGACTTTTTACGATACTTAGATAAACACGAGATCAATCTAGGTGCTCAAATTCAATTATTAGAAATAGAAGAATTTGATGGTTCTTGCCGCGTTAAGTCAGATGGTCGAGAATTATATATATCAAAGCAAACAGTAGAAAGCTTATTTGTCAAAATTAAATGATGGAGAAATTAAGATGGAATTTTATCGCTTTAGCTTTTATTTCAAATTTGAGTGCTGCGCAAGAATTTGAACAAAAAGAAATTAAAAGCACTGCTACCATAGAAGGTGTAATTACTAGTGCAAACGAAGTAGTTCCATTTGCAAACATATATGTGCCAAAACTGAAAAAAGGAACTTCTTCTGATCAAAAAGGAGTTTTTAAATTAGAAAATTTACCACAAGGACTCGTTGAAATTAGTGTAAGTGCAATAGGCTATCAAAGTTCTGTTGTAGAGGTGAATTTAAGTGGCGATAAAAAACCATTTATCCTCAAAGTAAATTTAAAAGAAGACCTAGGTTTTTTAGATCAAATAGTTATTACTGGTACGCTCAAACCAGTCAGAAAATTAGAAAGTCCTGTGCCAGTTGAGGTGTATACTCAAAGTTTTTTTAAGAAAAACCCAACACCTTCCATTTTTGAATCTCTACAAAATGTAAACGGTGTGCGGCCACAACTTAATTGTAGTGTTTGTAATACGGGAGATATACACATAAATGGTCTAGAAGGTCCTTATACCATGGTGTTGATTGATGGATTACCTATAGTAAGTGGTCTATCTACCGTATATGGTCTTACTGGTATTCCCCAAGCGCTTATAGAGAGAGTGGAGATTGTGAAAGGTCCAGCATCTACATTATATGGTTCTGAAGCAGTAGGTGGAGTGATCAATGTAATTACTAAAAAGCCAACAGGAGCAAATAAGCTAAGCTTTGATAATTTCACTACATCATGGGGTGAAGTAAGTACAGATGTTGGAACAGGTTATCAATTGTCAGATAAGACCTCTGGTATTTTAGGGGTTAGTTATTTTAATTATCAGAATCCAATTGATAATAACGGTGACGGATTTACAGACATGACTTTGCAGAATAGAATTTCTATTTTTAATAAAATAAACTTTGATAGAGAAGACGGTAAGTTATTCTCCATTGCAGGAAGGTATGTTTATGAAGATAGATGGGGCGGCGAGATGGACTGGACCAGTGCAGACCGAGGTGGAGATGAGGTTTATGGAGAAAGTATTTACACCAGTAGATGGGAAGCCTTTGGAAGATATGATTTGCCTACTGATGAGGATTTGAGCTTTCAATTTAGCGGGAATGGACATTCACAAGATTCATTTTATGGGACCACTTCTTATGATGCAGATCAATACATAGGATTTGGTCAGCTTACTTGGAGTAAAAAACTAGGTTCTTCACATGATTTACTCGCAGGTGCAGCTTATCGTTATACCTATTATAACGACAATACCTTTGCGACCGCAACCGCTGACGGTTTGGGAGACCAACCATCTGTAATTCATTTACCAGGAGTATTTGTACAAGATGAAATAGCTATTACAGATCGCAAAAAGTTATTGTTAGGTGTGCGATATGATTACAATAGTATTCATGGAAATGTGTTTTCACCACGTGTAAATTACAAGTGGTCTTCTCGAGATAAATCTAACGTCCTAAGGCTAAGTGCGGGTAACGGGTTTAGAGTTGCAAATGTATTTACAGAAGATCATGCGGCACTAACTGGTGCTAGAGAAGTTGTTTTTGAAGGAGAATTAGAGCCAGAAACGTCCTGGAATGCAAATGTGAATTATGTGAAAACCTTTAGAACTAAAAACAATACCTTTTTTAACTTGGACGCAACAGCATTCTACACCTATTTTACAAATAGAATACTGCCAGATTATGAGACTGATTTTAACAGGATTATTTATAGCAATCTAGATGGATTTTCAGTTTCTCAAGGAATCTCTTTAAATGCAGATGTTGTCTTTAGAAACGGTTTAAAAGTTCTAGCTGGTGCAACGTTACAAGACGTGTCCATCACGGAAGATGGAGTGCGTACAAGACAAATATTAACCGAAGGATATAGTGGTGTATGGAGTATAAGTTACAAGATAAAACCTTGGGATTTAAACATTGATTATACAGGAAATCTTTATGGACCTATGAGATTACCTCTTATAAGTGATACCGATCCTAGGGATGAATTTTCACCAGTATTTAGCGTTCAAAACATCCAGCTTTCTAAAACCTTTGGGACCCAATGGGAAGTTTATGGCGGTGTTAAAAACCTTTTGAACTTTACGCCGGCATCTAATAGTATTGCAAGAGCATTTGACCCATTTGATGAAGGTGTACAATTTGATCAAAGTGGACAGGCTGTTGCCACACCTAACAACCCTAACGCACTTACCTTTGACCCAAGTTATGTATATGCCAGTAATCAAGGAATAAGAGGTTTTTTAGGTTTTAGATTCCGTATTAATTAATATGAAGTTTATGAAAACTGTTTTATTTATCATATTAGGTTGTTTGTTTCCATTAGTAACGGTTGCCCAAAAAAGCAGCACTGTAAAAAACTATAGTTTTGAAGAACTGGATTTAGTATTTGAGCAAGAAGATAAACCAGCTGTTATTTTTTTACACACACAATGGTGTAAATACTGTAAAGCAATGATAGAAGACACCTTTACAGATAAAAAAGTAACAGCAATAATGAATCAGAATTTCTATTACGTCCCTTTTGATGCAGAAAGTAAAGAAGATGTAATTTTTAAAAATGTAAAATTTAGTTACAAACCTACTGGTCATAGAACTGGAATCCACGAAATAGCTCAAGAGTTGTTAAGTCAAAACGAAGACAAATCATACCCAGTACTTGTACTTATAAATAAAGACCTTGAGATACTTTACCAGTATTCAGGGTTTTTAGATGAACAGGAAGTCACTAAAATATTAACCCAATTTATTTAATGCTAAATCAGGAATATATAAAAACGGATTCCTTATGAATCATTTGATGTCTAAATACAATCTCGCTTTCGCGAAAGCGGAACAATAAAATAAAATCTCATGAAAAAAATAATGTGCCTCTTAACAGTATTATTACTGATAAGCTGCGGAGATAAAAAAGAAGAAAATGGCAAGCTCAAAGTTGTCACTACCACGACTATGATTACCGATCTCGTGGAGAATATAGGGGGCGATTTGATTGAAGTAAATGGACTGATGGGCAGCGGTATAGATCCGCATTTGTACAAAGCCAGTCAGGGGGATTTTAGAAAACTCGATCGAGCAGATGTCATTTTTTATAATGGTTTACACCTAGAAGGCAAGCTGGTTGAGGTTTTTGAAAAAATGAACGAACAAGCAAAAACAACCATTGCTATAAGCGACGGAGTAGCAGAAAACACACTAATAGGCAGCGAGTATTTTGCAAGCAATTACGACCCACACATATGGTTTGATTTAGCTTACTGGAACGATATTAGCGTGTATGTAACTAAAAGACTTTCAGAATTAGACCCAGAAAATGCAGCAGCTTTTGAAGTAAATAGAGATGTTTATTTAAAGAAATTAAAAGAGCTCAAAATAGATCTGGACAAAAAGATAGCAGAGTTGCCTAAAGAAAAAAGAATTCTCGTTACAGCTCACGATGCTTTTAATTATTACGGGAGAACCTTTGACTTTGAAGTAGTAGGGCTCCAAGGAATCTCTACAGCAACAGAAGCTGGGGTAAAAGATGTACAGCGCATTACTGAATTCATTATAGAGAATAAAATTAAAGCTATTTTTATTGAAAGTAGTGTTCCCAGACGTACGGTAGAAGCTTTACAAGCGGCTGTAAACGCACAGGATCATGACGTTATCATAGGTGGCGAGTTGTTTAGCGATGCGTTAGGAAGTGCCGGAACAGAAGAAGGAACCTATATTGGAATGTATAAACACAATGTGAACACAATTGTAAACGCACTTAAATAATGGGAGAAAAAATTGCTGTTGCAGTAGATGACCTTACCGTAGCTTATAACTACAAGCCTGTACTTTGGGATATAGACCTTTCTATTCCAGAAGGCGTGTTGATGGCTATTGTAGGTCCTAACGGCGCAGGAAAATCGACTTTGATCAAGGCTATTCTTGGTATTATCAACCCGATTGCTGGATCTGTTTCTATTTATGGGAAACCTTATAAAAAGCAACGGGATAAGGTGGCGTATGTACCTCAAAAAGGCAGTGTAGATTGGGATTTTCCTACTACAGGTTTAGATGTAGTGATGATGGGAACTTACGGGGCACTGGGATGGATTAAAAGACCAGGGGCTAAGCAAAAAAAGCAAGCCCTAGAAGCATTGGAGAAGGTAGGGATGTTAGCCTTTAAAGGAAGGCAAATCTCACAACTTTCTGGTGGGCAGCAACAACGTATTTTTCTCGCAAGAGCATTGGTACAAAATGCAGCTATCTACTTTATGGACGAGCCATTTCAAGGAGTAGACGCGACTACTGAAATTGCGATTATCAATATTTTAAAGGAATTGCGAAAAGCTGGAAAAACAGTCATCGTTGTGCATCACGATTTACAAACAGTACCCGAATATTTTGATTGGGTGACTTTCTTAAATGTAAAACACATTGCCACTGGTCCAGTAAAAGATATTTTTAATGATGATAACTTGACCAAAACCTATGGGATCAATTATAAAGTGGCGGTTCAAAAATAGATAGGAGTTCAGAATTTCTTTTGAAAAGGTAAAATAATGATAATCATCTCGCTTTCGCGAAAGCGGAAAGAAAGAAAGAAAGAAAAATAAGAAATGAAAATGCCAGTTGGAGCGGTAGTCGAAAACGTTTTGTTGTGAAGCTAAAGCTTATTCTGAAAAGCTACTTCCCTCGAGGGAAGGCTGGGATAGGTGTTAGCAAGGAAAGATTTAAAATACTAAAAAAACCAATGACTGAATATCGAACACCGATTAATGAGTAACGAATATTGAAACAATTAGAATTATAACAGTATACTAATTTGAAATTTCGCTTTCGCGAAAGCGGAACTGCTATAAATAACATAGATAAATGGAAGGCTAAACTGGAGTTTAGTTTTCTTTTTGATTTTGATTTTAAAATGGAACTAACAGATTTCTTTACCGATTATACCCTACGCACCATTACACTGGGAACAGCAGTTTTGGGAGCTATTTGTGGTATGTTAGGAAGTTTTGCGGTATTGAGAAAGCAAAGCCTTTTAGGAGATGCTATTTCTCATGCAGCCTTACCTGGAATTGCACTAGCGTTTTTGTTTACCGGTCTTAAAGATTCTAACGTTTTGCTTTTAGGAGCACTTATCAGCGGTTTAATAGGTACCGTTTGGATACGCGGAATCGTTACTAAAACACATTTAAAAACAGACACTGCCTTGGGATTGATCTTGAGTTTGTTCTTTGGGTTTGGTGAATTGGTGTTGAGTTATTTAAAAAAACAGCCAGATGCAAATCAGGCAGGGTTGGATAAATATTTGTTCGGTCAGGCAGCTACCTTAGTAGAAAGTGATGTGATGGTCATGGTTATTGTCACCGGAATTAGTCTTGCGGTGATGTTGTTGTTTTGGAAAGAATTTAAGTTGTTGCTGTTTGATAAAAATTATGCGTCTACATTAGGCTTTAACACCCGTTTTATAGACGGATTGATCAGTTTTTTTATTGTTCTTGCCATAGTGATAGGTTTGCAAACTGTAGGTGTTGTATTGATGAGCGCCATGTTGCTCGCTCCTGCTGCAGCCGCAAGACAATGGACCAATAGCCTTGGTATGATGGTGCTGCTAGCAGCCGTTTTTGGTATGTTTTCAGGAGTTTTTGGAACAGCCATAAGTGCCACTTATAACAACCTATCAACAGGCCCAGTAATTGTGTTAGTCGCGGCGGTTTTTGTAGCTTTTTCTTTTATTTTTTCTCCGGGTCGTGGAGTTTTATTTAAACAAATACGATTGATTAGAAACCGTAGAGATTTAGAGCTTAAAAAAACACTGTATTTTATGTACGGTATCGTAGAGAAACACGAAGATATTTCCAGACCTCATGCTATTAGAATCCTGAACAGTTTTCAAGGTTTTACTAAAGGTACTTTACGGGCACTTGCCGATAAGAATTGGATAGAAATTCAAGGTCAGGACTGGTCTCTAACAGAAGAAGGGTTTGAAACGGCCCAAAACTTATACAATACTAATATTCCAGAGTCATGAATTCAGAGCTAGCCGTTATATTGATAGCATGTCTTACTTCGGTTGCATGTGCTATACCTGGAGTATTTCTAGTATTGCGTAAAATGGCGTTGATAAGTGATGCGATCAGCCATTCTATACTACCTGGGATAGTCATTGGTTTTTTTATCACAGAAGACCTTGCTTCACCTTGGTTGATCTTGTTAGCTGCCTTTAGCGGGATTATAACCGTTGTTCTTGTAGAAGCCATACAGAAAACAGGATTGGTAAAAGAGGATACAGCCATAGGACTTGTTTTTCCAGCTTTGTTCAGTATTGGAGTGTTGTTGATCTCTGTTTATGCAAGCGATATTCATCTGGATGCAGACGCTGTCCTTGTAGGAAGGCTAGAGTACGCTGCTTTTGATCAATTGATGATTGGGAATGAGAGCTATGGGCCCAAAAGTATGTGGACTATTTCTACTACTTTATTGATCACCTTAGCATTGCTTTTTGCTTTTTATAAAGAATTAAAACTAAGTACGTTTGATATAGGTCTATCCTCTGCTTTAGGCTTTTCTCCTGTTGTTATGCATTACGGATTGATGAGTATAGCTTCGGTAACTACAGTGGTTTCTTTTGATGCCGTTGGAGCTATTTTGGTAGTTGCCTTGATGATTGCACCAGCCGCCTCTGCCTATTTGTTGACTACAGATTTAAATAAAATGATTCTATTATCTGTACTGTTCGGAATTGTGAGCGCTATAGGGGGATATTATTTTGCCGTATGGCTGGACGCTTCCATAAGTGGATCTATTACTACGGTTTTAGGATTGATATTTTTGCTGGTATATCTTTTTGCTCCTTCTATGGGATTGATCGCAGTACTCTTCCGACACAAAAGGCAGCGTATTGAAGTTTCCCTACTGACGTTTTTACTTCACTTGAACAATCATGATAGTGAAGAAGAAAGGAGAGTAGGTCATTTACAAGAACATATCAACTGGGGCAAAGTGCGGTCTAAAACCGTTTTAGATTTAGCTGAAAACAACAACATGATTAGCGTTCAGAACCAAGTCGTTTTTCTTACTAAAAAAGGATTGGAATTCACAGAAAAAGCACTGGATTATATCATTACTAACAAGGATGAAAAAATCGAGGATATGAAAAACGATTTCTTTTTGTTTAGAGGATAGATTAATTGATACGCACGATATATCACAAGGGGCGGAATTAATTCCGCCCCTTGTGATATAAAAAATAATTTTCTAAAATATTAAAACGCTGCCTTAGGTTTTTCTAAGAAGGCTGTAGTTTCTTCTGTAAATTGATCGGTACCGAAGTAAGACTCAAAGTTATAAGCCTTCAAAAAGGAAAAGTAAGCTTAGAATATCGAATAGCCAAATATGATAGATGTAGTGGAATAGTCAGTTTTCCATGAGCTCGATTCCCCCGTTGTAGTTTTAGGAGTATTAAATCTAAATTCTACACTATACTTATTTTGAAATTTATAACCAAAACCAAAAAATAAATTACCTTTTGATTCAATAACGAAATCCACGGCACTGTTTTCAAAATCCACATCTTCTTTTAAGACAAAATCTAGCATATAACCAGCGTTAAGAAATAATTTTGAATTTTCATTTAAATGAAGGTAATGTCTTAAACCTATAGGTAGTTCTATAGAGCTGTAGTCTACGGTTCCAGTTACGAAGTCAGGAAAAGCTGAATCAGGTCTGGTATTTACTTCATACTCAGTTTGATATTGCTGGTACGTGGGTTCTACAAAAATAGACCACTTATAATTGTTGATCGGAGAAATATATTCTAATTCAGTTCCAATTCTAAAACTAGTTTCGTTGTCAAAGTCAAGCTCTAAATTGCCAAATGAGTTTTTGGAGTCGAGCTTTGAGAAATTGATACCAGGTCTTAAGTTAAGCTTAAATATGCCCTTGCCACCCATTTCACTATAGTTAATATAGGACTCGTTTTTGCACTCGTTGTAACTAATGACCAAATCTGTAATATCGGATTGGTAATAGTCGATTCTTTGGAATTTCTTAGGAGCTAGATCTTCACATTTTAGACTATCATAGAGTTGTTTCTTAAATTCATCGTTAGTTCCAACTCCACCTGCCGTTCGGAACCTTTTATAAACAAGCTGTGTTATTTCGGCGTCGCCAACCTTTAGAAAATATTTTAAAACATTACCTTCTTCAAACTTGTAAAGGGATGCTTCACCTTCTACTAATACCTTTAATAACAGATTCTCTTTGTTAAAATTCGGTTGACTATTTTCATCTAAGGAAGAAATGTTTGAAGTTGTTTTTGATCTATCAAGATCAACCGTCCTTTTTAGGTATTTGAACCTATTAAAAACCTCTATTTCTATAATATCCGATGAATTAACAGTCAAAATATCACCAGACTCATTGAGTTTATATTTAAATAGATCTGGGGTTTGGGCACTTCCAGTATCTTTAATAATACAATCAACCCTGCTGCCAGAATTTTCTATAAAGAAACCTGGTTTAAAACTGATTTGGGCAGAGGAAAAAATACCTGAAAATAATAGTGCAATTAAAAGAAGTCGTTTCATGAAGTTAATTTGCTATTATTTGTTTAATTGAATTCTGCCTTACGTTTTTCTAAAAATGCTGTAGTTCCCTCTACAAACTCATTGGTTCCAAAACAAGAGCCGAAGTTATCGATCTCTACTTGATACCCATCGGTACCATCTATATAACCAGCGTTTACCGCGTCTATGGCAGCGCTTAGGGCCATTGGACTATTTCTCATGATTTTAGAAGCTAGTTTTTCACAGGTTGGGATCAGCTCTTCTAAGGTTACCACATGATTCACCAGTCCGTAAGAATGGGCTGTTGCAGCGTCTATCATTCCTGCGGTCATGATCATTTCCATAGCGCGACCTTTTCCTACCAGTTGAGGTAGACGTTGCGTACCTCCATAACCTGGAATCACGCCTAAGGATACTTCTGGAAGTCCGAGTTTTGCATTGTCGCTTGCCACTCTAAAATGTGCCGCCATAGCTAATTCAAGTCCGCCACCTAGCGCAAAACCGTTAACAGCTGCAATCACTGGAGTAGAGCAATTTTCTATCGCATCAAAAAGCGATTCTTGTCCTTTTCCAGCCAGTCTTTTTCCTTCCTCAGGAGAGTAATTAGCAAACTCTGAGATGTCTGCTCCGGCTACAAATGCTTTTTCTCCACTTCCTGTCAGTAGGATTACTCGCGTATCTACATCTTCTTCGGCTGCAGAAATAGCAAGGCTTAACTCTTCAATGGTCTCTTTGTTGAGTGCATTGAGTTTATTAGGTCTATTAATAGTAATCGTAGTTATTTTATTTTCGGTAGCAACTAGAATATTGTTCATCAGAAATTGTTTTTATTTTGATTACTTCAAAAATAAAGCAAATTTTACAATGCTTGGTTGATATGAGCTGCGAGTCTTTGAGTTGATAAGTTGATGAGGGGATGAGTCTTTGAGTTCATGAGTCTTTGAGTCGATGAGTTTTTTTAAACGGATACCGCCATAGTGGCAATGGACAGTTGAATACCTGGATTTTTGTGCAACTCTTTAGCGCAGAGCGCCAGCGTTGTTCCTGTAGTAATCACATCGTCTACAAGAAGAACATGTGTTCCAGGAGCAATTTGTTCCATAAGTTTATAGGGCGATTGCGTCTCGTCACTGCGTTTTACCTGCCCTAGCTGAGCTTGGTTGATCGTGTTGCGGCTTTTGATGAGCACGCTTTCGCGAAAGCGTGCCCCCAATGCAATTGCTAGTTCTTTTCCAAAACCATCTACTTGATTATAGCCCCTTTTTGCACGTCGTTTAGGATGCACGGGTACTGGAATCACCAAGTCTATTTCTTGAAAAGCCGGATCGTTTTGTAGTGCTGCAGCCAGCCACTTACCTAAAAATGCACTGACTTCTTCCCGTCCTTGGTATTTCAATTGATGGATTAATTGCTGTACGACACCTATTTTTTCATAATAAAACAAGCTGGTGGCCGTTTGTACATCAGCGCGAGCAAAGAAGAGTTCTTTCACTTTATCGTCTTTTTCCAAATGATTGAGAGCGATAGGGATTTCAGACCTGCAAGCAGTGCATATCACTTGCTCTCCCGTTGTTAAGCTATGAGTGCAACCCATGCAAACTATAGGAAAGAACAAGTTAATAAAGTCAGAAAACCACGTCAGAACAATTTTTTTTTTAGATTCGTAAGTTATAAAGATAAACAACCCCACATGGCAGAGCAAAAAGACAACCGTATTCTCAAGGTTTTACTAGGAATTTTTATTCTATCCCTTTTAGGATTAGGAGTATGGTCCTACAATACCTATCAAGAAAATGAAGGCATTAAGATAGCATTGAACGATGAAAAAGCACAGATTCAAATGGAGCTGGACAACATCTCATCAGAATATAGCATCGAGATTGAAAAAGGAAATGTGCTAAGTGCCGATCTTACAGATGCGAGGGATCGCATTAAACGATTGGTTGATAGTGTCAGCAAACTAAAAACTGACGTAAAAGTGATTTCCATATTGCGCAGGGAATTAGCCAATATTAAAAAAGACCGTCAATTGCTTCAAGACCGAATCAATACGCTCGAGGTAGTGAATCAGAACCTGGCTTTAGAAAATGAAAACACCTTAGCCGCGTTAAACACCGAGATTATAAAAAGTCAAGATCAAAATTCGACTATAGCTAATTTGAATTCTAACATGGCTCGGGCATCGGCATTGATTCCAACAAATTTCACACCTGTAGGCATTATAGTTAGAAGTTCTGGTAAGCAGATAGAAAACGATCGTGCCAGCCGCGTAGATGACATTAAAGTGTGTTTTACACTTCCAGAAAACCCACTAGCCACTACTGGTGTGACTTCTTTCTATCTTCAAGTGATCAATCCAGACAACAATGTGTTAGGAGAAAATAAATCAAAGGAATTTGATGGGCAAAAGTTGGCTTATTCTAAAGTAGTTCAGTTCAACTACAAGGGTAAAGAACTAGACCTTTGTGAGGTAGTAGGAGTAAATGAAGACAATATTGTAAAAGGACGTTATAGAATTAACCTATACAATGGTCCTGTACTTGTAAGTAGTAGTGAGATGACGTTGAGGTAGGTATTTATTTTATTTCAACCTCTTTTGTTTTTGAGTTCCATCATCTTGTGTTTTAAACAATCGTATTTATAAACGTCGTGCTTCAGAACAGGAGTTTATAAATGTAGGGTATGTTTTCACTAGGCTTTTTGAAGGTAGATATAGGAGATTGTAACGTTCTCGCTTTCGCGAAAGCGAAATACATAAAAATAGCTCAACCATTCCAACGCTTTTTCTATTTTTGCAGCTATGGCAAACAACAACGACGATCAGTTTAAAAAAGTACTCTCCCATGCAAAAGAGTACGGATATGTGTTTCAATCTAGTGAAATTTATGACGGTTTAAGTGCTGTTTACGATTACGGACAGAATGGAGTCGAGTTAAAGAAAAATATCAGAGAGTACTGGTGGCAGGCAATGACGCAGCTCAATCAAGATATTGTAGGTATAGACACGGCTATTTTTATGCATCCTACGGTATGGAAAGCTTCTGGTCATGTAGACGCGTTTAACGATCCATTGATTGACAATAAAGATTCTAAAAAACGCTACCGTGCTGATGTGCTGGTAGAAGATTATTGCGAGAAAAACCTTCAAAAGGCTGAAAAAGAAGTTGCTAAAGCAGCAAAACGTTTTGGTGAAGACTTTGATGCAGCGATGTATCGGGAGACCAATCCGCGAGTGATGGGTTATATGAAAAACGCTACAGAACCTACGGCAAGACTAGCAGAATTGCTACAAGCTGAAGATCTTGCTGGTGTAAAAGCGCTCATAGAAGAACTAGAAATAGCAGATCCTGATACAGGTTCTAAGAATTGGACAGACGTACGCCAGTTCAACCTAATGTTCGGTACTAAAATAGGTGCCAGTGCTGATACTGCTACTGAATTATTTTTAAGACCAGAAACGGCGCAGGGAATTTTTGTCAACTTTTCGAATGTTCAAAAATCTGGACGTATGAAAATTCCGTTTGGAATTGCACAAACGGGAAAGGCTTTTAGAAACGAGATTGTTGCTCGCCAATTTATCTTCCGTCAGCGGGAGTTTGAACAAATGGAGATGCAATATTTTGTAAAGCCAGGAACTGAGTTGGAATGGTTTGAAATCTGGAAAGAAAAGCGCATGGCATGGCACAGATCTTTAGGAATGGGAGATGAGAACTACCGTTTTCACGATCATGAAAAAATGGCGCACTATGCCAATGCAGCGACTGATATTGAATTTGATTTTCCATTTGGTTTTAAAGAACTAGAAGGAATTCACTCTCGTACTGATTTTGACCTGAAAGCTCATGAAGAACACAGCGGTAAAAAGCTGCAATTCTTTGATCACGAAGAAAACAAAAATTATGTTCCTTACGTATTAGAAACTTCTATTGGTTTGGACAGAATGTTTTTAGCGGTTTTTTCTAATTCTCTACAAGATGAGAAATTGGAAGATGGCAGTGAGCGTACGGTTTTAAAATTACCAGCAGTTCTCGCTCCAATAAAAGCAGCGATTTTGCCTTTATTGAAAAAAGACGGACTTCCAGAAATAGCAAACGAGATCATAGACGAATTGAAATGGTCTATAAAAGTGCAGTATGATGAGAAGGACGCGATAGGGAGACGTTACAGAAGGCAGGATGCTAATGGTACACCTTATTGTGTAACTGTTGACCACGACACTAAAGAAGATCATGCGGTAACCGTAAGAGATCGCGATACGATGACACAAGAACGTGTGGCTATTAAAGAACTAAAGAACTACCTAGAATCTCGTGTAAGCATGAGTACTTGGTTGCGTAAGATTTAAAATCACAAGACCTACCGGTTGACGACAAATGAGTCAGCATATAGAGTATAAAAAACCTCAAAGATCTTTGATCTTTGAGGTTTTTTAATTTTCGTAGGGTGAGGATCAACCGAAAAACCCTTTTGGTTGCTCACGTGGCGTTGCCACGATCGTCGCCAATACCGATATTCATCGGCACAAGCTCTGTTTTTCCTTAGAAATAAAGGGAAATGCTTTTAGTTAGTTGTATTGCTTATTAGGGTGATTTATATTGTTTTAGTTGCTTTAAATTTTGTTTCCGCACCCTTTAGGGCTGGGGAACGGAAACAGGAATCTATCGAACTCGAACCTGAACTCGAACTCGAAATCGAACTCGAACCTGAATCTATTCTCAAAAGCCAGTATAAAGAAAATAGTGGTCCTTTCCTTTGGAAAGGATTTAGGATAGGCTAGAGAGCTTGAACTTGAACTTGAACTCGAACTCGAACCTGAATCTATTCTCAAAAGCCAGTATAAATAAAATAGCGGTCCTTTCCTTTGGAAAGGATTTAGGCTAGGCTAGAGAATCTGAACTCGAACTTGAACTTGAACTCGAACTCGAAATCGAACCTGAATCTATTCTCAAAAGCCAGTATAAAGAAAATAGCGGTCCTTTCCTTTGGAAAGGATTTAGGATAGGCTAGAGTACTTGAACTCGAAAAAAGGAGTAAAACTCCTTCCCTTGAGGGAAGGTTGGGATGGGTGTTGCGGTGTTGATGAGGTGGGAATGTATGAAATGAAAAACCGAGGAAGTATACACAGATTCCGCATCAAGTGCGGAATGATAATTAAAAGAATAGCTTCCACCCTTTAGGGTTGGGGAAAGAAGCGGTAAACTGAAGATGAACTTAAACTCGAAATCGAACCTGAATCTATTCTCAAAAGCCAGTATAAAGAAAATAGCGGTCCTTTCCTTTGGAAAGGATTTAGGATAGGCTAGGCTAGAGAACTCGAACTTGAACCTGAACTTGAACTTGAACTCGAACCTGAATCTATTCTCAAAAGCCAGTATAAAGAAAATAGCGGTCCTTTCCTTTGGAAAGGATTTAGGATAGGCCAGAGAACTTGAACTCAAACTCAAACCTGAATCTACTCACAAAAATCAGCAGCACAGTGATGAATTGAGAACAGGTAATTTTCCCTAACTTAGCCCGATGAATTGGTTAGATATAGTTATTTGCATTGTTTTATTAATAGGTCTTTACAAAGGATACCTGAATGGTTTTTTTGTGGAGTTAACTTCTTTAATTGCTCTTATAGCTGCTATATACGGCTCTATTTATTTTTCAAATTTTGCAGGTGATTGGTTGCGGGAACAGGTAGAGTGGGATGATGTTTATATTACTATCGCCAGCTTTATAGTGACCTTCCTGGTGATTATTTTTGTCATTACCTATGTGGGTAAGCTGATTACCAAAGTGATAAAAACCGTCCAGCTTAGTTTTATTAATAAAATTGCAGGAGCAGCTTTTGGCCTTGTAAAAATGGGGTTTTTAGCTAGTGTGATCTTAATGTTTATCAATTCGGCTAGTGGAGAATTTCATATTATCGGAAAGGATATTAGGGAGAACAGTATTGTTTATGAGCACATCGCACCTCTTGCTCCCTTTTTACTTCCTAAAATCCTAGAAGAGGCAGATCGTGTGGACAGACAATTGCGTGCTGATGATCTTGAAGATATGGATGCAGATCAAGAAGACCTCGAGCAACCCCAAGACTCTACAGGGTTTAGTTTTTTCTAGATTTAGAACATTAATTAACTTATTTATTATTCCGCTTTCGCGAAAGCGGAAACGCAACGATCTTTTAATCAGTTGTTTAAAAACTGGCGCGATTTTCGAAATCTCGGCGGTAACTTTTTAACACAACTATGATGAAAACAATTACCGCCTTTTTAGGATCTGCATTTCTTGTTTAAATATGAATGAGCTGTGATAAAGAAATGGTTATAGGAGTTGTCCATTATTTTGATTAAGAGAATTACTTGAGGTTTTACAAGGAAATAATGCTCTTATTTTTGAAAGTTATATAGATATAAACGTACTAACTTTAGGTACTGCGTTTTAGGACTACACTAGGTCTTATATTGTTTAAGATCAGAGGTCTATAAGTATTAACAAGCAATTAACGTGGGGTTGTGATTTTATAGGGAATGATTTTTTAGATCTTTACATAGAGACGATCACACGATAGTATTGTATCATTTACAAAGTAGAACTACCTACATATTCAAAGGCCGCGGATTCATACAATTAAAGAACAGCAGCGACGTTGATAGTACAAAGAATAGAATGCTCGATTTTAATAGAGCTCAGAAGAATAAAGAATAAGGCGGTTGTTACCGCATAAAGATTTGGTTGGTTGGAAGCCGCCTGTGGAGCAGTCTTTGCTTGCAGGCGGTTTTTTTATGAACTTCATTGGCGGAGCGCATGACACCGCCTGATGGAAACTATTTTACTGCTACTTCCCAGAGATATACTTTTTAGGAGTTGTTCCATACTTCTTTTTAAAGGCACTGATAAAATGACTTCCTGTGCTGTAGCCTACTTTTAAACCCACTTCGTTGACATTGTGCTGGCCACCGTCGAGCAGCTGTCGCGCATAATCCATTTTATGGTCTAGGGCAAAACCATAAACCGTATCTCCATAAACCTCTTTAAAACCCTCTTTAAGTTTTTTAAGTGATAAACCTATTTCTCGCGAGAGATCGTTAAGGGAAGGAGGATCAGTCATGCGCTCGATGATAATTTCTTTAGCTCGTTTGATCTTGCGCATGTTTTCTTCGTCGGCTAGAAACGGGCAGGCATCTATATTTGCTTCTTCCTCAGTATTAAAATAGAGGGAGAGCAATTCATAAGACTTTCCTTTAAAATACAATTGTTTGATGGTATCGTTGAGGTTGTAATTCATGAGTTGGTGCAGTGCTACCGCCATAGATGGCGATATTTTACCATCAACATAGTATTTTTTATCCTTATTCTCAGGACTTAAAAAGCTTACGTGTTGTGCGTCTGGAGAAAAAAGAGAGTGAAATTTCTTGATAGAAATCAGCACAGAAATGAACCAAGTTTGTGGACCGATATTCAGATTCATAGGTAAATCTCTCGAAGGATTGTATAGTAAATACGAGTTTTGTTCCTTTAAATCCAGTTGATAACTACCTTCATTAAAAGCCAGTTGCATATTTCCTTTAAGACAATAGTGAAATTGTAAAAAACTACTGTCTACATGATGTAAAAACGAGGCTTTTTCAGCAGTGTCATTTTTTAATCTAATGATGTGAAATCCATCTTCTATAATCGTAATTTCAGCAGCACCTTTAGCGATATTTTCCATGAGTATTCTTATTTAAAACGACTCTAAATAGTGCCTATTCTGCTTTCGCGAAAGCGAGACATACACCACCAATAGCCTATCTTACAGTTTAATTGTGCAAATGTAACTCATAGCGACGAAAAAGGAACCTATAGCGTTATTTTTAAACTAAAAGCTCCACTAATTTTGTCGACTACTACTAAAAGTAATTTATGGCCGCGGCAGCAGCAATTTATCATACATTTTATGCAATAGGAATCAGCTACCGTAAGGCAGATGCTGAGATACGCGGTGCGTTCTCCTTAAGTGCAGATGCGATAGATAATTTGTTGGTACAAGCTAAAGCAGAAGGAATTCCATCGCTTGCTGTGATCTCGACTTGCAACCGTACAGAGTTATACGGTTTTGCTCAGCATCCATTTCAGTTGATTAAATTGTTGTGTGAGCATTCTAAAGGAACGGTAGAGGAATTTGAAAAGGTCGCTTATGTTCATAAAAATGAAAAGGCAAACGATCACCTTTTTAATGTTGGTACCGGATTGGACAGTCAGATCTTAGGAGATTTTGAAATTATTGGTCAATTGAAATTGGCTTTCAGGAAATCAAAAGCTCAGCGATTGATCAACCCTTATATGGAGCGGTTGATTAATGCGGTTATTCAAGCGAGCAAACGCATTAAAACGGAGACTGATTTAAGCAGTGGAGCGACCTCAGTGAGCTTTGCTAGTGTGCAGTACATCTTAGAAAATTTTGAAAGAAATTCCAGTCAGCGCATCACCTTGTTCGGTACGGGTAAAATAGGCCGTAATACTTGTGAAAATCTCATCAAGCATACGGATAATAAAGAAATAACGTTAATCAATCGTACGAAGAATAAGGCAGAACTTATCGCTGGTAAATTTGATCTTGTAGTAAAAGATTATGCGCAACTAGAAGAGCAAATAGCTCAAAGCGATATCCTTATAGTTGCCACAGGAGCACAAAACCCTACTGTTTCCAAAGACTTAATTTGCACGAATAATCCTTTATTAATTCTTGATCTCTCTATTCCTAAGAATGTAAAAGAAGACGTAAGAGAGCTAGACAATGTTACTCTAGTGCATCTAGACGAGCTTTCTAAAGTAACTAATCGCACGCTGGAAAACAGGGAGAATTTTATTCCAGAAGCACATGCAATCATTTCTGAAATCCATGCAGAGTTCAAGCTTTGGCAGGAATCACGACGTTTTGCTCCTACGATGAATGCTTTAAAGACAAAGCTTACCACCCTCAAAGCGGCAGAGATTAAAAGTCATCGAACTAAAATTACAGATTTTAATCAAGAGCAAGCAGACTTTATCGCTGACCGAATCATACAAAAAATTGCCGGTCATTTTGCAAATCATCTGCGCGATGAAGAAGAAAATACCGAAGAGGCTATTGATTTATTGAACAAGATTTTTAAGCTGGAAAAGGTAATTTCATAATTAGCGTAAAGCTTTTACAATGTCCATACTTCTTCAAATCCAAGAATTTTTAAATGCTCATTTTGTAAGACTAGGATTTATAATAATAGTGTTCATTTATCTATTTTCATTGGTGCCACAGTGCTCAGGAAGGATGGCGCTGCAAATGATGAGGTACTTCCTACTT